>JAWSUI010000066.1:0-18123 GCA_033551855.1 Deferrisomatales bacterium
GGTGTGCGGAAAGGATGACACAGAATGGCTTCTAAGTGAACAGTATTGGGCCTAGAGGGATCGGCTTGCGGGGCCCGCCTCGGGGCCGGGGGGAGGAGGATGGGCCTCCCGCAGGTCCTCCCAGGTCCGCCGCACCCTCTGCAGGCTGTCCTCGCCCCTGTCCGGGCCGACGTCCACCGACGCGAGAGCCTCGGTGAGCGCTCGGTACCTGGCGGCCACGTCCGCCTCCCCCCCCGAGAAGGCGCACGCCGCGCGGAAGAGAGTCCCCCCCAGGGCGGCCACGTCCGCGTCCTCCAGGCGGGGCGGCGCCCCAGCGGCCTCCCCCCGCGCCATGCCCTCCAGCCAATCGGCCAGGCCATCCAGGTCCCTCCGGAGCGCCCGGTGGCGCCACCAGACCCACAGCGCCAGGGCCACGGCGTAGACTCCGGCAGCCGCCACGACGACCCCCGGCACGGTCCGGGGGAGCACCTGCCAACCGGCTTCGAAGGGTTGGGACGCGGCGCCTCCCCGGACCAGGACCTGCTGGAGGCAGAAGCCGGCCCCCGTCAGAACCGCGGCCAGAGCGAACACCGGCCCGGCCGCCAGGCGGCCTTGCAACCGGGGCTTGATCAGAAACCGGTGACGAGCGGCGAGGGCCGGCCTTCCTGGAGCCATGGCGGAACCTCCGTGGACGCCGCTCGTTTCGTCCGGTTCCGCTGGATACTTGACCCTGCTCGAACACGGGGATCTTCGGGTTCTGTTGCGACCTGTGGGGGCGGCACCCGCTTCCCCGCCGCCGCTTCGTCATCGTCAGAAGATTGCGGATTGCGTGGCGGGGGGTGCCCCCCGGACCCCGCTTGCCGCGCAGGCGGGAAGTCCCTGCCGACGGGCCCGCTTGCCCCTGCTCGCAGAACGGCTAGAATCGACAGCACAGAAGCGGCGTCCCGCCGGTCCGGCCCCACCCGAGAGGAGACCCGTCATGAAGGCACTGCTCGACCACCTGAGCAGCGAGGACAAGATCCGCATTCTCCAGGGGTTGGAGGGTCTCGCCGACCGCTTGCCGGACCTGGATGGCCCGGACTTCGAGGAAGCCGTCCACGGCATCATCAGCCTCTTCTACCTCGACCCGATGGACCACCCCGAGCTCGTCCCGGTTCTCGAGCAGGCCGAGCACCTGCTGGCCGACCAGCGCACCCGCGCCATCCCCGCGATTCTCGACGCCCTCGCCGAGAGCGACCTCAAGGTGCACTTCCACCTGGCCGCGGCCCTGGGGCGCATGGGGCACGCAGCGGTGGAGCCGCTGCTTTGCGCCTACCGCGAAGCCGAGGAGCCCTACGTGCGGATCTTTGCCCTCTACGCCCTGGGCAAGGTCAAAGACCCCAAGGTGATCCGCGCCGTTCCCGCCCTCTTCGAGGCCCTGGAGGACCCCCACCCGGAGCTCCGCGACACCGCAGCGCGGGCCCTGGGGAAGCTGGTGGAGCACCTCGACCCGAACGCCATCCCCTACGACCTTCGGCGAGAGCTGTTTCGCAGGCTCCACGACAAGGTCCGGGACCGGTTCGCGGGAGTCCGGAGCAAGGCCGTCCGAAGCCTGGGAAAGATGGCCCGCTTCGGGTTGCTGGAGCGCGACGAGGCCGAGGCGGCGACCGTGACCCTGGCCGGGATCCTGGGAGAGGGAGAGGGAGAGAGCTGGGACCTGGCGTACATCGTGAGGCTCGAGGCCCAGAGGGCCAGGCGACACCTCTCGGTCCCGCCGCGGTGAGGCGCCCGCAAGGCACGTCAGGGACTCCCGTCGGCGCGCGCGGCTCCCGGAGAATCAGCACGGGAGCGACCACGGCTTCCGGGGCGGAACCCGGGGCCCTCCGTTCCCGCTCGCTGCCGGGACGCGACGCCGCTTCCAGGAACCCGTCCCGCAACGGATACCGATTGACAGGGAAGAGGAACCCCTGGTAACAGGATGCTGCGGTCGCCCGCGGGAGCGCAGAGGGGGGCATGGCCCCCGTCGAACGCCTGATGCATGGCCTTTGGGGCCTGTTTGCAGCACTGCCACACTACGTTAGGGAGGGTTGGAGATGGCGAAGCGTCGAATGGAGTGGATCCGGGCGGCCCTCGTCCCGGCCGTCGTCTGCGTCGGCTTGGGCTTCGGCATGGGCCTGAAGGCCTCACCCGCGGCAGCGGTGGGCTTGTCGGTCGGCGACTGCGCGAAGTGCCACGAGCGGGAGCCGGCCGAAATCGCGACGAAGGGCGCGGCCCACCAGTCGGCGATCAACTGCCTGGACTGTCACGAGAGCCACCGGCCCAAGGTGGCCGACAACATTCCCGAGTGCAGCGCCTGTCACAGCGGACAGCGCCACTACGAGCTCGAGGGGTGCCTGAACTGCCACAATCCCCACGCGCCCCTGGAAATCGCTCTCAAGGGGGAGCTCACCGACGTCTGCCTGACCTGTCACGAGTCCCAGGGCCAGGAGCTCGCCCAGAATCCCACCGCGCACACGGACGTCTCGTGCAACTTCTGTCACGCGGAGCGCCACGGCGTGATCCCGGACTGCGTGCAGTGCCACCAGCCCCACTCCGCCGCCATGACCCAGGCGGACTGCGGAACCTGCCACCAGGCCCACATGCCCATGGCCCTCAACTACGGCCCCCAGACGCCGTCGGTACACTGCGCGGCCTGTCACGACGCAGCCCACGAGCAGCTCCTGGCGAGCCAGGCCAAACACCGCGATATCTCCTGCGTGGCCTGCCACGAGAACCGGCACCGGTTCGTTCCGCTGTGCACCGACTGCCACGGTACCCCCCATGCCCCGGGGATGCACCAGAAGTTCCCCCAGTGCGGCGACTGCCACAGCATCGCCCACGACCTGAACAACTGGTAGGTCCGACCCTCCTCCCCCCGAGAGCCTGGGACCGCCGAGGTTCTCCAGCCGGCCCGGCCCGGGATCCCCCGGGCCGGGCCGGCTTGTCTTCGGCGCACCCGGGGAATGACCGGGTACTCGTCTCCAGGGACGATCGGGTGGGCCCGACCACGTAGGCGGACGGCCGCTCGACGGGAGCAGCTGCTTCGGGAGCCCCCATGTCGCGAGGATTCCGGATGCGGCGCGGGAGCGCTCCCACCGTGCAGCCCGGCATCGTCTGCCGGAGTGGGCGGGCCTACCCGGCCGTTTACCGGAGGAACCTTGTTTTCGGGCGCGATTCAACCCTCCTCGAAGACGAGCGGCAGCCGGGCGCCCCGTTCCAGGGCTTGGAGGATCCGGTCTCGGACCGCCCCACTGCCCAGGTCCTCCTTGCCCACCACCACCTGGGGGTCGATCCGGAGGACCGCCGTGACCACAAGCTTCTCAGGGGGGTACGGGGGCAGCACTTCCCCCGGCTGGTACTTCGCCAGAAGGGCGTCGAGGCCTTCCCGGCGCTCGGCGGGATCCTCCACCAGGGCGGCCCGCCCGAGGAGGACCACGCTGCGATAGAGGTAGGTCGCCCGGCACGGCTGGGTGCGCGCCTTCACGTAGGCGAGGGGCTGATCGACCTCGAAGCACACCCGCGGGTCGCGGCGGATGTCCTCGATCTTCTCCCCCTCCCGAGCCGAGTGGACATACACCCGGCCGCGGTGCCAAGCGAAGTTGAGGGGCTTGATCCTCGGGCTCCCATCGGCGCCCACCGTTCCCAAGCGTCCCACCGGGGCCGCCTGGAGCAGCGCCTCGACGACCTGTGGATCCCGGATCTCCTTCGCACTCCGGCGCAGGGGGAGAAGTGCCACGTCGTGCCTCCGCCTCTGGAAGCGGCCCCGGAGTCCGCCCGTCCACCCCTTCGACGAAACTCCGGGGCCGGTTCCCCCGTCTACCCCGCCCCGGCCTTGAGGCGCCGGGCGATCTCGGCCACGTGGCGGCCCTGGAACCGGGCGATGGCGAGCTCGTTCTCGCTGGGCTGCCGGGAGCCGTCCCCGCCCGCCAGGGTGGAGGCCCCGTAGGGGGTGCCCCCCGAGATCTCGCCCATCTCCGTGAGGCGCACCTCGGTGTAGGGGACCCCCACGATGATCATACCCTGGTGGAGGAGGGTGGAGTGGAAGCTGGTGATGGTGGTCTCCTGGCCGCCGTGCTGGGTGGCGGTGGAGGTGAACACGCTCCCCACCTTGCCCACGAGGGCCCCGCTGCCCCAGAGCCCCCCGGTCTGGTCGAGGAAGTTGCGCATCTGGGCCGCCATGTTCCCGAAGCGGGTGGGGGTGCCGAAGAGGATGGCGTCCGCCTCGGCCAGTTGGTCCACCTGGGCCACCGGCACGTGGGCGAAGGCCTGCCGGGCGGCCTTGGCGCCGCTCTTCTCGAGGACCGCCTCGGGGACGAGCTCGGGGACCTGCCACAGGCCCACTTCGCACCCCGGTACTTCCCGCGCGCCGGCCGCCACCGCCTCGGCCATCCGATACACGTGACCGTACATGCTGTAGAAGACGACCTGGATCCTCGTGCTCATGGGCTCCTCCTCTTCGGCTTCGTGGTCCCTAGGTTTGCGGCCGTCGCCGGGACGGCCGGACGGAGCGGCTCCGCCGGAGTTCCCGGGTCACGGCGGCTTTTCCCAACGTACCAGACTCTGGTACGTTGGGAAGGTGCACCCCATCCCGACTCGGAGGCCCCCGTGAGCGACGCCGCCCTGTCGAGAGGCCTCGCTCGGGTTCGCCGGAGACGGTGGTTCCTCTGGGCGACGATCCTCATCTATCTTCCCTCCATCTGGGCATCCCTGCGTCTGACCGGCTCGGACTCCGCGACGGCGGTCGTCTTCGGGGTCTGGTTCGTCGTCCTCCTGGTCGCGAGCTGCGCGGCCAGCTTCGCCCGGTGCCCGCAGTGCGGCAACTACTTCCACGTCCACGGGTTCGTGCCCGTCTTCGCGCGACGGTGCGTCCACTGCGGGCTCCACGTCACCGCGGACCGCCGGCCCCGGAGGGGGAAGATCCAGCCGAGCCCTCCCTCCCAGGGGGGTGTCGGCGGGTGAGGCCGGGATCCCCGCGAAGGGGGCGGTCGTGCGACAGGGTGTCCCCGGCCCGCCTCGAGCCAGGCAGGCAGTCCTGGGAGGTCGCCTCTTCTTGACAGCCGGATCGGCGTTCGGATAGAAACGGGCCCACGCCAACCGGGCAGGGGAGGATGCCTCGACCGGGATCCCACCGGAAGGCGCGTCCCTGCCTGCGCCGCAAGCACCCCCGAACGGCACCGCAACCGCGCGCGCCCCGAGAGGGAGGAGCCTCGTGAACCCGACCCACGGCGGACCTGCTCCGGGCCTCCGCGACCGACGGGTGGTCGCCGGCGCCCAGGCGGCCCTCCTGATGGGGATCTGGCTCCTCCTGAGCGGGCTCCTCGACGGCTTCCACGTGGGCCTCGGGGTGTTCTCCGTGGTCTTCGTCCTGTGGCTCGACCGCCGACTTCCGCCGATGCAGAGCCCCGGAAGCCCACCGGCGCCGGACGCCCGGGCCCGGGTGCTCCGGTTCTTGGCGTACCATCTCTGGATGCCGGTGCAGATCCTCATCTCCGCGGTGTACGTTGCCCGCATCGTCCTGTCGCCCCGTATGGACATCCGGCCCCAGATGGTCCGGTACCGGTCGGCCCAGCCCAACGGATTCGCCAAGATGCTGCTGGGCAACTCGATCACCCTCACACCCGGGACCCTGACCGTGGACGTGGACGGCGACCGGTTCCTCGTCCACGCGCTGACCGAGGACACCGCCCAGGGACTTCTGGACGGGACGATGCAGACCAAGGTTGCCCGGCTCTTCCAGGACGAGCCCGGCCCCATGGTCTTCGACGTGACCGTGGATGCCGGGGGGGGCGAGGGGCAATGAGCACCTTTCTCCTCGTCCTCGCGGGCATGCTGGCGGTGGTCCTCCTGATCCCTTTCTACCGGGTCGTCGAGGGCCCGACGGTCTTCGACCGGCTCCTGGGGGCCGGTGCCGTCGGGAGCAAGACGATCGTCATCGCGTGCCTCTTCGGGGCGATCTACGGGCGGCTCGACATGTTCATCGACCTCGCCCTGGCCTACGGCGTGCTGAACTTCGTGGGCCTCATCGCCATCGAGAAGTACTTCTGCAGTCGGGAGAGAAGGGAATGAGCATCCTGCAGAGCGCGCTGGCGGTGGCGCTGCTGTCCGCGGGGGGCGCCTTCATGCTGGTGGGCTCCATCGGCATCGTGCGGCTCCCGGACTTCTACACCCGGGCTCACGCGGCCAGCAAGATCGACACCATGGGCATCATGCTGCTCCTGGCGGGGCTCGCCGTGCACGAGGGGCTGACCCTGAGCACGGGCAAGCTGTTGTTGATCATCGTCTTCGTCGCCGTGGCGAACCCCGTGGGCGCCCACGCCCTGGCCCGCTCGGCCCTGCACTTCGGCCTCAAGCCCTGGCACACGGGGGACCCGAAGGGAGCGAAGTACGAGTGAACTGGGAAATCGAGATCCTCTTCTACGTCGTCCTGACCACCGCGGCCCTCGTCGCGCTGCACGTGCGCAACCTCATGGCTGCTGCGGTCACGCTGGCCATCTTCAGCTACGTGGGAGCGCTGCTCATGATGTCCATGGGCGCGGTGGACGTCGCCTTCACCGAGGCCGTCGTGGGAGCGGGCATCACCGGGGTCTTCTACATCGCGATGATCCTCAAGACCTCGCAGCGGAGCTCGGATTGAAGGCCCTGTACCTCACCGTGGCGGCGGCCCTCGCGGTCCTGCTGCTGTACTCCGTGAACCTCCTTCCGGCCCGAGGGGACCTGGCCGCCCCCGCCCAGCAGGAGGTGAGCGCGGCCGGCACGCCCGGGGTGGGCACGTACTACATTCGAAACGCCTACCCCCAGGCTGCGACCCCCAACATGGTCACCGTCGTCCTGGCGGACTACCGGAGCTTCGACACCCTGGGGGAAGCCTTCGTGGTCTTCACCGGGGGCGTTGCCTGCTGGCTCCTGCTGCGGGGGAGGCGGCCGTGAAGGCCCCGTCCCAGAGCCCGATCATCGCCGTGGCGTGCCGCCTGATCGCGCCACTGATCCAGATCGTCGCGCTCTACGTGCTGTTCCACGGCCACTACAGCCCCGGCGGGGGATTCCAGGGGGGGGTGCTGCTGGCGGCGAGCTTCATCCTCATCCGGATGGCACTGGGGCTCGACGCCGGGCAGTTCCAGTTCCCCACCCGCGCGGGGGTCGTGCTGGGAGGCATCGGCGTCCTCTTCTACGCGGGGGTGGGGGCGGTGTCGCTCCTCGCCGGCGGGAACTACCTCGACTACGGAAGCCTGCCCCTGCCCGGGTTCGAGCCGGGCCCGGCGCGCTCCCTGGGCATCCTCCTCGTGGAGGTCGGGGTCATGCTGGCGGTGAGCGCCGTCATCACGGTCATCTACGACGACCTGATCGGGAGTGCGGGCGATGCTTGAGCACATCGGCGGGCACTACCCCCACTACTTCCTCGCGGCCCTCATCGTCATCGGCTTCTACGGGATGCTCGCGAAGCGAAACCTCGTGAAGAAGACCGTGGGCATGTCGATCCTCCAGAGCGCGATCATCCTGCTCTGGATCGTCGCAGCCTACAAGGACGGGGCCACCGTGCCGGTCTACGACGAAGCGCTCGGGCTGGCCGACCCCTCCCGCTACATGAACCCCCTGCCCCACACGCTGATGCTCACCGCGATCGTCGTGGCCGTGGTCACCCTCGGGGTCGCTTTCGCTCTCATCATCCGGATCTACCAGGCCTACGGGAGCCTGGACGAGTCCGTGATCCTGGAACAGATCGAATGATCGGCCCCCACGTCCCGATCCTTCTCCCCCTGGGGTTCCTGACGGCGGCGCTCCTGGTTCCCTTGGCCGGCGCGGTGCGACGCAGCTTCGCCCCGGCCGTGGCGGTGGCGGCCACGGCCGCGGTGGCGGCCCTGTCCCTGACAGGTCTCGCGACGGTGCTCGCCCACGGCCCCCTGCGGTACCGCGTGGGGGGGTGGGCGCCCCCGATCGGGATCGAGCTGCTCCTGGACCCCCTCTCGGCCTTCATCGCCTCGGTGGTGTCGTGCATCGCCCTCCTGGTGCTGGTCCACAGCCGCAGGGTGGTCGAGCACGAGACCCCGGACCGGGTGGTCCCCTACTACTCGGCAGCCATGGTCTTCCTCTGCGGCCTCACGGGCATGACCCTGACCGGCGACCTCTTCAACCTCTATGTGTTCCTCGAGATCAGCTCTCTCTCGGGCTACGCCCTGCTGGGGATCGGCAACCGCCAGGCGCCCCTCTCCGCGTTCCGTTACCTCACCCTGGGCACGGCGGGAGGGTCGTTCTACCTCCTGGGGCTCGCCTTCCTCTATTTCGAGACGGGCAGCCTCAACATGGTCGACGTGGGGCACATCCTGCCCCTCCTGCCCGAGCGCGCCACGGTGGCCGTGGGGCTGGTCCTGATGACCCTGGGCATGGGGCTCAAGATGGCCCTGTTCCCCCTCCACGGCTGGCTCCCGGACGCCTACACGAACGCCGCCTCCACGAGCACGGCCCTCGTGGCCCCCATCGGGACCAAGGTCGCAGCCTACGTGCTCCTGCGGCTCTTCTTCTTCGTCCTCGGCCCCGAGACCTCCCGGGACGAGCTCCCCCTCCTGTCCGCCGTGGGGTACCTCGGGGCCGCGGGGGTGATCTGGGGCTCGATCCTGGCGATCTCGAAGAGCGAGCTCAAGCGGATGCTCGCGTACAGCTCCGTTGCCCAGGTGGGGTACATCGCCGTCGGGATCGGGCTGGGGTCGCCGCTGGGATTCATCGGGGCCGTGCTCCACACCGTGAACCACGCGTGCATGAAGGCCTGCCTCTTCCTCGTCAGCTCGAACCTCCGGGTGCGGCAGTCCCACACCCAGATCCCCCGGTTCGACCAGACCCTGCGGCGGGCCATGCCCTGGTCCATGGCCGCCTTCGCCCTGGCGGCGATCTCCATGATCGGGCTGCCGCCCACGGCGGGGTTCTTCAGCAAGTGGTACCTGGTCCTGGGAGCCCTCGAGCAGTCGAACTGGGTCTTCCTGGGCACGCTCCTCCTCTCGAGCCTCCTGAACGCGGTGTATTTCTTCCGGGTGCTGGAGCGGATCTACCTCGTGCGTCCTCCGGAGGCCGACCCGGCCGCGGCGGCCCCCGCCGGGGCCGTCGCCCTCCGGGAGGTGGAGGGCTCCATGCTCGTCACGACCCTCCTGCTGGCCGCAAGCCTCCTGGTGCTCGGTCTCCTCAACGCCTGGCTCGTGACCCACGTGCTGCGGCCCATGCTCCCTGCCGGGCTGTGAGGCGGAGGAGGGTGGCATGAGCGTCGGCGTCTACGAGACCTGGACCCCCCTGTGGGCCGTCCTCACCTCCTTCGCGGCGGTGCCCCTGATCCTCCTCTCGGGGCGCCGGCAGAACCTGAGGGAGCTCTGGACTCTGCTGGCGGCCTTCGCCAAGTTCGCACTGGTGCTCAGCCTCCTGCCGGGGGCCCTGGCCGGCGAGGTGGCCGAGTGCACGCTCCTCGAGCTCTCACCGGGCATCTCCCTGGCCCTGCGGGCCGACCCCCTGGGCACCTACTTCGCGGTCATCGCCTCGGGCCTGTGGATCCTCACGAGCTTCTACTCCATCGGGTACGTACGCTCCGCGGGAGAGGAGAGCCAGACCCGGTACTTCGCCAGCTTTGCCGTGTGCCTGGGTGCAACGATCGGCGTGGCCCTGTCGGCCAACCTGCTGACGTTCCTGGTGTTCTACGAGATCCTCTCGATCGCCACCTACCCCCTGGTGATCCACAAGGAGACGCCCGAGGCCATCTCCGGGGGCCGCAAGTACCTGACCTACGCGCTGACGGCCGGGGTGCTTCTCCTGGCTGCCATCGGCTGGACCTACCAGGCCACCGGAAGCCTCGACTTCCGCGCCGGCGGCATGCTCGAGGGCGCGGGCCTCGGGCCCGGCGAGATCCGCGCCCTCTTCCTGCTGTTCCTGGTCGGGGTGGGGGTGAAGGCCGGCATCATGCCCCTGCACAGCTGGCTGCCGGCGGCCATGGTGGCCCCCACCCCCGTGAGCGCACTGCTCCACGCCGTGGCGGTGGTGAAGTCGGGAGTGTTCGGGGTGGTGCGGGTGGTGGGGTTCGTCTTCGGGCCGGACGTCATGGCCCAACACGGGCTGGACCTCCTCCTCGCGACCTTCGCGGGGGCGACGATCCTGCTCGCCTCCCTCATCGCGCTCCGGCAGGACAACCTGAAGCGCCGGCTCGCCTACTCCACCGTGGGGCATCTTTCCTACATCGTGCTGGGGGTGGCGCTCCTCTCCCCCGACGGCTTCACGGGGGGGCTCCTGCACCTGGCCAACCACGCCACGATGAAGATCACCCTCTTCTTCTGCGCGGGCGCCATCTACGTGAGCCTGCACAAGACCGAGATCTCGGAGCTGGACGGGATCGGCCGGGCCATGCCCTGGACCATGGGGGCCTTCACCGTGGGGGCCCTGGGCCTCGCCGGGGTCCCCCCGATCAACGGCTTCGCCTCGAAGTGGCTCCTGTGCCTGGGATCGCTGGAGGCCGGCCGGCTCGCGGTCCTGGGGGTGTTCCTGCTGAGCGGGCTCCTCAACGCCGCCTACTTCTTCCCCATCGTCCACCGGGCGTTCTTCCGCGCCCCTGCGGAGACCGGGCACGGGGACGGGGGACACGGCCATCCCCCCGGGGAGGCGCCGGCGATCATGGTGGTGCCGATCTGCGTGGTGGCGCTCCTGTCGCTCCTCTTCGGGCTCCAACCGGACCTCTTCTTCGGGTTCTTCCGGCTGGCCTCGGCGGTGACCGCGAGCGTCCTCGCCTCGGTGGCCGGGTCGGGGATGGCGGGGCTGTGACCGGGAGGGCCACTCAATGAAACGCCGGCAGTGGATCGCTTTCGGCGTCCTGGCGGCGGCCTCGGCCGTTCTGCAGGCGGTCTCGCCCCACGGCGCCGAGGCCCATTGGTGGGACTACGTCCCCGGGTCCTACGCCGCCGGGGGCTTCGCCGGCTGCGTGGTGCTGATCCTGGGTGCGAAGTGGCTGGGGAAGCACGCCCTCCAGCGGGGCGAGGGGTACTACCGTGATCGTTGAGACTCTGCCCCCCGGGTTCCTGCTGTGGCTCGGGGCTGCGCTCCTGCCCCTGCTGCCCCAGCGCCTCCGGGGCCCGGCCACGATCCTCTTCCCGCTCCTGGCCCTCGTCCGGGTCTGGGGCCTCACGGAAGGGGTGCACCTGTCGGTCCCCTACCTGGGTCAGGAGCTCGTCCTCTGCCAGTCCGACGGCCTGCGCCGGGTCTTCGGGATGATCTTCGCGCTGATCGCCGTGCTGGGCGGGATCTACTCGCTCCACGTCCGGTCCCTCGGCCAGCAGGCGGCCTCCCTCCTCTACGCCGGGGGGGGACTGGTGGTGGCCTTCTCCGGGGACTGGCTCACCCTGTTCCTCGGCTGGGAGGTCATGGCGGTGGCCTCGGCGTGCCTGATCTGGGCCCGCCGCACCCCCGAGGCCTCCGCGGCGGGCCTTCGCTACGTGCTCGTCCACCTGCTGGGGGGGAGTCTCCTCCTGGCAGGGATCTGCCTCCAGGTGGCCGAAACGGGCTCCCTGGCGGTGACGGCTTTTGCCCCGGGGGCCTCCGCGGCGGCGTGGCTCGCCCTGGCGGGCGTCGCGGTGAACGTGGCGCTCCCCCCCCTCCACGCCTGGCTGCCCGACAGCTACCCCAAGGCCACGGCCACCGGGTCGGTGTTCCTGAGCGCCTTCACCACCAAGACCGCCGTCCTCGTGCTGGCGCTGCTCTTCCCCGGCTGGGGGATCCTGGTGCCCCTGGGGGTGATGATGACCCTCTACGGGGTCACCTACGCCATCCTCGCCAACGACATCCGCGAGGTGCTCGCCTACCACATCGTCAGCCAGGTGGGCTACATGGTGGCCGGGGTGGGGATCGGCACCGAGCTCGGGATCAACGGGGCCGCGGCCCACGCCTACAGCCACATCCTGTACAAGGCGCTCCTCTTCATGGGTGCCGGCGCGGTCCTCGAGACCACGGGCCGCACCCACATGGCCGACCTCGGCGGGTTCGCCCGCCGGTCGCCGGCGGTCCTCGTCCTGTACATGGTCGCGGCCTTCTCGATCTCCGGGGTGCCGCTCTTCAACGGCTTCATCAGCAAGTCCGCCGTGGTGGCGGCCGCCGCCGAGACCCACCGGACCATCTCGGTGGTGCTCCTGCTGCTCGCCTCGGTGGGCACCTTCCTCAGCGTGGGGCTCAAGCTCCCCTACCTCACCTGGTTCGGCCCGGACCGGGGCATCCGGCCCACCAAGCCACCGCCCAACATGCTCGTCGCCATGGGGATCACGGCCTTCCTGTGCTTCCTCTACGGGGTGTGGCCCGACCTGCTGTACCGGGACCTGCCCTACCCCATGCCCTACCGCCCCTACACCGGGGCACACCTGGCCGAGGCGATCCAGCTCCTCCTCTTCACGTTCCTGGCCTTCTGGTGGATGCGGAAGAAGTTCGCCGGGGAGCGGAAGATCTCCCTCGACACCGACTGGCTCTACCGCCGCCCGGGGGCGGCCGCTGCCGGCCTCGCGGTGGGGGCGGTGAACGCCCTCTTCGGCGCCGGGGAGCGCTTTGCAGAGGGTGCCGCCCGGGGCCTGGCGGAAGCGGCCCGCAACCCCGCTGCCGTCCTGGGCAGCCGATCCTCCTCGCCCCCCCCCGACCCCGACCGGCACCGCCTTCCCCTGGGCGTGAGCCTCGCCCTCACCCTGGTCGCCCTGGTAGTCCTGGCCGTCTGGGGGCTGTTGCGCCTGGGGGCGTGAGGGTGACGGTGATCCACGAGCCCCTGGAGGATCTCTTCCTGGTGGACCTGGACCTGCCCCGGGAGGGGTTCCGGGGGTTCATCGGCTCCTGGGTCCTGCGGCGCGCCGGCGCCACGGTGCTGGTGGATCCGGGCCCCCGGGCGACGCTCCCCATCCTCCGGGACGCGCTCGCCCGGCTCCGGGTCCACCGGCTGGACGCCGTCCTCCTGACCCACATCCACATCGACCACGCCGGGGGGACGGGGCTCCTCCTGGACCGGTACCCCGAGGCGCAGGTGGTGTGCCACCGGAAGGGGATGCCCCACCTGGCCGACCCGGCCAAGCTGTGGGCCGGCTCCCTCCAGGTCTTGGGGGACCTGGCGGAGGCCTACGGCGAGATCGCACCGGTGCCCCCCGAGCGCGTGACCTGGGAGGACTCCCTGACCTTCGGGGACCTGCCGGTGGATGCCCTCGAGACCCCGGGCCACGCGGCCCACCACGTCTCCTACCGCGTGGGGGACCTCCTCTTCGCCGGGGAGGCGGCCGGGGTGCGCTGCGCCCTGCCCGAGGGTCCCTACCTCCGCCCGGCGGCCCCTCCCCCCTTCTTCTACGAGGAGTTCCGGGTATCGCTCCTCCGCCTGGCCGCCACGGGGGCAGCCCATCTCTGCTACGGCCACGGCGGGCACACGGCGGGCGCCCGTGCGGTGTGCGAGGCCGCCCTTCGGCAGCTCGACCTCTGGGTGCGGACCGTGGAGGAGCTGGTCCGATCCGGAGGCGAAGACCTCGCCCGGGCTGCATTCGACCGCCTCCTCGACGTCGATCCGGCCTTCGCCCGCTTCCGCGACCTGCCCCCCGACGTCCAGGCGCGGGAGCGCTACTTCTTCGGCAACACCCTCCAGGGCCTCCGGGGCGACGCCGAGCGCCGCCTGGCGGGCGGTTAGGCAGGCGGCCCTACCTGCCGGCCGCCACGTGCCCTGGGGTCCACCCTACCTGCCCCACCTGACCCCGTTGGCCCGACTGCTGTCGGCGAAATGGCATTGTATTGTGCGGCGAAGTGGTAGCCTATGGCATGGCGACATGGGATGGCGGCGAGCGCGGCCGAAGCAGCACGATCGGCGGGATGGAGCATGATGCAGGGGTATCTTCGGCGGACCGTCGATGAAGAGCTGGACGAGTTGCTACCAGTTGCTGGGGTCAGGTCTACACTTCTGACAGGTCAAAGAACGGTAGCTGGCGATACATCAGGTTCTTGAGGGGGACGGCTCGCGAAAGCACAGGTGGCGTCCGCGCGGGAGTTGCGGCGGGTGTTCGAGGAGGTGGGGAGGGGGTTGCGGTTGTCACAAGTGTAGACCTGACCCCGTTGGCCCCATTTCCATCGGGACGTCCCCTCTGTCGATCCCAGGGGCCGCGCTCGAGTCGGCCGCGTCTGGGGGCGGCGGCCCGGCGGCGGGGCGTCGCTGCCCGGGCCCTCGGCGTGCCGGGGACACCTCCGTGCGCCGCCACTCCCCCGTGTCTCCCACGTTGGGGTCGAAGCCCGCCTGGTTCGAGAGCCGGCACTCCCCCCGGCGGTTCACCCGGGCGTCCCGGTACCCGCCGGGGAGCTCCACGGCGCTGTCCCCGTAGGGGTTGCGCTACGTCTCCACCCCCCGGACGGCCTCGCTCCAGCTCCGGGCGATGCGGTCCTGGGAGGCCTGCTGCTCCCTCCTCGGCCCCTCGGGCGAGCCTGGGCAAGCGCGCCGCCTCCCGCGCGGCACCGCGTCGCGAACCGCGCGGTTGCACCTGCGTGCCCCTAGCAGTGGTCCGATGACCAGCCGCGTGCTCATTCCGGCAGGCCGGCCTGCCTCAGTTGGTCCAGCGTCCACTCGGCGATCGAGGGGTCCCGGTAACGGAGCCCGGCATAGAGACGGCGGCTCGAAAACCGGGGGTTGTTCCGCAGAAGCTCCTGGGCGGCCGCGCGGGCCTCCTCCTTCCCACCCCGACCGACGCCTCGGACATCGACCGGGGTGAGGAGGGGCCAAGTCCCCCTGACCCCCTACCTGCCTCATCCGGTATCGGCCCCGGCGAATAGGATTGGAAGGTCCCGCGGCCTGCGGTATATGCTTTGAGCGGCGCTGAGCCTCTCGGCGGTCAAGAGCCGGAGCGCCAGGGGGGGGCTGCCCCGGGCGCTTTCCTCGCCGCTTCACGGGCCGGCGATGGAGTCGATCGGCGCGGCAGAACGGAGTAGGCAGGGCATGGAGACGGTGGCAATCGAACCCCAGGTTCCCGGACAGCGACTCCCGGAGGCGACCGTGGAGGAGATCGTACGGGCCATCGCGGAAGCGTTCCGGCCGCTCCAGATCGTGGTCTTCGGATCGTACGCCCGAGGGCATCCGACCCCCGAGAGTGACCTGGACCTCCTGGTCGTGATGGACACGGACTTGCCCCGGCACCGGAGGGCGGTGCCCCTGCGCCTGCTCTTCCGCCCCGCCCCGTGCTCCATGGACATACTGGTCTACACCCCGGAAGAGGTGGACCGGTGGAAAGGGACGGTAAACCACGTGGTGACCGAAGCCTATGCGTCCGGGAGGATCGCGTATGAGCGCTCCCGGCACTGAGCTTGCGGCCCTGTGGCTCCACAAGGCACAGAACGACCTGGTCACGGGAGAGCAGACGCTGCTCCTGCCCGACGGTCCAACGGACACGGTCTGCTTTCACGCGCAACAGGCCGCGGAGAAGGCCCTCAAGGCACTCCTCACGGCGCATGAGTCCACTGCCCCTAGAGGCCACGACCTCTTGAGATTGTTGGACCTCGCGACAGAACACCTTCCCGAGCTCGCAGGCTTTCGTGCGCCGCTGGCCCAGATGACGGCGTACGCGGTCGAGGTCCGGTACCCCGGCGACTGGATCGAGCCGTCACGGGAAGAGGCCGCCGCGGCCCTGGGCGACGCCCGAGAGGTGGTCCGTGCGGTGCGGGAGGGGCTCGGGCTCCTTGGGCCTCCCGGAACAACGCCGGCTCCACCCGCACCACGCTCCGGGCGGTGAAACACACGGGGACCGGAGCGGGACCGACCCTCGACTCCACGGGAATCGCAACCTCCGACTTCCCCTCCTCGAGACGGCCGGAACCTGCCGGCCCCGCACCGAGCGAGGGTTCATCCCGCGACCGGCTCCCTGACCCCTGACCCCTGACCCCTGACCCCTGATCCCTGATCCCTGATCCCTGATCCCCAGCCCCTGACCCCCGAACCCCGCCCCTGGAGGACCCCGTGACCCGAGTTGCCCCCGATCCCTACCGCCTGCCCAGGTCGGCCGTGCCGACCCACTACGACCTCACCCTCGAGCCGGACCTGGATGGGGGCTCCTTTTCCGGGCAGGCCGCGATCCGGCTGGAGGTCCGGGAACCCCTCGACGCGCTCGTCCTCAACGCCAAGGAGCTCGAGCTCCGCGAGGCCCGCCTCGACGGGGAGGCCATGACCGAAGTGTCCCTCGACCCCGAGCGGGAGCGCGCGACCTTTGCCGCCCCCGGGCGCCTGGATCCCGGGGAGCACACCCTGGAGGTCGCCTTCCGGGGGGCGCTCAACGAGAAGCTCGCGGGCTTCTACCGCTCCACCTTCACGGACGAGGCGGGCCGCCGGCACGCAATCGCGACCACCCAGCTCCAGAGCACCGACGCCCGCCGGGCCTTCCCCTGCTTCGACGAGCCGGCGTTCAAGGCCACCTTCTCCGTGACCCTCGTGGTGCCCGAGCACCTCGCCGCCGTGTCCAACGCCCCGGTCCTGGCCGAGGAGCCCGCCGGGCCGGGCCGCAAGCGGGTGCGCTTCGCCCGCACCATGTCCATGTCCACCTACCTGGTCGCCTTCGTGGTCGGCCCCTTCGAGGCCACCGAGGCGATGGACGTGGACGGCGTGCCCCTGCGCATCGTGCACACCCCCGGCAAGGGGCGCCTGGCCCGCTACGCCCTGGAGGCCGGCGCCCACGCGCTTCGCTTCCTCACGGGCTACTACGGCATCCCGTACCCCGGGGAGAAGCTCGACATGGTGGCCATCCCCGACTTCGCCTTCGGGGCGATGGAGAACCTGGGGTGCATCACCTACCGGGAGGTGCTCCTCCTGGTGGACGAGGAGCGCGCCACCCAGGCCGAGCTCCTGCGGGTGGCCGACGTGATCAGCCACGAGATCGCCCACATGTGGTTCGGCGACCTCGTGACCATGCGGTGGTGGAACGGCATCTGGCTCAACGAGGCCTTCGCCACCTTCATGGCCACGGCCTGCACCGACGCCTTCCGCCCCGAGTGGGGCCGCTGGGACCAGTTCAGCCGGGAGCGCTCGGCGGCCTTCGACGTGGACTCACTGGCGAGCACGCGGCCCATCGAGCGGTACGTCCTCGCAGACGACGCCTGGGCGGCGGTCCTCGCCGGCGCCGCGACCGCTCCGGAGTTCCTCTCCTTCGCCGGGCGGTTCGTTCCGGAGACGGATCTGGACGTGTGGGCCGTGCTGGCGGGAAGCCTCGCGAACCTCGAGCGCCTCCTCGACGGGGAAGCCCTTGCCCGTTATCGGAAGCGGGCCGGGTCCCTCCTGCGGCCGGCCCTGGAACGCCTGGGGTGGGAGCCCCGGCCGGGCGATCCCCCCCGTAGCCGGGAGCTTCGGGCCCTCCTGTGGCGGGCGCTGGCGGTGACCGTCGCCGACCCCGAGGCCCTGGAGCGGGACCGACACCTCCACGAGGCCTACCTCGCCGACCCCGCTTCGGTGGAGCCCAACCTGGCCGCGGCGGCCGCCGCCGCGGTGGCGAGCCACGGTACACCCGAGGACTACGAGGTCTTCCTCGCCCGGTTCCGCCGCCCCGCCGACCCCCAGGAGGAGCGCCGCTACCGGTCCCTCCTCGCGGCGTTCCCGGGCCCGGAGGAGATGGACCGCACCCTGGCCATGACCCTGGACGGGACGTTGCGCACCCAGGACGCCCCCTACCTCCTGGCCGAGTGCCTGGTCAACCGCCGCCAGGGGGAGCGGGCGTGGGATTTCGTGGCCTCCAACTGGGATCGGATGCTCCGGGAGTACCCGGACAACGCCATCGTGCGGATGGCGGGGGGCGTGCGCGCCCTCTCCCGCCCCCAGACGGCACAGCGGGTCTTCGGCTTCTTCGCCACCCACCCCGTGCCCAAGGGCCGGCGCACCATGGACCAGAACCTGGAAAAGCTCCGGGTCAACGTGGCCCTGCGGGAGCGGGAGGCGGGCCCCTTGGCCGCCTGGCTGGCCGGCCTCGCCGGCTGAGCCCCGCCCTCCGCGCGGCCCGGGAGGGATGCGCGAGACGCGATCCCCCCCTTCGAAGGCGAACCCCCGTGCCGCCGGGCGGGCGGACTCACCCGGCCGTTTCCCCGCCCGCTGCCTACTTCGCCGGCCCCCAGTCGACGAGGGGGCGGGTGGAGGCCACGTCGAAG
>JAWSUI010000067.1:0-18013 GCA_033551855.1 Deferrisomatales bacterium
AAGGCGGCCGCACGGTCGGGGCGGGTGTCGTCACCGCCATCAACGAGTAGCGGCCGCTGGAGTGACGTGATGACGAGCGACAAGATCCGGATTCGCCTCAAGGCGTATGACCACAAGCTCCTGGACCAGTCGGTGTCGGAGATCCTCGACGCGGCCAAGCGGACGGGGGCCCGGGTGTCCGGGCCGATCCCGCTGCCGACGGAGATCAACCGATTCTGCGTGCTCCGTTCCCCACACATCGACAAGAAGTCGCGGGAGCACTTCGAGATGCGCACCCACAAGCGGCTTCTCGACATCCTGGATCCCACCCAGCAGACGATCGATGCGCTGATGAAGCTGGATCTCTCTGCCGGGGTGGACGTCGAGATCAAGCTCTAGAGATCGGGCGGCGCTGCGGGCGCCGTAGGAAGGTAAGGGAGCTCCGATGGCCAAGGGAATACTCGGAAGAAAGCTGGGCATGACCCAGATCTTCGTCGGCGGAGAAGAGCTCATTCCGGTAACGGTGGTCCAGGCGGGGCCCTGCACCGTGATCCAGAAGAAGACCCGGGACACGGACGGGTACGACGCCATCCAGATCGGCTTCGAGGAGACCAAGCCCCACCGGGCCACCCGGCCCTCCCTGGGGCACTTCAAGAAGGCCGGGTCGGTCCCGCTGCGGATCCTCCGGGAGATCCGGGTGGAGAACTCGTCCGACTACGAGGTCGGACAGGTGCTCAAGGCGGACATGTTCCAGCCCGGCGACCGGGTAGACGTGATCGGGGTGAGCAAGGGCAAGGGGTTCCAGGGCGTGATGAAGCGCCACGGTTTCGGCGGAGGCCGCGCCAGCCACGGCTCGATGTTCCATCGCCGGCCGGGGGCGATCGGTGCGCACGAGGCGCCGGGCAAGGTCTTCAAGGGGAAGAAGCTCGCGGGTCAGATGGGCAACCGGCGGGTGACCGTGCAGAACCTCCAGGTGGTGGAGGTGGACCCGGATCGCAACCTGATCATGATCCGGGGGGCCTTGCCGGGGGCCAAGCACGGGGCCCTGATGCTCCGCAACGCCGTGAAGCTGGGCGGCAAGTAGGGTTCCGCGGGGACCCGGGAGGCGGACGTTCGCCATGGAAACACCGATTCTGAACGCGTCCAACCAGCCGGTCGGCACCGTGGCGCTGGACGACGAGATCTTCTCTGCGCCGGTCAACGATGCGCTGCTCTGGGAGGTGGTGAGGATGCAGCTCGCCGCTCGGCGCCAGGGCAATCACGATGTGAAGGGGCGCTCGGAGGTCCGAGGCGGTGGGCGCAAGCCCTGGCGCCAGAAGGGCTCGGGGCGGGCGCGGGCCGGCTCCCGGCGCTCTCCCCTGTGGCGGGGCGGCGGGGTGATCTTCGGTCCTACGTTGCGCAGCTACGCCTTCACGATGCCCAAGAAGAAGCGAAGGCTGGCCCTGCGCTGCGCCCTGGCCGCCAAGGCCCGGGACGGCGAGCTCCTGGTCGTGGAGGACCTGGGCCTGGCGGAGATCAAGACGAAGACCCTGGCGAAGACTCTCGCCGGGCTGGGGGTGGACAGCGCCCTGATCGTGATCCCGGAGCGCGACGACACCATCGAGAAGTCCGCGCGCAATCTGCCCCGGGTCAAGGTGCTGCGGGCAGAGGGACTGAACGTCTACGACCTGCTCCGTTACGAGAAGGTCGTGCTCCTGAGCAGTGCCCTCCCGAAGGTGGAAGAGAGGCTCTGACATGTCCAGAACGGTCTACGACATCCTGAAACGGCCGGTGATCACGGAGAAGGCGACCTTCGTGCGCGAGCGCGAGAACGCCGTGGTCTTCGAGGTTTACCCTGACGCCACCAAGGCGGAGATCAAGCAGGCGGTCGAGAAGGTGTTCCAGGTCTCGGTGACGGGCGTGCGCACCGCCATCGTGCGGGGCAAGAGCGCGCGGGTGGGCCGCTCCGTCGGGCGCAAGAGCAATTGGAAGAAGGCATACGTGTCCCTCAAGGAAGGCGACCAGATCGAGTTCTTCGAGGGAGTGTAGCGGGGCCACGCACCCAGGCACGCGAGGGATACACCCATGGCGATCAAGCGCTATCGGCCTACGTCGGCGGGACGCCGCTTCATGTCCGTGTCGACCTTCGAGGAGATCACCGAGGCGACCCCGGAGAAGAGCCTGCTGCGCCCTCTCAAGCGCAGCGGCGGCCGCAACAACCGCGGGCGCATCACCTGCCGCCACATCGGGGGCGGGCACAAGCGCCGCTACCGGGTGATCGACTTCCGGCGCGACAAGCGGGAGATCCCGGCGAAAGTGTCGTCGATCCAGTACGACCCGAACCGCAGCGCCCGGATCGCGCTCCTGACCTACCTGGACGGGGAGAAGCGCTACATCCTGGCACCGAAGGAGCTCCGGGTGGGGGATCGGCTGGAGGCCGGCCCGGCGGTGGAGGTTCGTCCCGGCAATGCTCTGCCCCTGGAGAGCATCCCCCTCGGGACCCTTGTCCACAACGTAGAGCTCAAGCCGGGAAAGGGCGGCCAGCTCTGCCGCAGCGCCGGGACCTACGGCCAGCTCATGGCCAAGGAGGGCGACTACGCCCAGATCCGGCTGCCCTCGGGCGAGGTGCGCAAGGTTCGCGTGGAGTGCTATGCCACGGTGGGGCAGGTGGGCAACGAAGACCACGAGAACCGGCGCATCGGCAAGGCCGGGCGCTCCCGCTGGCTGGGGATCCGGCCGACGGTGCGGGGCGTGGCGATGAACCCCATCGACCACCCCCACGGCGGCGGCGAGGGGCGCACTTCCGGGGGCCGCCACCCGGTGAGCCCCTGGGGCGTGCCCACCAAGGGCAAGAAGACCCGAAAGAACAAGGCCACGGACCAGTACATCGTTCGCCGGCGGAAGTAGGAGCGTAAGCAATGGCCCGATCCATCAAGAAGGGACCGTTCGTCGACGACCACCTGCAGCAGAAGGTGGCCAGGGCGCGGGTAACCGGCGACAAGCGGGTCATCAAGACCTGGTCGCGGCGCTCGATCATCATGCCCGACTTCATCGGCTTCACGTTCGCGGTGCACAACGGCAAGACCTTCGTTCCCGTCTTCGTGACCGAGAACATGGTGGGGCACAAGCTCGGGGAGTTCTCCCCGACCCGGACCTTCCGCTCCCACATCAAGGGCGAGGGTAGGGGCAGGAAGCGGTAGAGCAGAGGACGCCCATGCAAGCGAACGCGACGCTACGATACTTGAGGATGGCCCCGCGCAAGGTGCGCCTGGTAGCGGATCTGGTGCGGGGGAAACCGGTCCAGGACGCCCTGAGCGCTCTGCGGTTCACCCCCAAGTCGGCCAGCCTGCCGGTGCGGAAGGTGATCGAGTCGGCGGTGGCCAATGCGGAGAACAACCACGGCCTCGACATCGACACCCTCTGGGTGCGGGAGATCCGGGTGGACGAGGGGCCGACGCTCAAGAGGTTTCGGCCCAGGGCCCAGGGGCGTGCGTTTCAGATCATGAAGCGCACGAGCCACGTCTCGGTGGTCCTCGAAGAGAAGTAACCAGAGGAGGTGTGCGTTGGGTCAGAAGGTTCATCCCTACGGATTTCGGGTCGGCATCAACAAGCCGTGGATCTCGCGGTGGTACGGCGGGAAGGACTACGCGAAGACCCTCCACGAGGACCTGGAGCTCCGGAAGTTCCTGAAGAAGGAGCTCGACCAGGCCGGCGTGGCGAACATCGAGATCGAGCGGGTCGCCAGCAAGATCCGGGTGGAGTTGCACACCGCCCGCCCCGGTATCGTGATCGGGAAGAAGGGCGCGGAGATCGACCGGCTGCGCAAGGTCCTGACGGACAAGACCGGCAAGGAGGTCTTCCTCAACGTCCGCGAGATCAAGCGCCCGGAGCTCGACGCCCAGTTGGTGGCAGAGAACATCGCGTCGCAGATCAAGCGCCGGGTGGCCTTCCGCCGAGCCATGAAGCGGGCCGTCACCGCTGCGATGAAGCTGGGCGCAGAGGGGATCCGGGTGAGCTGCGGCGGCCGCCTCGGGGGCGCCGAGATCGCCCGGAGCGAGTGGTACCGGGAGGGGCGGGTGCCCCTGCACACCCTGCGCGCCGACATCGACTACGGCTTCGCCGAGAGCTTCACCACCTACGGCGCCATCGGCGTGAAGGTGATCATCTTCAAGGGCGAGCTCCTGAGCGACGCCGAGGGTGCTCGTCTCACAAAGGGTAGATAGCCATGCTGACGCCCAAGAACACCAAGTTCCGAAAGCAGCACCGCGGCCGCCGCCGGGGGCTGGCGTACCGGGGCAGCAAGATCAACTTTGGGGACTTTGCGCTGCAGGCGGTGGATGTGGCGTGGGTGACGTCTCGGCAGATCGAAGCCGCCCGTATCGCCATCAGCCACCACGTCAAGCGCGGCGGCAGGCTCTGGATCCGGATCTTCCCGGACAAGCCCTTTACGAAGAAGCCCCTGGAGGTTCGGATGGGGAAGGGCAAGGGCGCCCCCGAGGGGTGGGTCGCGGTGGTGCGCCCCGGGCGCATCCTGTACGAGCTCAAGGGCGTCACCGAGGATCTGGCCCGCGAGGCCCTACGGCGGGCCGCCCACAAGCTTCCGATGAAGACGCGGGTCATCTCGCGGGAGGACGTGTATGAGCGCTAGCGAGCTGCGCCAGCTCTCCAGCGAGGAGTTGCGCGCCAAGGAGGCGGAGCTCCGACAGGAGCTCTTCAACCTGCGGTTCCAGCACGCCACCCGGCAGCTGGAGAACACGGCCAGGATCCCGGCGGCGAAGCGGGAGATGGCCCGGGTGCTGACGGTGCTGCGCGAGCGCGAGCTCGCCGGGGCGTGAGGAGCGCGAGGGACGAGACCATGGCAGAGACGAAGCGCGGCCCGCGGAAGCGGATGGTGGGCGTGATCGTGAGCGACAAGATGGCCAAGACGGTGACCGTCCTGGTCGAGGGGCTCCGCAAGCACCCCACTTACGGGAAGTACGTGAACCGGTCCAAGAAGTACAAGGCTCACGACGAGGGCGATGCCTGCCGCGTCGGGGACAAGGTGCTCATCGAGGAGACCCGGCCCCTCAGCCGCGACAAGCGCTGGAGGGTGAAGGAGATCCTGGAGCGGGCCGTCTGAGGCGAGGGCGGGAGAGAGACGATGATCCAGCAGGAATCCGTACTCAACGTGGCGGACAACTCCGGGGCGAAGCAGGTCTACTGCATTCGGATTTCCGGGGGCTCCAAGCGCAAGTACGCCAGCGTGGGCGACATCATCACGGTCTCCATCCGGGAGGCGATTCCCAACAGCAAGGTGCCCAAGGGCTCCGTGGCCCGCGCGGTCATCGTGCGGACGGCGAAGGAGATCCGGCGTCCGGACGGCAGCTACATCCGGTTCGACGACAATGCCGCGGTGCTCATCAACAAGGACGGAGAGCCCGTGGGTACCCGGGTGTTCGGGCCGGTGGCGAGGGAGCTGCGCGCGAAGAACTTCATGAAGATCGTCTCCCTGGCCCCCGAGGTCCTCTGACGGGTCGGGAGGAGGGTGGAAGATGGGCACGATCACGAAGATCAAGAAGAACGACCTGGTGGAGGTGATCGCCGGGAACGAGAAAGGCAAGCGCGGCAAGGTGCTGCGCTTGCTCCGGGACAAGGACCGCGCCGTGGTCGAGAAGGTCAACATGGTGCGGCGCCACAAGAAGGCCGACGCCCAGGGCAAGGGCGGGATCATCGACAAGGAGGCCCCCCTGCACCTGTCGAACATGGCGCCGGTGTGCGAGAAGTGCGATCGCCCGGTGCGCGTCGGGTTCAAGGTGCTCGAGGACACCTCGAAGGTCCGTGCCTGCAAGCGGTGCGGTGAAGTCCTCGACAAGTAACGCCGGACGGCCGGGAAGGTGAAGAAGATGGCGAGGTTGAGGGAGCGCTACCGGAAAGAGATCGTGCCGCAGATGACCAAGACCTTCCAGTACGGCAACGTGATGCAGGTGCCGCGGCTGGAGAAGATCGTGGTCAACGTGGGCGCAGGAGAGGCGAAGGACAACGCCAAGCTCATGGACCAGCTCGTGGAGGACCTGGCCCGCATCACCGGCCAGCGCCCCATCGTGACCCGTGCCAAGAAGTCCATCGCCAACTTCCACCTGCGGGAGGGGCAGCCCGTGGGGTGCAAGGTGACGCTGCGAGGCGAACGGATGTACGAGTTCCTCGACCGGATGGTGAGCGTGGCCCTTCCCCGGGTGCGCGACTTCAAAGGGGTGTCCGGCAAGGGGTTCGACGGACGGGGCAACTACACCTTGGGCATTCACGAGCAGATCATCTTCCCCGAGATCGACCTGGAGAAGGTGGAGAAGGTGAAGGGGATGAACGTGTGCATCACCACCACTGCGGGGACGGACGAGGAGGGCAAGGCGCTCCTGCGGCTGTTCGGCATGCCCTTCCGAAACTGAGGCAGGGGAGGTATTCGTGGCCACGACAGCGAAGATGGAGAAGCAAAAGCGCACCCCCAAGTTCAAGGTGCGCTGGCGCAACCGGTGCCGGGTATGCGGGCGCTCGAGGGGTTTCTACCGCCAGTTCGAGCTGTGCCGCCTCTGTGTGAGGAAGCTGGCCCACGAGGGCAAGCTCCCCGGCGTGACGAAGGCCAGTTGGTGAGGCTTCCCGAGGAGTTGGAGACATGCCGTTGACCGATCCCATTGCCGACATGCTGACGCGGATCCGCAACGCCGTACAGGCGCGCCACGAAGTGGTGCAGATCCCCGGTTCCAAGCTCAACCAGGCGGTCCTCGAGCAGATGCTCGACGAGGGATACCTCGCCGATGTCAGCTGGCAGGACGACGGCCGCCAAGGCGTGATCCTGGTCCGTCTCAAGTACGACAGCCGGGGCGAGTCCGCCATCGACGGGCTGCGCCGGTTGAGCAAGCCCGGCCGGCGGGTCTACGTCGGGGCCGGAGACCTCCCCAAGGCCCAGAGCGGCTACGGAACGGTGATCCTCTCCACGTCCAAGGGGGTTCTCACCGACCGGAAGGCCCGACAGCAGGGAGTGGGCGGAGAAGTTCTCTGCTCCGTCTGGTAGGCGAGCTCGAGAGGAGATTGGAGCCATGTCCAGGATCGGCAAGATGCCCATCCCCCTCCCCCCCAAGGTGGAGGTGGTGCAGAAGGGCCAGAGCATGACGGTGCAGGGCCCCAAGGGGACCCTCGCCCTGGATGTCCACCCGGACATGGCGGTGGATGTCTCGGCGTCCGAGATGAACGTACGGCGCCCCACGGACCACCGCCGGCACCGCGCACTGCACGGGATGACCCGGAGCCTGCTCCAGAACATGGTCACCGGGGTGACCGCGGGATTCGAGAAGGGGCTGGAGATCGTGGGCGTGGGCTACCGCGCCAACCTCCAGGGCAGCACCCTGACCCTGAACGTCGGGTTCTCCCACCCGGTGGAGTTTGCCGTGCCCGGGGACGTGACGGTGGAGGTGAAGGACCAGAGGGTCATCACGGTGAAGGGGATCGACAAGCAGCGGGTGGGGCAGGTGGCCGCGATCATCCGGTCCTACAAGCCACCGGAACCCTACAAGGGCACGGGGATCCGGTACGCCGGGGAGCACATCGTCCGCAAGGAAGGCAAGTCCGGGTCCAAGTAGACCGGGCCGCCGCGATAGCGAGGAGCAGCAGACCATGAATCGACTGGTGGCCAAGCGAGACGCGACCGTCGCCCGCAAGAAGCGGGTGCGCCGAAAAGTGGCCGGCACGGCGGCCAGGCCCCGGCTGACCGTCTTCAAGAGCGTCAAGCACGTCTACGCGCAGATCATCGACGACGCTTCGGGCCGCACCCTGGTGGCGGCCTCGAGCATGGGACGCGACCTGCGGGACGATGTGAAGAAGACCGCTGACGTGGAGGCGGCTCGGACCGTGGGGTTGGCCATCGGCAAGAAGGCCCTCGCCCGGGACATCACCCAGGTGGTCTTCGACCGCAACGGGTACCCCTACCACGGGAAGGTAAAGGCCCTCGCCGATGCCGCCCGGGAAGCGGGACTCCAGTTTTGACCCCGAAGGGCCAGCGCGGACAGGAGGATAGGCTTTTGAGCACCAAGGACCCCAAGAGCTTCGACGCCAAGAACGAGGAACTCTTCGACCGGGTGATCCACCTCAACCGGGTGGCGAAAGTGGTGAAGGGCGGTCGTCGGTTCTCCTTCAGCGCCCTGGTGGTGGTCGGCGACCACGCCGGGTCCGTGGGGATCGGCCTGGGCAAGGCAAAGGAAGTGCCCGAGGCAATCCGCAAGGGGATCGAGGCGGCCAAGAGATCCCTGGTCCGCGTGCCGGTGGTCAACGGGACGATCCCCCACGAGATCCTGGGCCACTTCGGGTCCGGTCTGGTGGTGCTCAAGCCCGCGGCGCCCGGCACGGGCGTCATCGCGGGCGGGGCGGTCCGGGCGGTGGTGGAGTCCGCCGGGATCCACGACATCCTCACCAAGTGCCTCGGGACCAACAACCCCCACAACGTGGTGCGGGCGACCCTCGAAGGGCTGGCGCGGCTGCGGCACCCGGAGGCCATCGCCGCCCGCCGCGGGAAGAGCCTCGAGGAGATCCGGGCCTGAGGGCCGGGAGGGTGATGCCATGCGACTGCACGATCTGAAGCGCCCAAAGGGCGCGGTGAAAGACAAGAAGCGGGTGGGCCGCGGTCCCGGGTCGGGGCTGGGCAAGACCGCCGGCCGAGGCCACAAGGGGGCCCGTGCCCGCTCCGGGTACGGGGGCAAGCAGGGCTTCGAGGGCGGCCAGATGCCCCTGGCCCGCCGGCTGCCGAAGGTGGGCTTCAAGAACCCCTTCCGTACCGAGTACGCCTGCGTGAACGTCTGCGACCTCAACCGGTTCGAAGACGGCACGGAGGTCACCCCCGTCCTCCTGGTGGAGCAGGGCCTCGTGAAGAAGCTCCTGGGCGGCGTGAAGATCCTGGGCAAGGGCGAGCTCGAGCGCAAGCTCGTGGTGATCGCCCACAAAGTCAGCCAGGGGGCCCGAGAGAAGATCGAGGCCCGGGGCGGAGAGGTAAAGGAGGCCTAGGTGGTCGGGGATTTCCAGGGGATCGCCAAGATCCCGGAGCTCAAGCGCCGCATCCTCATTACCTTTCTCCTGCTCGCGGTGTACCGGGTGGGGGCCCACGTTCCCGTGCCGGGGATCGACGCGGCGGCTCTGGCGGAGTTCTTCGAGCGTCTCCAGGGCAACATCCTGGGGCTGATCGACATGTTCTCGGGGGGCGCCCTCGGGCGCATGAGCGTCTTTGCCCTGGGGATCATGCCGTACATCAGCGCCTCCATCATCCTGCAGCTCCTGACGGTGGTGGTCCCCACCCTGGAGAAGCTGTCCAAGGAGGGCGAGCAGGGAAGGAAGAAGATCACCCAGTACACGCGCTACGGGACGGTGATCCTGTCCGTCATCCAGGGTTTCGGGATCGCGGTGGGTCTGGAGAACATGGCCGGGCCGGGGGGCGGCAGCGTCGTCATCGTCGGCGGGTGGGGTTTCCGCCTGATGACCGTGACGACCCTGACCGCGGGCACGGCGTTCATCATGTGGCTTGGGGAGCAGATCACCGAGCGGGGAATCGGCAACGGGATCAGCCTGATCATCTTCTCCGGGATCGTGGTCGGCATGCCCGGCGCGATCTACAACACCTTCCGGCTGATGGGCGCGGGGCAGCTCCACCTGTTCGTGGTGATCCTGCTCGTGGTGGTGATGGTGGCGGTCACCTTCTTCATCGTGTGGGTGGAGAGAGCCCAGCGGCGCATCCCGGTGCAGTACGCGAAGCGGGTGGTGGGGCGCCGGGTGTACGGCGGCCAGAGCACCCATCTCCCCCTCAAAGTGAACACGGCCGGGGTGATCCCGCCCATTTTCGCCTCGTCGCTGCTGATGTTCCCCACGACGGTCGGGCAGTTCATCGACCACCCGTGGGTGCAGAACGTGGTGGGGCTCCTGGCCCCCGGACAGTTCGTACACGACCTCCTGTTCGTGGCCCTGATCATCTTCTTCTGCTACTTCTACACGGCGGTGACCTTCAACCCCGTGGACGTGGCGGACAACATGAAGAAGTACGGGGGTTACATCCCTGGGATCCGGCCCGGGCAGAGGACGGCAGAGTACATCGACAAGGTGCTCACGCGGCTCACCTTCTGGGGCGCCATCTACGTGAGCTTCATCTGTGTGCTGCCCACGATCCTGATCAGCCGGTTCGGGGTGCCGTTTTACTTCGGCGGCACCGGTCTGCTGATCGTCGTGGGGGTTGCCCTGGACACGGTCTCCCAGATCGAGACCCACCTCATCACGCGGCAGTACGAGGGACTGATGGGTGCGCGTCGCATTCGCGGGCGGCGGTGACCTGAACCTGCTAGGGCGAATCGAGAAGGAGGGAACGATGAGACTGATTCTGCTCGGGCCTCCGGGGGCCGGCAAGGGAACCCAGGCGACGAGGCTGGTGGAGCGGTACGGCATCCCGCAGATCTCCACGGGGGACATACTGCGCGCGGCCGTCCGCCAGGGGACGGAGCTGGGGAAGTCGGCCAAGTCCTACATGGACGCCGGCAAGCTGGTGCCGGACTCCGTGGTGATCGGGATCATCGGGGAGCGCCTGCGGGAGCCCGACTGCGCAAAGGGGTATATCCTGGACGGTTTCCCCCGCACGGTCGCCCAGGCCGACGCCCTCCAGGCCACCGTGTCCCAGATGGGGCAGCGGATCGACCACGTGCTCTCGGTGGAGGTCCCCAGCGAGGAGCTTGTCCAGCGGCTCTCGGGGCGGCGCACCTGCAAGGGCTGCGGGGCCATGTACCACGTGACCTTCAGCCCGCCGAAGCAGGAGGGCCGCTGCGACAAGTGCGGCGGAGAGTTGTTCCAGCGGGACGACGACCAGGAGGCGACCATCCGGGCCCGCCTGGCCGTGTACGACGACCAGACGGCCCCCCTCATCGCCTACTACCGGCAGGCCGGGCTCCTGCGGCCGATTCCCGGGACCGGGGACATGCAGGAGATCCTGGCCCGGATCACGGCGGTTCTCGAGGGTTGATCGTCCTGAAGTCCGCCCGCGAGCTCGAGGAGATGGGGCGGGTGAACCGAACCGTCGCCAACATCCTCGCGCGGGTGCGGCAGGCGGTGAAGCCCGGGGCGACCACGGGGGACCTGGAGGACATCGCCCAAGAGGAGGTGGCCCGGCGGGGCGTGGTGGCGGCGTTCCAGGGGGTGAAGAACCCGCAGGGGCGACCGTACCCCTGCTGTCTGTGCACCTCGGTGAACGACGAGGTGGTTCACGGGATTCCGAGCCGGGACCGGGTGCTCGCGGACGGGGACCTGCTGAGCGTGGACTGCGGGGTCCTGGAACGGGGCTTTTACGGCGACGCCGCCTTCAGCGTGGTGGTGGGCCGGGCGACCCCCCGGGGAGCGGCCCTGATCCGGGCGGCGGAGGATGCCTTGGCGGCCGGCATCGAGGAGGCCCGGGTGGGTCGGCGTGTCGGGGACGTCTCGGCAGCGATCCAATCCGTGGTGGAGGGCGCGGGGTTCACTGTGGTGCGGGAGTTCGTGGGGCACGGGATCGGGCGGTCCCTCCACGAGGAGCCTCAGGTGCCGAACTACGGGAAGGCCGGCACCGGGGCTCGGCTTCGGGGCGGCATGGTGCTCGCCATCGAGCCCATGATCAACGACGGGGCGACCGGCGTGGTAGTGGATGCGGACGGGTGGACCGCCCGCACCCGGGACGGGAGCCTGGCTGCCCACGCCGAGCACACGGTGGCGGTCACGGAGCAGGGACCCGTGATCCTGAGCCGCCCGGACTGAGGGAGGAGACGAGGGCATGGCCAAAGAGGAAGCGATCGAGGTTGAGGGGACGGTCGTCGAGCCTCTGCCCAACGCCATGTTCCGCGTGGAGTTGGACAACGGACATCGGGTGCTCGCCCACGTCTCCGGGAAAATGAGGAAGTTCTTCATCCGAATCCTGCCGGGGGACCGGGTCACCGTGGAGCTGTCTCCCTACGACCTGACCCGAGGGCGGATCACGTACCGGAAGAAGTAGCCGAGAGGGCTCGGGAGAAACCAATGAAAGTGCGGCCTTCCGTCAAGAGGATCTGCGACAAGTGCAAGGTGATCCTCCGCAAGGGAATCGTCCGGATCATTTGCGAGAACCCCCGGCACAAGCAACGCCAGGGCTGAGAGATCGGGCGCGGCCGGGACGGGGCGCCGCGGGCGCGGGATCCTGAGAGGTCCGCCCCCGTGCGCCGGGCCCCGGCGCAGAACCCACCAGAGGAGGTCAGACAGTGGCGAGAGTTTCCGGTGTCGACTTGCCGCGCACCAAGCGCATCGAGGTCGCGCTCACGTACATCTACGGGATCGGTCGCTCCTCGGCGCGCACGATCCTTCGGACGGCCGAGGTCGATTGGGACCGTAAGGCCGGAGACCTGACGGACGACGAGCTCCAGAAGATCCGAAAGGTGATCGACGAGCGGCACAAGGTGGAAGGGGATCTGCGCCGCGAGGTGCTGGCCAACGTCAAGCGCCTCATGGATCTCGGGTGCTACCGGGGGCTTCGGCACCGCAAGGGGCTCCCGGTACGGGGGCAGCGCACCCGCACCAACGCCCGGACCCGCAAGGGACCGCGGCGGAGATAGAACCGGCATCACTGACGCAGCAGTGGAGGAGTCATGGCGAAGAGGTCGAGCGGCGCCCGAAGGGTGAAGAAGGTCAAGAAGAACGTTCGCGACGGGATCGCTCATATCCGCAGCACGTTCAACAACACGGTCATCACCATCACCGACCTGAGCGGGAACACCGTCGCCTGGTCCAACGCGGGCGTGGCCGGCTTCAAGGGGTCGCGGAAGAGCACCCCCTTCGCCGCCCAGATGGCGGGCAAGGATGCCGCCGAGAAGGCGATGGAGCACGGGATGCGCAACGTCGTGGTGTACGTGAAGGGGCCCGGCTCGGGCCGCGAGGGCGCGGTGCGGGCCCTCCACGCGGCGGGTCTCACCCTCACCGCGATCAAGGATGTGACCCCGATCCCCCATAACGGATGCCGTCCGCCGAAGCGGCGCCGAGTGTAAGCAGAGAGCACAGGAGGTACCGCCTTGGCAAGGTATCGAGGAGCCGTCTGCCGGCTATGCCGGCGCGAGCGGATGAAGCTGTTCCTGAAGGGCGACCGCTGCTACACGGACAAGTGTGCCGTGGAACGCCGCAACTATCCCCCGGGCCAGCACGGCCAGGGGCGGGTCAAGGTTTCGGAGTACGGCCGCCAGCTGCGGGAGAAGCAGAAGGTGCGCCGGGTCTACGGGATGCAGGAGGGGCAGTTCCGCATCTACTTTTCGGAAGCGGACCGGTCCAAGGGCGTCACAGGTCTTCGCCTGCTCCAGTTGCTGGAGTCGCGGCTGGACAACATGGCCTACCGGATGGGGTTCGCCAATTCCCGCTCGGAGGCGCGCCACCTGGTGCGCCACGGCCACTTCACGGTGAACGGCCGCCGGGTGAACATCCCTTCCTACCTGACCAAGCCGGGCGACACGGTGGCGGTGCGGGAGAAGAGCCGCAAGATCCCGGCGGTGATCTCGGCCCTGGAGAACCTGGCGAGCCGGGGCGCCCCCCGATGGCTCGAGGTGGACGCGAAGGCCTTCCAGGGGACGGTCAAGGAGCTCCCCGCGCGGGACGACCTCACCCTGCCTATCGAAGAGCACCTGATCGTGGAGCTGTACTCGAAGTAAGATTCCGATGGGTACGGCCATCGGTGGAGGTTGTGGACGTTGCAAGAGAGAAACTGGCGTGAGCTGATCCGACCGAAGCGGCTCGAGGCAGAGCCCGAGACCCTGAGTGCGACGTACGGGAAGTTCGTGGCGGAACCGCTGGAGAGGGGTTTTGGCACGACCTTGGGAAACGCCCTGCGCAGGGTGCTGCTGTCCAGTCTCCAGGGGGCAGCCATCTGCCAGGTCAAGTTCGACGGGGTGCCCCACGAGTTCTCGACGATCCCCGGGGCGAAAGAGGACGTGAGCGAGATCATCCTGAACCTCAAGGAGGTTCGGCTGCGCGCCCACACCGACAAGGCAAAGCGGCTGCGAATCCAGAAGACCGGGCCCGCCACCGTGACTGCCGGGGATATCGAGGCCGGCAGCACGATCGATGTGCTCAACCCCGACCAGCACATCGCAACCCTCGCGGAAGGGGCCAAGCTCGATGCCGAGCTGGTGGTGAAGGTGGGGAAGGGGTACATCCCCTCGGACCGGAACAAGGACGAGGACATGCCCATCGGGTGGATCGCCCTGGACGCGATCTTCAGCCCCATGGAGAAGGTCAACGTCCGGGTGGAGCAGGCCAGGGTGGGCCAGAGGACGGACTACGACAAGCTGATCCTGGAAGTGTGGACCGACGGGAGCGTCAAACCCCAGGACGCGATCGCCTACGGCGCCAAGATCCTGAAGGACCAGGTGCAGGTGTTCATCAACTTCGACGAGGGCAGCGCGGATTCGGAGTCCTTCGAGGAGAGGGAGAGCTATACGTACAACCCCAACCTCGACCGCAAGGTGAGCGAGCTCGAGCTCTCGGTACGCGCGGCCAACTGCCTCAAGGCGGCCAACATCCGCTACATCGGCGAGCTCGTGCAGAAGACCGACGCGGAGATGCTCAAGACCAAGAACTTCGGCCGGAAGTCCCTGAACGAGATCAAGGATATCATGGTGACCATGAACCTCCATCTCGGCATGGAGCTCCCGGGGTGGAGCCCGCCGGAGGAGACCATCGAGGAAGAGGAAGCGTAGCCGAGCCCTCGGAGTCCGCCACAGAAGCCGCGGAGAGACGTCAGCGGCAGCTCCGCGCGGATGCGGGGCGCCAGGCGTCCACGCACGGCGGGTTCGGCGGCGGCACGGCACACAGATTCGGCCGCGTCTCTTCGCGCCTGTGCATTGAAGCGTCGAAACGCGGGCCCAGGGAAAGGAACGAGACATGCGCCACAGGATCTCCGGCCGGAAGCTGGGCCGCAACGCTGCCCACCGCAAGGCCTTATTCCGGAACATGGTCACCGCGCTCTTCGAGCACGAGCGGATACAGACGACCGACGCCAAGGCGAAGGAGCTCCGCCGGGTGGCGGAGAAGCTCATCACCTTGGGCAAGCGCGGCGATCTGCACGCGCGGCGCCAGGCGCTCGCCTACGTGCAGGACAAGGGCGTGGTCGCAAAGCTCTTCGAGCAGCTCTCCCCGCGCTACGCCCAGCGGCCGGGGGGCTACACGCGGATCGTCAAGCTGGGCATCCGGCGGGGCGACGCGGCCCCGGTGAGCTTGCTCGAGCTGGTGCAGGAGCCTTACGTGCCGCAGGCGGATCGGAAGAAGGGGCCGGCGGCTCCCGAGATGACCCCCCTGGCGAGACCCCAGACGCCCGAGGGCGCGCCCGGGGCGTGACGTCGGTGGGGCGATGGACGGAAGAACAGGGCAAGGGGTCACCCTTGCCCTGTTTTCGTGTGCGCCCGGGGGGGGGGTTGGCAGCGGAAGGGCTCTGGGTGCGCCGGGGACAGGCCCCGGTGCTGAGGGGGGTCGACCTCTCCCTGAGCCCTGGTGAGCACGTGGCCCTCGTCGGGCCCAACGGTTCGGGGAAGACCACCCTCCTCCTCGCTCTCAAGGGCGCGATCCCCCCCGCCGAGGGACGGGTGCTGCTGGGCGAGGGGCCGGTGGAGCGCCATGACCCCCGGGTGGGCCTCGTCTTCTCCAACCCGGAGGACCAAGGCGTCGCCCCCGTGGTGGAGGACGACGTAGCCTTCGGCCTCGAGAGCCGGGGGCTGTCCCCCCAAGAGATCCGGCGCCGGGTCGACGAGAGCCTCCGGGCGGCGGGCTTGTGGGAACTGCGGGCGGCGCCCACCCACACCCTCTCCGGCGGCCAGGCGCAGCAGCTTGCCCTGGCGGCGGTCCTGGCCGTGGGGGCCCGGTTCCTGCTCTTGGACGAGGCCACCTCGATGCTCAGCCCGTGGGACCGGGATGCGGTGATGGCCGCCGTGGCGACCCTCCGGGAAGCCGGCGCGGGCGTCCTCCAGGTGACCCACCAGGGCGAGGAGGTGCTCGGGGCAGATCGGGTCGTGGCCCTGGACCATGGGAAGGTGGCCTTCTCCGGTTCGCCCTCCGAGTACTTCGGCTGGGGGGAAAGGAGCCTGCCCGTCCCGCCGTACGAGGGGCTGCGCCGAAGGGCGGCCGATGCCGGCCTTGGGGCCCCGGCCTTTCGAGAGCTTCTCGCGTGGGTGGGGAGGTGATCCGCGCCGAGGGCATCTGCGTGCGGCGCGGCGGGCGGGGCAGGCCGGCCGGGGAGGTCCTCCGGGGAGTGTCTCTGGCCTTGGGGTCCGGCGAGCTCGTCGCCGTCCTCGGGCGGCCGGGCTCCGGCAAGACCACCCTCCTGGAGGGGCTCGCCGGGCTCCTGCCCCTGAGCCGGGGACGGGTGGAGCTGCGCACCGGCGCCGGGGCATGGTCCTGGGAGGCGGGGCGGGAGCCGCCCGCCGCGGCGCGGCGCGCCTGTGGGCTCCTCTTCCAGTACCCCGAGCGGCAGCTGGTGGGGCGCACGCCCCGCGAGGACGCCTGCTGGGGGCTCGGGGGGGCGGACCCGGAGGCGGCGGCGCGGGAGGGGCTCCTCCGGGCCGGCGTCCCCGAGGAGCTCTGGGGAGCGGCGGTGGAGCGCCTGAGCCGGGGGGAGAAGCGCCGGGTGGCCCTGGCGGGCATCCTGGCCCGGCGGCCGGAGGTCCTGCTTCTCGACGAGCCCTCGGTGGGGCTCGACCCGGAAGGGCAGCGGCTGGTCTGGGAGGAGGTGGCGGCCTTCCGGGCAACCGGCGGGGCCGTGGTGGTTGCCACCCACTGGCCGGAGGCACTCCTCCCCGTCGCGAGCCGGGTGCTGTGCCTGGACGGCGGCGAGGAGCGCTTTCAGGGTACGCCGGCGGAGCTGCTGGCGGCAGCCGGGAGGGACGCCGGGCTGCGCGGCCTGCTGCCCTTCGCGTGGCGGCTGGGCCTGGCGCTCGGTGCCGAAGGCCCCCTGCCCGCCGAGGCGCGCCCCTGGGGCGAGGCGGCACGGGAGTGGCTGCGGGACGCGGGGCGGGTGCCCCTTCCCGCGGGTCAGCCGCCGGAGACCACCCCCTGCAGTGCCGCGCAGACGGCCGACACCTCTTCCCGGAGGCCCTCGTCCAGGTCGTAGGGGCTCACCCCTTCGCGGTCGGCGCGCCGGATGGAGTCCCGGTAGGTGAGGTGGCCGAGGACCGGCATGGGGGCCACCCCCTTCTCGACGATCTCCCGGTCCTGGTCCCCCGTCACCTTGTTGCCCACCACGTAGACCCGCTTGACCCCCAGATCGGTGGCCAGCCGCCGGATCTGGTGGGCCGTCTGGACCGCCCGCTGACCCGGCTCGACCACGACCACGAAGACGTCCATGCTCTCGGTGCTGCCCCGGGCCAGGTGCTCCAGGCCGGCCTCCATGTCGACGATCACGGTCTCGCCGCGGCCGACCATGAGGTGGCGCATGAGCCCTCGCAGCAGGGTTCCCTCCGGGCAGAGGCACCCTCCACCCCCCTTGGGCACGGTGCCGAGGGTCAGGAGCTTGACCCCGTCCCGAGTGAGGCTGTAGGTGTCGGGGATGTCGTCGACCTTGGGGTTGAGCTTGAACATCCCCCCAAAGGTGCCCGGCTGGGCCCCCGTGCGCTCGGCCACGAGGTCCTTCATCTGGGCCAGGGGCTGGACCTCACGCGCCTGCTCGGGGGGGATCCCGAGGGCCGAGGGGAGGTTCGAGTCGGGGTCGGCGTCGATGGCCAGGACCTTCTCTCCCCGGTCCGCCAGGAGCCGGGCGAGGCAACCGGCGAGGGTGGTCTTCCCGACGCCGCCTTTTCCACTGATCGCAATCTTCATGGGTTCTCCTCCGCGAACCCGCAAACCGTAGCACCTCCCCCGATACCGTGTAAAGCGGGGGAGCTTCCGTCCCTGCCGCGACGCTGTCACGTCCTCGGAGCCGGGGAGCCCCCCGCTCCGCCCCGCAATCCGCGGCCATCCGAAGAGGTCCTTTCGGTAGAGGACCGGGTGGGCCCGCCCACTCCGGCAGACGAGGCCGGGCTGCACGGTAGGTGTT
>JAWSUI010000068.1:0-17923 GCA_033551855.1 Deferrisomatales bacterium
GTGAGTCGCCCCAGGAAATTCCGCCACGGGCGCAATCCACCCTGCGGAAAGTGAGCTCTGAGCTGTCGCTCTGTGTGCTGCCCCATCTCGAGCGCCTCTCGAGGGGAGGCGGCGTGGAACGCGTCATCTTGCTGAGGGTGATCGAGCCAACGCCGAGAAATATCGGCGCGGATTACCTCATCGATGAGGCGACCGCAACCAAGCTTTTCGAAAGCCACAGGAGGGAAGCCGGGCGCTGGTTGCAGGCAGTGGGCCAGGGACTTGGGCACGTGCCAGTCAGGGTTTCGTGGGACGTCGTGCCGGGAAGAGCCGCGGAGGCCATCGCCGACTATACGGCTCGGGAGGGGGTGGATCTCTTGCTGATGGCCACGCACGGCCGCTCCGGGGTGGGCCGGTGGCTCATGGGAAGCGTGGCCGAGAGAGTCCTCCACGCCTCCTGTGTTCCCGTCCTCCTTGTGCGCCCGCCGACCTGCATCCCGAAGCCGTTCACGGCCCAGGGAGATACCGACTTTCCCGGAACCCCGCGTCGATGATACCCGTTGCGGCAGACACGCGCGGGCCTGACATCACGGGAAGGGGATCACATAAGGCCCTTCCGGAATGACCGCGACGGCCACGTCGCCGCTGCGAGCCACCGCTTCCTCGACCGCTCCCATCGGGTCACGTGCCCGGTGTACGCCAAGCAGGCCCCAGTCCAACTCGGGCAGGGTGGGGGCGTACAAGTGGATCTGGGCCCTGCACAGGGCCTGGGCAAGCTTCTCCGTCTGCCACTGATCAATCTTCGGGCGCTCCGCAGAGGAGATCTGCGCCAAAAACCCCTGCGGACCCAGTTGCACGAGGCGCACCTGTGCGTCGCGAAATCCAGCGGATCCAACCCCTTCCGAGCATTCTGAGACGACCACTACGGTTCCGCCAGGCTCCAGGATGCCCAAGGGAGTGACCATTCCTTTGATCGTTTGATAGTAGGTCTTATCCAACGGAAACCCGCCGGCGGAAGTGAGAATGGTGTGAAACTTTCGCCCCACCCGAACCTCTGAAATCCTCCTGGCCACCTCTACCGCCTGCAGGTGGCTCTCTACCAAGGCGCCGGCACTCACAAAGACCCCGCGGCGCTCCTCGTCCAGCACCACGTTCACACCAAAGACGGGCCCCACCATGCCCGCAATCTCCAGTTGCTCCCGGTGGAGGGGATTGTCGTCCAACACGCAGCTCGTTGCGCGCGGGTGCTCCATCAGGGGCGGCGCGTGAAGCGGCAGGATGGTGTCGCGATGGGCCACGCCCGGCACGACCACCTTTCGGCCGCCGGAATAGCCTGCCATGAAGTGGGGCTCGACGAGCCCCGTGACGATGCGCACTTCTGCCTCCACGAATCTTCGGTCCAGGAGCGCGGGGATACCCCCCGATGACATCCCCAGTCTGACGTGGCTGGCATCGTCCTCCGCGTGGTGGTTTTCCACCCGAACTTCGCTGTAGGCCTCGTCACCAACGATCGATCGCTTTTCTTCCTCAGGTGCGGCTCGATGGAGTCCTGTTGCGATGAGGACCGTGATCTGGTCTCGGCCGACACCGGCCGCTCCCAACTCGGCCAGGACCGGAGGGAGCAGGGATGCGTTGGGCACGGGGCGTGTGATGTCACAGACCAGGATGCACGCGGTGCGTCCTCCCCGGGCTACCTCCCGCAAGGGCGGGCACCCTACCGGACTGTTCAGCGCCTTGAGGCATGCTGCAGAAAGGTCCTGTAAGACGGGGAGACGGCCCTTGCGAATCCAGTGACCCTGGCAAATTCCGGGCAACCGCACCTGCAGGCCCTGGCGTCCATACAGCAGATTGACCATTTTCGTCTTCACGGCGTTCTCCCCCATGTGCACAGTTTCCCTTAACCCGACCCCTCGGGGGACAAACGCAAGCCATCTCCCGGCATGAACGAGTCGGGGCCCCCGTCAGACTTGATGACGCGTGCTCAAGCGGCGGCCCCGCCAGGCTGGAACGTGGGCTATTCCCGCGCTCCGGTCGCCGGTTCCGGGGCCTTGTGAAAAACTGCCCAGGGGTGGCTGGTTCCATCTTGACCTCCCCCAGGATGGACACTATGATGCCATCATCCTACCTTTAGGCAAACCCGAAAGGAGGCACGCGATGAAGGCGAAGCGGTGGTTTCAGGTAGGCTCGGTCGTTGCTGTTGCCCTAATGGCCTGCTCCGCATGGGGCCAGGACGTCATCCGCTGGAAGGCGCAGACGTTGTGGAGCGCTGCGGAGACCCCTCACAAGGCGTTTGAGGACTTCTGTAAGCGCATCTCCGTCCTGACCAACGGCCGATTGGAGATCACACCCTTTCCGGCGGGGTCCATCGTTCCCACCAACGAGGCACTGGACGCTCTGCGGGCGAACGTGATCCAGGCCATGAACCAGTGGCCAGGCTACTGGACCGGGAAGAATCCGGCCTTTGCCGCACTGACCGACTTGCCGATGGCGTGGCTGCATCCCTGGGAGGCTGACGCTTTTTTCCATTACAAGGGCGGCCTCGAGATGCTTCGCGAGCTCTATGAACCCTTCGGCGCCTACACGGTCGGGGTCAGCTGGTGGGGGTCGGAGTCCTACGTCATGAAGCGCCCCATCGCGAAGGTCGAGGACCTACGGGGTGTCAAGATTCGCCTTCCTCAGGGCATGGAAGCCGACATCATGATGCGGCTTGGGGCGTCCGTCGTGGTTCTGCCGGGCGGCGAGGTCTACTCGGCGCTGGACAAAGGGGTCGTAGACATGGCGAATTGGGCCACCCCCTCCATGAATGAGCGCATGGGATTCTCTCAGGTAGCAAAGTACTTCACGTGGCCGGGGTGGCACTCCATGCCCGTGGGAGACTTCACGGTCAACCGGAGGGAGTGGGACAAGCTGCCTGCGGATATCAAGCAGATCCTGATCACCGCCTCCCGGGAATGGTGCTGGGATTCGCTCCAGCGCATCCACATGGAGGACTTGGAGGTCATCGCGCGGGCACGGAGCAAGGGCTACACGGATTACATCCCGGTCACTTGGAGCGACGAGGAGGTGGCCAAGGTGCGCCAAGTCGCGCTCCAGGTTTGGGAGGACTGGACAAAGAAAAGTGAGCAGACCAAGAAGGTGATCGAGGCGCAAAAGGCCTTCCTGCGGGAACTCGGACGCATCGACTAGGGAGGCAACCCGGTGGGGAGGCGCGCCTCCGGTTGGCGTTCCTCCCCGCCTTCGCCCCCGCTCCCGACGGAGGCGGAGGCATGCAGAGGAAGGGCAGGAAATGAGGCGAGTCCTGTCAGCCATCGACGCTCTGAGCATGTGGAGCGGCAAGGCCGTGAGCATCCTCACCCTCCTCGTTGCACTGGTCATCGTGTACGAGACGACCGTCCGGACGTTCTTTCTCCGCCCCACCGTATGGGCCGCCGAGGCAACCGTCTTCGCTTGCGGCTTGGTCTATGTGATTGGCGGCGCGTGGACCATGTTGGAGGACAAGCACGTACGCATCGACCTCCTCTATTCACGGCTCAGCCCGAGGGGGCGAGCGACCATCAACACGCTCTCCTTTTCGTTCTTCGCGCTGTACGTCGGTGTCATGCTGTGGGCCACCACTGCCTACGCCCTCGATTCTCTCCAACTGCGCGAGACTCTCGGGACGGCTTGGGATCCACCGATCTACCCGATCAAGCTCGCGCTCGCCTTCAGCTTCCTGCTCTTGCTTCTCCAGGGAATTGCTCGCTTCATTCGTGACCTCCACCTAGCGCTCACGGGAAGGGCCTTATGAGCATCGAATGGGTCACCGTTCTGCTCCTGGCGAGCCTCATGGTCCTTCTGGTCGTGGGGCTCCCCTTGGCGTGGGCGATCGGCGCCACGGCCGTCGGCTTCACACTGCTGCTGTTCGGGCCGTACGTCATGGTGATGATGGTGTCCCGCGTCTTCGACATGATGCTCAACTACACCCTCATGGCTGTCCCGCTGTTCGTCTTGATGGCGGCCATTCTGCAGAGGGCGGGGGTGGCCGAGCAGATGTTTCGGGCCGTACACATCTGGGCTGGAGGCATTCGGGGCGGCCTCGCCGTCGGCACGATCATCACCAATGCGATCATGGCCGCGATGGTTGGCGTCATCGGAGCCGAGATCGTCACCTTTGGCCTCATCGCCCTTCCCGCCATGCTCGCCCGGAAGTACGACGACACACTGGCCCTCGGCAGCGTCGCCGCCGGAGGAGGGCTGGCCACCCTGATCCCGCCCAGCGTGGTCTTCATCGTCTATGCCATGACTGCCGGTTGCTCTGTGGGGGAGCTCTTCATTGCCGGCATTGTCCCCGGCCTCCTCCTGGGGAGCCTGTTCATCGTGTACATCCTGTATCGGGCTTGGCGTTACCCAGATTCCGCGCCCGCCGCTCCCCCGGAAGAACGGGACCTGCCACTGTCCCAAAAGCTGGCGCTGTTGGGGGGTCTCATTATCCCGTCTCTTATCGCTATCGGCGTTTTGGGCTCGATCTACACGGGCGTTGCCACTCCCTCGGAGGCGGCGGGAATCGGGGTGTTGGGCGCACTCTTGGCGGCGGCCGCGAACCGGAAGCTGTCGTGGGCCTCACTTCGCGACTCCCTCTACGAGACAACCAAGATCAGCTGTATGTTGGCTTGGCTGTTTTTCGGTGCGCAGACGATTATTGGGATCTACAGCTTGGCCGGGGGAACAGAGTTTGTGAAGCATTCGATCACATCAATGAATCTTGGCCCGTGGGGCACTATAGTCTTTATGCAGTTGATACTTATTTTCTTGGGCATGTTTTTGGATTGGATAGGCATTCTGCTGTTAACAATGCCGTTATTTGTGCCTGTTATCCTGGATATGGGCTTCAGCAATATATGGTTCGGTGTGGTTTTCTGCATGAACATGCATGTCGCCTATCTGTCTCCTCCTTTTGGTCCCTCCTGCTTCTACTTGAAGAGTGTGGCCCCAGACCACATCACCATGGGGAAGATCTACGCTTCGGTCATGCCGTACCTGTGGATCACGGTGGCGGCACTGGCCCTAACCGTGGCCTTCCCCCAACTGTCCTTGTGGTTGCCCGCCCAGATGCTGGGCAGGTGATGCGATGAGCACAGACTTGCCCATCAAACGAACGTCCGCCGCTGACGAGGTATTTCGGGTGCTCCATGACCGGATCATGTCGGGAGCGCTCCAGCACGGTGACCGGCTTCCGTCCCAAGACAAGCTGGCGGAACAACTTTCCGTGAGCCGGAACACCCTTCGCGAGGCGATCCACAAACTTCAGGCAATGGGGCTCCTCTCGGCTAAGCAGGGCGTGGGCACGGTCGTGGAGTTGGCCAGCCCCGCAAGCTATGTCGGGTTCCTTCAGGACCACCTCCTCCTGAACCCTTCGACGGTCAGGGAGTTTCTCGAAGCCAGATTGTTTGTGGAAAAGGCCGTTGTGACCCTTGCCGTGCTTCGGGCCTCGCACGAGCAGGTGGAGCAACTGGGAAAGGCGCTGAAGGAGCAAAGGGCAGCATTTCGGGCTGGGGACATCGAGTCGTTTGGCAAGCTGGATGCCGCCTTTCACCTCGATTTGGCCCGACTGAGCGGGAATCAGGTGCTGGGGAAGCTTCTCGAGACCATCCGGGACCTCCTAAGTCGATTCATTGCGGAGGTTTCCCTCCTGCCGGGGGCCGTCGAACGGGCACTGCGCTTCCATGAGGACATCTTGGCCCGGGTTGCCGCTCGGGACTCCACCGGGGCGGAGCGCAAGATGGTGGAACACATTTCGGATGTCGTCCGTGCCATCGAGGCGAACACGGGGAGTGAGCTGAATCTCGATGCCCTCTTGAGCCTATCGCTCGAGAGCATCGATCGCAGGGGAGGGAGACGATGAAATCCACTCCGTATTGCCTGGTCCTTTCGGCGCTCTACCGGGGAGCCAGGGGTGAACGGCCACCCGTTGTGAATCCCACCTCCATCGCCTGTCACGGCCTCATGGACGCCTGCGGTATTTCTTTTCCTGAGGCCCACTTGGATCCCCAGGCCATGGCAGACCTCGCCCTGTCCGGGCACACGGTCGCAGGTTTTGACACGGTGATGCCGGAGTTCAGCGTCCATCAGGAATCTGCCGCGTTGGGGTGCGAGGTGGACTGGGGGAACCGGGATCGGATGCCGGACGCAAAGACTGCCCCGTACCAGGATTTCTCCGACGTGCGGGTTCCCGAAGACCTCCTGGAGAGGCCTTCCATGCGGGTAGTGCTTGACGCTTTAGGGATTCTGAGAAAACAGGTAGGCGGAAAGGTGGCGATCGTGGGGAAGGTCATGGGCCCCTGGACGCTCGCCTACCACATGGCAGGCACCCAGAACTTCCTGCTCCAGATAGGCCTTGGAGAGACGGAGCAAGTTAAGCGGATGCTTCTGCAGTTGCTGCCAGTGACCGTGGCGTACGCCAAGGCGCAGTTCCAAGCTGGGGCGGACGTGGTGGTGGTAGGTGACCATGCCACAGGAAACCTGGTGGGACCGTACCATTATCGGGATCTCCTTCTGCCGTTCCATCAGGAGCTCACCCGGCAGGTCGATGGCCCCCTCATACTCCATGTATGTGGAAACTGCAGCGACCGCCTCGAGTACTTCGCCGACGCCGGGTTCGACGCCTACCACTTCGAGTGGCAGGTGGACGCCAGGGAAGCGGTCGCGCGCGTAGGGAAACGTTTGGCCTTGGTGGGAAACGTGAACAATCCTCAGACGCTCCTCCAGGGGACGCCGCGCGATGCATACCGCCAAGCCCGATACGCAGTGGAGGCCGGCGTGGACCTGATCGGCCCGGAGTGCGCGATTCCACTCAGCACTCCTCTGGAAAACCTGCAGGCGATCTCCGATGCGGTTCGGGAGGGGTATGGAGGGCGGACATGAGTGTCGAGGTGAGACCGGATTTCGAGCGGATACGGAAGGCCGCCAGACACGAGGAGCCGGATCGGGTTCCCTTGTGCGAGGTCCTCATCGAGTATCCCATCCAGAGTCGATTCCTGGGGCGCGAGGTCAAGGAGGTCGACCTGGCAAGCCAGATCGAGTTCTGGTCCAAGGCCGGATACGACTACATTCCTCTCACCGTCGGGATGATGAGCCCCGGAAAGGTGACCGAGGAGTCGGCCATCACGCGCGCGATTCGCGACGCGATGTTCAGAGAAGAAGCCGCGGCGGATGCGAGATCCTGGAACCTGGAGTACACGAGCTTCATCAAGAACCGCGCTGATCTGGAGCGCTTTCCCTGGGAACTCGCGGCCAAGATGGATTTCGGCAAGATAGAAGAGGCGGCCACTCTTCTCCCGCTTGGCATGAAGGCGATCGCGGTTTCCGGGAAAATCTTCACCTTGGCTTGGATGCTCATGGGGTTCAACAATTTCTCCATGTCACTTCTCATGGACGAGGAACTGGTCGCTGACGTCTTCCGGCGGGTGGCCGAAATACAGTTCCAGGCCCTGGACCGGATCTTCGAGATGCCCCATGTGGGGGCGGTTTGGGCTGTCGATGATCTGGCTTTCGGCACGGGCCCGATGATCTCGCCCCAGGCCTTTCGAGACCATGTGTTCCCGTGGTATCGCGAGATCGCCGCAAGATGCCATCGCAACGGGCTCCTCTTCTTCTTGCACTCGGATGGGGACCTTACCCCGCTCCTGCCCGACCTGATCGACCTTGGCTTGGACGTGTTGCAACCTGTGGATCCCACCTGTCTTGATATCTTCGCGGTCAAGGAGCAATTCGGTGATCGGCTCTGTCTGGCCGGAAACGTCTCGAACGAACTGCTTCGGGCGGGCACGCCGCAGGAGGTGGATGCGGAGGTACGCAAACTCATCCAAGGCCTCGCGCCGGGCGGCGGATATTGTCTCGGTTCGGGCAATTCCGTGCCCGCTTGGGCCAAGTTTGAAAACTACGAGGCCATGCGCCGGGCTGCTTTCACGTACGGGGCCTATCCCGTCCAGGCATGAGTCCGTTTCCTGGCCAGCGACCGCAAGAGGAGCCACAATGAGCGATTATGTGCAAAGGGTGTATAGCGCGGTGAACGAGCGGCGGCCCAAAGAGATTCAGTCCCTCGTTCGGGAGGCCATAGACGCAGGCACCGACGTGGGGCGCATCATGAATGAGGGGCTGATAGCCGCCATGGATGAGGTGGGCCGCCAGTTTGCGGAAGGCGAAATCTTCGTCCCCGAGATGCTCGTGTCTGCCCACACCATGAAACTCGGCCTGGAAGTGGTGAAGCCGCTGCTCAAAGGCGATGCCGCCGCGTCCAAGGGCACCGTCATTCTGGGGACCGTGAAGGGAGATTTGCACGACATCGGCAAGAACGTCGTCGCCATGATGCTAGAGGGCGCGGGCTTCCATGTGATCGACTTGGGCGTAGACCTTACCGTGGAGAAGGTGGTGGACAAGGTCAAGGAGCTCGAGCCCGACATCGTGGGCCTGTCCGCGCTGCTCACGACCACCATGCCGGAGATGAAGAACGTGATCTCAGCCCTCGAGACTGCCGGCCTCAGAGGCAAGGTGAAGGTCATGGTCGGAGGAGCTCCGGTGGACGCAAGGTTCGCAGCGCAAATCGGTGCTGACGGTCACGGCAAGGATGCCGCCGAGGCGGTCAGCCTGGCGCGACGTCTCGTCGCGGTGGATTGAGAGCCTCGTCCAGGGGCTCCGCGGCGCCTAAGGGGATGTCGCGATGGCGGTTGCAAGCCATCGCACTACTTGTCTCGTAACCGGACCCTGCGGCCGTCACTGGCAGCCACCGAATCCCGAGGAACTTCGGAGACGGGGCCGTCGTGGTTCGACCTCGAGGGACGCCCCCCTGGCACAGCCGTCTCAGTCGAACAACGGCCCGAGCCAGCGGGCCGTTGGATCGTTCAGGTCAGACGGGCAGCACAACTCCCTCCGTGGTTACGTGCACGGCGAGCGCCGTCCGGCTCGCTCTTGGTACAGGGGGGACGAGGCTCCCACCCTTCCTGCCCCGGTTCCCCGCTTTGCTTCCGGCGCGGAAATGACGGAGCGCTTGACGCCCGATAATTGCAGCTGTACGGTGTTCATCGTCACTGCACATGGCGCACCCGCGCCGCCCGAGAGGAGACTGCCATGAAGAAGCTGCTCCTGACCGTCCCGGCACTCGCACTGTGCCTGACGTTCGGCCTGCCGCCCGCAGCCCCGGCGCAGGAGATCGTCCTCAAGCTCGCACACATCACCGCGCCGGGAGGCATGCTCGACCAGCGGGCGCAGAAGTTCGCCGAGCTCGTGGCGGCGAAGACCAACGGGAAGGCCAGGATCGAGATCTACCCCGCACAGCAGCTCGGCAACATCCGAGAGATCCTCCAGGGGATCAGCCTGGGCACCATCGACATGGCCCAGGAGTCCGAGTCGTTCATGGACGCCTACGACAAGGACTACACGATCTTCGGCACGCCTTTCATGTTCAGCCGCGACGAGCTCCAGCAAAACACCTATATCGACGAGGTGCGCGAGCGCGTCCGCGGCAGGACCGACATTCGCACCCTGCCCGGTTTCGCCTTCCGGCCCGCCTTCCACCTTTGGACCCAGCGGCGCCAGGTCCTCACCCCCGACGAGCTCCGGGGGATCAAGCTGCGGGTCTGGCAGTCCAAAGCGCTCGTCGATACCTGGAACGGCCTGGGGGCAACGGCGGTTCCCCTGCCCTGGGGCGATGTGTACCTCTCCCTCTCCCAGGGGGTCGTGAATGGGATGGTCCACAATATCGTCCAGGTCCGTGACGAGAAATTCTACGAGCAGCTCAACTATGCCACCAAGCTCGACTTCATGCAGCTCTACGACGTCACCTGGATCAATGACGGCAAGTTCCGCTCCCTCCCTGCCGATGTGCAAAAGGCGCTCACCGAGGCCGCCCTGGAGTCCGCCGAGTGGTTCGTCGGTCACGGACAGAGCCTGGAAGCCGAGGCCCAGAAGCAGATGGCCGATGCCGGCATCGTCTTCGCCGAGGGCGACCGGCCGGCCTGGGTCGCCAAGGCCGGCGCGGTCCACAAGGAACTGGAGAAGGCGGGCCTGTGGTCGCCCGGCCTCCTGAAAAAGCTCGGCAAGGAGCAGTAGCAGGCCCCCCGCTGCGGCCCTCCGCCCCCACGGAACGGGGACGGCGGAGGGCCGGTTCCTGCGCAAGCCCGGAGGAACGGCCATGTGGCTGCGCCGCCTCAATCTCTTCGTCTCCCGCGTGCTGGACGCCGTGATCGGCCTGTTCATGGTCGCCACGGTAGGGGTCCTCTTCGTCGGGGTGGTGACCCGCTATGTCTTCAACGCCCCCCTGTTCTGGGCGGAGGAGGTCACTGTCCTGGGACTGGTCTGGATGACGTTCCTGGCCGGGGCGATCCTGGTCCGCACCGACAAGAACGTCTCGATCACCGTGATCTCCGACCTCTGCCGCCCCCACCATTCGCGGGTACTGCGGGCGGTGTCGGATCTGCTAGTGCTGGTCATCCTCGTCGTGATGCTGTGGCAGAGTTGGCGGCTCACGGGTCGGCTCGCCTTCAGCACCACCCCAGCCCTGCGGCTCAGCGAGGCCTGGTTCGGGCGGGCGCTGATCGTCGGGTTCTCCCTGATGCTCTTTTATCAAGTGCAACGCTTCGTGGGGGCCCTGCGGGACCGGGACCCCTTCCCGGAGGACGCCGCGGACCGGTGCAAGCTATGAACGCCCTCCTGCTGGTCGGCGCGCTCCTCGTCCTCATGGCGATGCGGGTGCCGGTGGTTTTCTCCCTGCTCCTGTCGTGCCTGTTTTACATCCTCTTCCTCAACCCCATCCCGATGGTCGTCCTGGCCCACCGGATGGTGGGGAGCCTCCAGGCCTTCCCCCTCCTGGCCCTGCCCCTCTACATCCTGGCGGCAGACATCATGAACTCGGGGCGGATCTCGGAGGAGATGTTTCGGTTCGCCCGAAGCCTCGTCGGGCACATCCGGGGATCACTGGGCCACGTGAACGTGGTGGCCTCGATGGTCTTCGCCGGCATGTCCGGGTCCATCACCGCAGACACGGCGGGCTTGGGGAAGATCGAGATCCCCATGATGGTCAAGGCCGGCTACGACAAGCCTTTCGCGGTGGCCGTGACGGGCGCGAGCTCGATCATTGGGCCGATCATGCCCCCGAGCATCCAGATGATCCTCTACGGCATGATTGCCGAGGTCTCGGTGGGGCGTCTCTTCGTCGGAGGGGCCATTCCCGGCGTGGTCATGGGGATCGCCATCATGGCGGCCATCTATTTCTACGCCGTGCGGCGCAACTACCCCCGGGACCCGCGCCGGGCGGCCCTGGCCGAGGTCTGGGCGAGCTTTCGGAAGTCCTTCTTCGCCCTTCTGACCCCGGTGATCATCCTGGGCGGGATCGTCACGGGCATCTTCACCCCCACCGAGGCGGCGGTGGTCGCCGTGGCGTATGCGTTCCTGATCTCGTTCTTCGTCTACCGCACGCTCAAGCTTTCCCAACTCCTGCCCATGATGGTGGGCTCCGCGGTGACCACGGGGATGATCCTCGTGATCATGGGGGCGGCATCGGTCTTCGGCTGGATCGTGACCATGGAGAACGTGCCCGTCCTGATCCGCGACGCCATCATGGCCGCGACGGACAAACAGTGGGTAGTCCTCCTGATCCTCAACGTGGTCTTCCTGATCGCGGGCTGCTTCTTCGACATCTGCGCGATCATTCTGGTCTTCACGCCCATGATCCTGCCGGTGCTCCATGCCTTCCAGATCGACCTGATCCACTGGGGGGTGGTGGAGGTCCTGAACGTCTGCATCGGGTTTCTCACGCCCCCCTTCGGCGTCGGCCTCTACGTGCTTGCAGATCTCTCCGGGCTCACGGTCGCGCAGGTGACACGGGCGGTGGCTCCGTTTCTCGTGCCCCTGCTCGTCACCCTGATCCTCATCACCTACATTCCCCAACTCGTCCTCTGGTTGCCGGGCGTCGTCTTCGGCTGAGGGCGCGGGAGCTCCCCACGGCAAAGGTGAGAGCATGACCTCAAAAGAACGCGTGCTGGCAGCCCTGAACCACCAGGAACCGGACCGGGTGCCCCTCGACCTGGGCGGGTGGGTGACCACGATCTCGGTGGTCACCTACAACCGCCTCCTGACCCTCCTGGGGATCGAACGGGAGCGGGAGGTCTTCGACTGGCTGCGCCAGAACGTGGCCCCCGAGGAGGACGTCCTGGAGTGGCTGGGGGTGGATACGCGCTACGTCCACCCGGGCAGCCCCAAGTCGTGGACCTTCGCGCCCGAGGAGACGGAGCAGGGCCTCTATGTGACCGACGAGTGGGGGTGCGGGTTCCTAAAACCCCTCAGCAGCCTCTACTACAACCTGGTCCACAGCCCCCTGGAGCGGGCGGGCCTCGGGGACTTGGACGCCCATCCATGGCCCGACCCCAGGGATCCCGGCTACGTCGATGGCGTCGGGGCGCGGGCGCGGGCACTCCACGACGAGGGCCGATACGCGGTCGTGGGGAATTTCGGCTGGGAGTCGTGGTTCGAGCGCGCGTGGAAGCTGCGCGGGATGGAGCGCTTCTACATGGACATGGTCCGAAACCGCGACCTGGTCCACGCCCTCCTCGACAAGACCGTGAACTTGCACCTCGAGTTCCTGGACCACGTGCTCTCGGTGTGCGGGCCCTATCTCGACGTGGTCATCCAGGGGGGGGACCTGGCGGGCCAGAAAACGACCCTCATGTCCCCGAAGGACTACCGGGAGTTCATCAAGCCCCGTCAGGCCAGGGTTGTGGAGTTCCTTCGCAAGCGGACGTCAGCGAAGATCTTCTGGCACTCTTGCGGGGCGGTTTCGAGCCTGGTGCCGGACTTCATCGAGGTGGGCATCGACATCCTCAACCCGGTTCAGGTCCGGGCCCACAACATGGACGCCGAGTCGCTGAAGGAGCGCTTCGGGAAGGATATGGTTTTCTGGGGCGGCATCGACTCCCAGCACCTTCTCCCGACGGGGACGGTCGAGGAGGTGGACGGCGAGGTCCGGCGCGTCGTACGAGCGCTGGGCCCCGGCGGCGGGCTCGTGCTGTGCGCGGTGCACAATATCCAGGCCGACGTGCCGCCGGAGAACGTTCTGGCGCTGTACGATGGGGCGCGCCGCTGGGGGCGCTACCCCCTCCTGGGGTAGACGGGGCAGAGGCCCGCCGTCCCAGCAAGAGAACGACAGGACAGGGGAGGGAAGAATGGCAGTCGCAAGCCGAATCCGGGAGCTTCGAGAGGAGAAGGCCCTCTCGGTGCGCGGGCTCGCGGCCGCTTCCGGGATCTCCCCCAGCATGCTCAGCCAGATCGAGACCGAGAAGGTGGACCCCTCCCTGTCCACCCTGCGCAAGCTCGCCTTGGCCCTCGACGTGCCCCTCTTCTACCTGGCATTGGAACAGGCTTCGCCCCCGGCGCGCCTCGTCAAGGAAAAGGACCGCCGCAGGGTCGTCTTCCCCAAGGCCGGACTCGTGTACGAGATCATCCACTCCGATCTACAAAAGAAGATGGGAATCATGATCGGCACCCTGGAACCGGGGGGCGCTACCAGTGACGAACCCCTGGGCCACGCCGGGGAGGAGTGCCTGGTTATGGTTTCCGGACGCATGATGATCCGGGTGGGCCAGGAGACGATGGAGTTGGAAAGGGGCGACAGCCTCTACTTCGACAGCTCGATCCCGCACCGTCTCTTCAACGCCGGGGAAGAGCCCTGCACCTTCCACCTGATCATCACCCCCCCGAAGTTCTAGCGGATCGCAGGTCCCCGGTAGGCTACCCCCAGGATCTCGACGTTCAGGAGCGAAAGCCATGGCCATCCAAGACATCTTCAACGCGGTGCTCGACTTCGAAGAGGAGGGCATGCCCGCTCTGGTCCAGAAGGAAATCGACGCCGGCAGGGACGTCCAGTCGGTCTTGAACGACGGCCTCATTGCCGCCATGGACGAGGTGGGCAAGCGCTTCTCCGAGGGCGAGCTCTTCGTGCCCGAGATGCTCATGGCGGCCCAGGCCATGAAGGCCGGCTTGGCGGTGCTGCGGCCCCTGCTGGCCGATGCCGACGCAAAGCCCAAGGGCACCATCGTCATCGGCACGGTGAAGGGCGACCTCCACGACATCGGCAAAAACCTGGTCTCGATGATGCTGGAAGGCGCGGGGTTCAAAGTGATCGACCTGGGGGTAGATGTGGAGACCGACACGTTCCTGGCCGCAGCCGCCGAGCACGAAGCGCAGATCGTGGCCATGTCGGCCCTGCTGACCACGACCATGCCGGCCATGGAGGCCACGGTGGCGGCCATCAAACAGAAGAGGCTCGCCCTCAAGACCATGGTGGGCGGGGCCCCGGTCACCGAGGCCTTTGCCAACAAGATCGGTGCTACCGGCTACAGCGAGGACGCCCCCGGGGCCGTGGAACTCGCCCGGCGGCTCCTCGCGGCGTGAGGCCATGCGCCGAGAATGAGAACGAAAACGGGGGCGCTGGACGCTGAGGGACAAGAAAGGGCGTCGAGGAGAATCGGCGTTCCGCGTTCTCAGATTCCAGGCTTCCAGGGTTAGAGACCGGAGGGAGCGGGCGATGATCGTCGTCGGAGAACTCATCAACGCCAGCCGCAAGGCCATGGGGCCGGCCATCGAGAACAAGGACAGGGCCGAGATCCAGCGGGTGGCGAAAGAGCAGCGCGACGCCGGCGCCGACTACATCGACGTCAACGCCGGTATCTTCGTGGGACAGGAGGCCGAATACCTCACCTGGCTCGTCCAGACCGTGCAGGAGGCCTTGGAGGTCCCGTGCTGCCTCGACAGCCCCGATCCCCGGGCCATCGAGGCCGCCCTCCTGGTCCACAAAGGGCCGGACGCGCCCATGATCAACTCCATCAGCCTGGAGAAGGCCCGCTATGAGGCACTGTTGCCGCTGGTGGCTGGCACGGATTTCAAGGTGGTGGCGCTGTGCATGAGCGATGAGGGCATGCCTGAGACTGCCGACCAGCGTCTCGCCATTGCAGACAGGCTCATCGAGGGCCTTACCGCTGCGGGCGTGTCCCTCGGCAACATCTTCATAGACCCCTTGGTCCAGCCCCTCTCCACCCGCAGCGACTTCGGGGTCGAGTTCCTCAACGCCATCGAGGGGATCATGGCCCGCTTCCCCGGGGTCCATACGATGTGCGGGCTGTCCAACATCAGCTTCGGCCTGCCCGAGCGGAAGCTCCTCAACCAGACCTTCGCGGTGATGGCCGTGGCCAAAGGACTCGACGGCCTCATCATCAACCCCTTGGACCGCCGCTTGATGGCCGACCTGATCGCAGCAGAGGCCTTGGCGGGCCGGGACGACTACTGCATGACCTACCTCAAGGCCTACCGCGCCAAGCGGTTTGAGGGGCTTTCCTGAGGCGGTGCAGCCACACCGGGCGAGTCCACACCGTCTTGGAAGCAGCGCCGGAAGTTTGTTTCGATCTGCGGAGCGAACCCAGCGGCGATTGTGTAGCTTCCCAGGCCCCCGGCGGCACGACGCACCAGAGCAGCATGAGTCGCCTTCCTTTTCGCGGCCAGTGGGCAGGATGTTTACTGGGAAGCGTTTTCCCGCTGGACCGATCGTCGGGTGTGCTCGGCCCGGGCCCTCATCGGTGACATCGCCGGCGGGCTGGACTCCACGAGAGCCGTGAGGCGCTCGATGCGGTGGTGCACGCGCGATGCCTCGGCCAGGATTACGGATCATCGCGACTTTGCGGTGTGGAGCGGAGATCGCAACGGAAAGAGGGTCGCATGCCGTCGCTTGTGGTAAAGCCGTCGGGACGTGCGATCCCGGTGACCCAGGGCGGGACGGTCCTCGAGGCCCTGCGCCGCGCCGGCATCGAGCTGGAGAGCCCCTGCGGGGGCGAGGGGGTGTGCGGCAAGTGCCGGGTCCGGGTGGAGGGGCCGGAGGGCGTCCCGGAGACCCCCCACCGGCTCCTTCCGGCCCACGAGGCCCGAGAGGGGTGGCGGTTGGCGTGCCGGCTGGTGCCCGAGGGCGACCTCACCGTCCACCTGCCGCCCGACGCCCTCCTGGACGCTCGCATCCTGGAAGGGGAGCGGCTCTGTGCGGGCCGCCTCGCGCCGGCCGCCCGCATCGTGGCCGCAGCCGATGCCTGGCACCTGGAGTACGAGGGGGAGGAGGCCGCGGAGCTTCCGGGTTGGCAGCCGGGCACCGCGCCCAAGGGGGTGGCCGTCGACATCGGGACGACCACCCTGGTGGTGTCCCTGCTCGATCTGGCGACGGGCCGCGAGCTCGCCACGGCTTCGGCCCTGAACCCACAGACGGCCTTCGGCCACGACGTGCTGAGCCGCATTCAGAAGGGGTCGACGCGGGAGGGCCTGGGCGAGCTCGCGACCGCGGTGCGCGGGGTGCTGAACCGCCTGATCGGAGAAACCTGTAGAGAAGCCGGCGCGGACGCCGGGGAAGTGGTGGACGCGGTGCTCGGCGCCAATACCACCATGCTCCAGCTCGCCGGGGAGTTCGATCCGGCGCCCCTGGGGCGGATTCCTTTCCGGGTGGGGATCACCGGCGGGCGAAGCTATCCTGCCGCCCGCTTCGGGCTGGACCTCCACCCGGCAGCCCGGGTCTACGTGCCCCCCGTGGCCCACGCCTTCGTGGGAAGCGACATCAGCGGCGGCCTCCTCGCCTGTCGGTTCTTCGAACGGGAGGGGCCGCTCCTCTTCGTGGACATCGGCACCAACGGCGAGCTCGCCCTGAGCGCCGGGGGGCGGTGGCTCGTGACCTCGGCCGCCGCCGGGCCGGCGTTCGAGGGCATGGGCATCTCCCAGGGCATGCGGGCGGCGCCGGGGGCGGTGGAGGCGGTACACACCGAGGGAGGAGCCCTGGAGGTGCGGGTGATCGGGGACGTTCCCGCCAGGGGCCTGTGCGGGAGCGGGCTGATCGACGCGGTCGCGTGCCTGCTCCGGGCGGGGGCGCTCGAGCCGAGCGGCCGCATGCTGCGGCCCGGCGAGGCCCGGGGACTGCTGGATCCCGGTTTCGCCGAGCGGCTGGTGGAGCGGGACGGCAGACCCGCCTTCCGGTTGGCCGAAGGGGTGTTCCTGACCCAGGCCGACGTGAGGCAGCTCCAGCTCGCCAAGGCCGCCATCCGCACCGCCGTCGACCTGCTCCTGGCCGAAGCCGGGACGCCCCCGTCAGATCTGCGAGAAGTGGTGCTGGCCGGCGCCTTTGGTTACCACCTCCGACCCGAGAGCCTGGAGGCCATCGGTCTGCTTCCGTCGGGGCTCTCGGAAAGGGTTGCCTTCGCGGGGAACACGAGCCGTCTGGGAGCCGCGCTCCTCCTCGTCGATGGCGGCGCCCGGTCGAAGCTCGCGGCCCGCATGGCCGAGACTCGCCATCTTCCCTTGCCCGAGAGCCATACTTTCCAGGATGCCTTCGTTCAGAATCTCAGTTTCCCTGCTTGACGCTTGCCGCATCCAATGTCGCAAGGTCCATGATGGGCTTCCTCACTGTCCCCATGGTGATCTGCCCCTTGGCGCTCTCCTGCACATGACTGTGAGTCGGCACAGAATTCTGGTCCGTCATCGGCGGTGAACAATGACATCCGCTTACGCAACCGCACTATTCTTGTGCGCCTCTCGTTCGGCTCGAAATCCCCGAGACAGCAAGACTCGCCCCCAACCCAGCTTCAGTTTGGAGAAACTCACCGCCCCCCTCCTTTAAGCACTCCAACTTTGCCGCTCGCAACCACGCCTCAAGAAAGGGACAGCAGCGCCGTGACGATGGGAGGCACGGCATACATGAGTGCGATAGTCAGGACAAAGACCACGGCCACCGGCCAAGCCCCTGAGTAGATGTCCTCCAAGGCCTCGTCAGGAGCCGCCGCTGGCCGTGGCCAGGCTCGCCGGTGACCAGCGCAAAACCGCCCTGGGCGACCAAGGCTAGACCCAATACTGTTCACTTTAACATGACCACCGTGGGGTGGACGACCTGCGGACCTGG
>JAWSUI010000069.1:0-17906 GCA_033551855.1 Deferrisomatales bacterium
CCGGCCGGAAGCCCGGACGGGGGCCTCAGGAACGCTTCGGGGCTCTCCAGAAACCGCTCCCGGCACCGGGGGTTGCAGAAGTGGACCGTCCGGCCGTCGTGCTCCGCCGAGCCGCCCGGGGGGGCGTCGGGGTCTACCTCCATGCCGCAGACCGGGTCGATGGTTTTGGAACCCATGTCATCCTTTCGCACAGTACCGGGAGGAGCAACGACCCTTGGACGCATTTCCGGCCCCGGCAGTTTCACGCAGCGTTCACTCGTGCTGCTCGTAGAGGCGGAGTCCCACGGTGTGGTCCTCCCGGGAAACCCTGCCCGCCCGGTCCGTCACCGACCACGAGACCTGCAAGCGAAGCCCTTCGCGGAGCGTCACGGGCTGGGACGGGCGAAAGACGACCGCCATGTCGAAGGCGTGCAGATACGCCTGACCGGGCACCGCCGTGCCGTCGTCGAGGCGGAGGCGGAAGGCATCTACCGCCACGGGCCGGTCGAACAGCACGTGGATGTCCCTGGGCTCCTCTCCCTCGTGGTAGGGGGCCGCCACGTCCAGGAACCGCGGGGGCGGCGGCGGCTCCAGGAGGGTCGCATCGGGCTTCACGGCCGGGCCCCGGGCGCCCCCGTCCACCGCGACGGCCGCCGCCTCCACTCCCGGGAACTGGGCCAAAGTGTGGGCCGCGGCCTGCGCGGCTATGGGACCCAGGACGGTGCCGGCTTCCAGTGCCACGCGAAGGACGGCCGTGGCCCCCTCGCGCTCCACCCCCAGGAACCGGGACCCGGGTGGGAAGACCCGGGGCGGCTCGAAGAAGCGCAGGGAGATCGGGTAGCCCTCCACCAGGACCCCCGCCGCGTGCTCCAAGACCCGGTCCGGGTCGAGGAGGAACAGGGGGAGAGCCGAGAGACGGTCCGCCCCTCCGGAGCGCCCGACGCCCGGAAGGAACACGACGGCCGCGAGGCAGCTCTCCGGCGCCTCGGTGCGGGGAGTCGGTCCGAAGGCTTCCCGATAGGCCGGAGTGGAGGGCGCGGGCCCTTCCGCGGCCGTCGAAGCCGGGGGAAAGCTCCCCGACGCGGCAAGGATCGAGGCGAGGACCAACAGGGCGCGGCGAAGCATAGGGAAACTCCTCTCGGGAGGGGGGCTCGGAGCATTCTACCGCGAGGCGGCCGCTTGGCGAGGTGCCGGCACGGCGGCAGGCGCTCGCGCCAGGAAGAACGACGGCCGCCAGGCGCCTCTCCGGGGCCTCGGTCCAGGGCGCCGGGCCGAAGGCCTCCCGGTAGGCAGGGTTCGCCGGGGCAGGCCCCTCGGCGGCGACGGCGAGGGCGACCGACGATTTGGGACACACGAAGTGTAGCTCATCCGGGGAATGACCGGGTACTCGTCTCCAGGGACGATCGGGTGGGCCCGACCACGTAGGCGGACGGCCGCTCGACCGGCACAGCCGCTTCGGGAGTCGCGATGCCGCGAGGATTCCGGACGCGGCGGGGAAGAACACCTACCGTGCAGCCCGGCCTCGTCTGCCGGAGTGGGAGGGCCCACCCGGTCGTGTACCGGAAGAACCTGAAGTGTCTCCTCGTCCGGTGTGGGGCATCCCTTGAGTCTGCCTCGGGCCGAGCCGGTAGCGAGGGCCCGGGGCTCGGGTTGGCGGCGCGGGACCCGGGTGCCCCGACGCACCGGCGCCGGTGGGTCCATCGGCCTGTCTGTGGGGGGACGGGAAGCACCCGTCCCCCGGCGGGGTTACGGCCCCATCTCCCAGGGAGTGAGGACGTGCCGGTCGTCGGCTACCCGCTCGGCGCAGCTCCTGCAGTTGCCGCAGGCGTCCTGCGGGGCGGCGGCGAGGGTGGTGCCGGCGGCGGCCAGCGCGAAGGCGGCGGCGAGGGCGATCATCAGGGTCTTGCGCATGGTACACCTCCTACGGGTTGGGGTGGTTGGGACGGCTTCTCGTTTCGCCCCGGTGAATTGCAGAGGCCGTGCCAACCCGGAAGCATGCCACATAACACTTGGCGATCATTGACAAATATCGCCACGTTCCCCAGGGCGCGTTCCCCCGGCAGCGTTTGTAATTGCTGAATAGTCTCGACCCCTTGTAGACCTCTGTACACCCGTCGCCCTCACCCTCGAGGGCGACCGGGCCCCTCCGCGGCGGGAACGTCCGACCCTCGGGCGGCGGCCCGGGGTTGCCCGCGGGCGGGGACGCGGAGCTTCCCATCGGCGAAGGCAACGGGCGCCGCCGCCTTGCCTCGCCGCCGGTATTCGCTAACCTGGCAAACATTGGGTGTCCACTCTCGGGAGGAAACGCCTCGTGCGGGGAGTAGGGATCGCCGTGTTGGGACTCCTGTGGTCCCTGGCCGGATGCGCGGCCGGACCGGCAGCCGTCGCCTTGCCCCCGGGGCATCCCGCCGACCCGGCGGCCGAGGAGGCCCCCTTCGTGCGACCGGCCAACCCCTTGGCCGAGTCCTTCCCCACCCCGGCCCCGCCCCCACCGAGGGCGGCCCCTCACCCAGGGCACGGGGGGCACCCGCCGTGAGGGGTACCGTGGCGGCGCTCGGGTCTGCCTTCCTCGCCGCCTGCGCGGCGTGGGGTTCCGGCTGCGCCCACGTCCCTGCCGAAGCCGGGTTCGGGGACCTCCAGCGAGAGGTGGGGGAGCGGGTCCCCTACTCCGTCGCCTGGCATCGGAACCCGGCCGAGGCCGAGGTGGCGGCACAAGCGGTGGACGCCCTCCTGGCGGAGCCCCTCACGGCGGACGCCGCCGCGAGGATCGCCCTCCTCAACGACCCGGCCCTCCAGGCCGCCTACGAGGAGCTCGGGGTCGCCCAGGCCGACGTGGTGCGGGCCGCGCTGCTCCCCAACCCGACCGTGGCGGCCTCGGTGCGCTTCCCCGACGTGGAGCCCCGTCGGCCCAACTGGGACCTGGGAGTGAGCCAGAGTTTGCTCGACGTGCTCCTCCTCCCGGCTCGGCGGGCGCTGGCCGAGGAGCAGTTCGAGGGGGTGAAGCTCGAAATCGCGGATCGCGCGCTCGCCACCGCGGCGGGGGCCAAACGGGCCTATTACGAGGTCCTGGGCGCCGCCCAGGTGGCGGCGAGCCGCGCCCAGGCCGCGGAGGCCGCCTCCCTCGCCCTGGAGCTCGCCCGGAGGACCCACGGGGCCGGGAACCTGAGCGACCTGGAACTGGCCCGAGAGCGGGATCGTGCCGCGGCAGTGCGGGTCGCCTGGGTCCGAGCCGAGGGCGAGCTGGCGGGCGCCCGGGAAGCATTGAACCGCCGCCTCGGGCTGTGGGGACGGCAGACCGGGTGGACCCTGCCGGCCGGGTTCCCCGAGCTGCCCGGGGCGGAGCCTCCCCTCGACCGCCTGGAGTCCGAAGCCGTGGTGTCGCGCCTCGACCTGGCAGCGGCCCGCATAGCCGTGGGGGTCCGGGCGCGCGCCCTGGGGCTCACCGCCGACTGGCGGTGGCTCGGCTCCCTGGAGCTCGGCGCGGGTGCCGAGCGCGAAACCGGGGGAAGGTGGCTCGTGGGGCCCAACGCCTCGGTGGAGCTCCCCCTCTTCCACCAGCGCCAGCCCCAGCTGGCGGCGGCCGAGGCCCGGCTCCGCCAGAGCCGGCACCAGCTGGCCGCCCTGGCGGTGCGCGTTCGCTCCGAGGTGCGAGAGGCCCGGGATCGACTCCTGCGCCTCAGGGACCTCGCCGAGCACTACCGGGACGTGGTCCTGCCGCTGCGGGAAGAGATCGTGACCCTCACCCAGCAGGAGTACAACTACATGCTCGCGAGCCCCTTCGACCTCCTCGCGGCCCGGCGCTCCGAGCTCGAGGCCCGGGAGGCCTACGCCGAGTCCCTGGCCGGGTACTGGGGGACCCGGGCCGAGCTGGAACGGGCCGTGGGCCGGGAACTGCCGCTCCTCGCACCTGCGCCGGCCCCCCGTGAGGAAGAGGATCTGGAGGAGTTCTTCCGGGACCTGGAGCCCTCCCCACCGCGAGCGCCCCACCCCCACCACGGAGGCCGACCATGACTCCAGGGCTCACCCGCCGCCAGATCCTCGCCTCGGCCGCCCTGCTGGCGGGGGCCCCGGGAGCTGCGGGCCTGCTCCGGGAGGCCGCGGCCTCTCCCTCCCGCCCCGCCGGGCCTTCCGGGGGGCACCTCCCGGTCGTCACCCCCAACGGCAGCACCCTGCCCTGGGCCATGAAGGACGGGGTCAAGGAGTTCCACCTCGTCGCCGAGCCCGTGGAACGGGAGTTCGCCCCCGGCATGACCGTCAAGGCCTACGGCTACAACGGCCAGACCCCGGGCCCCACGATCGAGGCCGTGGAGGGCGACCGGGTCCGAATCCTCGTCACCAACCGCCTGCCGAGCCACACCACCATCCACTGGCATGGCGTGCTCCTGCCCAACGGCATGGACGGGGTGGGGGGGCTCAACCAGCCCCACATCGGGCCGGGGGAGACCTGGGCCTACGAGTTCACCCTGCGCCAGTCCGGCACGCTCATGTACCACCCCCACGCCGACGAGATGCTCCAGCTCGCGATGGGCATGATGGGTTTCTTCATCGTCCACCCCAGGGAACCCGCCGAGCCTCCGGTAGACCGGGACTTCGCCCTCATGACCCACGCATGGGCGATCCATCCGGGCACCTTCCGGCCCGACCCCTCGGTGATGCTCGACTTCAACCTCTTCACCTTCAACAGCGTGGTCTTTCCGACAACCGAGCCCCTGCTGGCGCGCACTGGGGACCGGGTTCGCATCCGCCTCGCCAACCTGAGCATGGACGAGCACCCGATCCACATCCACGGCCACCACTTCTGGGTCACCGGCACCGACGCCGGGCCCCTTCCCCCCACGGCCCGGTGGTCGGAGACCACGGTGCAGGTGCCCGTGGGGACAACCCGGGACATCGAGTTCGTGGCCGACAACCCCGGCGACTGGGCCTTCCACTGCCACAAGTCCCACCACGTCATGAACCCCATGGCCCACGGCCTCCCGAGCCTCCTGGGCGTGAGCCAGGAGGGGCTGGAGGAACGAATCGCCGCCCTCGTCCCCGGCTACATGGCGATGGGCGAGACGGGGATGGCCGGGATGCAGGACATGGCGGCCCACATGCCCGGCCCCCGCAACACCCTGCCCATGATGATGGGGGAGGGCCCCTTCGGGAACATCGAGATGGGGGGGATGTTCACCATCATCAAGATCCGGGACGACCTGGAGAGCTACGACCGCGACCCGGGCTGGTACTCCCAGCCCCCGGGGACCGCGACGTACCGGGTGGACGCCGGCTAAGACCGTACGCCCAGGCCGCCGCAGCCTCTGCGCCGACCCGCCGGCGCGCTCTCGGAAGGCTCTCGAGAAGTGTCCGCGAGCTTCGTCCGGCGACCCCGCTTTCCCCCTTCGCCTGCCCCTCGAGGTTCCTGAGGGCCTTCGGAGCCCTCCCGGCGAAGCCCTCCGCCGTGACATCCGAAGACCCATTCCCCGGCCCCACGGGAGAGGGTATCCTGCGGGTGTCGGATTGTCTCCAGAGGAGTGGAGACCCCTCTGCAGCTCACCCGCTCCCCCGAACCCTCGGGGCCCTCCGTTTCCGAAGAAGACGCCGGAAAGCCAGCGAAGAAGGAGCCGGGCCGTCACGGCACGGGAGTTGCTCCGCTCGACATCACCGGCCGGCGGCGGACCGTCCGGGACATCCCCCCCGGGGAGCCCGGCGGTCCCGCCGGACCGAACGAGGAACTTCGGCACCCAGCAAAGGAGCCACAGATGCGCACCTACCGCGGCCTACTCGCTCTCGGAGCGGCCATAGCATGGGCCGTGACCGGATGTGCAACGGTCAGACCCCCATCCGCAGACTTGGCCATGACGGACGAGAACACCGGCGAACCGGTTGGCGAGGCGATCCGCCAGGTGTCGGTCGACGGGCACCGGTTCGAGTACTACCTCATGGGCTTGCCGGGCTCGGATGCCAGATGGGGCAGCGCCCGGGCCCCGACCAACCACCTGATGCTCTATCTCGGGGACCAGGATGGGAAGACCGTCGCAGACGCGCAGGTCCGCTTCACCGTGGCCGATCCCGGCGGGGCGAGCGCCCGAGTCCACGCCTACTACGTGAAGGGGCGCCGGGTGGTCCGGAGCACTCCGCCGAGAGCCCGCTCGACCGAGGCGGTCGTGATGGAGGGCGGTTACGGGGCGGATCTGAGCCTCAGGGCCCGGGGCGCCCACCGCATCTCCGCGGAAGTGATCATGGGGAGCAAGGTGCTCCGAGACGAGTTTGCCTACACGGTAGAGTAGGCCGGGCAGGCGCCCCGGGACGCCGGAACAGGCGAGCCCCGGATGAGCCGCCCGTCTCGCTCACTTCAAGCTCCGGGCCGGGGGCGACGAAGAGAGCGCGGTCGGACGGGCGAATCTGGAGCAGGCTCTTTCCTTCGAGGGGAGAATAGAGTTTGTCTATTGGTCGCACCGGCAGACGATCCGGCCGCATTCGGGTTCCCGTGCTCCTCCTGCTCCTCGGGCTTGTCCTCTCCGCCGCACACGTGCTCGCCCACAGCGAGGCCCACGAGACCGAGGCGGGCCACTCGGCCGTGGGCTTCGGCTACGTGGGCCTGGAGCCCGAGGGCTTGGTGGATCCCGCCGACCTGGAGGAGTTCACGGAGCGGGTCACGGGGGAAGCCTACGCCAAGGCCCGGCTGGACGGCGTACGGCTGGTCGCCCTGACCCTCGTCCTGGCCGGGGTGTTCGCGGCCTACGGCGGGGGGCGAAACGCGAGGCCTCGCTGGGGCCGGGCCCTGGAGTGGGATGCCCTGGGGACCACGTGCGGGATGTTGCTGCTCTTCGCCGTCGTCCCCTCGGGGGCCGCGATCTCCTTTTTCTACAACCCCTCCCCCTGGCAGACTTATGCGAGCGTGGAGGGCATGGCGGCTCGGCCGATTCTCGCGTTCCTGCGCAACCTGCACACCTGGTCGAGCGAGCTCCTCCTGGCCCTGATGCTCGTCCACGCGGCCAAGACGGTGTCGTCCAAGGGGTATCTGGGGCGCCGCAAGGTGATCTGGCTCACCGGCGCCCTCCTCTTCGTCGTGCTCTGGCTCAATTTCGTGGCCGGGAGCTTCCTTCGCGGGGACCAGGAAGCCCTGGAGGGGTTCCAGCACGTCATGTACGCCCTCTCGCTAGTGCCGCTGGGGGAGCACGTGGCGAGGTTCTTCTCCGGCGAGCCGGCCGTCATGAGGCTCTTCTCCTCCCACGTGACCCTCACGCTGGCCGCGGGTTTTCTGCTCCTGACACTGCACGTGCTCATGCGTCAGGAGTACGTGCACGTCCAGAAGCACTGGAAGGTGGCTCTAGCATATTCAGCCGCCCTCGGAGGGCTGCTCGTCCTCCAGAGCACCCTCCAGGAAGCGCCCCTGGTCCGGGGGCTGGCCGCCGGGCCCGCCGTGACCGGGATCGAGATCACCAAGCCCCCGTGGCCGCTCTACTTTCTCGTGGCCGGAGAAAACCTCTTCGGCGCGGCCGCCATGGCAGCGGCACCCGTGGTCGTGTTTCTTCCGTTCGTGCTGTTCCCATACCTGGTGGAGCGCCTCCCGGGGCGAGGGGCCTCTCGGGCGCGGGTGGGGGAGGCCGCCTTCTACGCGGGCTGTCTCGCGATCCTCGGTCTTTCGCTTTGGGCCGCGGCGAGCCCCATCGTTCCGCACATCTTCTGAGCCGCGAGCGCGCGGAGAAGGGAGCGAAGATGCCCATGCTCGGAAGGAGGAGAGCCCTCGCGCTCTGGGGAGCCCTGCTCCTGACTCTGGCGCTGGGGGGCCGAGCCTTGGCCCAGGAGCGGATCCGGCTGGGCCCCTACGAAACCTATGAGCGGTGCATCGAGCTCAATCCCGGGAACTCCCTTCGCTACTCCTACGAGGCCTCCGCGCCGCTCCGCTTCGACATCCACTTCCACGCCGGAGAGAAGACCCAGTACCCCGTCTACCGGGACGGGGCCCTCTCCGGGAGCGGCGTCTTCACGGCGCGCCAGCGAAACGAGTACTGCGTGTACTGGGCTCTGCGCGACGAGGGCTCCGCGGATCTGACCTTCGAGATCCGCACCCTTCGGCGCTAGCTTCGGCCCTGCCTGCCCTGCTTTTCCTACGATCAACGATCCCGGACAGCCCTCCGGGCAATGGCAGCCGGCCGCTCCGGAAGGTGCGCACGGGGATGGTGCGCGAGGGAATGGGGCGAAAAATGCAGATGGAGCGGGGCATGGGTGGTCAGGAGATGGTGCCCGGCATGATGCAGGGCGGCAGGGTGCCGATGATGCATCAGACTCAGCCGGACACCAGCCCCACGAAGGACACCACCCGGGGAACAAGGCCGAGTGATTGCCGACGGCGGTCGCAGCCCGCGCCGAGCCTTGCTGGTAGTGGGTTGAGGCCCCGGGGATGGGCAGAGAAGCCGTGGTGTACGTCGTGGAGAAAGCCAAGGGCAGGGAGAACCCGTTTCCGAGGATCGTGATCCTTCTCCCGACCCGACTCCTGGGGAGCTTCCCCGGCCCGAGGACTTGGGATGAGGCCGGCGAGGTGGAAAAGGCGGTCGGCTCCATGATCACCGACGCCAGGCAGAGCGAGGCCGACCACCGTCACGCACCGCTGGATGAGTTGGGATCACGGCACGGGATTGGGAGGCTGCGCTTTCACGATCGCCTCCGGGGCGCCGGCCATCTTGGGCGCGGTCTTCCTGATCCGACTCGCATGGGGGGCAAGGCCCGTTCCGGCACAGGGTAGAAGCACCGTAGAATTCCCTCGAAATGTGGGAGAAGCGCTATGCCCGGGAGGAGCACGAGCGGACGAAGAGGGAGGTGGAGTGAACACGCACCGCCCCCTTCGGGACGACCAGAGCCAGGAACCTGAGGCGGCCGCCAACGCAGTGGACGGCAGGGCCTTCTGGGGCCGGTTCCAGGGGACTCCAGGCAGCGCCTGGGCCGACCCCGGGGGCGAGGAGAGATCGCTGTAACTGATGGGGTTCGGCGGCTCGGACCCCACCGGCGCCGGCGAGGTCGTCCATGGAGCAACGTCACTCCCTTCGACGGTAGTTTCAGCGGCATCACCTCGGGCCGTCGGGTCGGGGTGCGCCAACCCGGTCCAAACCTGCGCCTTCCTGGGCGCTCAGGCATTGCCCGGCCCGAGGCGACGGAACGCCTCCCAGTCGGGAGGCGAATACCTCTCGCGCTTCCAGCGAAGCCCGGCGTCGCGGATCGCCCCGGGCCGGTCGGCCTCGAAGAGGAGCCGAAGAGCGCGGTAGAGAACCGCGAAGTGCTCGTCGCGGTTGCCCGCCCTCCCGAGGGCGTGCCCGAAGGGGAAGCGGATAAAGAGGGCCCGGGGCGGAGGGGTCTTCTCCGTGATTTCTCGAACGATGGAGAGGGAAACGGTGGCAATCCCTTCGGCCTCGATCGCCCGCGCCACCAGTCCCACGGACCGGTTGCAGGTGCCTCAGGTGGGGACGAGGAGCGCGTAGTCCACCCCCGCCTGGGCGAGCTTTCGGGCCACGGCCGGTGCGGTCTTCGCCACCAGGGTCGCCAGATGGGGTCCCGCGATGTGGCCCATGAAGCTAAAGGCCACCGGGTGCAGAGTCCCCAGGGCGCCGGCGCCGGCGATCTCGCGCAGCTCCGCCACCGGCAGGACCAGGCCGAGGTCCTTCTCCGCGTCCCGGTGGTCGTAGTAGTCATGAGTGATGACGAGGGTTTCCCGGGGAGCGTCTACCGGGATGTCCCGGTAGGTGGGGTCGCCGTTGGGGTCGCGCATATCGAAGGGCTGCTGGGATCCCAGGTGGACACCGCCGGTCGTCACGACGGCCAGCTCCGCCTCCCGCAGGGGCTTTCGCGGGCGCGTCCACGGGATGGGCTCCCGGTTGGACTCGAGCCTCCGGGCCCAGTGGGCAGCCAGGCTCGGAAAGGCCGTGAAGACCCTCGCCAGGGCTCGGTTCTTCCAGCCCAGGAACGACCTCACGGGGCGGCTCGCTTGAGCAGTTGGGCGTTGACCGCCACGATGACGGTGCTGGCCGACATGGGCACCGCCCCCACGGCGGGGGTCAGGACGACGCCCCAGGGGGCGAGGGCGCCCGCGGCGAGGGGGATGGCGAACACGTTGTAGCCGGCCGCCCACCACAGATTCTGGACCATCTTCCGATACGTCGCCCGCGAAAGGTCGATGATCTTCGGGATGTCGCGCGGGTCCCAGCGCACCAGCACGATGTGCCCGGCTTCCACCGCCACATCGGTACCGGCCCCGAGGGCGACCCCGGTGAGGAACTGGGCCGCCCGGTCGGCCAGGTGCTGGGCCCGGGACTTGGACGCCTGGCCGTCGGCCACCAGCCGCATGATCCCGGAGAGCCTGGTTTTCTCCCCTGTGCGGGTGACCAGGACGCGCAGCGATCCCTCACCGTTGATCGTTCCCCCGACAATCTCGTCCCCCTCCCGCTTCTTCACAGGCCGGGACTCGCCGGTGATCGCCGCCTCGTTGACCTCGCTCTGCCCCCTTTGCACCACCCCGTCCGCGCGCACCCCCTCCCCCGGGCGGATGAGGACCACGTCCCCGTCCCGGAGCTCTTCAACCGGCACCCGTTCTTCCCGGTCGCCGGTGACGCGGGTGGCGCTGTCCGGGAGGAGCCTGGCCAGTTCCTTGAGCGCGCCCCGGGCCTGGTCGATCGACCGCATCTCGATCCAGTGCCCGAGGAGCATGATGGTCACCAGCGTGGACACCTCCCACCACAGGACCCCCGCCTGGATGAGTCCGATCTGCACGGCCCAGGAGAAGACGAACGCCACCAGGATGGCCAGCGAGATGAGGGTCATCATCCCCGGGAGGCGTCCCCGGAGCTCCCGCCAAGCCCCCTGGAGGAAGACCCACCCCCCGTAGCCGAACACCGCCGTGCCCAGGAGCGGCGGGATCCAGGCCGACCCCGGGAAGTCGGGTGACCGGTAGCCCAGCAGCATCTGAACGTGCTCCGACCAGAAGACCACCGGGAGCGTGAGCAGAAGGGAGAGCCAGAACTTGTCTCGAAACATTTCGGGGCGGTGGCCCGCGTGCTTGTCGTGGCCCGCGTGGGTGCCGCCGTGGTGCGCGTGGGCTGTGGTGGCGACGCCCGCAGGGTGTTGGTGGCGGTGTCTCGCGTCGGCCATCGGGAATCCTTTTGCTCGGGTCGCGCGGATGGAGTCGGTCCGGGGGAAGGGTACCGCGTGGGCGGGGGATTGTCATGGGCCAAGGGTTTGTCTTCTGCTCACTCCCTCGGAGCCGGATTCGCCGGAAACTGGTTTCCTGGTGGATTCCGGCAGGGCAGAGCGCGCCGCGCCGTCCTCGGACGGCTGGGGGACGCCCGGGGCAGCCAATCCCGGGTGGCTTGGGCGAGCCGGCGCCGACAGCGGCGTCCCGGTGCCCTGTCGGTCGAGCTCAGAGTTTCGGTTGGCGAGGAGCGCAGCTCGTCTTGGTGGTAGCCTGGGGTCGTTCGTCGCCGGAACCGGATGGGCGGAGGCCGCCCGCGGTGTGTGGGGGGGGGGAGTCCTGTCGGATACTCCACAGGAGCGCCTCGGATCCCCCTCTCCGGGATCCGGACCCCGCCACCAGGGGTGCCCCCTGGCAGATCTTGTGGGCGCCGATCACGACCCGGTACGCCGCCGGAGTCGCGACCGTCTGCACGCCGAACTTTATAAGAAGGCCCTCCTCCACGACCGAGACCACCTTTGCTTCGCTCACACTTCACCTTCCTGCGTGGAGATTGTGATTGGATGGGGCCTCGCACGGGCCATGCCAACGAGCGGTTCGGGAGAGAGCCTCGTGGGAGCGAAGGGATAGGCGCGAGCAACGAGGGGTCCCGACACCGAGAGAGAGGAGCAGGATGGCGATAATTCGACACAAGCGGGCGACTACTGCTCAGCGAGCGGCTTCGCAGTCGTGCGTTCGGTGATGGGAAGGCTAGACGTGCAGGAGGGTCCGTCGAGGCCGGGCCGGCCTGGGAAAATCCGTCTCCAGAGACGGCGGCGCGCCGGACGGAGGGGGTTACGTGATACGGGGCGGGACGGGGAAAGCCAGGGAGGCTGGCCTCCGGGCCGGTGGCTATCGGGTACAAGAGTACGGAGAAGGAGCCCTCCCACTGGCGCTCCGGCGAGAGTCCGGGGGGGATGCGACCCCGTTCCCTGCTCCTGAGGGAAGCGAAGCCAGGTACTCCCAGAACCCGGCGAGCAACTCACCATCGAGTCTCTTCCCGGCCAACTCGTCCATGGTGCGGCGAATACGCTCCTCCCGCAACGCCTCCTTGTAGGGGCGAACGTGACGGAGGGCGTCGTAGGTGTCTGCGATGGCCAGGACCCGCGCCGGCAGCGGGATCTCGGCGCCTCTCACCCCCTCGGGATAGCCTGTGCCGTCGACGTTCTCGTGATGGGCGGCGACGTAGCGCACCACCTTCTCGAACCCGACGGGGGCGAGGATCCGTTCGGCGAGGCGGGGGTGGTCCATGATCCTCCGGCGCTCCTCCGGGGTGAGCTTCTCGGGCTTCAGGAGGACGTCGTCCCGGATCCCGATCTTGCCCACATCGTGCATGATTCCGGCCAGGTAGAGACTGTGGGCCTCGCGGCGCGGCAGCCCGAGAAACGAGGCGAATCCCTCGGAGAGGACCGCCACGCGCCGGGAGTGCTCGCCGGTCTCGGGGTCACGGACGCTCAGGCTCTCCGCCAGGGCGGCCACGGCCGTTCCGACCCTCTCCCTCTCGGCCCGACGCTCGGACCGAAGCGCTCGCTGGCGGGCCCGGCGCTCGAGGGTCGAGAGAGCGCCGGCCACCGAGGCCAGGACGAAGAAGCTCACCAGCGCTCCGGCCTGCTCCACGCGCCACGAGAGCCCGGGGGCACCCTGGAGCCACTGGTGGACCGCGTAGGAGGCAGCCGCAGCCGCAGCCGTGGCCAAGGCGCCGGCGGCGCCGAACCAGACCGCCGCCGCGACGATGGGCAAGAAGTACAGCTCCCGAAGGAACACGTGTCCGGCGTGAGCCCAGTGGCCGGCCGTCGGGGTCGCAAGGTGGAGCCCCGTAACGCCCAGGAACAGGCACGAAACCGCGAGCGCCCGCCGGCGGCCCGGGGTCACCGAGCGAGCTCCGTGCGAAGAGGCGTCATAGGAGGAGCACGAGCCCCATCATGACGGCCATGGCCGCCCCCATGGCCCAGGCCCACGCGCTTCGGTGGTGCCCCATGGTACCCCCGTGCCCCTCCTGGTGAGATTCCGACGGTGACGGGTCGGGCCGGTCCGCTTCCCCGGGCACCCGAGCCTCCCCCGGAGGAGGCGGGGCGAGTTGCACGCTCGCCCGCGGTGCCTCCCGGTGATGGTGGAGCGGAGCACACCCGGCGGCAGCCGTCAGGACCGCGACAAGCGCGAGGGTTCGCACCACAGAGCTCATGGCATCTCCTCCGCAGCGGCGGGGAACCTCCCCCGGCCCCCGCCACGTGCCCGCACGGCCTCCAACTCGGGTCCCAACCGGGTTACCAGACACTCGGGGCACAGGCCGTGGGTCAGACGGTCCTCCGGGATCCGGCACTCCGGCGACGCAGGAACCCACACCTCCCGGTCCTCCGCCTCGCCCAGGAAGATCCGGCGGCAGAACATGCAGATGCGCACCAGGGGAGCGCAGGACTCAGACATCGGTGGGCATGCTTCCATGAGACCTCCGCAGGGACGGCAGGGGGCCCGGGCAGAGATACCCCCAGGCTTCTCTTTTCTCTAGGCCCTGCATCCGGCGTGCCGCATCCCAGGAGAGACACGTTCCAGGGAGCTCGCCGCCCGCATGATTGACCGCCGGGGCGCCATGGACGCCAAGTTTGATTCGGCGCGCCTCTTCGACCCATGGGCCACCGATGCCTTCCCCTGTTGTTGGGTCCAGCGTTCCTCGGAACGCCATGCATACCTTGACGTTCCTGGCGTCTTGGCGGCTGCCTTGTGAACGATCCCGGCTGGCGTCGGGGCGTGGTGATTCCTCTCCGAACTCCCTGTTCCCGAAGGGTGGTGCCGGGCAAGAGGGGGGCGCGGAGCCTGGGTCTGAAGGCCGGTCGCGGCAACTCCAACGAGAGTTGCCTCAGCGTCGGGCGCGGGGCCTTCCCGGAGAGCGGGCAGGCGGCCTTGGCACGATGCCGGGGGAGCCGAAGGGCCGTAGTGCCGTTCGAAACCGTCTCGCGAGCTGTCCATCGCGCCGGGATCCTGCCCGCCGGAGGGAAGGTTCCGCGCCCGACGCACGCGGAGACCCGATCACTCGTTGTAGTACTGGTTCGGGCTTTGAGACAGAAGATAGGATCTGCCCGAGCCGTCTTCCTTGTCGTTGAGCAATAGGAGAACCGAGGGCGGCTCCTCCCCTGTGTCCACCAGGGCAAAGTCCACGATGAAAGCCTCTACGGGCTCGAAGGGCCGCTCCAGGCGCAATGCCTCGCGGTCTCTGACGACCCGCACCACCGAGTCCCGGCCGGCGGGCTGTCCGATCAGGGGAAGGCCCTTGGAGCGCCCCCGGTGCACGGTGTACGCCGTGCCGTCGGAGAGAATCGCCAGCCGTTGGGGCAGGCCGTGGTATTTCTCCGCTACCTGGCCCCCCGTTCCGAAGCCGGTGCGGTACTCGGGGGTCCGAAGCCGCACCGCCACCTCGGGTCCGCGAAACGGACCCAGCCCACCCAACAGAGACCTGCCCGGCACGGGCCTGCCCGTCTCCACCGAGACGAGGTTGAGTCCGGCCTCTTCTGCCCAGACAAGGGCCTCGCCGGACCCGAACGGGGTGAGCTCGAAGAGGTTCGCCTGCCCCCACGGGGTCGGCTCGCTGCCCCTTTCGTACTGCCGGCCGGCGAGTTGCAGTCGAAATACCGGCCCCCTATAGAGGCTGAACGGCCCCCTCTCCTGGGCGTAGGCGGCAGGGCCGGCGATTCGAAGGTGGGCCGCAAGGTCCCCGCTCACCGGGGCCAGGGTCTCGTCCGAGGCGGTGAACACCCACGAGTGGAGCTTCGAGTCCACCCCCTGGTCGACGCTGTGGACGTCTTCCGCCCAGAGCGCGGCGACCTCCCGGACGCCATCCCCATCCAGGTCTGCGGCGTCCACGTGGAGACCTCGGGAGGAGGAGAAGGGAACACGAAAACTGCCGACCGGGGCGATGCCGGAGGGCGAGAGCTCGGCGAGCTCGAGGCGGTCGTCGTACAGCAATGCGAGCTGCGCCCCTTCGGGGGTCTTCTTCAGCCAAGCGAACCGTCGGAAAGGCTCTTCGAGGTCCCACACCGCAGTCGTCGGACGGGCGCGCTCCGGCGCGGGAGGAGCGGAAGGCATCGGAGGAGGACGGGTCCCGGGCTCCGGGGAATGCCCGCGCTCACCGGACCCGGTCCACCGTTCCAGGGCGACGACGGCGCCGTCGGAGCCCCGGCGCAGGATTAGGACCGCAGAGCTCGCCGATGTCCGAAGGTCCAGTACCAGAGCCTCTCCCGCGGCGGCATCTGCGGAAGTCGGGACTACCTCGTATCCGCGGGCGAGGAAGAGCTCGAGCACGTCCTGAACGAGAGGAGAGGCGAGGGGATCGGCGAGGTCACTTCGCAGCACGGCCCGCCTCGGGCCGTCCCATTGGGCAAGGGCCGCCTCCAGCTTGGGAAAGGACCCTGCCGAGGCCAGGCCCACAACGAGAACTGCCACAGCTGCGGCCAACAAGAGACTTTGGGGACGGCGCATGGGTGGGGTACCCCTCTCGTTCGAGCTCCGGACCCTTGTCATCGGTTCCGGCCAGAGTCCGACAGGCTCCCACGAGCCCTCCGCGAACGTCAAACCGCCGCGGTCGTTCCCGACTCCCGGTTTGCCCTGACTTCCAGATAGAAAGGACTCGGGAGCCCCGAGGGGGCCCCCGAGTCTGCTTCACAGGACCTCTGAGAGCAAGGCTACGCCTCAATATGCCCAGGCGAAGGTGAGGCTGTTGACGTACGCGGGATCATTGGCATCGACCTGGTCCCGGATCCCGTCCCCCGGCACGAACGTAGAGAAGATGTAGCCCATGGAGAAGTTCTTGGAGAGGGCATACCGGACCTGAAAGTCGAAGGTCGTCCCGGCATAGTCGTCCACCTTCTTCCCGGGGTTCCGCACGTTCACCAGGTTGTCGGTCTTGTCGTAGAAGATGAAGAAAGCCTGCGTCTTGTATGAGAGTCCCGGCGCTAGGGCCGAGAGGTCACCGCTCGCCCCGAGGGCGTAGAGGAGCTGGCCCGGGTTGTTGCCGGACCCGGCGTTTCCGATGCCCCCGTAAACGTTCCCGCCCACGGCACGCTCCGGCGCGTAGGCGTAGAGGGTCGCGCCGTAAATACTGGCCGGCGCGGCCAGGTGCTCGCCGAGGATGTTGCCGTCCATGCCGATCATGGGGGTGAAGCGGGCGATGTCGGTGATGCCCACCCAGCCCTTGACCTTGCTGTCGTCCTGGTCGTCGTCGCCGCTGCTGAAGCGCAAGGCGGCATACGGGTTGAAGACCTTCGTCACGGGAACCTCTACCCCGGCAAAGGCAGCCCAGGCGCGGATGTCCCGGCTCGTGTCCTTGAACTCCCCGGTCGCGCCCACGAGCTCGAGGGCCGGTTTTACCGGGCCGACCTGCCCGTAGAGCTCGGCACCGTAGTAATGGATGTTGGCTTGTCTCGCGTCGTTGTCACTGAAGGCGTAGAAGGGGCTGGCCGTCAGCTTGCCCATCCCCGTGTCCACCGTGGCATTGACCTTGCCCATCCAGACGGTCCAATCATTCTTGTTCCACCGTTCTCGGACGCCGATCGCGGTGGTGCGGTTCTGGATGGGCATGTAGAGGGCCTCGTAGCCCAGGTCGATCGGGCCCGCCGGCATCTTACCGTAGAAGCCGATATAGGGGTGGTCGTCGCCATAGAGGAGCCCCCCGGTCCGGATGTCGAGGGCCGTGATCTCCCAGCCGGTCTTGAGCACGAAGGCCGGGTCGAAGGCGTACTCCAGGCCGAGCCGCTCGATTCCGAACTCGGCCCCTTGGTTGGGCTGGCCGCCCTTTTCCGAGCTCGTGTAGAAGGACCGGTCCACGGTGTCCTTCTCCATAATCATGTCGGCTTCCAGGAGTATGTTGACGGACCATTTTTCGCCCTTGGCGCGAGCGCCGAGCCGGAACTCGCCCCGCACGTGGGGCCCCTGGGCCCAGCCTCCCTCGTTCAGGGTGGCGGCATCGCTCTTCGACTTGTCGAAGTCGAAGTTGTTGTACCAGGTGGGGATGACCCTGCTCGTACCGTAGAGCTCCATGGCGGCAAACGCAGGCGCCGAGAGAGCCAAAGCACCAAAGCAGGCAAGAACTCTGAACCAGGATTTCGTCCTCTCCATGTGTTCGCTCCTGTTGTCAATGCGAGTTGCGGCAAAGAGACCAACAAGCGATCGATGGAATGATCTGCTCCCATTCACCTCCTTTCTACTGGAATACCAAAGGGTCTCCATGCAAAGTCCAGGCCCTTTGTTTCCGAAGCTCCTTGGGCGACAAACGTGGAAAGCTCTTCATTGACAGGCTATGTCCTGGCTTGTTGCTGTGGGTTATTGGACACACATGAAGACTATTCTCCAATCGAGACGGGCGGCATCGCCCGGCAAGTTGGCAGCCATGGGATCCGGGGGCGGGATTTCCCGACTGGGCTGCAGGGGGGGCTGCGCCGGGCGGAGGAGGAAGATTTCAGGCACACCTCTTGCTGGAGAGGGGGTTGGGAGTTGGCAACCCGGCTCCCATTCCTCCTGTAGGGGGAAGGGCCTGACCCACCCTTCCCCCTACTTCTTGCCCGCAGTTCACCTGTCTGCGTAACCCGGACCACCCCGGGGCAAATGGGGTGTCCCCGTCTGTTCAAGCTGGCCTTCTGCCGTTTCAGATCTCGCCCCCATGCTCTAGAAGATTTCTCTGCCTGAGACCCGACTTTGACAGTTGCACGTACATATTTCACAAATTCACAGGTGTGTTTTC
>JAWSUI010000070.1:0-17684 GCA_033551855.1 Deferrisomatales bacterium
CCGACGAGGCGGCGCGGGTGCTCGACGAGCCCCGCGACCCGGCGGTGCCCCTTCCCTGGGACTTTCTCCGGGGCCTGCCCGATCGGGCCCACCTCCTCGGGGAGCGGGAAGCGGCCCTCCGGGGCGAGGGGCCGCGCACCTGCCGGCCGGGGGGGTGCCGGGTCTGCGGGGTCTGCTGAGGGGCCTTGGGGGGTGCGCCGGCGTGCCCGAGCGGGCCCGCGCCCGTGGCAGAAAGCGCGTGCCCGCGGGCACCCGGGCGTAGTAGCCTGCCTCGGCACCCGGGAGCGGGAGGAGCGAGGCGGGCGGACGAGGGCCGGCGAGGGGGTGCCGCCCCGGGATGGACACCGACGAGGAGGAGAGCCCCATGGAGACCGGCACCGCACTGGACATCCTCAAGAGCGCGCTGCTCCTGGAGCGGCGGGGGAAGGCCTTCTACACGGCGGCGGCCGAGCAGGCGAAGAGCCGGCCCGTGCGGGAGCTCTTCGAGCGCATGGCCGAGGAGGAGGAGCGCCACATCGGCGTCCTCTCCGACCAGTTCGCGTCGTACCGGACCCGAGGGGCCTTCGCCGCCCCGCCGGCCGACCGGGACCCTTCCGGGGACGTGGCGGCGGCGGTGCTCACCCGCCGGCTGAGCGAGAGCATCTCGGCCGCGAGCTTCGAGGCGGCGGCGGTCTCGGCCGCCATGGCCCTGGAGCGGAACGCCATCCGCCTGTACGCGGACCGGGCGCAGAGCGCCCAAGACCCGGAGGAGAGGGCGCTCTACCAGTGGCTGGCCGACTGGGAGGCCGGGCACCTGGAGCTCCTCTCCAAGGTGGACCGGGAGGTCACCGAGGCGGCCTGGAACGACAACGCCTTCTGGCCTTATTGAGGTTTTGTTGCGACACCCCATCCCCACCTTCGCACTCCCCTTGAAGGGGAGGGAACCGAAGGACGGGCGGTCCTGGCGCAGCGGGGTGCCTTCGGCCCACCCATGGGTGTTCGGCCGTGCGATTCCGCCGTCCTGCGGAATCGTCGCCCGCCGGGTTACGCCTGCTTTGAGGAGCAGCTCAGCCCCAAGTGCCCCCTCTCCCTCAGGGAGAGGGTTGGGGTGAGGGTGGGGCTTGTGTCTACCTGCATTCGAAGGCGAGTTTGACACCCCATCCCCACCCTTGCCCTCCCCTTGAAGGGGAGGAACCGATCCCGGTCCCGGTGAGGGGCGACAGAAGGAGCCTGCCCCCCGGCCCGGGTCAGAAGCGGGCCTTCACCCCCGCTCGCAGGAACGGCCCGCCGGCCACGGCGGCGCGGTCCCGGGTGCGTTCCTTGAAGTCCTCCCCCAGGAAGTAGTAGCGGTCGAAGGCGTACCCCCCAGAGACCTCCCACCCCCACCGGGGGGACGGGTCGCGGCGCACCCCGACCTCGGCCCGCTTCTCGTAGTACCAGAGGCGGTCCCCGCGCCGGTCGCGGCCGGCCAGGAAGTGCGACTCGCTGTCCAGGTGGAACCCGGCGTAGGCCTGGGCGTGCCCGGGCAGGCGGCGGGTGACCTCGGCCCCGAGGGTGCGCGGCCAGAAGTAGAAGAGACTCGCCCCCCACCCGCCCTCGCTGCCCCACCGCGCCATGAAGAAGGGCGCCCCCAGCAGCAACAGGCTGCGGGGCGTGGGCTGTGCGGAGTAGGCGAGACCGGGCAGGGGGACGTGGTTCCAGAATTCCCGGGTGTTGTCGTAGCGCAGGAAGAGGAGCCACGCGGCCCGCTCCCCGTGGGGCAGGCGGTACAGCGCGGTTGCGCTCACCGCCACCTCGCGGCCGCTGCGGAACGGGCGGTCGCTCGGGGAGCCCACCGTGGCGGCGAGGCCGGCCCAGCGCCCCGGGGTCAGGAATCGCCGGTACCCCACGCCCAGGCCCAGATCCCACAGATGGTCGGGCAGGGGCGTGCCCGAGGCCGGGAGCCGGGCCTCGCCGGCGAGGCCGTGGTGGCGAAGGCGCAGGGCGGCCGACCCTTCCCCCCGGTGCCCCATGGGAATCGCCGCGAGAAGGTCGCCCTTCTGGGTCCGGACCTCCACCGACTCCCCGGCCGCGTCGCCCCGGGTGTCGCGCTCGGGCCGCCACTGCGCGGAACCGGCCGCCTGGATCTGGAGTCCCCGGGCCGGCGGCCCGAGCATCCGCAGCAGGAGCCCTTCCTCGGCCGCCCCCGGCTTCCCGGCCCCCAGCACGGCGGTCAAGACGGCCAGCACCCCGCAGGCACCGCGCAGGCGGAACCGCGTGGCCGTCACCCGCATCCCGCGTCCCGGCGTCGAGCGTCGAGCGTCAAGCGTCGAGCCTCCGGGCCTCCCCGCGTCACCGGTACCGGCGGGGGTCGATCCCGTACTTCTGGACCTTGTACCCGAGGATCCGGGGGGTGGTCTGGAGGCGCTCGGCGGCCTTGCGCAGGTTGCCCCGGGTCACCTTGAGGGCGTCGACGATCAGGTCGGTCTCGAAGTGGCGGGTGGCCTCCTCCAGGGGCAGGTCCACCCCGCTCCGCGACGCGTCCGCGGTCTGCAGGGTGGGGGGCAGGTGGTAGGAGTGGATCGCGGGCTCCTCGCAGAGCAGCACCGCCCGCTCGATGCAGTTCTCCAACTCCCGCACGTTCCCCGGCCAGTGGTACCCCGCCAGCATGTCGATGGCCGGGGTGGTGATGCGCCGGATGTCCTTGCCGTTCTCCCGGCTGTAGCGCTCGAGGAAGTACTCGGCCAGGAGCAGGATGTCGCTCTTGCGCTCCCGCAGGGCCGGCATGTAGATGGGGAAGACGTTGAGGCGGTAGTAGAGGTCCTCCCGGAAGGTCCCGGCGGCCATCAGGGTCTCGAGGTCCCGGTTCGTGGCGGCGATCACCCGCACGTTCGCCTTGATCGTCTCCCACCCCCCCACGCGCTCGAATTCGCGCTCCTGCAGGACGCGCAGCAGCTTCACCTGGGTGCTCCCGTTCACGTCCCCGATCTCGTCGAGGAAGATCGTGCCGCCCTCGGCCAGCTCGAAGCGGCCGGGCTTGCGGGCGGTCGCGCCGGTGAAGGCCCCCTTCTCGTGGCCGAAGAGCTCGCTCTCGATCAGGGTGTCGGGGATGGCGGAGCAGTTGACCTTGACGAAGGGCCTCTTGGCGCGGGGGCTCCCGTAGTGGATGGCGTGGGCGACGAGCTCCTTGCCGGTGCCGCTCTCCCCCCGGATCAGCACCGTGGCGTTGGACTTCGCCACCCGGGCGATCATCCCGAACACCTCGTGCATGGCGCGGCTGTTCCCGATGATGTTCGTGATGTTGTACCGCTGCACCAGATCGGCCTGGAGGCGCTCCTTTTCCGCCAGGAGCTGCTCGCGCTCGTCCGCCACGAGCCGGTGGAGCTTCACGGCCTGGGCGATCATGGAGGCGATGATGGTGAGCAGCCGCACGTCCTCGTCGAGGCTCGCGTCGTCGTCGAAGAGGCGGTCCACGCTCAGCGCCCCCAGGACTTCGTCCCGGGTCCGGATGGGGACGCACAGGAAGGCCACGTCGGCCCGGCTCAGATCCCGGCTCTCGGTCCGGTTCAGGAAGAGGGGGTCCTTCCCGATGTTCGGCACCACCACGGGCTCGCCGGTGGCCACGACCCGGCCGGTGACCCCCTCGCCGAACCGGTACCGCCCCTTGCGGCGGGCCTCGGGGTTGAGGCCGTAGGAGACCTCGATCTGCACCTCCTCCGCGTAGGGCGCCACCAGCGCCACGGCGCCCCGGGTCATGCCGAGGCGGTCGGAGAGGCAGATGAGGATGCGGTGGAGCCAGTCGTCCAGATCGAGGCTCGATGCCAGGGCCGACGTCACGTCGTACAGGGTGCCGAGCTCCTGGACCTTGCGCTCGAACGCCTTGGCAGTGGTCACCGCAAGCCTCCTTGGGGAAAAACGGTTCTTCCGGTAAACGACCGGGGGTGGGCCCGCCCACTCGGCGGCCGACGCCGGACGCCCTCAGGGCCTGTCCGGGAATAACGGATGCAAAGGCGGGGGCCGAGCCGCCCGGCCGACAAGGCGCGAGGAGGGCGCATCCCCGTTGCGGTACGTAACCGACGAGCAACGCAGTCGGGCGGCATGGATCGGCCCTCGCACTGCGATCGTTATTTCTGGACAGGCCCTCATATCTGCGAGCCCCCGGGTCCCCCGGAATGCCCGAAGGGACCACGGGTCCCGACGGTTCCCTCCCCTTCAAGGGGAGGGCAAGGGTGGGGATGGGTTGTCAAACTCGCCTTCGAATTCAGGTAGGTGCAGGACCGACCCCACCCTCACCCCAGCCCTCTCCCTGAGGGAGAGGGGGCTCTTGGGGCTGAGCTGCTCCTCGAGGTTGGCGCCCATACCCCCCCCTTGAAGGGGAGGGCAAAGCGGTGCGGGTGCCGCCCATGCAGAGCGCTGCGCGGCCAAGAATTCGACAAAAGTGTAGACCTTCGCGGCTTTGGGGACAATCACGAAGCCCACGCGCCCCGGCGAGGCAGGCGGCCCTGTCCGATTCGGCCCTTTCCAGGGCGGGCGGGGATTGCTATCTTCGGCGCCGGGTTTCCCTGTCCCGTCCGCGTCCAAAGGAGGCACCATGACCCCCAAGGAAGTGCTGGAGTTCGCCAAGGAGAACGAGTGCCGGTTCATCGACCTCAAGTTTCAGGACTTCCTGGGGCTGTGGATGCACTACTCCCGCCCGATCCAGGAGCTGGACGAGGCGACCTTCGAGAACGGCTACGGCTTCGACGGCTCGAGCATCCGGGGATGGCAGCCGATCCACGCCTCGGACATGCTGGTCGTCCCGGACCCCGACACCGCGCGGATCGACCCCTTCCCCCGGGAGCGCACCCTCCACCTCATCGGGAACATCTTCGACCCCATCACCCGCGAGCCCTACTCCCGCGACCCCCGCCACATCGCCCAGAAGGCAGAGGCCTACCTGAAGAGCACGGGGGTGGGGGACACCGCCTACTTCGGGCCCGAGGCCGAGTTCTTCATCTTCGACGACGTGCGCTTCGACCAGACCCGCAACAGCGCCTTCTACCTGGTGGACTCGGAAGAGGGGCGCTGGAACACCGGCCGCGACGAGCAGCCGAACCTCGGGTACAAGCCCCGGTACAAGGAGGGTTACTTCCCCGTTCCCCCCACCGACAGCCTCAACGACCTGCGCAACGAGATGGTGCTCGAGCTCATGCGGGTGGGCGTCCACGTGGAGCTCCAGCACCACGAGGTGGCTACCGCCGGCCAGGGGGAGATCGACATCCGCTACGCGCCCCTCGTGGAGCAGGGCGACAACCTGCAGTGGTTCAAGTACATCCTCAAGAACGTGGCCCGGCGCAACGGCAAGACCCTCACCTTCATGCCCAAGCCCCTGTTCGAGGACAACGGGTCGGGCATGCACGTGCACCAGTCCATCTGGAAGGGCGGCACCAACGTCTTCGCCGGGGACCGGTACGGGGGGCTCTCCCAGGAGGCCCTCTGGTACGTCGGCGGCATCCTGCGCCACGCCCCGGCCCTGTGCGCCTTCTGCAACCCCTCCACCAACTCCTACAAGCGGCTCGTCCCCGGGTACGAAGCCCCGGTGAACCTGGCCTACTCCAGCCGGAACCGCTCGGCGGCGGTGCGCATCCCGATGTACTCCACGAACCCCAAGGCCAAGCGCGTGGAGTTCCGCACCCCCGACCCGAGCTGCAACGGGTACCTCGCGTTCGCCGCCATGCTCCTGGCCGGCCTGGACGGCATCGAGAACCGCATCGACCCCGGTGAGCCCTTGGACAAGGACATCTACGGGCTCTCCCCGGAGGAGCTCCGGGACGTGCCCTCCACCCCCGGCAGCCTCGCCGACGCCCTCAAGGCCCTCGCGGCGGACCACGAGTTCCTCCTGAAGGGCGACGTGTTCACCGAGGACGTGGTGGAGATGTGGATCGAGTGGAAGAAGAAGAACGAGGTCGACGCCGTGAACATGCGCCCCGTGCCCTGGGAGTTCGCCCTGTACTTCGACTGCTGAGCGCCCCCGGTCCCGGCGCCCCGGCTACCCGGCTACCCGGCGTCCCAGCGTCCCAGCATCCCAGCATCCTGGCGGCCACAGAGAGGTCCTGCATGCGATTCACGAGCGAAGAGATCCTCGAAACCGTCGGCATGATCGCCGAGGACCGCCTCGACATCCGCACGGTGACCCTGGGGGTTTCCCTGTGGGACTGCTCGGACCCGGACCCCCGGGCCTGCGGCCGCAAGGTCCGGGAGAAGATCCTCGCCCGCGCCTCGGGGCTTGGGGCCGCCGCCCGCGAGATCGAGAGCGCCTACGGCATCCCGATCGTCAACACCCGGGTGAGTCTCACCCCCCTGGCGCTGGTGGTGCCCTGCGCCGAGCCCGAGGCCTTCCTCGAGGTGGGCCGGGCCGTGGACCGGGCCGCCGAGGAGGTGGGCGTGAACTTCGTGGGCGGGTTCTCCGCCCTCATCCCCAAGGGCGCGACCCGGGTGGACCGGGCGCTCCTGCAGGCAATCCCCGAGGTGCTCTCCACCACCGAGCGCCTGTGCTCGTCCGTGGCCGTGGCCTCCACCCGGGCCGGGATCAACGCGGACGCCTGCCTGGAGATGGGGGGCATCCTGCGGGAGACCGCCCGGCGCACCGCCGACCGGGACGGCATCGGGTGCGCCAAGCTCGTGGTCTTCGCCAACGCCGTGGAGGACAACCCCTTCATGGCCGGCGCCTTCTTCGGCCCGGGGGAGGCGGAGTCGGCGGTCCTCGTCGGGGTGAGCGGCCCGGGCGCGGTGCGCCGGGCCCTCGAGGCGCTTCCGCCCGGTGCGGACCTCGGGCAGGTGGCGGAGGCCATCAAGAAGGCCGCCTTCAAGATCACCCGGATGGGGGAGCTCGTGGGCCGGGAGATGGCCCGCAAGCTGGGGGTCGAGCTCGGGATCCTGGACCTCTCCCTGGCGCCCACCCCCGCCGAGGGGGACAGCGTGGGGCAGATCCTGGAGGTGCTGGGGCTCGGCAGGCCCGGGGCGCCCGGCTCCACCGCCGCCCTCATGATGCTCAACGACGCGGTGAAGAAGGGCGGGGCCTTCGCCTCTTCCTCCGTGGGCGGGCTCTCGGGAGCCTTCATCCCGGTCAGCGAGGACGCCTCCATGATCCGCGCCGCGGCCGAGGGGGCCCTCACCCTGGAGAAGCTCGAGGCCATGACGAGCGTGTGCTCCGTGGGGCTCGACATGGTCGCCGTGCCGGGCGACACCCCGGCCGAGACCCTGGCGGCGATCATCGCGGACGAGATGGCCATCGGCGTGGCGAACAACAAGACCACCGCCGTGCGCATCATCCCGGCGCCCGGCAAGGCCGCCGGCGACCGGGTCCACTTCGGCGGGCTCCTGGGGGAGGCCCCCGTCATGCCCGTGAACCCCACCCCCTGCGGTCCCTTCATCCGCAGGGGCGGCCGCATCCCCGCCCCGGTGCACGCACTGCGGAACTGAGAGCCCGTCCACCTTTCCCCCCCGACGAGCCCGCTCGGCTCGCCTGGCCTAAGAAATATTCCTGAAAAGGCTACCAAGATAATCTTTGAGGTAGCTTTTTGCGTCATTTTGTCTTGACACCCGCCGCCGCGGCAGGGTATCCCTTGCGCCCTGTCCCCCGGAGTGGAGGAGAGGGCGCTCCCCCCTGAGCCGTTCCTCCCGAGTCGGGGCCGCGGGGCTCCGCCGCTCCGAGGGTTCTTCCCCTGAAACAGGCGAAGGGGCGAGCGCTGCCACGCTCACCCCTTCTGGCTGCCGTTGCCGAGGTTGGATGGGACCCCGCGCAGCAACAGGCGTGCTTTAGGCTAGACCGGCGTTCTTTGCCTGTCAACCGCCGCCCCCGCGCCCGCCCCGGCGATGGCCTCCTCGGGTCTCGGCGGGGGTGCGCTCGTGAACATCCCGATCCTCTCGTTCTCCCCGTCCGTTCCGGGCCTCCTGCAGCTCGTCCCCCGCTCTCTCTGCGCCTCCGTTCCGGACCGCGGCACGTTCTCGACGTGTCCGCGACGTTCGGCTGCTAACCCGCCAGCCGCCAGGCATCCCCTGGGTGCGGCCGCGGAAGGGCTCCGTCCCGCGCCCCGCCCGGGCGGGGAGAAAGGAAGGCTCCCGTGAAGCGACCCTACGGAACCCGGCTCCCCCGGCGCCCCCTGCCGCACCTCCTCGCCTCGGTACTGGCCCTTGCCCTCGCCTTGGTCCTCACGAGGGGGGCCGCGGCCGCCTGGGAGGAGGTCGTCGTCTTTGGCCCCGAGCGGTTCGACCGAGACGTCGGGGCGCCCCGGACCGAGGCGCGGGACTTTGCGGTGCCCTCCCAGGGGCAGGCCTTTCTCCTGCGGGTCCAGAACGGCTCCCTGGACCAGGGGGACCTGGTTTCCAGCGCCGTCGTCGGGCTCAACGGGGTGACGGTGTTCCAGCAGAACGACTTCCGCCGGAACGCGCAGCACCTGGAGAGCCCGGTGCACCTCGGGGACCTCAATCGGCTCGAAGTGTGGCTCGCGAGCATGCCGAGCTCCCACCTCACGGTCACGGTGCTCGCCTACTACGACCCCGAGGACCTGGACCGGGACGGCGACGGCTTCAGCCCGCGCCAGGGCGACTGCGACGACACCCGCCCCGACGTCTTCCCCGGCGCAGAGGAGGTGTGCGACGGCCGCGACAACGACTGCGACGGGATCGCCGACAACGGTTGCCTGGCGGACCTCACCGTGAGCCCCTCCTCCATCCGGTTCACGGGCAGGGGGGAGGCCCGGCAGCTCACCGTCACCGGGCACTACGTGGCGGCGGGCACGGCGGACCTCACGGCCTCCAGCGAGGGCACGTTCTACGGCACCAGCGCCCCGGCGGTCGCGGGGGTGAGCCCGGAGGGCCTGGTCACGTCGGAGGATCACGGGGAGGCCGTGGTCCACGTGTCCCACGGGGGGTTCTCCGCGGAAGTCGGCGTCACCGTCTTCCTCGACGAGGACGGCGACGGGGTGCCCGACCGGGACGACCGGTGCCCCGGCACCGCGGCCGGGGACCCCGTGGACCCCTGGGGGTGCGCCGACGCCCAGCTCGACGACGACGGCGACGGGGTTTCGAACGCCCAGGACCTCTGCCCCGGCACGCCCCCCGGCCAGGCAGTGGACGACACGGGCTGCCCGCTCGCCCCGCGGGAGCCCCTGCCGGAAGGAACCTTCGGCAAGGTCTACGAGGATCTGATCCCCGAAGACGCGACCATCGGGGCATACGACCCCAAGCGCTTCTCCCTGGTCACGGGCCTCGTGCAGGACCGGGTTGGGGAACCCCTCGCAGGGGTGAAGGTCGCGGTGCACGGCTCGCCCCAGTACGGCTCCGCGCTCACGGACGCCGACGGGCGGTTCCACCTGCCGATGGACGGCGGAGCGACCTTCACGCTGAGCTACGAGAAGGCGGGTCTCCTGACGGCCCACCGCCAGGTGCAGGTGCCCTGGAACGGGGTGGCGGTGGCGGAGACCCTGGCGATGCTCCCGGCCGACCCGGCCGCGACCGCCGTGGCGTTCACCGGGAACCCCGCCGACGTCGTGACTCACCGGGGCACCCCCGTGACCGACGACTTCGGCACCAGGTCCGCCACCCTCGTGCTCACCGGCGACAACCGGGCGTGGGGGCGGGACGCCGCGGGCAACGAAGTGGAGCTCCACGAGGTCACGGTGCGGGCCACCGAGTACGACACCCCGGAGTCCATGCCCGCGAAGCTGCCCCCCAACACGGCCTACACCTACTGCGCCGAGCTCGCCGTGGACGAGGCGGTAAGTGTGCGGTTCGAGAAGCCAGTGGTGGTGTATGTTGACAACTTCCTCGGCTTCGACGTCGGCGAGATCGTGCCCGCCGGGTACTACGACCGGGAACGGGCGGTGTGGGTGCCCTCCGAGAACGGGGTCGTCGTTCGCCTGCTCGACCGCAACGGCGACGGCGTCGTGGACGCCCTCGACGCTACGGGCAACGGCCTCCCGGACGACCTGGACGGCAGCGGGTCGTTTGCGGACGAAGTCCGGGGCCTGGGGGACGCGGCTCTCTACGCGGCGGGGAAGACCTACTGGCGGGTCGAGGTCACCCACTTCACGCCCTGGGATTTCAACTGGCCCTACGGCCCGCCGCCCGGTGCCATCGCCCCCAACCCGCCGGCCCCCCCCACCGCACACCCCTCGCTCGCGGTGCCGCTGCCCGGGCAGACCACGCCGTGCACGGTGAACAACTCGTACACCACTCCCTTGGACGGAACCTTCCACGAAGACATCCCCATCCCCGGCACGGGCATGGCCCTGCACTACGCGAGCAGCCGGGTTCCCGGCCGGAAGACCCGGATTACCGTCCCGGCGAGCGGGGCGTCCTTGCCGGGCAGTCTCAGGGAGATTCTGGTGCACTTGGAGGTTGCCGGACGCCGCTTCCAATCGGCCCTCCCTGCTGCCCCCAACCAGAAGGCGGAGTTCGCGTGGGACGGGTTCGACGTCCTAGGCAGATCGGTACGGGGCGTGGCGATGGGAAAGGTGAGCATCGGCTTCGTATACGAGGCCGTATACTACACCGCCGGTGAAGACTTTGCTCAGGCCTTCGGGCAAGTTGGGAGCAGAGTCACGGGCATCCGGGCCCGTCAGGAGCTGACCGTATGGAAGGTCGCCGTCCTTCCGGTGAGGACCTCCTACCTGGGTACCGGAACCCTCGCCGAAGGCTGGACGCTGACACCCCACCATCAGAGTGTCCCTTGGAGCCAAGGCCTCTTCAAGGGCGACGGGTCCTTGGCTAGGGGAGTTGGAGGGCAGGTCATCCACACGGTGGCCGGTACGGGTGAATACGGGTACAGCGGGGACGGAGCTGCCGCGATCGACGCGAAACTGAGCTCCCCGCAAGGGTGCGCCGTTGATCAAGCAGGGAACCTCTATTTCGCAGACATTGGTAATCACCGGATCCGTAAACTGGCCGTGGACGGGACCATCACCACGGTGGCCGGGGGTGACCGCCCGGGCTTCCAGGGTGATGGCGACATGGCCACCCAGTCCCTTCTGCGTTTCCCCACGAGTGTGGCCGTGGACGCGGCAGGCAATCTGTACATCGCAGATTCCGGCAACAACAGGGTGCGAAAAGTGGGGAAGGATGGGGTCATCGCGACCGTCGCAGGAACCGGGGTGAGGGGCTATAACGGGGACGGGATCCAGGCCAAAGAGGCTGATCTTACCTACCCTCAAGACGTAGCGGTTGACGACGCAGGAAACCTGTACATAGTGCAAAATCAAGAGCATAGAATTAGAAAAGTGGACCCGAGTGGAATCATAACTACTGTGGCTGGTACAGGGCAGTCTGGGTACAATGGAGATGGCATTCAGGCTATTTCCGCTAGGCTGAATTTGCCAGGATATGTTGTGATAGATACTGATGGGAACATCATTATAGCGGATACGTTCAATCACAGGATTCGACGGGTAGGCATTGACGGCGTGATTGCCACCATTGCCGGGACAGGGTCGGCGGGCTACGACAGCGATGAGGTTCCTGCCGGTCTGGCTAGGCTGAACCATCCTTTCAGTATTGCCCTCGACGAGAATGGGAATCTCTACATTGCCGATTTCGAGAATGCTCGGATCAGGAAGGTTGGCACAGACGGTATCATTTCTACTGTCGCTGGGATTGGGCGTGGCGGATACGGAGGCGACGGTGATTTCGCCGTTGCAGGAGAACTGAATGGGCCCCGGGGAATTGCTTTAGATTCAGATGGAAATATCTATATATCCGATTCCATAAACAGCCGCATTAGAAGAGTGAGTCCAGAGACCCAGTTCGACATGTTGTCAGGCTATCCTGGACACAGAGTCTATGCAACCGACGGAGTCGCTCATGTGATGGGCCTGGAAGGCGAGCATCGGCTTTCTTTGGACTTCGTAACCGGTACGCCGGTCCAAAGCTTCGACTACGACGAATCTGGCCAACTCACCACAGTCACCGACAAGGACGGGAACACAACAATCATCGAGCGCGGCCCGGACGGCGTGCCTACCGCGATCGTCTCACCGGACGGCCTGGTCACCTCGTTGGGCATCGATGGGAGTCGCCACCTGAGGGAAGTGGTCTATCCCGACGGCTCCGGTTACCGGTTCGCGTACACGGCCGACGGCCGGATGACGGACGTGTGGGATCCGAACGGGAATCACTTCACCCACGGGTTCGACGACGACGGAGCCCTCACGGAGGTGACCGACCCCGAAGGCGGCCGGTGGAGCTACGGGCACGGGGTGGACGCGGCCGGAACGATCCACACCCAGGAGGAGACGGGGGAGGGCAATGTCACCTCCTTCCGCGAGCGCACCGACTTCGGAGGCACCTACTCCCGGCTCACCACCTCGCCCTTCGGTGCGGAGACCGCGCACACCAGGGCAGGGGACGGCCGAAGCGTCTCGGAGGACACCGCCTGCGGCACCCGGGTCGAGCTCGCTTACGGGCTGGACCCCCACTACTGGCACACGGTCCTTCAGGGAACGACCACCGTGCTGCCCAGCGGGCTCGATCGAACGGTCTCCGTGGACCGCACCTACCAGGACACGGACGCCGACGGCGTTCCCGACCGAGTGACCGAGACGGTGCGCGTCAATGGGATGCCGTGGACGACGGTGAACGATGCGCGAAGCGGCACGGTCACCTCGACCTCGCCCCAGGGTCGCACCGCGACGGCGGTCTACGATCCGGCGTCGCTGCGAGCCCTGCAGCTCTCGGTGCCGGGGTTGCTGCCGGTCTCCTACGGCTACGACGCCCGGGGCCGTGTGGAGACCGTGACGGTGGGAAGCCGGACGACCTCCCTCGCTTACGACGCCAACGGCTACCCTGCCGCCGCGGTGACGCCGGATGGCCGGACCATCGACTACCGTTTCGACGTGATGGGGCGGCTGCGGGAAGAGGCGCGGCCGGACGGCGCCGTGCTCCAGTACGACTACGACCCCAACGGCAACCTCACCGTGCTCACCACCCCCCGCCTCCACGTTCACCGGTTCGCCTACACGGCCAACGACCAGCGCCGGAGCTATCTCGCACCCCTGTCGGGCTCCTACGTGTATTCCTACGACACCGAGCGGAACCTCCAGACGGTGCGATCGCCCTCCGGCAGGCTCCTCACGAACCGGTACGCCAACGGGCTGCTCCAGAGCACCCAGACCCCCGAGGGAACCGTCACCTACTCCCACGACTGCGGAGGCCGCATCTCGGGGGCGGCCCTGGGGGCGGAGAGCGTCTCCCTCACCTTCGACGGGCCGTTGCTCACTTCCGACACCCGGCACGGGACCCTCAGCCAGACCCTTTCCTACGGGTACGACCACGACTTTCGGCTCACGTCCCTCCACTATGCCGGCGAGACCGAGACCTTCGGCTACGACCTCGACGGCCTGCTCGTCTCGGCAGGGGAACTTTCCGTCCACCGCAGCGCCCAGAACGGCCTCCCCGAAGCCGTTACCGGCGGAGCGGCCGAGCTCACGCGCGCCTTCAACGGCTACGGCGAGCTCGACGAGACGGCGTATGTCGTCGCCGGTCGCCCGGTGTTTCAGTGGCAGGTCGGCGAGCGCGACCCCGCAGGCAGGATCACCCGGAAGGTCGAGACGATCGGGGGAGGGACAACGGTCTGGGAGTATCTCTACGACGAGGCGGGGCGGCTCACCGAGGTCACGAAAGACGCCGTCCCGGTCGAAACCTATTCCCACGACCTCAACGGCAACCGCACGCTGGAGGCCAACACCCTGCGAGGCATCGAGGCCCGAGGCTACGCCTACGACGCCGAGGACCGTGTCGTCACGGCCGGCGCAGAGGTCTACGCCTTCGACGAGGACGGGTTCCTGGAGCGGAAGACGACCGAAGCGGGGACCACGATCTACACCTACTCCTCCCGCGGAGAGCTGCTTCGGGTCGATCTCCCGGACGGGCGGGTCCTCACCTACGACCACGACCCCTTCGGCCGAAGGGTCGCCAAGCGGGTGAACGGCCAGATCGTCGAGAAGTACCTCTGGGCCGGCGCCAACCGGGGGCTCCTCGCCGTGTACGACGGCAGCGACGGGCTGATCGCCCGGTTCCGTTACGCGGACGACCGGGTGCCGGTCACGGTGACGGTTGCCGGGCAGACCTACCTCCTCGCCGCCGACCAGCTCGGCACCGTGAGGGCCGTGGCCGACACCCAAGGCAACGTGGTCAAACGCATCGACTACGACACCTTCGGCAACGTCCTCTACGACTCCAACCCGACCTTTCCCCTGCCCCTCGGCTTCGCCGGCGGCCTCCACGACCGCGACGCCGGCCTGGTGCGCTTCGGCGCCCGGGACTACGATCCCGCCCTCGGCCGATGGGTCGCCAAGGACCCGATCGACTTCGCCGGTGGCGACGTGGTTCTCTACGGGTACGTGGCCGGAGACCCGGTGAACTTCACGGATCCCGATGGGCTGTGGGTTCAGTACGCAGCCTCGGCCGTGGTGGGAGCAGCATCCGGGGCTCTCATGGTATCTTTAACAACTCCGAATGCACCCTTTAGCGTGTATTTAGCGGCGGCAGGACTTGGAGCGGTGAGCGGTTTGGGTGCAGTCCATTTAGGACCGGGTATATTCTTGCAGTCTATGATAGGAGCCGGAGTTGGAACCGCCGGCTATTCGGCCACAACGATCCTGTCTGGTCAAAAGCCGAATGCGGCTGGTATCTGTTTCGCTGCAACGGGTGGTGCAATAGGCGGTGCGTTCAGCGGTCTCCAATCACAGAACTTGGCTATTAGCTTGGCAAGCACCTGGATATCTGGTGTGCGGGGTGCTGCATTTGGATGGCTAGGCCACAATTTACAGCAACAGGTTTCAGCTCATCCTCGAAGTGCGACGATAATCCCCTAAGGCAGTGCGGCTGGGGGAGTGCCTGCCATGTGAGGTGCCCTGAATGAATTGTCTCGCCGTGCGACTGAAGTTCGGACTCCTACTTCTGTCAATTATTGTGGGGGGATTGTTTTTGTTGGGAATTATTTCATATTTTTTTCTGGTACCATTAACGGATCTTGTCGTTTATTCATTGTTTGGTCACGATCAACAGGAGACGGATATTATACGGCTCGCAATTGGCTTTCTGTTTACCGTGCTTCCAGCATGTTTCTTGTTTTCTGTATTCCTTAACTCCAAGGCTGGCAAGAGAATAACTTCAGCCATCCGATGCGGTGTTTTGCCCCGCCCTTGAGATGTCAGTGTGCTCTGACGAGAGGGTCGAAACCTTGGTCGGGTAGGGTCGCCTCGCCGAGGCGGCCGCTCAAGGGCGCACCTCCCACAAGGATGGTACCCAAGCGGCGGCGCCCCAAGCCCCCTGTGCTGTGAGCGGCCATGGCCACTTTCCGTTTCGGTGTTTCCGTCCTGACCAGCATGGTTTGTGTCAGGATCGGGTTCATCATCATCAACGACGGCGGGTTCGAGAGGGCCACCGGGGACTCGTATGATCTGGGAACAAGCGCCTTTGGCGTCGGTCTGTTGGTCTCCTTGTTGGGGGTGGCAGTCTTCGTGAACGCCGTTGTGCGCCAGTTCGGCACGAACCGAACCGCGAGGTGAGAAGCGGAAAACAGACGGTGAACGGCTGACATAGTAATGGCGTTGGAGGTCTTGTCCCTCTGCGTCCTCCGGTGCGCCAGGCCAAGCCTGGCCAATCTAGCTGACTGAAAGGTGTCAGCCATGCGAATTGCTCGTTCAGCATGTAGCCGCGACTCCCCGTGAAGGGTAACCGTAAGCGGGAAGCGCAGTCGGTCTCCGGCGCGGTCGAACCGGAGGCAAAGGGGAAAAACTCCCCGGACGGCAAAGACGCGAGCCCTAGTGATCGAACCCGATTCGGCCTCGTTACGCTTTCGGCAGTGGCCAGTCTCCCAGAGATGCTGAAGCCTGCCACCGGAAGGGAAGAAACGAGCAGATGCACCGACCGGACTGCCCGGGGTGGTTGGGGAGAGCGCGCGTCGAAAGATTGGTCGAGGAACCTGGGAGGCCCGGCGTGGCATCCGGGGCGGAGCATCGCCTCTCGGAAAACGCCAATGGGGAATCCATAACCCATCTGGCGGCCGCGGCCGGGAGTCAGTCGGCCCGTAGTAGCGAGGAAGCGGGGTAACGCCCGTGGAGCCAAGGGGCCGGACTTCAGTCATGTTTTCGTCAACGAGAGGAAGAGCCGCTTGAGCAGGCGCTCCACTACGGAAGAAGAGGCGCAAGGGTTCCAGCCGGAACCCGGGATGCCGCTGAAACTCTCCCTTCTGCGATGGAAACTGGGCCGCAAGGCCAAGCAAGAGCCGTCGTTTCGGTTTTACGCCCTGTATGACCGGTTGTACCGCCGCGACGTGCTGGAAACAGCATGGAAGCGGGTACGGGCGAACCAGGGGGCACCGGGAGTCGATGGAATACGCATCAAAGACATCGAGGCCAGGGAGGGAGGAGTGGGGGCGTTTCTGGATGAAGTGGAACAGGCGCTTCGCTCCAAGAGCTATGAGCCTCAGCCGGTGCTTCGCGTCTACATACCGAAGGCGAATGGAAAGTTGCGCCCCCTCGGTATACCTTGCATTCGGGACCGGGTGGTCGAGACGGCCTGGATGTTGATCGTGGAGCCGATCTTCGAGGTGGACTTCCTGGACTGTTCCCACGGGTTCCGGCCCGGGCGGCGAGCCCACGGAGCCATGGAGCAGATCCAGACAAACCTCAAAGAAGGGCGCTGCGAGATCTATGACGCAGACCTTTCGAGCTACTTCGACACCATCCCATGGGAGCCCCTGATGGAGAAGGTGGGGCAGCGGATCGCGGACCGATCCATGCTGCACCTGCTGCGGATGTGGCTGCGAAGCCCGATCGTGGAGCAGGACGGCAAGGGAGGCGAAACCATCACGAAGCCCACGCGGGGGACCCCGCAGGGCGGCGTGATCTCGCCCCTTCTGGCCAACCTCTATCTTCACCAGTTGGACCAGGCGTTTTATGCAGAGGCACACGGACCGAACCGGGTGGCCAATGCGCGACTGGTGCGCTACGCAGACGACTTCGTGGTCCAGGCGCGATGGATGGGGCCTCGGGTCATCGGATGGCTGGAAAAGAAGCTGGAAGGGGAGCTGGGATTGACCATCAACCGAGACAAGACGAGCATCGTGCGGATGCGGGGAGCAGGGCAGAGCCTGAACTTTCTGGGGTTCACCCTGCGCTACGACCGAGACTTGAAGGGAAGAGACCATCGGTACCTGAATATCTTCCCCTCGGAAAAGGCCGTGGCGAAGCTGCGGGACAAGATCCGCGAGAAGACCCGTACAGGATATAAGAAGGCGCTTGGACCCGTCATCGTCGAGGTCAACGAGATCCTGCGAGGGTGGGCCAACTACTTCGGGTACGGCTACCCGCGAAAGGCGTTCCGAGGCGTCAACCACTTCGTGCGATGTCGGTTTCGGCGATTTCTGCGAAACCGGAGCCAACGGCGCAGCAAGCCCTTTCGGAAAGGCGAGACCCTGTATGCAGGACTGCACCGCTACGGCCTCGTCTATCTGTAGGCACTGCAACGCCTTCAACTCCTTGCGTCTGCCTTGGGGCGAGAGACTGTCGGTGCGCCGGATGCGGGAAAGCCGCACGTCCGGTGCGACGAGGAGGAGCAGGCATGAACGGGCATGGAGACCCTAAACGGAAGTTCCTGAAAAATTCGTTCCTGAATCGAGGCGAACCCCCTGACTCACTTTCCGCAGGGTGGATTGCGCCCGTGGCGGAATTTCCTGGGGCGACTCA
>JAWSUI010000071.1:0-17675 GCA_033551855.1 Deferrisomatales bacterium
AGTGATATGGTTCATTTTCACCGACTACCCGGGCCCGCACGAAGGAGCCGATCTCGACCACGTCGTCCCCGCACCCGCGGAGCAAGGTGATCCCGTCCACCTCGGGGGCCTGGCCGTAGGTGCGGCCCACCACCCGCCCCTCCTCGTCCACCCCCTCGACGAGGACCTCGAGCTCGCGGTCCAGGAGCTCGCGGTTGCGGGCGGCGCTCACCTCGGCCTGCAGCTCCAACAACCGGTCCAGTCGCTCCCGGACGACCCGCTTCGGCACCCGGGGCCGCAGCCGCTCGGCCGGCGTGCCCTCTTCCGGGGAGTAGGCGAAGGCGCCCAGGTGGTGGAACCGTACCCGGCCGACGAAGTCGGTGAGGGCTTGGAACTCGGCATCCGTCTCGCCCGGGAAGCCCACGATCGCCGTGGTTCGCAGGACCAGGCCGGGCACCCTCTCCAAGAGCCCCAGGAGCGCTTCCTCCACCTCTGCCGCGGTCGTGCGCCGCCCCATCGCCCGCAGGACCCGGGGGTGGATGTGCTGGATGGGCAGGTCCAGGTAGGGGACGAGCTTTCCGCCGGCGCGGAGCCGGTCCTCGATGCCCGAGGGCAGGGGGCCGGGGTAGCCGTAGAGGAGGCGGAGCCAGCGCAGCCCTTCCACCCCCTCCAGGGCATCGAGCAGGCCCGCGAGGGCCGATGGGTCGCCCCGGTCCCGGCCGTAGGAGGTCACGTCCTGGGCCACGAGGTTGAGCTCCACGACCCCCTGCTCGGCCAGAACCCGCGCCTCGGCCACCAGGGGCGCCTGGGAGAGGGAGCGGAAGTCCCCCCGGATGGACGGGATCGTGCAGTAGGTGCACCGGTTCGAGCAGCCCTCGGCCACCTTGAGGTACGCGCTGTGGGGAAGCTGGGTGAGGACCCGCGGCGGCGCCTCCTCTTCCCCCTGGGGGGCGGGGGCGCCCCCCAGGAGCCCGGGGATCCGCGGCAGGTCGTCGGGGGTGAAGAAGTGGTCCACCTCGGGGAGCTCCCGGGCGAGCTCCGGGTAGCGCTTGGGCAGGCACCCGGCCACCACCAGGACGCGGCACGCGCCGGTCTCCTTGAGGCGGGCCGCCTCGAGGATCTCCTCGATGGACTCCTCGACCGCCTCCCGGAGAAACCCGCAGGTGTTCACCACCACGACCTCGGCCCCGGCGGGGTCCTCCACGAGGGTGAAGCCACGGGCCAGGAGCCCCCCCAGGAGGTGCTCCGCGTCCACCCGGTTCTTGGCGCACCCGAGGCTGACGAGCCCGACGGACCGTCGGCTCACGGCCCCCCCGGCATGTCCAGCACCTGGGCGCCCTCGGGCGGGCGAAAGGCGAAGTGCTCGTCCCCGAGGCCCGTGTTGCGCCGCACATCGAAGAACTCCACCCGCGTGCGGTTGCCCAGGGGGTCCTCGGTCGTGACCGCCCGCACCTCTCCCCCCCCGGGGGCCGCCTCCACCAGCACCCGGCTGAGATCCGGCCGCGCGTCCCGGGGGGTGAGCGCCAGGCACAGCTCCCCGCAGGAGGCTGCATCGAAGTGCCCCTCCACGCCCTGGAACCCGGAGAGGAGGTCCAGGGCGAGCCGGCTCGCCTCGGGAACCGCCGCCAGCTCCTGGCGGAGCACCGTGCGGTCGCGCACCTGGTGGACCCACAGGGTCCGGCCGTCGCTCACGATCTCCTGGGGGTCGTCCCCCTCGTAGGTCCAGCGCATCATCCCGCCCTTCTTGAGGGCCACCCGCCCCTGGGCCTCCCGCTCCAGGCCGGCCGCAACCAGGTAGGCGGTCTGGACGAAGCGCGCGGTCAGGTCCGCCGTTTCCTCGTAGGCCCGGCGCAAGCCCTCCAGCACGGCCTCGGGCTCGGCCGCCCGGACTCCGGGCGCGGCCAGGAGGAGCGCGAGCACCCCCGCGCACAGAAGCCGTCCGACGTTGCTCTTGTTTTTGTTCTTATGCTCTTTTTGCACGTTTCACCCTTTGTGGCGGCAGGGACGCAAGGGACCCAAAGGACGTAGGGGACGAGCCCGGTGCGCTGCGCCTTTGCCGATCGTCACCGTGGGCTGTTGCCGCTTCCCGCTTCACAGCTTTCCCACCAGCACTTCCCGGGGCTTGGCGCCGCGGGAGGGGCCCACCACCCCTTCGCGCTCCATGCGCTCGACCATCCGGGCCGCCCGGTTGTACCCGATCTTGAGCCGCCGCTGGATCATGGAGATGGAGGCCTGCCGGGTCTCGGCCACGAGGCGCACGGCCTGGTCGTAGTACTCGTCGAACTCCGGGTCGTTCTCGAACCCCTCGGGGTCGGGCTCCTCGAGGATGGCCTCGTTGTACTCGGGCTCCCCCTGGTCCCGCAGGTGCTTCACCAGGCGCCCGATCTCCTCCTCCGAGACGTAGGAGCCGTGCAGGCGCTCCAGCCGGCCGGTGCCCGGCGGGAGGAAGAGCATGTCCCCCCCCCCCAGCAGGGCCTCCGCGCCCATGGAGTCGAGGATGGTGCGGGAGTCCACCCGCGAGGCCACCTGGAAGGCGATCCGGGCCGGGAAGTTCGCCTTGATCATGCCGGTGATCACGTCCACGGAGGGCCGCTGGGTCGCGACGATGAGGTGGATCCCCGAGGCGCGGGCCATCTGGGCCAGCCGGGCGATGGACTCCTCCACGTCCTTGGAGGCCACCATCATCAGGTCCGCCAGCTCGTCGATGACCACCACGATGAAGGGCAGCCACTCCAGGTTCTCGTCCTCCGAGACCGTCCGGCCGGCCGTCTCCTTGAGCCGCTTCTCGATCTTCTTGTTGTAGGTGGCGAGGTTGCGCACCCCCTCCTCGGCCATGAGCCGGTAGCGGCGCTCCATCTCCTGCACCGCCCAGCGCAGGGTCACCGCCGCCTTCTTGGCCTCGGTCACCACCGGGAGCAGCAGGTGGGGGATGTCGTTGTAGACCGAGAGCTCGAGCATCTTGGGGTCGACGATGAGCAGCCGCACGTCTCTGGGGGTGGCCCGGTAGAGGAGGCTCGCCAGCATGGAGTGGACGGCCACGCTCTTCCCCGAGCCCGTGGCCCCGGCGATGAGGAGGTGGGGCATGCGGGCCAGATCGGTCACGTAGGGGTTGCCGGCGCTGTCCTTGCCCAGGGCCAGGGTCAGAGGGGACTTGGACTCCCGGTAGACGGGAGAGCTGAGGATGTCGCGGAGCACGACGGTCTCGCGCCGCGTGTTGGGGATCTCGATCCCCACCGCGTCCTTGCCCGGGATGGGGGCGATGATCCGCACCGAGAGGGCCCGCAGGGCCAGGGCCAGGTCGTCCGCCAGGCTCACGATCCGGTTGATCTTGATCCCGTCGGCCGGCTTGAACTCGAAGAGGGTGATCACCGGCCCGGGCTGGATCTCGCTCACGCTGCCCTGGACCTGGAAGTCCTGGAGCTTCTTTTCCAGGGTGTTGGAGAGCATCCGCAGGCTCTCGCGATCCGGGCCCGAGCCCGTGGGGGGCGACGGGTCGAGGAGCTCGAGGGGGGGCAGCCGGTAGCCGTCGACCTCGTGGGCAAAGGGGAAGGCCTCCTGCACCGCCACCTTGGGCCGGTCCAAGATCTGGAGCCGCTTCTCTGCCACGACCACGGGGCGGTCGGGGACCGGCCCTCCCCCCTGGGCCGGCGCGGCGCGCCGGGCGCGGCGCTTGGCCCGCTGCTCCCGGCGCCGGATCCACTGCTCGCGCACCCCGCGGGCGATCCCCAGGAAAACCAGACGCAGCCGCTCCCAGAAGGCGTACAGGGAGAAGTTCACCGTGAACATCAGGGACGCGAGAAACCCGGCCCCCAGGAGGAGGCCCGCCCCGGGCCGGTTGAAGTACCGGGTCAGACCCCGGGCGAGGAGCTCGCCGGCCCCTCCGCCGGCGGAGAGCGTGAGCCGATCGATCGCCACGGTGCCGGCGAACAGACTCAGGAGGCCCGCGGCGGTGAGCACCAGGGAGGTGTAGCCGAGGGCCACCCAGCCGGGGTAGGCGACCGGCCGTAGCAGCGCGAAGCGCACCGCGTAGACGCCCAGGGCCAGGGGGACCAGGAAGGACGCGTAGCCGAGGGACTGGTACAGGAGGTCCGCCGCGTAGGCACCGGCCACTCCCCCGAGGTTGCGGGGCGCACCCGCCCCGCCGGAGGTGTTGAAGGAGGGGTCCGCCGTGGCGTAGGACAGGAGGGCCAGCAGCAGGAACGCGCAGCCGATGCCGAGGAGCAGCCCCGCCAGCTCCCCCCGCACCTGCCGCCCCAGCCGCGCCTTCCACCCGGGGGTCTCCCCCCGGAGCCGCCGGGCCCCGTTCTCTCCCTTGCGCGCCATGGGTCAGGGCCCGAGCAGGAGATAGCCGGCCCCCAGGAGCCAGCAGTACACCGCAAACCACCGGAAGCGCCCCCTGCGGATGGCGCTCATCAGGAAGCGGAGCGCCCACAGGCCCGAGAGAAAGGCCGCCGCTGTCCCGGCCGCGTAGGCTGCGGGCCGGCCCGGTTCCACCGCTCCGAGCTCCGGCAGGTGGAGCACCAGGGCCCCGAGGATCGCCGGCACCGAGAGGAGGAAGCTGAAGCGGGCGGAGTCCTCGCCCCGCACACCCAGGAGGGTTCCCGCGGCAATGGTGGAACCGGAGCGGCTGATCCCGGGCACGATGGCCAACCCCTGGACCGTGCCCACGGCGAGCGCGCGCCCGTACCCCACTCCTTCGATCCCAACCCTCGGACGGGCAAGCGCCTCCGAGACCCACAGGAGGGCGCCGGTGACCAGGAGCATCGCCGCGGCGGACCGCGGGGCGTGGAACAGGGCTTCGAGGGGGCCCTGGAACGCCAGGCCGATGAACGCCGTGGGCACCGTGGCCGCCGCCAGGAGCAGCGCCAGGCGGCGGCGCGCCGGGTCTCCCCCCGGCCGGAGGCTGCGCAGCACCTCCCAGAGGTCGCGCCGGAAGTACACCATCACGGCGAGCAGGGTACCCCCGTGCAACAGCACCTCGAAGAGGACCCCCGGGGGCCGAAACCTCGGCAGCAGGCTCTGGGCCAGGACCAGGTGACCGGAGGAGCTCACCGGAAGGAACTCCGTAAGCCCCTGCAACACACCGAGGAGAACGCTCTCGAGACCTCCCATCGAACCTCGCGCAAGCGGACAGGGGACGAAACGCGTACTGTACTGGGGGGGCGGCGGCGACGTCAACCGGCGAGAAACCCCAGGATCCACCGCCTGACACGTGCTCGGAGCCGGGACGAAGGGGGCCTCTACTCGAATCCCCCCCGGGCAGGGCCGAGGCCGGTGACCAGGACCAGGGGCCGGGGGCCGCCCGACCGGCGGAAGTGGCGCTGGAGAGCCCGCCGGCAGGCGTCCTGCCCCTCGTCGAGGTCCCACCCGCGGCCGGCCCCAAACCCTCGGGCCGCCAGGTCCCGGCGCACTGCGTCCTCGGCTTCCCGGGCCGCCGCGTCGGCCCGCTCGGGGGAGACCACTCCCCGGAGCACCGCTCTCACCTCAGGCCGCTCCCTCCCGTGTCCGAGGACGACCACCGCGACGCCCCCCTCCCCCAGACGCCGGCGGTCCGCGAGCAGGGCCGCGCCCTCGGCGGCCTCCGCCCCCCGGTCGATCACCACGCGCCCCGCCGCGATCGTGGGGCCTCGCCGAACCCGCCCCCCCTGGAGCAGGAGACCCTCGCCGTTGCGGACGGGAAACGCCCTGTCCTGCTGCAGACCCAGCTCCCCGGCCAGCCGTGCCAGGGCATCCAGGTGCCGCAGCTCCCCGTGGACCGGGAGGAGGTGGCGGGGCCGCACCAGGCCGAGCATGTGGGCCAGGTCCCCCCGGGCCGGGTGGCCCGAGACCTGGACGCCCGAGCTCTCCCCGTCGTGGACCCGGGCCCCCGCGGCGAGGCACCGGTCCACCAACCGCCGAATCGGGACCTCCCGGCCGGGAATCCGGCGCGCGCACAAGAAGACCGCGTCGCCGGCCTGGAGGCGGTGGCACGGCTCCAGGCCCCGGGCAACCCGCCACAGGGCACTGCCGGGCTCGGCCTGGCTGCCGCCGAGCACCACGGTGATACCCCTCCGGGGCAGGTCCGACGCCCGAGAAGCGGGCACCACGTCCCCCGGCGCGACCCGAAGGTGTCCCAGGTTCCGGGCCAGTCGGGCCCCCTGCACCGTGGAGCGCCCGAGAAACGCCACCCGGCGGCCGAGCTCGCGGCTGACCTCCACCACCTGCTGGATACGATGGGCGTTGCTGGCGAACAGGCTCACGTAGGCGCGCCCGGGCACCCCCGGGAGGAGCCCGCGCAGGGCCTGCCCCACCCGCGTCTCCGAGGGGGTCTGCCCCGGGACCAGGGAATTGGTGCTGTCGCAGCAGAGGAGATCCACCCCCTGCTCCCCGTGTTCGGCCAAGGCGGCCTCGTCCGTCCGACGCCCGTCGACGGGATGGGGGTCGAAGGTGAAGTCGCCGGTGTGGACGATCCTCCCGCCGGGGGTGTCCAGCGCGAGGGCGCAGGCGCCCGGCACCGAGTGGGTGACCGGCAGGAACCGCGCCCGGAAGGCCCCGGCCTCCGCTTCGCCGCCGGGGGCAACGGACCGCAGGAGACCGCGGGCGGAGGCGGACCTCTCGGCGAGGCGGGCCTCCAGGAGGCCCAGGGTCATCGGGGTGCCGAAGGCGGGAACCGGCGCCCGGTCCAGGAGGTGCCCCACGGCGCCCACGTGGTCCTCGTGGCCGTGGGTGAGGAACACGGCGCGGAGTTTTTCCCGGCGTTCCCAGACGAAACGGAGGTCCGGGATCAGGTAGTCGATCCCCGGGTGGTCCGGGGGGGGGAAGAGGAGACCGCAGTCGACCAGCAGCAGATCCCGCTCCGACTCCAGTGCCAGGACGTTGAGTCCCACCTCACCCAACCCGCCCAGGGGCACCACCGCGGTCCAACCGTCCGAAGGCGCCGGGCCCGTCGATCCCACGGCACCCAACCCCCCTCAGGACCTCGCCGGCGCGCGGCCCAGGGTGGCGGCCGCCCCCGGGACGAGGGCCACCCCGACCAGGACGGCGGCGAAGGAGAGCGGGCGCAGGCGAACCATGGTTCCTCCGGCTGGGGGCCGCACCCTTATCCCCAGAATCCACCACCAGATTGCGGGGCGAAACGCAGGGGCTCCCGGACTTCGCTCGCGGACCAGCCAGCGGACCCAGGATAGGGTTTCCCCTTGCGCGGCGTCAATGCTTCCGCTATAAACGCGGTCCCCTACGCAGGGGGCCGGGGCTTCATTGCCGCCGCAACACGCCAACCGTCTCCGGTGGGCGTGTTGCGGCGAATCGCAGGGGCTCCCGGACTTCGCTCGCCGACCAGCCGGTGGATCCAGGAAGCCCGTTCTTCCTTGACAGGAGCAGGTCGGTCCCGTAGGATTCCGCTTTTCGCGATTTCCAGAGCCGTGGGAGGCTGGCCGTCATGAAGAGCTACATGGCCACCGCACAGACGATCGAGAAGGAATGGTTCGTGGTGGATGCCCAGGGTGCCACCCTGGGGCGCCTGGCTGCCCAGGTGGCATCGGTCCTCCGGGGCAAGCACAAGCCCACCTACACCCCCCACGTGGACGCGGGGGATTTCGTAGTGGTGGTCAATGCCGACAAGGTCCACCTGACGGGCCGCAAGATGGACCAGAAGATGTACTACTGGTACACGGGCTACCCCGGGGGCATCAAGGGCCGGACGGCCCGGCAGATGCTCGAGCGCAAACCCGAGGAAGTGTTCCGGCGGGCGGTCAAGGGCATGCTTCCCAAGAACAACCTGGGCCGGAAGATGATGACCAAGCTCAAGATCTACGCGAGCCCCGAACACCCGCACCAGTCGCAGCAGCCCAAGCCGCTGGCCGTCCAGGAGTAGAGAGGAACCCATGGCCCAGAGCATCCAGAGCCACGGCAAGAGAAAGACCGCCATCGCCCGCGTGACCGTGGTCCCCGGGGAGGGGAAGGTCGAGGTCAACGACGGGAAGAGCCTCGAGGTGTACTTCCCCCGGGAGGCCCACCGCCGCGCGGCCCTCAGCCCCCTGGTGCTGACCGAGCGCGCCGGGTCCTACGACGTGAAGGTGCGCGTCCGAGGCGGGGGCATCACCGGTCAGGCCGAGGCCGTCCGCCACGGCATCGCCCGGGCCCTGGTGGCCCTGGAAGAGGACCTGCGCCCGATCCTGAAGAAGGCCGGCTTCCTCACCCGCGACCCGCGCATCGTGGAGAGCAAGAAGTACGGGCACCACAAGGCCCGCCGCAGCCCGCAGTTCTCGAAGCGCTAGACGGCGTTTCATCGGACCGACGAAGAGGGCCCCCGCGGGGGCCCTCTTCGTTTTCGTGCGGCCCCGAAGACCCACCCAACCCACCACCGCATCGTGGGGCGGGGTCCGGGAGCCTCGGAGAGCAGTCCCGCACCGCATCGACTGACCCGCCGCATCCGGGGCGAACGGGTGATGCCCGGTTCACAGGGGCCTGCGGGGATGCCCCCGTCGAATCGCCGCGGATTGCGGGGCGGAGCGGAGGGGCTCCCCGACCCCGAGCACGTGCCAGGCGGGGATTCCAGGTCCCGCGGGGGCCTTTGCAAGAACCCGTCTTTCCCCTACACTCCGCCCCGCATCCCCACGTCGTCTGCGAGGACTGCCATGCTGCCTGTGGGAATCATCGGCGCCAGCGGCTACACCGGTGCGGAGCTGCTCCGCCTGCTGCACGTCCACCCCCACGCCCGCGTGACCGCGATCACCTCCCGGTCCTACGCCGGCCGCACCCTGGGGGCGTGTTTCCCCAGCCTGGGCCACGTTGACCTGACCTTCCAGCCCCACGACGATCCGGCCGTCATCGACCAGGCAGAGGTCTTCTTCCTGGCGCTGCCCCACAAGGCCAGCATGGCGGCCGTCCCCCCCCTGCTGAGCCGGGGCAAGAGGATCGTGGACCTCTCGGCCGACTTCCGGTTCGCGGACCCCTCGGTGTACCAGATCCACTACGGCCCCCACGCCCACCCCGAGCTCCTCCAGGAGGCGGTGTACGGGCTCACCGAGGTACACGGCGCGGCCGTGGAGCGGGCCCGGCTGGTGGGAAACCCGGGGTGCTACCCCACGAGCGTCCTGCTGCCCCTGATCCCCTTGTTCCTGGAGGGGGCCCTGCGGCCGGAGGGGATCGTGGCCGATTCCAAGTCGGGGGTCACGGGGGCCGGGCGGGAGCCCGGGCCCGGCGTCCATTTCTGCGAAGTGAACGAAGGCTTCAAAGCGTACAAGGTGGCCGCCCACCGGCACGAGCCCGAGATCCGCAGCCAGCTGGAGTGGGCGGCCGGGTGCGAGGTCCCCCTGGTCTTCACGCCCCACCTGGTGCCGATGGACCGGGGGATCCTCTCCACGATCTACGCCCTGCCCCGCGAGGGGGTGGACGCCGCGCGGGTCCGGCAGATCTGGGCGGAATTCTACCGGGAGGCCCCCTTCGTCCGGGTGCTCGGGCCCGATGCGCTGCCCAGCACCGCCTACGTCAAGGGCTCCAACGCGTGCATGATGGCGGCCGTGGACCACGGCCCGTCCGGGCGGCTGGTCCTCGTCTCCGCGATCGACAACCTGGTCAAGGGCGCCAGCGGCCAAGCGATCCAGAACCTGAACCGGATGATGGGCTGGGAGGAGGACGCGGGGCTGCGGGGTCCGGCCCTGTATCCGTGAGGGCCGCAGCTACGGTCGGGAGAGCTCGATTCGGCTGAGGCCCCGGAGCTCCACCTGGTAGTTGCCGAACTCGGTGGAGCCGGTGCACAGGAGCTGGCGGGGGAGCCGCCCCTCGAGTACCGTGCCTCCCTCCATGTGGAAGGTGACGGCCACGCCGGAGCCGTCTTCGCCCCCCACCTCCACCTGCCGGATCTTGCCGAAGGGCACCATGAGGGTGCCCTCGCCCCTCTCGAGGGGAAAGAAGGTCCGCCCGGCACAGCTCAGGAGCTCCACCCGGGTGGTCAATCCCTGGCGGTCCAGGAGCTGGGCCGAGAAGCTCTCCTTGGGCCGGGGGATCGTGTCGGACACCGGGCTGCCCCCGCCTCCCCCCAGGCCGAGAAGGAAGGGGGTCAGAAGGGCCAGGGTGGCTGCGAAGAGCAACGGCCGGCGAAGCATCGCGGTCCTCCGGCGGAAGGTTCGTCGTTCCGAGGCACGGTACCTAGGTAACACAGCGGGGGCCCGTCCACAAGCCGCCGTCCTTTCCGCCGCCCCTCTTCGGTCGTCCCCATGCCGGGTCACCGACGCCGCGGGGCGCGGAGCCCGGAAGATCCGACGGAGGATCTGGGGCCTGCTGAAGACACCGCCCACCGAAGGGGGAATCACCCGATGACCCGAGAGGAACCCGTCCTCGTGTACGTGGCCCTGGACCCCCTCGAGGCCTCCGCCGTGACCGGCGTCCTGGAAGCGGCCGGGATCGCCGTCTGGGTGCGCGATCTGACCATCACCCCCTACCCGGTCACCCTCGGTCCCCTGGGGGAGCGCCGCATCCTGGTGCCGGGGGAGCGGGCGGAGGAGGCGCGGGAGCTCCTGCGCGTCGCGCAGGAGGACGGCTTCCTGCGAGAGGGCGGGATCCTCGTGGGAGAGGAATAGAGGCTCATCCGGGAAACGTCCGGGTGGGTCCGCCTCAGCCCCCCAGGGCCGCCTCCAGGTCGGACCACAGCTCCTCCACGTCCTCCAGCCCCACGGAAAGGCGCAGCAGGCCGGGGCCGATCCCCAGGGACTCGCGCTGGCCCCGGGGCATGGACGCGTGGGACATGGTCCAGGGATAGGACAGGATCGACTCGACCCCCCCCAGGCTCACCGCGACGGCCGGGACCCGCACGGCCCGCAGGACGCTGCGGGCGCTCTCGGCGCTCCCCACGTCGAAGCTGAGCACGGCACCCGGCCCCGAGGCCTGGGCCGCGTGGACCGCCGCCCCGGGGTGTCCCGGCAGACCCGGGTAGTGCACCGCCCGGACTGCCCGGTGGCCGGCGAGGCGGGCCGCCAGCTCGGCAGCGCTTCCCTGCTCGGCCTCGAGCCGCACCTTGAGGGTCTTGATGCCCCGGAGCAGGGACCAGGAGTCCTGGGGGGAGAGCACCCCTCCCAGGGCGTTCTGCAGGTAGCCGAGCCGCTCGGCCAGTTCCTCTCCCGCGACCACGGCACACCCCGCCACGAGGTCGCTGTGGCCCCCCAGGAACTTCGTCGCGCTGTGGACGACCAGGTCCGCGCCGAGGGCCAGCGGATTCTGGAGGAGGGGGGTCAGGAAGGTGTTGTCCACGGCTACGAGGGCGCCCCGCGCGCGGGCCAGGCGGGCTGCGCCCCGCAGGTCCGTTACCCGGAGCAGCGGGTTGGATGGCGTCTCCAGCCACAGCATGCGGGTGCCGGGGCGGAACGCGGCTTCCAGGGCACCCAGGTCCGTGGCGTCGGCGAAGGTGGTCTCGATTCCGAATCGGGAGAAAACCCCTGTCAGGGCCCGGTAGGTGCCCCCGTACAGGTCCCGGGCAGCGACCACGTGGTCGCCCTGGGAGAGAAGCGAGAGGACGGCGGTGGTGGCGGCCATCCCCGACGCGAAGGCGAACCCCGCCGTTCCGCCCTCGAGCTCGGCCACCAGGGTCTCGAGGGCCCGCCGGGTGGGGTTGCCGGAGCGCGAATACTCGTACGGGCCGTGGTGATCCGGGTCGGCCTGGTGAAAGGTGCTGGCCAGCACGATGGGCACCCCCAGCGCCCCCGTGGCAGGGTCCACCTCGCTCCGGCCGCCCACCAGGCGCGTCGCCGGCTTGCACGACCGCTCGCGTTCCATCGTCACCCTCCCAGGGCCCGGCCCAGGTCCTCGATCAGGTCCTCCGGGGCCTCCAGCCCCACGGAGAGCCGCACCAGGTCGTCGGTGACCCCCATCCGCTCCCGCACGTGGGGGGGAATGTCGCAGTGGGTTTGGCGGCTCGGCACGGTGACCAGCGACTCCACGCCCCCCAGGCTCTCCGCGAAAGTCACGAGCCGGAGCCCCTCGAGAAACGCAGCCACTTCCTCCGCCGACCCCAGGCGAAAGCTCAGCATCCCCCCGAACCCCGAGCTCTGGCGCGTCATCACGTCGTGCCCGGGGTGGTCGGGAAACCCCGGGTAGAACACCTCCCGGACCTCCGGGTGGGTCCGGAGGAACCCGGCGATCCGCGCCGCGGAGGCCGACTGCCGGTCCAGGCGCACGGCCAGGGTCTTCAGGGACCGCAGGAGCAGCCAGGCCTCCTGGGGGCAGAGGACGGGGCCCAGGGTGTTCTGGAGGAACCCCACCCGTTCCCCCAGGCCGGCCTCCCGGGTGACGATCGCCCCCGCCAGGAGATCGTTGTGCCCCCCGAGGTACTTGGTGGCGCTGTGGACCACCAGGTGAGCGCCAAGCTCCAGCGGTCGCTGGAAGTACGGGGTGAGAAAGGTGTTGTCGACGGCAAGGAGCACGCCCCGATGCTCGCAGAGATCCGCCAGGGCCCGAAGGTCCGCCACCTTCATGAGAGGGTTGGTCGGCGTCTCCGCCAGCACCGCGCGGGTTTCCCGCCGCAGGGCCGCCTCCGCCTCCGCGGCCCGGGTGAGGTCCGCGTAGGAGACTTCGAGGCCCAAGGGCCCGAGGACCTGCTCGAGGGCCCGGTAGGTACCGCCGTAGAGATCGTCGGAGACCACCAGATGGTCCCCCGGTCGAAAGAGCAGGAAGAAGGTGCTCAGGGCGGCCATCCCCGAGGCGAAGGCGAAGCCCGCGGAGCCGCCCTCGAGCCCGGCCAGGGCCTGTTCCAGCACCCGGCGGGTCGGGTTGCCGGTGCGGGAGTAGTCGTACCCCGTGGTCCTTCCCAGGCCCGGGTGGGCGAAGGTGGCCGACGGGTGGATGGGGGTGCTCAAGGCCCCGGTGGCCGGGTCGCTCCCGAGCCCGGAGCGCACCAGTCTCGTCTCGATCCGCATCTCGTCCTCTCCACTCCCCGCGCTCACCCCAGGGCGGTCACGGCTTCGAGCAACTCCTCGAGGGGCACCCGCCGGAGCACGGCTTCCCCCAGGCCCTCCCCCTCCCTGCGCAGGAGGTCGAAGAGGGGGCGGCGCTCCCCGCCGGGTTCCTCCCCCCTGGCCAGCCTCACGCACACGACCCCGACATCGGCGAGCTGCGGCTGCGCGCAGGAGTTGGGGCAGCCCGAAACCGCCCAGGACAGGGACCGGCTCCGGGGTCCCAGGGCTCCCGCGAGGGCCCGGGCCACCTCGCGGGTCCGGGTCAGCCCCACGCGGCACTCCGGGCTCCCGGGGCAGACCCGGAGCACGGCGGGCCCCTCCCCGGCCGCGGCGAGCCCCATCTCCTGCAGTACCTCCCGGACCTCGGGGAGAAGGGCGGGGTCGGACGGGAACAGGGCCACGTCCTGGTCCGGGGTCAGGCTCAGGAACCCGCCGGTGAACCTGCGGGCGAGGGCGGCGAGCGTTCTCAGGTGGGCAGCCGGGAGCTCCCCCGCGGTGACCCGCGCCACGGCCGCGGCCGGCTCTCCCGGGGTCGATGCCGAGACCGGGGGGAGCCCGGACAGGACGCGGGAAAGGCCCCGATGGGACCCCAGCGCGCTCTCCAACGCCCCCCGCCCCTCCGCCCGGACCAGGTGTTTGAGGCGCTTTCCCGGGGGGACCCTGTCCTTGTACAAGCGAACCACGTCGGCTACCAGGGGAATCACCCCTGCCTCGGGCAGGGCGCGGGCAAAGAGGAAGGCCGCGGTCGGTTCGCGCCCCAGGCCTCCGGCCAGCCAGACGTCCCAGAGGGGCCCGCCTTCGGCGCCGGAGTCCTCGCCGGCGAGCACGAGGCCCACGTCCTGGATCAGGTGGCGCGCTCCGACGTAGCCCCCGTCCACGCCAACCTTGAACTTCTTGGGCAAACCCTCGAACTCGGGGTTTCCCGTGAAGTGCCCGTGGATTCGCCGGGCCAGGTCCCGCGCCCGGTCGGCCCCCGGCCCCAAGGGGGTGCTCACCGCCACGCCCCGCACGGCACCGCCGCACGCCCCCCGGGAAGTCAGCCCCACCCCGCCCAGGGCCCCCAGGGCGGCGGACAGGTCCGCCTCGGCCACCTCGTGGAGCTCCAGGCTCATCCGGGTGGTCAGGTGGACCACGCCGTTGCCGAAGGAAGCGGAGAGGTCCGCCGCCGCCTCGGCCTGGGCGGCCGAGAGGACCCCGCCGGGAACCTTGATCCGCAACATGAACCGGCCGGCCTGCGACTGCTCGTAGACTCCGTAGATTCGCAACTCGCGAACTCTCATCCGAGGCCTCGGGGGGTGTTTCCGGTATGCCTCCGGGAGCGGCTCGGAGGTAGGACACTTGGAATCCAGGAAGCCGCCATCCCGCGACAAGGAATTGTCGCATCAGTCCTTCGCACAATACAAGGCCATGTTCCACGTAGAGTTACGCAAAATTCTCGGGGGACCTTGGCGGCCCTGGGTGGCCGAGGTCGCACCTGCGGTTATGGCCTGTACCCTCCCCCCTTCCCATTTCAAATTGCGTTTAATTATTTCCCTTCTGTAGGAATGCAGCTAGAATGATTGTCATTGGGCCATCGGCCCGGAGTCCCCTTCCGGCCTGGGCGCAACCGAAACCCCAGACACGGTGGCGGGGGATCCGCCACCGGGAGCGAGGAAGAAGATGAGAAATATCATCATTGTGCTTTCGGCTCTCACCCTTCTCGCGTCCTGCGGGGGCCGGGGGGGCCACCACGGGGGGCATGCGGGCCACGGGGGCGGGTGGTCGGCACGGAGCACCGGAAGCCTCGTAGAGTGGTACCGGCTGGCCCCAGGCAAGGAGACGGCCTGGATCCTGGAAAAGCCCATGCTCGTGGATTTTTTCGTTCCCGAGGGGTGTGACCGGTGCGAGCGCATGGATCGGGACCTCTGGGGCAATCCGGAGATCGCCCGGCTCGTGAACGAGAGCTTTGTTCCGGTGCGCATCGACCTCTCCAGGAACCTGACGCGGGAGGAGATCGCGCTGGGTCGAACGTACGACTACAACTACGACTGCCTCCTCCTCTTTCTGGACCACCGGGGGGAGGTCATCGAGGATGCGGGGGGTGGGCGGATGTGCTTCGCGGACTTCGTGAGCACCGAGTGGTTCCTGGGGCACCTGGAGCACGCACTGGCCGCAACCTCCCGCTGAGAGGCGGCCGCGCGACCCCGGCGAGACCCGCGTCACGCAGCAGGGCGATAATCTTTCATGAGGAGCGAGTTCGTTACCACGGACACGCTCGAGAAGGCCATGGCCGCGCCGGCGATCATGGGGTTGAGGAGCCAACCGGTGAACGGGTACAGGACGCCGGCGGCTATGGGGATGCCCACCGTGTTGTAGACGAAGGCCCAGAAGAGGTTCTGGCGGATCTTGCGCATGGTGTACCGGCTCAGGTCCATGGCCCGCACCACGTCGCGCAGGTCGTCCTTGACCAGCACGATGTCGGCCGACTCGATCGCCACGTCGGTGCCCGTCCCGATGGCGATGCCGACGTCGGCCTGGGTGAGAGCGGGCGCGTCGTTGATCCCATCCCCCACCATGGCAACCTTGAGCCCCTCTTCCTGCAGTTTCCGCACCTCCCGGGCCTTGTCCGCCGGCAGCACTTCCGCCAGGACCCGTTCGATCCCCACCTGACGTCCGATGGCCTCGGCGGTGCGCCGGTTGTCGCCCGTGAGGAGCACCACCTGCACCCCGCGCCCTTTCAGGGCCCGCACGGCGGCGGCGGAGTGCTCCTTGAGGGTGTCCGCCACCGCGAGCACCCCGGCGGGCCGTCCGTCCACCGCCACGCACAGGGCGGTCTTGCCCTCCGCTTCGAACCCCTCCTTGTGGGGGCGCAGAGGGTCTGCGTCCACCCCGCTCTCGGCGAGGAAGCGATCGGTCCCGACCAGGACACGCCGCCCGCCCACGTCCGCCCCCACCCCCTTGCCGGGAACGGCCTCGAAGTCCCGCGCCGGGGGGAGCTCCAGCCCTCGCTCGCGGGCAGCGGCCACCACCCCTTCCCCCAAGGCGTGCTCCGAGCCGGTCTCCGCCGCGGCCGCCAGGGCGAGTACCTCGTCGGCCGAGAACCCCTCCAGGGGCGCCTCGCCCGCGAGCCGGGGCTCCCCGCGGGTGAGGGTGCCGGTCTTGTCGAAGACCACGGCCTGCACGCCGCCCGCGCCCTGCAGCGCCGCCGCGCCCTTGATCAGGATGCCGAGCTCCGCCCCCTTTCCGGTGCCCACCATGACCGCCGTGGGCGTGGCGAGCCCCAGAGCACAGGGACAGGCGATGATGAGCACCGCGATGAACGCGCTCAGGGCGAAGGCGACCTCGGCGTCGGGGGGGGTCATCCACACGTGGAAGGCCAAGACCCCGATCCCCACCACCACCGGCACGAAGACCCCCGATACGCGGTCGGCGAGGTCCTGGATCGGTGCCTTCGAGCCCTGGGCCTCCTCCACCAGGTGGACGATCTGGGCCAGCGCGGTCTCGCTCCCCACCCGGGTTGCCTCGAACAGGAAGGTTCCCGTCTTGTTCACGGTCGCCCCGATCACCACGCTGCCGGGCCCCTTCTCCACCGGGATCGACTCCCCGGTGATCATGGACTCGTCCACCGCCGAGCGGCCCTCGGTCACCCTGCCGTCCACGGGGATCTTCTCCCCGGGCCGCACCCGGAGGAGGTCGCCCACCTCCACCTCCTCCACCGGGAGCTCGGTCTCCTCCCCGCCGCGGATCACCCGCGCCGTCTTGGGCTGGAGCCCCATGAGCTTCTTGATGGCCTCGCTGGTCTTGCCCTTGGCCACCGCCTCCAGGGTCTTCCCCAGGAGGATGAAGGCCAGGAGAAGGCCGGCCACCTCGTAGTAGAAGTGACCCCCTCCCTGGAAGGTCCGGTACAGGCTGTAGAGGTAGGCGCTGCCCGTGCCGATGGCGACCAGGCTGTCCATGTTGGGGGTAAGGTTCCACAAGGCCCTCGCCCCGTTGACGTAGAAGTTGAACCCAGCGATCACGATGGGAGTGCACAGGGCGAGTTGCAGGAGCCCCATCTGCCGGTGGGAGAGGGCCGGCACCGGGAGCCCGACCATCTCCCCCATGGCCACATAGAGGAGGGGTAGCGCGAAGGACCACGCCACCAGGAGCCGCAGGCGGAAGAGCCGGGCCTCCGCCCCTCGGGCCTCGGCCTCGGCGTCCCGGCCCTCGGCCGGCCGGGCACCGTACCCGGCCGCCTTCACCGCCTCGATCATCCGGGACACGCGGACCCGGGCGGGGTCGTAGGCGACCCGGGCCTTGGCGGTGGCCAGGTTCACCGAGGCGGCCTCCACCCCCGGCAGGGCCCGCAGGGCCTCTTCCACCACGTCGGCGAAGTGGGCCGAGTCGACCCCCGATAGGGAGAGCTCCGCCGTGCGCTCGGACCCCGCCTCCCGCACGCCGTACCCGGCCTTGCGCACCGCCTCCACCAGGTCCTCGTGCCGGACGCGGCCCGGGTCGAGCTCGACGTAGGCCTTGGAGGCCGCGAAGTTCACGTTCGCCACCGCCACCCCGCCCACGCGGCGCAGGCTCTTCTCGATCGCCGCCGCGCAGGAGGCGCAACTCATGCCCGTGAGGTCCAGGACCTCTTTCTCGGCGGAACCTCCTCCGGCACCGGGCAGCGGCCGCGAGGCGCGCTCCGGCGCCTCCGGCTCGGGCATCTCCTGGGGCGGCTCGGCTTCCTCCGCCCGGTAGGCCGCCAACACCCCCGCCGGGTCGGCCTCGAACCGCTCCCGACACCGGGGGTTGCAGAAG
>JAWSUI010000072.1:0-17364 GCA_033551855.1 Deferrisomatales bacterium
TCCTCCAGATACGAGACCAGATACTGGTTGTCCCCCTTATCGGGACTATAGACTAGATCTACCTCGCCCTGGTCCAGGGCCGCCCCCCCGGCAGCTTCGAGGTCGTGTCCCACCTCCGGGAAGGGGAGGGGGACCGGATGGTGGCGGTCCGGGCGGGGGGCCTGCGGGCCGACACCCGGTTCCGCGTCCTGGCCCACGCGCCGGGACACGCCCTGGTGGAAGCATCCCCCCGCACCGGACGCACCCACCAGATCCGGGTCCAGCTCTCCCAGGCCGGCTACCCCATCCTGGGGGACGGCCTCTACGGCGGGGCGGCCGCGACGGCGGGGGTCGCCGTGCCGCGGCAGATGCTCCACGCCCGGGCCCTGTCCTTCTCGCATCCCGGCACGGGAAAGGCGCTCCGGATCGAGGCCCCGGTGCCGGAGGACTTCCGTCAGGTGGCCCGAACCCTCTTCGGGTCCCGCCTCCCGGCGGCCCTCCGGGCTGCCACCCGGCCCGCCCCGTAGAGGGCGGTCTTCGGGTCGAGCACGACCCGGACCGGCACGTCCGCCAACAGGCCCGCCAGGCGCCCCTTGTCCCGGAAGGCCCGCAGGAAGCCCTCCTCCCGTAGCTTGGGCAGGATCTTGGGGGCGATCCCCCCGGCCAGGTACAAGCCCCCGGTGGCCAGGGCGGTTAGAGCCAGGTTCCCCGCCTGGGCGCCGTACACCCGCGCGAAGAGATCCAGTGCGGCGCCGCAGGTGGCGTCCTCCCCCCGGAGAGCTTCGTCGGCGATGGCCGCCGCCGGGTCCTCCGCGGCCAGGCGGTCCCGGACCCTCCGAGGGAGCTCACCCCGGCCGGTGGCGGCGAGAAACCCGTGAATGCCCGGGAGCCCGGGCCCGGAGAGCACCCGCTCCCAGCTCACGCGCCCGAACCGGGCCGCCAGGAACCGGCGCAGGGCCTACTGCACGTCGTCGGTGGGGGCGAAGTCCGCGTGGCCCCCCTCCGAGGCCGCCGGTGCCCGGGGCCGCCCCGGGGCGCAGGGGACCCGTTGGCCGGGCCGGCGCCCGGGGGGAACCCGGCCCAGGGGAGGCGGTGCGGTTCGGGACGAGGTGCATGGGGGCTCGTGCTTCCAGGGCGGGCAGTGGGCCAGCCCGTCGGCGGGGGCAAGATACCGGACGACCCGACGTCCTGCGAGCCCTTGGGTCCTTCGGAACGCCCGAGCCGATGCCGGGCCCCGACGGGGATACGGTCGTCGAGCGGCCGTCCGCCTGCGCCCTCGGACCCACCCGGCCGTCCTCGGGCCGGGCAACCCGTCATTCCCCGGAAGAGGCGGAAAAGCGACCCGGCCCCGCCCGGGTTCTCCGCCTGGGCGGCCGGCGGGGTCTGGGAGCCCCCTGCGCTTCCGGTCTGCGTCAGTCGTTGCGCAGGACCGGGGCGGGCTTGCGGCGCAGCACCCGGGCGGTCCCCACGAGCCCCAGGGCGAGGGTGACGAGGACGCCCCCGGCCACCGCGGCGACCACGGCCCCAGGCCGGACCGAAAAGGGTGTCCGGAGAAGACCGGTCGCCACGGCCCAGGCCGCGCCGGTGCCGGCCAGGGCGCTCACCGTCCCGGCAGCCAGCCCCAGAAGAAGGAACTCGACCCCGTAGACGGCGAGGATGTCCCGACGGGTCGCCCCGCACACCTTCCAGATCACGGCGTCCCGGAGCCGGCGGTGCTGATCCGCGGAGAGGGCGCCGGCCAGGACCAGGAGGCCGCTCAGGACCGCAACGGCCCCCACCGCGCGGAAGATCCAGCCGATCCGGCCGATCACCCGGGACGTGTTCTCCAAAACCTCCCGCACCCGCACCGCCGAGATGTTGGGGAACCGCCCGGTCACCGCCTCGAAGACCTCCCCCTCCCGCTCCGGTGGGGCGTACACGGCGGCCAGGTGGGTCTGGGGCGCGGCCTCCAGGACCCCGGGGCCGAAGACCAGCGCGAAGTTCAGCCCCAGGGTCGCCCACTCCACGTCCCGCAGGTTCGCGATCTCCGCGGTGACCGGCCGACCCAGCACGTTCACGGTCAGGGTGTCGCCCACCCCGACCCCGAACCCCGCCGCCAGGTCCGAGGTGAGGGAGAGCAGGGGCGGGCCGGCATACTCCTCGGGCCACCAGGACCCGGCGGCGATGCGCGTACCTTCGGGCGGCGTCGCGCTGTACGTGAGAAACCGGTCCCCCCGCACCGCCCAGGAGACCTCGGGGGCGATCTCGGCCTGGTCCGCCGGGACGCCGGCGATGTGGGTGATCCAGCCCCGCAGGGTGGGCAGGCGTTCGAGCCGGGTCACCCCGGGCACGGCCGCCACGGCCGCCTCGAAGGCCTCGACCTGCGCCGGCTGGATGTCGACGAAGAAGTACGAGGGTGCCTCTGCGGGGAGGTCCCCCTCCACCAGGGCCACCAGGTCCGCCTGGACCAGGGCGACCGTCACCAGGGCCGTGAGGCCCAGCCCCAGGGAGAACACCGCGCTGCGGGTCGGGGCCCCCGCCCGGTGGAGGTTCGACAGCCCCAGCCGCAGCCGCGGATCCCGGGGCCGAGGCGCCGCCCGCGCCAGCCGGACCACGGCGTCGGCCACGAGGCGGAAGACGAGGAAACAGAGGCCCGCGCCGGCGGAGAACCAGAGGGCGAGCCGGGCGTCGCCGCTGGCGGCGGCCGCCAGGGCCACCAGCACGGCCACTGCCCCGGCAACTGCGGCCCGAGCCGCCCGCCCCGGCGGAAGGGAGCGGCCGGCCCCGGCCGAGGGACCGCGGAACAGCACGGCGGGGGAGACCCGGCGGGCGGCGTCCAGGGCCGCCAGGGAGAACGCCAGCGCCACCAGCAACCCGAAGGTGGCGGCCGTGAGCAGCGGCCCCGGGTAGAGGGCCGGCCGCAGGGGCACCGGAAGCCACGCGCTCCCCAGGTGGGCGGCCGCATAGGGGAGGGCCGCGCCCGCCGCCACGCCGGCGGCGGACCCCAGGGCGCCCAGGAGCAGGATCTGGAGGAGGTACGTCTGGAGGAGCAGGCGTCCCGGGGCGCCCACGCACTTCATGACCGCGAGGTGCGCCAGCTTGCCCTCGAGATACCCCCGCACGGCCCCCGCAACCCCCAGGCCCCCCACCAGGAGCGCGCACAGCCCCGCCAGCGTGAGGCTCGCGGTCATCCGGTCGAGGAAGTAGGCGATCCGCGGAGCGGCGCGGGCAAAGGTCCGGCTCCTCCACCCCTCGTCGGGGAACCGTTGCTCCAACTCGGCCAGGAGGGTGTCCGCCTCCGCCTCCCCCTGCCCCTCTGCCAGGCGCAGCCGGTAGGTGTGGGTCACCAGGCTCCCGGGTTCCAGCAGTCCCGTCCCGGCCAGGCTGTCCCGGGCCACCAGGAAACGGGGTCCCAGGGGGAAGGCGCGCAGCGCGCGGTCCGGCTCCCCCCGGATCACCGCGCGCACGGCGTACTCCCGCTGCCCCACCCGCACCCGGTCCCCCGGGGCGAGTCCCAGGCGCCGCAGGGCAAGCTCCTCCACCGCGGCCCCGAAGACCCCCTCCGCCTCGGCGAGAGCCTCCGCCAGGGGGAGGTCCGGCTCCAGGGACACCGCTCCGTACAGAGGGTAGGCCTCGTCCACGGCCTTCAGCTCGACCAGCAGGCGCCGGGTGGTCTCCCCCCGGTGGGCCGACGCCATGGCCCGGAGCTCCGCCGTGGCGGAGACCTCCCCTCGGGCCTCCAGGAAGGCCCGGGGCTCCGGGGCGAGCTCCCGCTGGGCGAGGCTGAGCTCCGCGTCTCCCCCGAGGAGCGAGCGGGCGTCGGCCAACAGGCCCTCCCGGGCCGCGCGGGAGACCGAGCCCACGGCGCTCACCGCGAAGACGCCCAGGAAGAGACAGGAGAGAAACACCCCGAAACCCCGCATCCCGCTGCGCAGCTCTCGCCGGGCGAGGCGAGCCGCGAGCATCAGGCCGGCCCCCCGGCTCACCGCGCAGTGCCCGAGGGGGCGGGGCCGCCGTTGCGCAGCAGGCCGTCCGCCATGGGAAGGCTCCGGCTGCACCGGCCGGCGAGGGCCGGGTCGTGGGTGACCAGGAGCAGGGTGGTCCCGTGCTCGGCCTGCAGGGCGAAGAGGAGGTCCATCACCCGCAGCCCGGTCTCCCGGTCCAGGTTGCCCGTCGGCTCGTCGGCCAGGAGAAGGGCCGGGCGGGCCACCGTGGCCCGGGCCAGGGCGACCCGCTGCTGTTCGCCCCCGGAGAGCTGGGGAGGGAAGTGGAGGCGCCGGCCCCACAGCCCCACGGCCTCCAGTGCCTCGGCGGCACATTCCGAAGCGTCGGCCCGGCCGGCGAGCTCGAGGGGCAGGGCCACGTTCTCCCAGGCGGTCATGGGGGGGACGAGGTGGAAGGACTGGAACACGATCCCCACGTGATCCCGCCGGAAACGGGCCAGACCGTCCTCGTCGAGCCCCGCCAGGTCGACTCCGGCCACCCGCACCCTCCCGGAGGAGGGGCGCTCGAGCCCCCCCACCACCATGAGCAGGGTCGTCTTCCCGGCCCCGGAGGGCCCCACGACGCTCACCGTCTCCCCCCGGGCCACCGACGCAGTGAGGCCTCGCAGGATGTTGACCTGTCCACCGCCCCCGGTTAAGGTCAGGCGCACGTCCTCGAGCTCGATCATGGGAACTGCCATGCCGCTCCGCCTCTCCGCTCACCGCCACCTGCTGCGCCTGGCCCCGGCCGTGGGCCTCCTGGGCAGGATCGCACTCTGCCTGGCCTTTGTAAACGCCGCGGCGGCCGCCGAACCCCTGCGGATCCTGGCCCTGGGAGACAGCCTGACCGCCGGGTACGGCCTGCCCGCCCAAGCGGCCTTTCCGGCGGTCCTCGAGGCCGCCCTCCGCCGGGAGGGCGTGAAGGCGGTGGTGATCAACGGGGGGGTCTCCGGGGACACCTCCGCCGGTGGGCTGGCGCGCCTCGAGTGGGCGCTGGGTCGGGGCGCCGACCTCGCCGTCGTGGCCCTCGGGGCCAACGACGCCCTGAGGGGCCTCGACCCGGCGGCCATGGAGGCCAACCTGGACGCGATCCTCTCCCGCCTCCGGGAGCGGGGCGTCCGGGTCCTCCTGGCGGGGATGAAGGCGCCGCGGAACCTGGGCCCCGCCTACGTGCGGGAGTTCGACGCCGTCTTCCCCCGTCTGGCGGCCCGCCACGGTGTGGCCCTCTACCCCTTCTTCCTCGAGGGGGTCGCCGGGATCCCCGGGCTCAACCAGGCCGACGGCGTCCACCCCAACCGCAGGGGGGTGGAGGAGATGGTAGCCCGGGTCCTCCCGTTGGTCCGCGAGTTGGTGAGGGAGATCGGCCCCCGTGGAGGATAGGGTGCGGCTCCCGCGGGGCCGTCGCACCCGGGGCTTCTTCGGGGGGTGGCAGGAGTTGGGGCGGTTCGCCCTCAGCGGGACTGCGGGGTCGGTCGTCTTCTACGGCCTCTACGAGCTCGTGTACTGGCTGCGGCTGGTTCCCCAATACAACGCCCCCTTCTCCTGGGCGGTGGGCTACCTGCTGGCGAGCGTGGTCACCCACGGCATCCACCGCAGGCACACCTTCCGCTGGCCCACCCCCTATTGGGACACCTTGGGCCGGACCGTCTTCGTCTACGTGATCACCCTGACCGCGACCACCGCGCTGGACTTCGCCCTCGTGGAAAACGGGATGCACCACCGCTTGGCGTGGCTCGTCACCCTGCTGGCCGGGGGCTCCGCCAACTACTTCGCCCTGCGCCACTGGGGGTTCCGCCCGGGGAACGGCCCCTGAGGAGGGCCCCGAACCCGCCCGGGATCCACCATCACCCCCTCCGCCGGGGCCGCTCTCGCCCCTGGCGCGGGGCCACATTCCCCGTTACCCTTGCCGTCGGGTCCGGGGGGCGGTGACCGGGAGGAGGGAGTCGGCATGAGCGTGCGCGCGCGCGGCACCACCGGGCTTCAAGTGGAGATTTCCGCCGGGCGACACCGGCTCGTCGCCGACGAGCCGGCGGGGGTCGGGGACGACGCGGGCCCCGACCCCTACGACCTGCTCCTGGGGGCCCTGGGGGCGTGCACCGTCATGACGCTTCAGCTCTACGCACGCCGCAAGGGATGGCCCCTCGAAGGGGTTGACGTGGCGCTGCGCCACCAGAACATCCATGCTCGGGACTGTTCCGACTGCGAGGGGGACCCGAATGCCCGCATCGCCGTGATCGAGCTGGAGCTGGCGCTCCGAGGGGCCCTCGACCCCGACCAGGCGGACCGCCTCCGGCGGATCGCCGAGCGGTGCCCGGTGCACCGGACCCTCGTCGGAGAGATCAAGATCCGCACCTCCCTGGCAGGGGGCGAAGCCCAGAAAACCGGCTCTTCGGGGGGATGACGGGGTCACGTACCCCAGGACGGCCGGGTGGGTCCGACGGCGCAGGCGGGCGGACGCTCGATGACCCCATCCCTGTGGGGGATTGTGGTCGCTCCGGGTTTCCAGGAGGACCCGAGGGCTCGCACGCGCCGGGTCGTCCGGCATCGGCCGCCGGAGTGGGCGGACCCACCCGGCCGTTCCCCGGATGAACCCGAGAATCTGACAGGTGGGCGCCGAGCGCCCGGGAGGCACCCATGAGCAGGCTCCAGGAACTGGCCGGGCAGGGGCAGGCCGTCTGGTACGACTACATCCGCCGCTCCTTCCTGCGGGCTGGGGAGCTCGAGGCCCTGGTGGACCAGGGGGTGAGGGGGGTCACCTCGAACCCGTCCATCTTCGAGAAGGCCATCGCCGGCAGCTCCGACTACGACGTCGACCTGGAGCGCCTGGCGCGGCGCGGCCTCTCGGTGGAGGAGATCTACGAGGACCTGGCGATCGACGACATCCGAAGCGCGGCCCGGGTCCTGCGCCGGGTGTACGACGACACCGACGGCCTGGACGGCTACGTCAGCCTGGAGGTGAGCCCGGCCCTCGCCCATGACACCCGCGGCACGGTGGCCGAGGCGCGGCGGCTCTTCGGCACCCTCGCGCTGCCCAACGCGATGATCAAGGTGCCGGCCACCCCGGAGGGCATCCCCGCCGTGGCCACCCTCATCGGCGAAGGGGTCAACGTCAACGTCACCCTGATCTTCTCCGTCGCCCAGTACGAGGCCGTGGCCGAGGCCTACCTGACCGGGCTCGAGCGCCTGGCCTCCACCGGGGCGCGCCTGGGCCGCGTGGCCTCCGTGGCCTCGTTCTTCGTGAGCCGCCTCGACACCGCCCTCGACCCGGTGCTCGAGGCCCGGGGGCGGGCCGACCTGTGCGGCTCGGCTGCGGTGGACAACGCCCGGCTCGCCTACGCCCGGTTCACCGAGCTCTTCCGGGGGCCCCGCTGGGAGGCCCTGGCGGCCCGGGGGGCCAGGGTGCAGCGCCCCCTGTGGGCCAGCACCGGCACCAAGAACCCCGCTTACCCCGACACCCTCTACGTCGACCAGCTCATCGGGCCCCACACGGTGAACACCGTGCCCCCGGCCACGCTCCAGGCCTTCCTCGAGCACGGACGGGTGGAGCGGACCGTGGACCGGGACACGCCGGCTTCCCTGGCCCGCCTGGAGGAGCTCCGGGGCCTGGGCATCGACCTGGAGGTCGTCACGGAACGCCTCCTGGCCGAGGGGGTCGCCGCCTTCGCCCGGTCCTTCGAGACCCTCCTCGGGAGCATCGAGGACAAGCGGGCCCGCCTGGGCTCCCCCCGGCAGGCGGCCGCGTTCCGCCTGGGGCCCTACCGCGCCGCGGTGGACCGCGCCTGGGAGGACCTGCGGCGCGAGAGGGTGATGCAGCGGATCTGGGAGCACGACCACACGGTCTGGAAGCCCGACCCCGCCGAGATCTCCAACCGGCTGGGGTGGCTCCGGGTCGCCCAGGAGCTGCGCGGGGCCACCGGGCCCCTGCAAGACTTCGCCCGGACGGTGGCCGCCGAGGGGACCACGCACGCCCTCCTCCTCGGGATGGGGGGCTCGAGCCTCGCCCCCGAGGTGTTTCGCAAGACCTTCGGGGTGGCCCCCGGCGGCGTGGACCTGGCGGTGCTGGACACCACCGACCCCGAGGCGGTGCTCGCCCGGGCCGAGGCGCTCGACCCGGCGAAGACCCTCTTCCTCGTCTCCACCAAGTCCGGGGGCACGGTGGAGACCCTGTCCCTCTTCCGCTTCTTCTACGAGCGCACCGCGGCGGCACTGGGCAGGGAGCGCGCCGGCGCCCGTTTCGCCGCGGTCACCGACCCGGGAAGCTCCCTGGCCGATCTGGCCCGTGAGCACGGGTTCCGAAACGTCTTCCTCAGCGACCCCGACATCGGGGGGCGGTACTCGGCCCTCTCGCCCTTCGGCCTGTTGCCCGCCGCCCTCGTGGGGGTGGATGTGGAGCTGCTCCTGGAGCGGGCCCTGACCGCCGCTGCCAACGCGGACGGCTGCAACTGCCCGGTGGAGGGCGACAACCACGCCGCCCGCCTTGGGGCCGCCCTGGGGGAGCTGGCCCTCGCAGGCCGGGACAAGGCGACCTTCTTCGTCTCCCCGGCGGTGGAAGGCTTCGGCGACTGGGTGGAGCAGCTCCTGGCCGAGAGCACCGGCAAGGAGGGCCGAGGGCTCCTCCCCGTGGTGGGGGAGCCCCCGGGCCCGCCGGAGTTCTACGGGGACGACCGTATCTTCCTGCACCTGCGCCTCGACGGGGACTCCGCCCTCGACGGCGCGGTCGCGGATCTGGAGCGCGCCGGGCACCCGGTGATCCGGCTGGCGCTCCGGGATCCCTATGACCTGGGGGGCCAGTTCTTCCTCTGGGAGATGGCGACGGCCGTGGCCGGCTGGCGCCTGGCCATTCACCCCTTCGACCAGCCCGACGTGGAGGCGGCCAAGGTCCTGGCCCGGGAGCTCCTGGCTGCCTACCGGGCCGACGGGCGCCTCCCCGAAGCCGAGCCCGCCTTCACGGCGGAGGGGATCCGGGTGTACGGCGACGCCCGGGGGCCGTCGCCGGGGGACGCCCTGGCCTCGTTCCTGCGGGGCGGCGAGGGGGGCGCCTACGTGGCCCTCCAGGCGTATCTTCCCCCCTCGCCGGCGGTGGACCGGGCCCTGGGGGGCCTCCGGGCCGCCGTGGGGGGGCGCACCGGGCTGGCCACCACCGTCGGCTACGGCCCGCGCTACCTCCACTCCACCGGGCAGCTCCACAAGGGGGACGCCGGCCGGGGGCTCTTCGTCCAGCTCACCGCCGACCCGGCCCGCGACGCCCCGATCCCCGACCCTGCGGGCACCCCCGGCTCCCCCGTGACCTTCGGCGTGCTGGAGGCGGCCCAGGCCCTGGGGGACCGCCGGGCCCTGCTGGACCGGGGCCGCAGGGTCCTGCGCCTGCACCTGGGCCCGGACCCGGCCTCGTCCCTCGGCCGGCTGGCGCGGGCCCTGGGGTAGGCGACCCCGGTGGGGCGCCGAACCCCGCCGCGCGGCATGGGCGCCCCAAAACGGCAATGGCCGCCCCTCGGGGGCGGCCATTGCCTGTCGTGCATGCAGAGCATCGTGCCGGGGTCACACGAAGCAAGCCCCGCGCATCTCTCGCACGTGCTCGATCGCGCGGTCCACGTCCTGGTAGAGGCTCTCGCACTCCTGCCGGAAGCCCCGGTCCCGGTCGCAGTACCGATCGCGGCTCGCGATGCCGTGAAGCTCCTCCATCACGGCGCTCATCTCCCGGCCGCAGCCCACCGTTTCCCGAACGAACTCACGGCCGAGAGGCTCGAGCTCGTCGGCCAGCGCGTGGAACTTCCCCCGGAAGGTCTCTTCGGAAGAACTCTGGGCCAGGCTCCGGAACTCGCCGTGGAAATCCCCCGCGTCCCAATCCTCTCTTCTCTTGGTCACCATGTTGGCCCTCCTTCCCCCCGTGCGGCTCCCTCAGGGCCGCGGAGTCCTCTTCGGTACGACCCCACGATAACCACTGCGGGGCGTCGGCGCACCCGGGCCTGCGCCGGGGGGGCGGCCCGAAGGTCCTCCCGGCCGGGCGTCCCAGCGTCCCCGCGTCCCAGCGTCCCCGCAGGCCCGCCCCACCGGCCGGTTGACGCCGGGTGCGAACAGGCGGAAGGTGTCGCCGTGAGCCCGAACCGCCCCTTCGACCTCCGCGTCCTCCTGCTCCTCTCCTCGGGGCACCTGGTGACCGACATCTACCAGGGTGCGCTCCCCGGGCTCCTGCCCCTCCTGCGAGACAAGCTCGACCTGTCCTACGCCGCGGCCGGCGCGGTGCTGCTCGCCGCGAACCTCACGTCCTCCGTGGTGCAGCCCCTCTTCGGGCTCGTCTCGGACCGCAGGGAGCAGCCGGCGCTTCTTCCCCTGGGGTGCCTCTTCGCCGGGGTCGGGTTCTCCCTGCTCTCCCTCCCCTCGAGCTACGGGGCGGTGCTGCTCCTGGTGGCGCTCAGCGGGCTGGGGGTGGCCTCCTACCACCCAGAGGGCTACAAGACCGCCTCGTTCTTCACCGGCTCCCGACCCGCCGCCGGCATGTCTCTCTTCTCCGTCGGGGGGAACCTGGGCTTCGCCCTGGGGCCCATCCTGTGCCTCTGGGTGGTGACCCACCTGGGGCTCGCCGCCCTGCCCGCGATGGCCGTCCCGTCGCTGCTCTTCGCGCTCCTGATCCTTCTGTCCTGGCGCCGCGTGACCGTGCCGCGGGAGCTGCCGGTTTCCGGGAAGGGCCCGCCCCCCGGCCTGGCGCCCGGGACCCTGGGCTCCCTGGGGCTCCTGGTGGGCACCGTGGTGATGCGGTCCTGGACCCAGGCGGGGCTCATGACCTACATCCCCTTCTACACCATCGACGTCCTGGGCCGGGACCCCGTCCACGCCGGCAAGCTCGTCTCGGTCTTCCTCCTCGGCGGGGTTCTCGGCACCCTGGGGGGCTCCCCGCTGGCGGACCGCTGGGGGCACCGGCGCTACCTGGTCGGCTCCCTGGCCCTGGCCTCGTTGCTCTTCCCCCTGGCCGTGGCCGCCCGGGACACCGCCCAGTTCCTCGCCCTGGGGGTCTTCGGGGCGGTGCTCATCTCGACCTTCACCGTGACCGTGGTGATGGCCCACGAGCTGCTCCCCCGCAACCGGGGGGTTGCCTCGGGGCTCGTGGTGGGGCTCGCGATCGGCACGGGGGGGATCGGGGTGACCCTGCTGGGGATGGTGGCGGACCGGTTCGGGGTGCCGGCGGCCCTCCACGCCATCGGGGCCCTGCCGGTGGCGGGGCTCGCCCTGGGCCTCCTCCTGTGGCTCCGGAAGACGGGGCCGGGCGGGGAGAGCGGGGGATGAGGGGTGGGATCACCCGCCGGCGGCGAGGCGCAGGGCCGCCTCGTCCGCCAGCGCCAGGCACGCGGTGAGACCCGGGGACTCGATCCCGAAGAGGTTCACCAGCCCGGGCACCCCGTGGGCCTCCGGGCCCTGGACGACGAAGTCGGCCGCCGGCTCCCCGGGGCCGACGATCTTCGGCCGGATGCCGGCATAGCCCGGCTGCAGGGCCTCGGCCGGCAGGCCCGGCCAGTAGCGCCGCACCGCGGCGGCGAAGGCGCCGGCCCGGCCCGGGTCCACCCGGTAGTCCTCCGCCTCCACCCACTCCACGTCCGGGCCGAAGCGCGGCAGCCCCCCCAGGTCGAGGGTGAGGTGGACCCCCAGGCCGGCCTGCTCCGGGGCGGGGTACACCAGGTGCCGAAAGGGCGCCCGGCGGGCGAGGGTGAAGTAGCTCCCCTTGCACAGGTACCCCCGGGGCACGGTCCCCGGGGCCGGGCCCTCGAGGGACCGCGCCAGGGGGATCGCCCCGAGCCCCGCGCTGTTCACCACGCAGCGGCACAGGATTCGCGTCGGGTCGTGCCCCCCCACCTCCAGCACGATCCCCCCCTCCACGGCCCGGCCGCCGAGCACCGGGCTCCGCAGGACCAGGAGCGCGCCCTTTCCCTCGGCCTCGGCCCGCAGGGCCACCATCAACCCGTGACTGTCCACGATCCCGGTAGAGGGGGAGAGGAGGGCGGCGGTGCAGCGGAGGGCGGGCTCCCGGGCCCGGGCCTCTGTCGCGGAGAGCCACTCCAGGTCGTCCACCCCGTTGGCCTCTGCGGTGGCCCGGAGCCGCCGGAGCGCCGCCGTCTCCCCCTCTGCGCCGGCGACGACGAGCTTCCCCGGGCGGCGGTGGGCCACGCCCCGCTCGGCGCAGAACGCGTAGAGGCGCTCCCTCCCCTCCCGGCAGAGCCGAGCCTTGAGGCTCCCCGGGGGGTAGTAGAGCCCGGCGTGGACCACTTCGCTGTTGCGCGACGAGATCCCGGTGCCCACGGCCTCGGCCGCCTCCAGGACCAGGACCTCCCGGCCGGCGAGGGCCAGGGCCCGGGCCGCCGCGAGCCCCACCACGCCGGCCCCCACCACCGCGCAGTCGATCGTCTCCATCCCCAACCCCCTCGTGCCGGTGGGCGGGCCCTCCGGCCGGGAACGGTCCGCCCCAAGGCTTCTGCTTAAAGAGAAACTCGCCTTCCTTGAATCCCCTCTCCCCCCGGGAGAGGGGCCTGGGGTGAGGGGGACCGACCCGCGACGGGTCGGCGCTTCATCCCTCGGGGTGCCCCGAAGGTCATGGGCAACTCTGTCTCGATCCGTGTGGTCAAACGGGTGTGGGCGGCACTTGCCCTCCCCTCGAAGGGGGGCAGGAACCGCCTCTTCGGGGAAAGGACGGGTTGCCGCACCCGAGGACGGCCGGGTGGGCGGACCCACCCGGCCGTTGCCCGGATGAGCCGGAAAACCTGGGGCCTCGTGCGCGCCGGAGGTCTCGTGGGGCGCCGAGTCGCCGGGAAGAGAACCGCGACGGGTGGGAACCCAGACGATCCGGGACGGCGCCGGGTCTTCCCCGGGTCAGTCCCCCTGGGCCCGGAGGGCGCGGAGGTAGCTCCCCAGGACCTCCCGGTCCCGGGCGTCCAACTCGAGGAACGCGACGCCGGCGTGGTAGGCGGTGTCCCCGGCGGCCTTCGCGTGCACGACCCGGCCCCGCAGGTCCACCAGGTCCTCCTCCAGCCCCACCGTGATCCGGAGCTCCTGGCCCACCTGCAGGGGCTCGTGCACCTCCAGGAGCAGCCCCTCCTCGCTGGCGTTGAGGGTGCGGCCCATGCCGCGGGCGGCATAGAGGCCTTCGGGGTCCACGAGCTGGTAGTGGAGGATGTGGAGGGCCTCCATGCGAGGGGCCCAGCGCTGCTGTTCCATGCTGCCTCCCGGGAGGGGCCGGCCCTCGGGCCGGCGCAGACTCACGGCCACCCCTATCGGCCCGGCCCCCGGCCACCTTGAGGGGTCTCAACGCACCGGGTTGGTGAGGGCCCCGATCCCCTCCACCTCCACGGTCACCTCGTCCCCGGGCTGGAGGAACACCGGCGGCGTGCGGGCGAAACCCACCCCCGGCGGGGTCCCGGTGAGGATCACGGTCCCGGGCAGGAGAGTGGTGTCCTGGCTCAGGAAGCTCACCAGGCGGGCCACCGGGAAGATCATGTCGGCCGTGGAGCCGTCCTGCATCACGCGGCCGTTGAGCACCGTGCGCAGGCGCAACCCCTGGGGGTCCGGGATCTCCTCCCGGGTCACCAGCGCGGGCCCCAGGGGGCAGAAGCCGTCGAAGCTCTTCCCCCGCACCCACTGGCCGCCGCTGTGCTTCTGCCAGCGCCGTGCCGAGACGTCGTTGGCCGCGGTGTACCCGAGCACGTGGCCCAGGGCCTCTGCCTCGGGAATGTCCCGGCCGGCCCTGCCGATCACCACCGCCAGCTCGCACTCGTAGTCCACCTCGGGCCCCCGGCTGCACCCGGGCAGGGGGATCGGGTCACCGGGGCCGCACACGGCCGTCGTGGGCTTCATGAAGAGGACCGGGTCCGCAGGGATCGGGGCCCCGGTCTCGGCGGCGTGGGCCCGGTAGTTCAGGCCCACGCAGAAGATGTTGACCGGCTCCACCGGCGCCAGGAGCCGGCGCACCGCCGCGCGGGCCCCGCTGCGGACGAGGCCCCGGAAGGGATCCCCTTCGAGGATCTCCGCCAGCCCCTCCCCCCCGGGAGTCCCCCAGCGGGTCCTCCCCCGGTCGTCCCGGAACCGGATCACACGCACGGCGGCCTCCTAACGCTTCGCACCACCGGCACCTTCGGGGATCGCCCCGAGGACGGAGCCCCTCACGTGGTCGCCTCTATCGCGCATACAGCGTCCTTCCCTCCCGGAGCGCCGTAGTGACGAACGCGTTGGGGACCTCCTTCCAGGCGTCGGCTTCCTCGGGGGTCCAGACGACCACGTCCTTCTCAGGGAAGAGGCCGGTCAAGGCCCGCAGGTACGGAACGGCCCGCTTGTGCCGGGGGAGCGCGGAATCCTCGATGATCAGCAGGTCGAGGTCGCTCCCGGGTCTCTCCTGGCCCCGCGCCCGCGAACCGAAGAGCACGATGCGAAGGGGGTTGCCTGCGGCCAGGATGCGGCGGATGGCCTCCTCGACGAGGGCCTCCGACGCGCTCCCTACCGGCTGCCTGCCCGGGTGCCCTGCAGACCCCGTCGCCGCTCTCCTCATCTGCTTCCTTTCCCGGTCGGCCGTCCCGAGCTCCTGGGACAGTACTTTTTCGCGAGGTTCCCAAGGCAGGGGAGCCACGGGCGTTCCTTCGGGATCGGTCTGCTCCCGAGCTAACGCGCCTCGATCCGGCCGCTCATCCCGAGGGTGGGGTGCAGGGGCTTGGCGCAGTGGAAGGGGTACACCCCGGGGAGGGTGAGGGGCACCTCCACCCGCACCGTCTGCCGGGGATCGAGCTCCACCGAGCGCAGCACCTTCCCCACGGGGTCGGCCACCGTGAAGTTGTGTCTCGACCCCGAGGCATTGTGGATCTGCAGCACCAGGGTCTCCCCGGCCCGCGCCACGAGGTGGGACGGGTCGAAGGAGAAGCTGCTGGCGGTGACGCGTACCTCGGTCTGCTGGGGGGAGACCTCCAGCATGCGACCCGGCCCGCCGCACGCGGCGAGGGTCAGGACCCAGAGGGCGGCGAGGAGCCGGGCGGCCAGGGGATAGCGGCGCATGGGAGGTCTCCTGTGTCGAGGAGTGGAGGTCCGGGCGGCAGTCTATCCCGGCCGCCGTGCCCGCGCCAGCTCCGGGCCCGCCAGCTCCGGGCCCGACAGCTCCGGGTCCGACGCGAGGGCCGGCCGAGGGGCGTCCGGGTACGCGCAGAAGGGGTCCCGCTCCCGGAAGGGGTCGAGACCCGCGCCGCTCGCGGAAGAGAGGCGCCCCCCGCAGACCTCCTGCAGGTCGCATCCGCGGCAGGCCGCGCTCCCGGACCGGTACCGGGCGGCCTCGGGCCCGTCGTAAATCCCGGCCAGGGAGTCCGCCCGCACGTCCCCCACCGGGGACGGGAACTTCCGGCAGGCGTGGACCGCGCCGTCGGCGAGGAGAGAGAGGAAGTTGAAGGCCGCCCCGCATCCGTGGCCCGTGCACCCCCCGAAGGGCTCCCGGCCCCGGGCGCGCAGCAGGGGCTGGAAGAGGCCGTCCTTGCGCCCCAGCACCGGGTTCGTCTCGGCGGCCTCCAGGTAGGCCTCGAGGAAGGCCGCGAAGGCCGCGGGCTCCGGCAGGGCGAGGCGGGCGCCCTCCCCCACGGGGGAGAGGCGGTTCCAGTGGAAGACGTCGGCCCTCCCCCGCAGGAGCTCTCCCAAGGGGAGGACCTGCCCCAGGTTCTCCCGGGTGAGCGTCAGCATCACCATGGAGTAGACCCCCGACTCGCGCAGGACGTCGAGGAACTCCAGGGTCCGGCGGAAGTGCCCCGGGCCGCGGATCCGGTCGTTGTGCTCCTGGAGCCCCTCGAGACTCACCTGGAAGAAGTCCGGGGGCTCCACGGCCGCGAGCTCCTCGATCCGCTCGCGGGGTGCGGGGTTGCCCAGGATCCCGGCCACGAAGCCCCGCTCCCAGGCCCCCCGGTACAGCTCCCGAAAGTCGGGGCGGAGCAGGGGGTTCCCGCCGGAGAACGTCACCTGCCCCGTCACGTGCCGCTCCCGGCAGAAGTCGTAGAGCTCTTCCCGGAGCCCGAGCCCGCGGTCGAGGCCCAGGTCCGGCCGGTCGGAGCGGTCGTAGCAGTGGCGGCAGCGGCCCCGGAATCTCCCGCCTGACACGTGCTCGGGGCCGGGGAGGCCCTCCGCGCGGCCGAGGCTTCGCGCCTTTTCACCCCATCCCCCTCCCGACCTCCCCCTTGAAGGGGGAGGAGCAAAGGGGGGCGGGTGCCGCTCGAAACCGTCTCGCGAGCTGCACGGCGCGCCGGGACCCTGCCCGCCGGAGGGAAGGTTTCGCGCCGAACGCATGCGGAGAACCGATCGCGGGTTGTCGTACTAGTACCGTGCCATGGCCTTCATCAGCTCCGGGGGCACCATCCAGCACAGGCTCCACCCGTCCTCGGCCTTGGTCAGGCACACCGCCGTGCCCGGGCAGAAGGCGACCACGGGCGGCTCCTCCCGCCCGGCCACGAGCCGCGACACCAGCTTGCCCAGGAAGGGCTGGTGCCCCACGAGGACCGCGGGCTGCTCCCACCCGGAGATCTCCTGCAGCCAGGGCTCCACCGGGTCCTCCGGGCCGAGCCCCTCCCGGGCCTCGATCCGCCCCCGTTCGGGGGTGGCCGCCCACTGGAAGATTTCCAGGGTCTGGCGGGCGCGGGTGTTGCCGCTGTGAATGACCCGGGTCGCGTCCAGATGGACCCGGGAGAGCAGGGAGGCCAGCTTCTCCATGTTGAGGCGCCCCTGGTCGCTGAGGGGTCGCTCGAAGTCCGTCGTCTGCCGGGCGACGGCGTCCCCGGTCTGGATGAGGTAGAGCTTCATGGCGCGGTCACCTCCTGGAAGCGGGGGGGAACAGAGGGGTCCTTCCGGAAAGTCAGTGGGTCAAAGGGCAAGAACGATCTCGCGCAGAGCCGCTGGGACGCGGAGGAATTCTTTGTCTTTCGCGGCGCCTCCGCCCCTCCGCGCGAGAACAACAAGGGTTCCTCGCATCCACGGAAAACCCGGAAGCTCCAACAGAGGGCCGGGCCCAGCGGGTCAGGGACCCGCGAGGGCCTCCTTGAGCTTGGCGGTCTCGGGCCGGTCGTGCTTGCGCTCGATGAGGATGCTCACGGGGGTCGCGCCGGCGCCGTAGAGCTCCTCGTTGAGCTTCTGGCGCACCGCGAGCACGCTCCCCTCCACCGACACGCCGGCGTAGAGCCCGCCCGCGCTCTGGAAGACGTAGATGTCCTGGAGCACCGTCTGGGTGGACGCCTCCGCCCCGGCGCCCGTGGGGCCGGCGGCCACGCTGGCGTCCACCCCCAGCTTGAGCCCGCTCGTCAGGGCCGACTCCAGGGCCTTCTGGTTCATGAACAGGAGCATCATCTGGACCTCCTGCACGCCCACCTGGAGCCCCCAGCTCGCCCCCCCGAGGGTGTAGAAGGCCGGAGCGCTCCACGCGCCCCCCTCG
>JAWSUI010000073.1:0-16549 GCA_033551855.1 Deferrisomatales bacterium
TCACGTCCGGATCTGTGCGGGGGGCGGCCCGCAAGGGCCGTCCCTACCGCGACCCTCGAAGGAGAGCGGGGTCGGGGGGCCCTTGGGTTTCGACGCGAAAGCCGCGGCGGTTCGAAGCGGTGTTCACCAGGGGACCGGGCGCGCCGCGCTTCACCGATCCCGAGCGGGCTGTGCGCCTCGGTCGATGCGAGTCGCGGCGACGCTCCAGGTCTCCCCGATCCCGCCCGAGGTGTGGCGGTGGATCTGGGGTCCCGGTCCTTCCCGGAAGGCGAGCCAGCCCATGACGGTCTCCCCCCGGCGGCGGGCGCCCCGCCGCTCCCTCGCCGACACCGCCTACGAGCGGATCTACCGCCGGATCATGACCCTGGAGTATGAGCCGGGGCGGCGCCTGGAGGAGAAGGACCTGGTGGCCGAGCTCGGGATCGGCCGCACCCCCGTGCGCGAGGCACTGCTGCGGCTCGGCGCGGACTTCATGGTCGAGTCCCACCCCAGCCGCGGCTTCCTGGTACGGTCCATCACCTTGCAGAACACCCGCGCGGCGTTCGCCGCCCTGAGGATCCTGGAGCTCGGCGTGGCGGGCCTCGCGGTCCGGCGGCACGTGACGGAAGCCCTGCCCGCCATGGCGGAGGCCAATCACGCCGTGGCTCAGGCCGTGGCGGCGAACGACGTCGTGGCCCTCGTGGAGGCCAACGCGGTGTTCCACCAGCGCTTTGCCGAGTGCTCCGGCAACGACTACCTGATCCAGGCCCTCCACAAGGTGCGCTGCGAGATCAACCGTCTCGCCTACCTCTCGTTCCGGCAGGAGCTGGACCCCGGGCGCTCCCTGGCCGAGCACTACCGGTCGGTGGTGGCGCACCACGACCAGCTCGTCCGGCATCTGGGGGAGCGGGACGGGGAGGCGCTGGCGGCCACGGTGTCGGAGCACGTGGAGGCGTTCCAGCGGAGGATTCTCCTGTACATGGCCACCTGACCGGGGGGAGCAAAGCCTTTCGGCCACCACCCAGAGGAGGAAGCACCATGAAGAGAGCGCTCGTCGTCGCACTGGGGTTCGGACTCGCCCTGACCGCCGCGGGACCCTCCGCAGCCAAGACCAAGTGGGACATGCACCTGAACTACCCGGCCGGGAACTTCCACTCGGAGGGCGCCCAGCGGTTCGCCGACCGGGTGAAGGAGGCCACCAACGGGGAGCTCGAGATCGTGCTGCACGCGGGCGCGGCGCTCGGGTTCAAGGGTCCGGAGCTTCTTCGCTCCGTGGCGGAGGGCCAGCTCGCCATCGCCGAAGTCCCGACCGGCATGGTGGAGGGGGACGCCCCGGTGCTCGCCCTGACCGCCCAGCCCTTCCTCTCGGCCAACTCCTTCGAGCAGCGGCTGCTCTACCAGATGGCCAAGCCGACCTACGCGCGGGTCCTGGAGCGCTTCAACCAGTTCACCCTCTACTCCTCGGTGTGGCCCTTCTCGGGCATCTACACCCAGCGCCCCATCGCCTCGGCGGCCGACCTCCGGGGACTGAAGATGCGGGTCTACGACGGCACGGGGCTGGCCTTCGGGGAGGCCACCGGCATCGCGGCCCGCAGGATGCCCTTCAGCGAGGTCTACCCGGCCATGAAGGCCGGCCTTCTCGACTCGATGTACACCTCCTCGGTCTCCGGCGTGGACGCGAAGGCCTGGGAGGTCCTCAAGTACTTCTCGCCCATCAACATCGTCGGCCCCGTGAACATGATCAACGTGAACCGCGACGCGTGGAACAAGTTGCCCAAGGCCGTCCAGGACGCGGTCCTCGAGATCGCGGCGGAGATGGAGGACGAGATGTGGAACCTGGCCGGCGACATGGACCGCGAGAGCCGGGACACCCTCCGGGAGAACGGCATGACCGTCACCCCGGTGAGCCAGGCGTTTCGCGCCGAGCTCGATGCGGTGGGAGAGAAGCTGCGTGAGGAGTGGATGGCGAAGGCCGGCGCCGACGCCAGGGAGATCCTGGACCAGTACTACCGGATCACCGGCCGCACGAAGTAGCACCTCCCCGGCGCGCAGCGACCGAGGAAGGGATCGCGGGCGGGCTCCCCACGGGGGGCCCGCTCCCCCCACCGTCCGAGGATGGCACCCATGGACCTGCTCATTCGGCTCACGGAGAGGATCAGCGACGGCATGGCCCGCGTTGCGGCGGTGGTCCTCGGGCTGATGACCGCCCTGATCCTGCTGGAGATCCTCCTGTGGAACACCGTGACCAAGACCACCCTGGTTGCGGATGAGTACAGCGCCTACGGGCTGGCGGCGATCATCTTCCTGGGCGCCGGCCACTGCCTCAAGGAGCGGGGGCACATCCGCATCACGCTCCTCCTCTCCCTGCTGCCCGACCGCCTCGCCCGGGTCGTCACGTTCCTGGCCACCGCCGCGACCACCGCCTTCATGGGCTACCTGTGGTGGTATCTCTACCTCATGGTCCGCAGCGCCTACCGTTTCGGGTCCACCTCGGGCACCCTCACGGGCACCCCCCTGTGGATCCCCCAGACGGTCATGCTCGTGGGGGCGGCGGGTCTGCTCCTCCAACTCGCCGGGACGACCCTCAAGACCCTGCGGGCCGTGGGCACCGGGGAGGAGGCGATCTGATGGACCCGACCGTCGCCAGCATGTCCCTGGTGGTCTTCGGGGTGCTCTTCCTGGCCCTCGGGGCCGGGGTGTGGGTGGGGTTCGCCCTGTTCTTCGTGGGTTTCGTGGGCATGACGTTCTTCAGCTCCCTCCCCGCGGGCAACAACATGGCCTCGTCCCTGTGGGCCACGGTGGAGAAGTGGGAGTACGTCGCCCTGCCGCTCTTCATCCTCATGGGAGAGATCCTCTTCCGCTCGGGCATCTCCGAGAAGCTCTTCCGGGCGCTGGTGCCGTGGCTGTACCGGCTGCCGGGGGGGCTCCTCCTCATGAACATCGTGTCCTGCACCCTGTTCGCGGCGGTCTCGGGGTCCAGCGCGGCCACCACCGCGACCGTGGGCCGGATCACCCTGGCGGAGTTCGACAAGCTCGGCTACGACCGCAAGATCGCCATGGGCTCCCTGGCCGGCGCCGGGACCTTGGGCTTCTTGATCCCTCCCTCCCTGATCATGATCGTCTACGCGATCCTGGCGGAGGTCTCCATCGGGAAGATGTTCATCGCCGGGGTCCTGCCGGGGCTCCTGCTGGCGAGCATCTACGCGGCCTACATCATGTACCGCGGGCTCCGCAACCCCGAGATCGCCCCCCGCACCCAGGAACGGTACGAGTGGGCCGACCGCCTGGCCTCCCTCAAGGACCTGGCGCCCACCCTGGGACTGATCGTCATGGTCCTCGGGAGCATCTACGCGGGCATCGCCACGCCCACCGAGGCTGCGGCCCTGGGGGTGCTCGGGGCGGCAGGTTTCGCGCTCCTGAACCGGCAGATGAACGGCCGCATCTTCTTCGATTGCCTGATGGGGGCGATCAAGACCAACGCGATGATCATGCTGATCGTCGTGGGCGCGGGCTTCCTGGCCCGGGTGATGGGCTTCCTGGGGATCCCGGCCGCCATCACCCAGGGCATCAACGACCTGGGCCTCTCGCCTTACGTGCTCCTGCTCCTGCTCGGCCTGGTGTACGTGGTCCTGGGGTGCCTGCTCGACGGGTTCTCCATCGTGGTGCTGAGCCTGCCGATCGCGCTCCCCATGGTGACGGCGGCTGGGTTCGACCCCATCTGGTTCGGCATCTACCTGATTCTCATGGTCGAAGTGAGTCAGATCACGCCCCCGGTGGGGTTCAACCTCTTCGTGATCCAGGGTCTCACCGGGGAGCCCGTGATCAAGATCGCGCAGCACGCCTTCCCGTTCTTCCTCCTCATGCTGCTCGCGACGGTCATCCTCACCGCCTTTCCGGAGATCGCCCTCTTCCTGCCCCGGCTCATGGTGGGGAATTGACGTGGAGAAGGAGGCCCGCGTGCGAAGGATCGATCTGAACTGCGACATGGGGGAGGGCTTCGGTGCCTACCGCCTGGGGTTCGACGACGAGGTGATCCGTTACATCACCTCCGCGAACGTGGCCTGCGGCTGGCACGCCGGGGACCCGGGGGTGATGGAGCGCACCGTGGCGATGGCCGCCGAGGCGGGCGTGGGGGTCGGAGCCCACCCCGGCTACCCGGATCTCTTGGGGTTCGGCCGGCGCAACCTCGACTGCACGCCGGAGGAGGTGCGCCGCTACGTGGTTTACCAGATCGGCGCGCTCCAGGCCTTCTGCCGGGCGCGGGGGGTCCCCCTTCAGCACGTCAAGCCCCACGGGGCGCTCTACCTGACGGCCGTGGAGCGCGAGGAGGTGGCACGGGCCGTGGCCGAGGCCGTGGTGAGCGTGGACCCGTCGCTCCTCCTCGTTGCCCTGGCCGGCGCCAAGGGCGAGGTGATGCGCCGGGTCGGGGAGAGGGCGGGACTGCGGGTGGTGTACGAGGCCTTCCCGGACCGGGCGTACACCCCGGAGGGGACGCTCGCCCCCCGGCGCCTTCCCGGCACCGTGATCCAAGACCCGGCGGAGGTTGCCGGCCGGGCCCTGCGGATGGCCTCCGAGGGAGTCGTGCTGGCGGTGGACGGCACACCCATCCCCCTGGAAGTCCAGACCCTGTGCGTCCACGGCGACACGCCCTCCGCCCTGGACTTGGTGCGTGAGATTCGGAGCTCCCTGGAGGGGGCGGGTGTGCGGGTGGTTCCCATGGGCGCGGGGAGCTGAGCGTTGACGGGGGCGCGGTACGGGAGGGTCCGGTTCCGCCTGGCGGGGGACCGGGGGCTTCTGGCGGAGTATGGGGAGGGGATCGACCCGGAGGTGAACCGCAAGGTCCGCTCCGTGGCTGCGCTCCTCGGCCGCGACCCCCTGCCAGGGGTCTCGGAGATCGTCCCGACCTACCGGTCCCTTCTCCTGGTGTACGATCCCCTCGTCACCCGCCCGGAACGGCTCGAGTCCGAGCTGAAACGGTTGGAGGCGCGTCTCTCCGAAATCCGGATCCCGGAGCCCCGCACCGTGACGATCCCCGTCTGCTACGGGGGGGAGCTCGGCCCGGACCTCGGTTTCGTCGCCGCGAGCCATGGTCTCACGGAGGAGGAGGCGGTTCGGCTCCACACCGAACCCACCTACCCCATCTACATGATCGGGTTCACCCCGGGCTTCCCCTTCCTGGGGGGGCTCCCCGAGGCCCTCCACACCCCCCGGCTGGAGACGCCCCGCACCGCGGTTCCCGCCGGGTCGGTGGGCATCGCCAACAACCAGACCGGCATCTACCCGGTGGTAAGCCCCGGGGGCTGGCGGCTGATCGGACGAACCCCCCTTCGCCTCTTCGATCCGGAGAAGGAGGAGCCGTTCCTCTATCGAGCGGGGGACCTGATCCGGTTTCGGTCGATCCCGCCGGAGGAGTACCGGCGACTGGCGGGGGAGGGCGCGGCGTGAAGGAGTTCTTTGCCGTGCTCGCCCCGGGCGCCTTCACCACGGTCCAAGACCGGGGGCGCTTCGGCTACCAGCAGATGGGAGTGCCGGTCTCCGGCGCCCTCGACCCGTACGCCAGCCAGGTGGCGAACCTCCTGGTGGGAAACGAGCCCGGTGCGGCGGTGTTGGAGGCGACGGTGCTCGGCCCCCGGCTCGAGGTCCGGGCCGGGGCGGACGTGGCCGTGGCGGGAGCCGACATGGGGGTCCGGCTCAACGGGAAGGAGGTCTCCGCCTGGCGCAGCCTGCGGGTGGGGCCCGGCGACGTCCTGGAGCTCCAGCAGGTCCGCTCGGGGTGCCGGGCGTATCTGGCGGTGAGCGGGGGGATCGACGTCCCCCTCGTCATGGGCAGCCGGTCCACCTACGTGGGCGGGAGGGTCGGGGGATTCCAGGGGCGGCCCCTGCGGGAGGGCGACCTCCTGTCGATGGCGGTGGGCCCCATGCTCACCGCGCCCCGGGAGCTCCCCGCCCGGTGGGTGCCCGACTACCCGGGGGAGGTGACCCTGCGGGCGGTGCGGGGTCCCCAGGACGACGCCTTCGGCGAAGGGCTCGAGCGCCTCTTCGGCACCCCCTACCTGGTCACCGCCAAGGCCGACCGGATGGGCTACCGGCTCCAAGGCCCCCCGGTGCCCCTCCGGCCGGGATGGCCCCGGAGCATCGTCTCGGAGCCGAGCGTCCCCGGGGGCGTCCAGATCCCGCCGGACGAGCAGCCGATCGTGCTCCTGGTGGAGCAGACGGTGGGTGGGTACGCGAAGGCGGCCACGGTGGTCTCGGTGGATCTGGGACGGCTGGCCCAGGCCACCCCCGGGGACACGGTGCGTTTCGAGGAGGTGAGCCTCGCGGCGGCCCACGCCCTGTACCGGGAGGACGTCGAACGCCTGCGGGCGGTGGCGGCCCTGTGGGATCGCTGAAGAGAGGGGTACGCAGAACCCTTTGACAGGATGACAGGATCCACAGGACGGGGCCGGGATGCAAGGCTTCGGACCGGTTGACGGGTCGGCGTTCTCGGGGACACGGCGGGAAGGGCCGGGTTGCGGAGGCCAGCCTGGAGGGGGCCTCTCCCCGCCCGGGGACGGTCGGTCGCGTCGCGCGTTTCCTCCGGAAGGCCTTCCTCCCGGCACCCTGTCCTCCCGTCCAATTCCCGTCTGGAGGTGCGGTGATGGCGAGAGAGGTCTGGCTCCAGAACCTGACCTGGGAGGAAGTCCGGGACCGCATCCCGGAGAGCCGGGAGACGATCCTGCTCCCCGTCGGTAGCACCGAGCAGCACGGACCGCATCTGCCCGTGGGCAGCGACACGCTGGTGGCCTCGGCGGTCGCGGAGGACGCCGCCGCCGAGGCCGGCGTGCTGGTGGCCCCGCCCCTGTGGTTCGGGTGGAGCCCCCATCACATGGTGCTCCCGGGGACGATCACCGTGCGCCCGGAGGTGCTCATCGAGGTGGGCTACGACCTGGTGGCGTCCCTCGCCCACCACGGTTTCCAGCGCTTCGTCTTCCTCAACGGGCACCGCATCGTCAACATCCCGTGGCTCCAGATCGCCGGGGAGCGGGCGAAGCGGCAGCTCGGGGTCCAGGTGGCGATCTTCGACCCCGCCTACATGTCGCGCGATTTCGCGTCCGAGTCGGGATGGGGAGCGGTGGGCCACGCGGAGGAGATCGAGGGGTCCCACATGTGGTATCGCTACCCCGGGCTCGTGAAGATGGAGCGGGCGGTGGACAACCCCCACCCCCCGCGCCATCTGTACCACGTCGATCCCCGCCATCCCGGCGACACCCTGTGCTACGTGCCGAGCACGGCAGCGGAGATGGCGCCCTCGTTCCAGGCCGCGGGCGGCACGTCGGGCGAGCCCAGCAAGGCCTCCCGGGAGGGAGGGGAACGGTACCACCGGCACCTGGTGGCGCGGCTCGTCGAGGTCATCCGGAAGCTGCAGGGCTGATGTCCCGGGCAGCGATGGGATGCGCCGACGGGTGGCGCGGCAAATTTTGCCCCCCCACGGCCGCGGGGGGCCCTGGGCCTTGGCGGCCCGTCAGTCCCGGGTCGAGGCCTCGGGATCCCCGGCGAGTGAGCCCTCCTCCACGTGCTCGATCCGCAGGCCCGGGGACCGGGCCAGGTCCACTTCGCCGCCCTCCTCCAATCCGACCACCGGCGCCAGGGGGGTTTCGGCCCTCGCCTGCGACACCCGCCCCCGGCGGCCGTCGGAGAGGGTGACGCCGGCCCCGGGTCCCACAGCTCCCAAGAGGCGGGCGAACACGCCGAGGTACCCTTCGTGGAGGGCCCCGCGGTGCCCCTGGTCGAGCATCACGTCGAGGGCGGCGCAGGCACTGCGGGGCGCCTGGTATGCCCGCACGGTGCGCAGGGCGTCGTAGACGTCCGCCACGGCCACCAGCAGGCTCGCGGGGTGGGCGGCGCGGACGGAGGGCCGGGGCGGGTAGCCGGAGCCGTCGGCACCCAGGTGATGCTGGTAGGCGACGACGGGAAGCAGGGGATCGACTCCCTCGGGAAGGCTCAGGAGCAGGGCGGCCCCCTCGATCGGGTGGCGGTCCATGACGGCCTTCTCCGCCGGGTCCAGGCGGCCCCGCTTGTTGAGGATCTCGGGGGGAATCTTCTCCTTGCCGACGTCGTGGCACAGGGCCGCCAGGGACACGGCGTCCACCAAGCCGGGGGGCATCCCCAGCCCCCGGCACAGGGCGGCCGAGATCACGCACACGTTGAGGGCGTGGGTGAAGGTGTAGTCGTCATGGGCCTTCAGGTCCCGGATGGGGCTGACGAGCTCCTCCCCGGTCGCCAACTGTGCGGCGATGGCGCGCACGATCTCCCGGGCGCGGGTCAGTCCGCTCGCCTTCTCCCGGCTGAGGTCCGAGAGCACTTCGCGGACCTGGGGCAGGAGGCTCAGATACCCGGCCGCCGCATGGCCCAGGCGTTCTCCCGAGAGCTTCGGCGGTTCCAGGGCGAGAGACCCCACACGGATGTTCACGCCCGACCAGCGGTCGGCCTCTCCCGAGGTCACCGCGTCCACCCACGCTTGGAGCTCGTCGGCGCCGGCCCCCGGGTCCAGGTGCACCCCTTCCCGGCCGGCTTGGGTCACGCACTGGAGCAGCTGCCGGAGGGCCCGGGGCGGGTCCGTCAGGGCCCGGTCTTCCACCAGGAGATCCTCCCCGACCGCCGCGATGCGCACCCTCCGGCCCCATCGCCCCAGGCTCTCGGCCGCCCTTTGGGCCGCCCGAGCGACCTGGTCGTTGCCCGAGGGGTAGAGGCTGCGGGCCCGGTAGAGCCCGCCCAGGTCCCGGAGGAACGCCTGCAAGGGGTCCTGGCTCATCGGCCGCCCTCCTCTGTCGAAGCCCGCTGCAGCACCCGTTTGGCCAGGGCCCGCTCCTCCGCGAGCCGCCCCCCGGAGCCCGCGGCTTCGCGCAGGGCTGCCCACGCCGCCTCGGTTGCCAGGGTCCCCAGCGCGAGGATCGCCTCCCGCCGCACCTTGGGGTGGTCGTGCCCCAGCAGGGACCGCAGTACGGGCACGACGGCCTCTTCCCCCTTTCGCCCGAGGGCGATGGCCAGGTTCCGGGAGACGTACCACGGCGCGCTGCGGACGCGGCTCACCAGGGATGGCGTCGCGGCGGGGGAGAATGCCGAGAGAAGCTCCACGAGGAACCGCCGTCCGGCGATGCTCTCTTCCTCCCCGAGGATGCGCAGGGCCGTGTCCAGGAGGACCCGCTCGTGTCTCCGGCCGAAGGCTAGCAGCGCCTCCCGGTCCCCCGGGCCGAGGCGCCGCAGGTGCCGGAGCAGGCTGCGCAGCAGGCGATCCAGCAGGGCCGGGCGGGTTTCGAGCAGGTCGGGGCTCTCGGCGTCGAGCTCCCCGAGGAGCCCCAGTAGCGCGCGAGGCGCCAGGGTCTGGGCGCGGACATCGACCCGGTCCAGGAACCTCGGGACCCAGCGGTCCGGGTCGTCCAAGGCGAGCCCCAGGACGACGCGGTCGAGGTGCCGCTCCGGATCGTCGGCGACGCCCGGCTCCTCGGTCGCCTCGGCCTCCCCCGGGACCCCGGCCAGGCTCTCGAGGGAGGAGCTGTACTCGTCCCCCATGAACGCCCCTTCCTGGGCGTCCAGCAGGAAGTGCTCCACGGTTTCCCAGACCTCCGCCGTGAACCCGGTCTTCCCGGGGGACGCCAGGCGGGCATCGACCACGGACAGGAGCTCTCCGGCCTGCCCCTGGGCCAGGCGCCCGTAGACCTCTGCGAGCCTTCGGGTATTGCGCCCCTCCCGGTCCACCAGGGCTGCCAGGAGGTCCACGAGCCGCTCCCCCTGGAAGGAGTCCTCCAGGACCCCGGAGACCGGCCCCTCGAGGATGCCCGTTGCTTCCGCTGCCCCCAGGATGCCGGCCAGGTCCCGGGGGGAGAGCTCGCGCCCGACCCGGGCCAACCGGTCGAGGACCTTGTCGCGCTGGCCGGGGGGAAGGTGCTCCAGGGCGGCGGAGAGGCGCTCCCCCAGGCGAAAGAGCACCTGGCCGGGCCTCGGCGCTTCCGCCCCGTCGGGGTCGCCTTCGGACGAGGCCTCCCAGAAGGCGTCGGACGTGAGGAAACCCGCGATCTGCTCCGGCGAGGCCGCTCCCTTGAGGAGCCACTGCCACGCCTGCCGGCCCCCCGCCTCCCGCGCGTCGGCCGCCTTCCCCTCCCGGAAGGAGTCGTGGATCCGGTGGAGCTCGAGCGGCTCCAGGTCCATGGCCGAGACTCCCCGCTGGCGCAGCGCGGCGGTCAGGCCGTCCCCGGAGAGTCCCCTCGCCCCGAGGACCTCGGCGAGGCGGACGGCCTCCTCGGGTTCCGCGCCCTGTGCCCAAGTGAGCCGAAGCACGCGCCGGCCGTGGAGGCGGGCGGCGAGCTCGGCGGCACGGCTTCCCGGGCCGCCGGCGAAGTGCGGCCCGGATACGAGCTCTCTGGCGGTGACGCCGAGCAGGAGGGGGCCGGGCAGGGAGGTGCCGACCATGGCGGTCAGGCGCGAGGCGAGGCCCAGGAGGAAGGGGTGGCCGGGGGGGTATACCCGCACCGCCCGGACCAGGGCCAGGAGGTCGCGGGAAAATGCCTCCAGGGGCCCGGAGAGGGGTTCGGAATCGGATTTCGAGCCGAGCCGGTCGGCTTCCATGTTGTCGCCTGTGCCGTTTCCGGGGGGGGAACCCGCCCTGGCGCCGCGGGGGACGGGGGAGGCGGCCCCATTCTGCCACGGGTGGCGTCCCGCACAAGAAAGGCCCAGCCGGGAAACGGCCGGGTGGGTCCGCCCACTCCGGCGGTTGATGCCGGACGACCCGCGGCGGCTACAAGGCCCCGTGGCGGGCCAGGGCCTCCAAGAGCTTCACGCCGCCGAGGATGTCCCGGCGGGCCCCCTGGTCCTTGGCCTCCCATGCCGCCGCGAGCTCCGCCACCCGCCCCGCGAGGCTGGCCGGCACGGCGATGGCGCCGTCGTCGTCGGCCACCAGGAGGTCCCCCGGGTACACGGTCACCCAGTCGGCCAGGGCCCCCCGGACCCGAACCGGAACCTGTGCGGCCGTCACCTTCCACCGGCCGATGGCTTGGGAGGGGGTGCGGTACCGCACGAGCATCGGCAGCTCGAGGCTGCGTAGGTAGGCGAGGTCTCGGACTCCCCCGTCTACGATCACGCCGGTCACTCCGCGGCACTTCATGGCGGAGGCCAGGAGGTCGCCGAAGCAGCAGACGCCGAGGATGTCCCCCCCGGCCCACAGGGCGACCGAACCCGCGGGCATGTCGTCGATGGCCTGGAGCTTCTCCCGGTCACCCCGGTTCGGCCCCAGGCGGCTAGTGCCCTCCACGGTGTACGCCGGGCCGGCGAAGGAGGTCCCCGGGCCGCGGGTGGGCCAGAGGTCGTTGGCAAGGGTCGGGGGTGTCAGGCCGAGATTGTCGAACACGTCGGAGATCACGGCGGTGCCGGATCTCCGGAGTGCCTCCGCGGTGTCTTGGGCGGAGTGGGCCATGGGGATGCCTCCGAGGGAAACCGATGGGTCGGGGCTCAGGCCGTGAGCAGCCGGAGGCGGATGGCCTTGGCGGCCTCCAGCAGGGCGTCGGCTGCTGCGCGCAGCTGCTGCTCCGTGAGGGTCACGTGATCCCCCTCCCGGAACATCTTCACCTTGCCCCCCGGGTAGGAGAGCTCGAGCTCCCGAAGCCCCGCGGCGTCCAGGGCGGCTCGGTCGAGGCGGCCGCCCTGGAGCGCCGCCCGGTGGAGCTGCAGGAGCAGGCCGAACGCCGCCGGCATCTTGGCCAGGGCGCCAGGGGCGCCGGCGAGCTCCTCCACGGCGGCGGGCGTGGCCGGCAGGGGCGGGAGGTGGGGCAGCTCCAGGGCCCTGGCCAGGAAGACGCGGAAATGGTCCCCCATGGCGAGGACGGTCACGTCGGAGAGGCGGTCTTCCCCCTGCTGGAGGGCCTCGACCAGGAGCTCGAGCTCGTCCCTCCCGCTCCCCCGCCCTGCAGGGAGGCTCGCCCCCCCGTGGGTGAGATCCCCCACCTTTTTCGTGGCCAGCCGGAGGCCGTAGGCGGCCGCCCGCACAAACGCGACCAGGCCCTCGAGGGCCTCTTCCAGGGCCCCCACGGCCCTCTCGGTGTCGGTTCCCATCCCCGCTCCTCCCGCGTCTCGCTCCGAGTCTGGCCCGATGGCCGGGGCGGCGGGTACTATACCCGGCATGGACCTGCACGAAAAGGTGAGCCGCTTCCCGCCCCGCCCCGGGGTGTACCGGATGCTGGACAGCCAGGGGAGGGTCCTGTACGTGGGCAAGGCCAAGGACCTTCGGGCCCGGGTGCGCACGTACCTGCGCGAGGGCGGCGACGGCCGCCCTCGCGCTCGGTTCCTCATGGCCCGGGTGGCGGATATCGAGTATCTCGTTACCGACACCGAGAAGGAGGCGCTGATCCTCGAGAACACCCTGATCAAGCGCCATCGTCCGCGGTACAACGTGAACCTGCGGGACGACAAGACGTACCTGAGCCTGCGCTTGGACGTCCAGAGCCCCTTCCCCCGGCTGACCATGGTGCGTCAGGTCGTGCGGGACGGGGCTCTCTACTTCGGGCCCTACTCCTCCGCCCGCGGTCTGAGGGAGACCGTGGAACTGGTGCAGCGCCTCTTCCCCCTGCGCCAGTGCTCCGACGCGGGGTTCCAGGCCCGGTCGCGCCCCTGCCTCTACTGTCAGATTCGGGGGTGCACGGCCCCCTGCTGCGGTCTCGTGGAGCCGGCGGAGTACCGGCGGGTCGTGGACCAGGTGGTGCTCTTTCTGCGGGGTCGGTCCAGGGAGCTCGTGGGCGAGCTGCGTCGGGGGATGGAGGCCGCCGCGGACCGGCTGGACTTCGAGGAGGCGGCCCGGCTGCGAGACCGGCTCCGGGCCGTGGAGCTGACCCTCCAGCGCCAGAAGGCCGTGACCCACCGCCCCGTGGACCGGGACGTCGTGGCCCTGGTGCGGGAGGGGCAGGAAGCCCAGGCGGCAGTGCTGGTCGTCCGCGCCGGGCACCTGATCGACCGGCGGGCATACTACCTGGGGGACCTGCAGGGGGAGGACTCGGAGGTGGCCGCCCAGTTCCTGCAGCAGTACTACCGGGGGGACCGGATCGTCCCCCCCGAGGTTCTGGTGGGTTCGGCCCTGGATGCGGGGGACCGCTCCCTCCTGGAGGATTGGCTGGGGGAGAAGCGGGGGCGCAGGGTTTCGGTCCTCACCCCCAGAAGAGGGGAGAAGGCCGAGCTGGTGACCATGGCCCGGGACAACGCCCGGCTGCTCCTGGACGAGCGGCGTCGCACCAAGGTGGGCTGGGACGCCGCCCTGGCGGAGCTCCAGGCGCGCCTGCACCTGCCGACCCCCCCCCGCAGGATCGAGTGCTACGACATCTCCAACTCCCAGGGCCGTGAGGCGGTCGGGAGCATGGTCGCCTTCGCCGGCGGCACGCCCCGGAAGGAAGGATACCGGCGCTTCGTGGTGCGCACCGTGGCCGGTTCCGACGATTTCGCCATGCTCTACGAGGTCCTGTCCCGCCGCCTCGCCCGTCGGGGGGACGAGCGGTGGGAGCTCCCGGACCTCCTCGTGGTGGACGGAGGCCGGGGGCAGCTCGCGGTGGCCGAGCGGGCCCTCTCCGACGCCGGCGTGGCCCTTCCGGCGGTGGCCCTGGCCAAGGCGCGGCCGCTCCCGGGGGGCGGGCAGGCGGTGGAGCACAGTCCGGAGCGGGTATTCCTCCCGGGCAGGGTCAACCCGGTGATCCTGCCCCGCAGCTCCTCGGCGCTCTTCCTGCTCCAGCGCCTGCGCGACGAGGCCCACCGGTTCGCCCTCTCCCACCACCGCAGCCGCCGCACTCGGGCCGCCTTCGCGTCGGTCCTCGAGGGGATCCCGGGCCTCGGGGACAAGCGCCGCAAGGCCTTACTGCGGCACTTCGGGAGTGTCAAGCGCCTGGGAGCCGCGTCGGCGGAGGACATCGCCGCCGTCCCCGGGATCTCCGACGCCCTTGCCCGGCGGGTGGCCGAACGGCTCTCCGCCGACCCCGTTGGCCCCCCAGCGCCGGCCGGGAAGGGTCACCAGTAGGCCAGCCCCACCCTGCGCCGTACGTCGGCCAGCGTCACCTCCGCCACCGCCCGGGCCTTGGCGGCCCCGGCGCCCAGGATCTCCAGGACCTCCCCGGGCCTCTTGAGGAGCTCCTCCCTGCGGGCCCGGTGGGGCTCGAAGTGGTTCCAGACCACCTCGATGAGCTCTTTCTTCACGTCCGAATACCGAAGGCCCGGGGCCAGGTACCGGCCCCGGAGCTCGGCGACCCGGGGCGGGGTCAGGAAGAGGCGGTACAGGGCGAAGAGGTTGCACGCGTCCGGATTCTTCGGCTCCGCGACGGGGGTCGCGTCGGTGACCACCGACATGACGGTCCTCTCCAGGGTCTTCCGGTCCGTGAAGATGTCGATGGTGTTCCCGTAGGACTTGGACATCTTTTGGCCGTCCACCCCGGGGATGACGGCCAGGTCCTCGTCGATCTCCGCCTCGGGGACCAAGAAGGTTTCCCCGAAGGCGGCGTTGAACTTCTGCGCCAGATCCCGGGTGACCTCCAGGTGCTGTTTCTGGTCTCTGCCCACCGGCACCGCGTGGGACTGGTAGAGCAGGATGTCCGCGGCCATGAGCACCGGGTAGGCGAACAGCGCATGGTTGGCGGCCACGCCTTTGGCTACCTTGTCCTTGTAGGAGTGGCAACGCTCGAGCAGCCCCACGGGGGCCAGGGTGGACAGGATCCAGGTGAGCTCCTGAACCTCCGGCACGTCCGACTGGACCCAGAAGGTGGACTTGTCCGGGTCCATCCCCAGGGCGAGGAAGGACACCGCGGCGTCCAGGGTGCCACGGGCCAGGGCCTGGCCGTCGTCGAGGGAGGTCATGGCGTGGTAGTTGGCGATGAAGCAGAAGAGGTCCGCCTCCTCCTGGTAGGCGATCATCTGGCGCATCATCCCGAAGTAGTTCCCGATGTGGAGGGCCCCGGAGGGCTGGATTCCCGAGAGCACGCGCTTCATGGTGTTTCTCCTGTGTTCCGGTCCGGGGGGAGGTCGGGGAAGAAGCCGTCGGGATCCTCCGGGACCGCGGCTCCAGACGGCGAAGGCCGCGGGACGGGACCCGCGGCCTGGGCGACGTGCGTGCTCCGCCGGGCGGTCCCTTCAGGGCGAGGGCTGGCGGCGCCAGCAGCAGCGGCGGAGAGTCGAAACGGGGCAGGCGTCGGCGGTCATGGCGGTGGGATAGCAGGAACCGCTGTCCGGTGTCAACGGGGGAAGCGAGCACGGGGGAAGCGAGACACGGGGGCGGCGACATGGGGAGGAAGATGCATGGTGGGGACCATATGTGAGGGAAACCCTTATGTGAAGAGCCTGCACTGTGGAAAGCGCACGCGGCACCCCTTTCCTGCGGCACCCCTTTCCTTGACAGGCAGAACGTTGGAGTATAAAGGTTGTACTATCATGGGATGACTTCCAGGTTTGCCGTCGGGACTCCCGATCATCCCCGAGTCGACGGGGCCATTGACATATCTGTGTTCTTGGGACCGATGGGCCTGGCAAGAGGACACAGATGGTTTGAACTCCCCACCTCTGAGGAGAGATGGTGCCCGCTCGAATGTCTCATGAATCCGATGCCCACGCCGGCTGTCTCTGCCTTTCGTTCTTCATCCAATGACGGAGTCGATCGACCGGATGATGAAGCGTAGCGTAACCCTCGCCTGCGCGGTTTTTCGTGACGAGCTGGACGCCTTGGCTCCTCCGGGTTCTCGCGTGGCCTACATCCGGCAGAGTCTGCATAGGACTCCGCAGATCATGGCTCGGGAGATTCAGGCGGAACTCGACAGGATTCCACCAGGAAGTGTGGATCAGGTGATCTTGGCCTATGGCCTGTGTAGCAACGGCATCGTCGGCGTTCGTGCGACTCGAGGAAGGCTCCTGATTCCCCGCGTGCACGACTGCATCACTCTGTTTCTTGGATCTTCCCAAAAGCACAAAGAAGAACAGGAAAAGGCACCTGGCACGTACTATCTCACCGCAGGGTGGGTACGGGAAAAGAAGGATCCCTTGAGCATTATCGACGAATACGCCGAGCGGCTGAGCCCTGAGGATGCCGAGTGGTGCATGCGAGAGGAGCTTCGGAACTACACGCGGATTGCGCTGGTGGATACAGGCTTGGTCTCTCTGGAACCATCACGCCCCAGAGCGAAGGCCAATGCGGAATTCCTGGGTTTAGAGTACGAGGAGCTCCAGGGGTCGAGCCGATTTCTGCGGTCGCTCTTCACCGGTGAATTCGAAGAGGAGTTCGTCGTTGTGGAAGAGGGGGAGGTGGTCACCGCGGATCTATTCATGGCGTCCTGACGGATGGGCCTGCTAGTCCACGTGGTTGACGGATGATCCTTCATCCATGAAGAGGGAGGTCATGCAGAGAGGGAGACTGCACACGGTGGGTAGCGGTGAAATGCTGGATGGGTCCATCCGAAAGGACTGGGCCTTCATGGTTATCGGGAGGGAGTGACTTGTATCAGACGATCCTGGTCCCCCTAGACGGCTCTGACCCACTTTCCGCAGGCCTGCGGGGGCGCCGGACCGAATTTCGCGAACGTTTTCC
>JAWSUI010000074.1:0-16510 GCA_033551855.1 Deferrisomatales bacterium
GGCGGGGGCGGCCCGGGGCCCGCCGCCCACGGGCCCCGGTGTTCCGAGCTCCACCATGTGGATGGGGGAGAAGAAGGTGCGCTCCAGGGGCGCGATCCGGTGACGCCCGAAGGCGCCGAAGAGCCCGATGTGGAGGACCACCGAGGCGCCGACCGCGAGCCACAGGGCCTTCTCTTTCCCCGATTCGAAGAGCCCCGGGTAGCGGTGCAGCCTCACGGCAGGTCCAGGGGCTCGGTCACCATGCCCAGCCTCTCGATGCCCCCACGCTTCATCTCGGCCATGATCTGCACGACAACGCCGTAGGGCACGTCCTTGTCCGCACGGAGGTACGCCTCGCGGGAGGCCTTGCGGGCGTAGATGGCCTCCAGCCGGGAACCGAGGGTGTCGAGGGGCACCGGCGTCTGGCCGACGAACACGTGGCCGGCGCGGTCCACGGTGACGACCAACAGGTCGGTTTCGGCCGGGAGCTCTGCGGCGACCACCCTGGGCAGGCTCACGTCGACCCCCTGCTGGATCATCGGGGCGGCCACCATGAAGATGATCAGGAGCACCAGCATCACGTCCACGAGGGGCACGACGTTGATCTCGGACAAGGTGTGGCGGCCCTTGCCCCGCGTCGGCATCGAGGGGGCGTTCACGGTGCCTCGGCTCGGGAGACGGCCATGTGGTGGCTGACGATGTTGAGGAACTCGGAAGAGAAGGCGTCCATCTCGGTGGAAAGGATCTTGATCGCGTTGTTGAAGTAGTTGTAGGCCACCACCGCCGGGATGGCCGCGGCCAGGCCCGTGGCGGTCGCCACGAGCGCCTCGGAGATACCGGGGGCGACCACCGCGAGGTTGGCCGATCCCGTGATCCCGATCTCCCGGAAGGAGTCCATGATCCCCCAGACCGTGCCGAAGAGCCCGATGAAGGGGGCCGCGCTCGCCACGGTCGCGAGGAAGATGAGCATGCGCTCCAGTCGGGTGACCTCGGCGTCGGCGGTGAGGCGAAGGGTCCTCTGCACGCTCTCGAGGCGGCCCACCTCCAGGCTCAGGTCGTCGTCGGTGTCGCTCTCGAAGACTCCGGGAGTCGCGAGCTCGCCGGTTGTCCGGCGCCACTCCCGGTAGCCCGCCCGGAAGAGCTCGGCGAGGGGGCTGCGGCTCAGGTCCCGGGTGGCCGAGAGGACGGCGTGGAAGTTCTTGCTGGACCAGAACACCTGGAGGAAGTCGCGGCTCTCCCGGGAGGCCCCCCGAATCACCCGAAACTTATAGAGGATGATCGCCCAGGAGAAGACGGAGCACAGGACCAGGATCAGCAGCACGCTGCCGACCACGATCCCCGAGGAGAAGGCCATGGCCAGGATGGAGCTCGAGCCGGTGAGGGGGTTCACGTAGGAGTGCTCCGGTCAGGAGGTGTCTTCATAGGCCATCGAAGATAGAGGCCACCCGCGGCAGGTGTCAATCCCGATCCCCATCCCGGTCCCCGGCCCGGATCCACAGGTTGTCGGCTGGCGGGGGGCGGGAGCCCCTGCGTTTCGCCCCGCAAGCCGCGGCTGTTCGAAGAGGTGTCCCCGCCGGCCGCGGTACGCCGGGCTTCACCCGTTTGCGCCGGCCGCGGCCGGCCGGTCGACGCGGTAGGGGGCTGCTTTCCTGGCCTCCCGGAACCCGGCCCAAGATGTGGTGGTGGATTGTGGGAGTGCGCCCGGCGTTGGGGGTGGGGGCGGGCCTGTGCTACCATCCCGGCCCGGCCGGGGGGAGGGAGGCGAGGGTTCGGATGGAGCTGGGTGTCCTGGGTGCGGTCGGCGCGGGGTTGCTGGGGGCCGTGGTGGGCAGCTTCCTCAACGTGGTGATCCATCGCCTGCCCCACGGGGAGTCCCTGTCCTTTCCCCCCAGCCACTGCCCCCGGTGCCGCGCGCGAATCCGTCCGCGGGACAACCTGCCGGTGATCGGCTTCCTCCTGCTGCGGGGCCGCTGCCGCGACTGCGGCGAGGCGATCTCCTGGCGCTACCCCCTGGTGGAGGCCCTCATGGCGGGCCTGTCCCTCGGTCTCTGGGGCCTCCACGGGCCGAGCCTCCTCTTCGCGGTGCAGTTCGTCTTCCTGGCGGGCCTGGTGGCCGTGACCTTCATCGACATCGACCTCAAGATCATACCCGACTCCCTGAGCCTGGGGGGGATTGCCGTCGGCTTGGCCTGTTCGGTCGTCACCCCCCTGGGGTGGAAGGCGAGCCTTGCCGGGATCGGCTTGGGGGGCGGCCTCCTCTTGGCCGTGGCCGGCGGGTACTACCTGGTGACCCGCCGGGAGGGCATGGGCCTCGGGGACGTGAAGCTCCTTGCGGCGATCGGGGCCTTCCTGGGCTGGCAGGCCGTGCTCTTCACGGTCTTCGTGTCGTCCCTGGTGGGCTCTGCCGTCGGCCTCTCGGTGGGCGCCCTCCGGGGCTCGGGTTTGCGGCTCGAGGTCCCCTTCGGCCCCTTCCTGGCCCTCGGGGCCGCCGCCTGGGTCTTCGTCGGCCCTCCCCTGGTGGACTGGTACTTCGGGATCTTCCCCTGACGGCCCGCCCTGTGGACCCAGGCCCGTGGGGACACCCCTTCGGGTCGCCGCGGATTGCGGGGCGGAGCGGAGGGGTTCCCCGGCCCCGAGCACGTGCCAGGCGGTGGACCCCGGGGGACCGCCGCGCGTTGACACCCGCACGAGTCCTCTGCTAGGTTCCGCGCACTCCCGAGGGGCCGCTCGGCCCCGGGCGCTTTCTTTCCGAAAGGAGGAGTCCCATGAGAAGAGCCCTAGCCCTGGCGGTGGGCCTGTGTCTCGCGGCCGGTTCCGCCTGGTCGTCGGAACCCCTGAGAATCGGCCTGATGGCCCCGCTCACGGGCTCCTGGGCGAGCGAGGGCCAGGAGATGAAGAGGATCCTGGACCTCCTGGCCAAAGGTGTCAACGATCGGGGCGGCCTCCTGGGCCGGCAGGTGGAGATCGTGGCCGAGGACGACGGGGGGGATCCCCGGACGGCATCCCTGGCGGCCCAGCGCCTGAGCACGCGCGGGGTGGTGGCCGTGGTGGGCACCTACGGGTCGTCCATCACCGAGGCCAGCCAGACGATCCTGGACGAGGCCGAGATCGTGCAGATCGCCAACGGTTCCACGGCCGTGCGGTTGACGGAAAAGGGGCTCAAGTACTTCCTCCGCACCTGCCCCCGGGACGACGAGCAGGGCAGGGTGGCCGCCCAGACCCTCCGGGCGCGCGGTTTCTCGAAGGTGGCGATCCTCCACGACAACACCAGCTACTCCAAGGGGTTGGCCGAGGAGGCGCGGGGCCTGCTGGGCCAGGCCGGGGCGGCGGTGGTCTTCTTCGACGCCATCACGCCGGGGGAGCGGGATTACACCGCGGTCCTCACGCGGCTCAAGACGGCCGGCCCGGACGCCGTGTTCTTCACGGGGTACTACCCGGAGGCGGGCCTCCTGCTGCGGCAGAAGAAGGAGATGGGCTGGGGCGTGCCCTTCCTGGGGGGTGACGCCACCAACAACCCGGACCTCGTGAAGATCGCCGGGACGGCCGCGGCCGAGGGCTTCCTCTTCCTCAGCCCGCCCGTACCCCAGGACCTTCCCTTCGAGAGGGCGAAGGAGTTCCTGTCCTCCTACAGGGCTGCGTACGGCAGCGCCCCGGGCTCCATCTGGGCCGTGCTCGCCGGCGACGGCTTCCTCTCGGTGGTCGCGGGGATCGAGGGGGCCAAGAGCACCGAGGCGGCCGCCGTGGCGGCGTATCTGAAGAACGACCTGAAGGACTTCTCCGGTCTCACGGGTACCATCGCCTTCGACGAGAAGGGCGACCGGGTCGGGGAGGTGTACAAGGTCTACCGCGTGGACGCGAGCGGGGGCTTCGTCCTCCAGCCGTAGGGGCGACGCATGCGCCGCCCCTACGTGACGCCTGGTTCCAGATTCCCGGGCCTCAAGGGTTTCTAGGCGCAGGCGGTTTCCAACGTTTCGGGCGGCCCGCGGAGACAGTCCGCGGGCCGCCCGGTTTCTGTGCAAACGGGGCGGGCACCCCATGGAACAGTTCTTCCAGCAGCTCACCAACGGACTGGCCGTGGGGGGGATCTACGCGCTGATCGCCCTGGGCTACACCATGGTGTACGGCGTGCTGCGCCTGATCAATTTCGCTCACGGGGATCTCTTCACCCTCGGCGCCTACCTGGGGATGACCCTCCTGGTCTCCCTGGGGCTCCGGGAGGGGCTCGGCCCGGTCCTCGGCCTCGCCGTGCTGGCCGTCATGGTGATGGGGCTGGTGGGGCTGGCGGGTGCGCTCCTGGAGCGCACGGCCTACCGGCCCCTGCGGGAATCCCCCCGGCTCTCGGCGGTGGTCTCCGCGCTGGGGGCCTCCATCTTCCTCCAGAACACGATCATGCTCGTCTACGGGGCCCGGTTCCAGGTCTACCCCCAGGACGTGCTCCCCCGGGTCGTCGTGCCGGTCTTCGGCGTGCCCGTGCCCCTGATGCGGCTGCTCATCGTGGGGGCGACGGTGGTGCTCATGGCGGCTCTGTACCTCTTCATCCAGCGCACCCGCCTCGGCACCGCGATCCGCGCGGCGGCCATCGACCAGGGGGCCGCGCGGCTCATGGGGATCGACGTGGACCGGGTGATCCTCGTGGTGTTCCTGCTGGGGCCGGCGCTGGGGGGCGCAGCGGGGTTGATGGTGGGGCTCTACTACGGGCAGATCAACTTCACCATGGGGTGGGTCTACGGGCTCAAGGCCTTCACGGCGGCGATCCTGGGGGGGATCGGGAACATTCCCGGGGCCATGGTGGGCGGGCTGCTCCTGGGCGTGATCGAGGCCCTGGGGGCCGGCTACCTCTCCATGGCATGGAAGGACGCGATCGCCTTCCTGGTCCTGATCGTCATCCTCATCGTCCGGCCAACGGGGCTCCTGGGCGAGCGGGTCGCGGAGAAGGTCTGATGCGCCCGGCGGTGGTCGTGTACGGCCTGGCCGCCGTGGCCCTGGCCACCTGCCCCCTCTACCTGAACGCCTACTGGGTGGACGTCCTCAACAGCGTCGGGCTCTACGGGCTGCTGGCCCTGAGCCTGAACGTGATCCTCGGCGACGCCGGCATGTACAACATGGGCCACGCGGCGTTCTACGCCGTGGGGGCCTACACCGCGGCCATCCTCAACACCCGCTTCGGCGTGCCGCTGCTGTGGGCGCTCCCGGCCGCCGGGGTCGCGGCGGGCGCCTTCGGGGCCCTGGTGGCCCGACCGGTCATCCACCTGCGCGGCGACTACCTCCTGATCGTGACCGTGGGGATGGGCGAGATCGTGCGGATCGCCCTGGTCAACGACGTTTTCGGCATCACCGGGGGCCCCAACGGGATCTTCGGGATCGAACGCCCGACGCTCTTCGGCCAGCGCATCCGGCGGCCGGCGGAGTTCTTCTACCTGATCTGGGGGTTCGTGGGGATCAGCCTGTTCCTCCTGTACCGCCTCCGGCACTCGCGCTTCGGGCGGGCCCTGAACTACCTGCGGGAGGATCCCGTGGCGGCGGAGGGCAGCGGCATCGACACGGGGCGGTACCGGCTGGGGGCGTTTGCGATCGGCGCCGCCTGGGCGGGCATGGCCGGGAGCCTCTTCGCCGGCAAGATGACCATCATCTCCCCGGAGTCGTTCAGCTTCTGGGAGTCGGTGGTGATCTTCATGATCGTCATCCTCGGCGGGTCGGGGAGCCTCGCCGGGGTGCTCCTGGCCGCCTTCCTGATCGTGGGGCTGCCCGAGGTGTTCCGAGGGTTCGCGAGCGCCCGGATGCTGGTCTTCGGGCTGGTCATGATGGTGATGATGGTGGTGCGCACCCAGGGCCTCTTCCCCCCGAGACCCCGGACCTTCGGCCTCGCAGGGAACGACGGGGGGCGCCGGAGGTGAGCCTGCTGAGCGTGCGGGGGGTCACCAAGACCTTCGGCGGCCTCACCGCCGTGAGCGACGTCTCCTTCGAGGTGGAAGAGGGGCAGATCGTCGGCCTCATCGGGCCCAACGGTGCAGGCAAGACCACGGTGTTCAACCTCATCACCGGCAACTACCGGCCCGACGCGGGGCAGATCCACTTCGGCGGCACGGTGATCACCGGCCTCCCCACCCACCGGATCGTCTCCCTGGGCATCGCCCGCACCTTCCAGACCATCCGGCTCTTCCAGCGCCTCTCCGCCGTGGAGAACGTCCTGGCCGGGTGCCACTGCCGCATGCGGGCGGGGCCCCTGGCGGGGATGCTGCGGACCCGGGCGGAGCGGCGGGAGGAGGCCGAGGCCTTGGAGCGGTCCCTCGAGGAGCTCGAGTTCGTCGGGCTGCGGCCGGAGGCGGCGCAGGTCGCCGGCAGCCTGTCCTACGGGAAGCAGCGCCTCCTGGAGGTCGCCCGGGCACTGGCCACCCGCCCGAGGCTCCTCGTCCTCGACGAGCCGGCGGGCGGGATGAACGAGCTCGAGACCCAGAGCCTGCTCGGCCTCATCCGGCGCCTCCAGGGGCGGGGCATCACGGTCTTCCTCATCGAGCACGACATGAGCCTGGTGATGCGGGCGTGCGAGAAGCTGGTGGTGCTGGAGCACGGGGCCAAGATCGCGGAGGGCCCCCCCGAGGTGGTCAAGGCGGACCCCCGCGTCATCGAGGCGTACCTGGGGGCCGACGAATGACGCCCCCCCTGCTGGAGATCTCGGACCTGCGGGTCCGGTACGGCAGCGTCGAGGCGCTGCACGGGGTCGGCCTCCGGGTGGACCAGGGCGAGATCGTCACCATCCTCGGCGCCAACGGGGCCGGCAAGACGACCACGCTGATGGCGGTGAGCGGACTGGTGCGGGTCGCCTCGGGAACCATCCGGTGCGGCTCCTCCTGGCTGCACAAGCTCGGGGCCCACCGGATCGTGGCCGAAGGGGTCTCCCAGGTGCCCGAGGGGCGGCGGGTCTTCGGCACCCTGACGGTGCAGGAGAACCTCGACTTGGGGGCGTTCACGTGCCGCGACAAGGCCCGCGTCCGAGAGACCCTCGGGTGGATCTACGAGCTGTTCCCCGTCCTCGCCCAGCGCCGCGGCCAGCTCGCCGGAACCCTGAGCGGCGGCGAGCAGCAGATGCTGGCCATCGGCAGGGCGCTGATGGCCGGTCCCAAGGTGCTCCTCCTCGACGAGCCGAGCCTGGGGCTCGCGCCGCTCCTGGTGAAGACGATCTTCCAGACCATCCGGCAGATCAACGAGACGGGGGTGACGGTGGTCCTGGTGGAGCAGAACGCCCGGGCCGCCCTCAAGCTCGCGCACCGGGGGTACGTGCTCGAGGTGGGACGGGTGGCCCTGGAGGGCCCGGCGGCCGACCTGCTGGCCGACCCCAGGGTGCAGAGCGCCTACCTCGGGGGCGGCGGGCACGGAGAGGCCGTAAAGGAGTCGTCGTGAGCTGGCCGGGGTGCGAGGAACCATCGTGTTCTCGCGCAGTGGCGCAGAGGCGCCGGGAAAGACAAGAAACTCCTCCGCGTCCCAGCGTCTCCGGCGAGATCGTTCTTGCCCTTGATGGACCCGCTGAGTTTCCGGAAGGGCCAGAAGGAGGGGGCGAGGGGGTTCGCGAGTGGAGGTTCTTGGGCAGGAAGGGCGTGGGCAGGAAGGGCATGCGATACACAGGGCATGCGATACACCTTGATCCCGGCGGCACATTCATGCTAAACGGCTCTTTCCCGGTTGGGTGCTACCATCGCATCGTTGACCCCCCCTCGCACGTCGACGCAGCTATGGGCGCTCCCGGCAACGTAGCTCTTGCCGAGAGGTGACCCTGCACATGACCTTCCTGCCTGCCTTTTCCGGCTCGGAACCGCGCTTTCGTCCGTTCGCATCCGTAGCGCCCTGATCGTTCGGCCCTGACCGGGGTATCGGACCCCGGGGCCGGTTCGCGGCGCCCACGCGCTGCGGCTCCTCCCCCGCCCCACGCTTCCGCAACCCCCGAAGGGCATCCCGAGGGGCCCCTTGGGGCGCCCGTGCGCGCTCTCTGCGGCCCCGGCTCCGTTTCGCACGAACCCCGCAGACCTTGCGATGACATGCAAGGAGACCGCCAGAAGAGAGGATCAAGCCTTGTTCGACATCCACACGATGCAGCTGGAGGTGGGGGGGAGGACCCTCACCCTGGAGACGGGCCGCATGGCCCGCCAGGCCCACGGGGCCGTTTTCGCCACCTACGGGGGCACCGCGGTGCTCGCCACCGCCGTTGCGGATGCCGACGCCCGGCAGGGACTCGACTTCCTGCCTCTCACGGTGAACTACCAGACCAAGACCTTCGCAGCCGGGAAGATTCCGGGAGGGTTTTTCAAGCGCGAGGGCAAGCCGCCGGACAGCGACACCCTGACTTCGCGGCTCATCGACCGCTCCCTCCGGCCGCTTTTCCCCAAGCGCTTCGCGTGCGAAACCCAGGTGATCGCCACCGTGCTCTCCCACGACGGGGAGAACCCGGGCGACACGGTGGCCCTGGTGGCGGCGTCGGCTGCCTTGACCATCTCCGACATACCTTTTGCCGGCCCGGTGGGGTGTGTGCGGGTGGGATACGTGGACGGCGTCTACGTAATCAACCCCTCTTTGGAACAGCTCGACGAGAGCCGGCTCGACCTCGTCGTGGCCGGGACCCGCGGCGCGGTGACCATGGTGGAGAGCGGCTCCCGGTTCTTGAGCGAGGAGGAAGTGCTCGGCGCCATCGAGGCCGGGCATGCCGAGATTCGCCGCCTGGCCGAGCTGCAGGAGGCGCTCGCCCGCGTCGCAGGCAGGGCCAAGCGCGACGCGCCGGTGTCCGATTCCGACCCGGCGGTGGCGGCGCGCGCGGCGGCGTTTTTCGGCGAGTACGGAAAGCGGGCGCTCACCGAGCCCACCAAGGAGGCGCGCGAGGGCGCCCTGAGGGAGGCCCGCGCCGCCCTCGTCGGTCTCCTAAGCGACCCCGAGCGCCTGCGCGCCCGGCTGTACGTGGCCGCCTTCGACGCCCTGGTGCGGTCCCACGTGCGGGGCGACGTGCTGGACCGGGGCGTGCGGGTGGACGGACGGGGCACCGGGAAGGTGCGGCCCATCGCCGTGGAGGCCGGGCTACTGCCCCGCGTCCACGGCTCGGCGCTCTTCACCCGCGGGGAGACCCAGGCGCTGGTCGCGGCCACCCTGGGAACCTCCCGCGACGAGCAGCTCATCGAGGCGCTCGAGGGCTCCCACTACAAGAAGTTCCTCCTCCACTACAACTTCCCGCCGTTCGCCACCGGCGAGGCGCGCTTCCTGCGAAACCCCGGCCGGCGAGAGATCGGCCACGGCGCCCTGGCCGAGCGGGCACTGGCGCCAGTGCTCCCGGCCCGCGAGGAGTTCCCCTACACCATCCGGCTCGTCTCCGAGGTGCTGGAGAGCAACGGCTCCTCCTCCATGGCCACGGTCTGCGGCGGGAGCCTGGCGCTCATGGACGCCGGGGTGCCCGTAGCGGCGCCCGTGGCGGGGGTGGCCATGGGCCTCATCTGCGAGGGCGAGCGCTACGCAGTGCTCACTGACATTCTGGGCGACGAGGACCATCTGGGAGACATGGACTTCAAGGTGGCCGGCACCCGGGAGGGCATCACCGCCCTGCAGATGGACATCAAAGTGCAGGGCCTCACCCGGGAGATCCTTGCCGCGGCCCTGGCCGAGGCCCGCGAGGCGCGCCTCCACATCCTGGGGCGGATGGAGGCCGCCTTGGCCGAGGCCCGGGACGACCTCTCCCCCTGGGCCCCCCGCATCACGGTCATCCGGGTGCACCCGGACAAGGTGCGCACGGTCATCGGGCCCGGCGGCAAGAACATCCGGGCCATCGTGGCCGCGACCCAGGCGGCCGTCGACATCGAGGACGACGGCTCGATCCGCATCGCCAGCAGCGACGAGGCCCGCACCCGAGAGGCCATCCGCATGATCCGCGAACTCACCCAGGAAGCCGAGATCGGCAAGGTCTACCAGGGCGTGGTGCGGAGGCTCATGGACTTCGGCGCGTTCGTGGAGATCTTTCCCGGCACCGACGGGCTGGTGCACATCAGCGAGATCGCCCGGGAGCGCGTGGCGAACGTGTCGGACTACCTCAAGGAGGGGGACGAGGTCGCGGTCAAGGTGCTCCACGTCGATTCCAGCGGGAAGATCAAGCTCTCGCGCAAGGCCGTCTTGCAGGACGAGCCCAAGAGCGCTGGAAGGGCGGGGTAGGGGGCTCGCGTCCCGGGAGGTGCCGCCGTGGAACACCGGTCCGAACCGACACCGGTCCGCCGCCGGGTTCTCGTCGTCGACGACGAGGCCGGCATGCGCAAGATCCTGCGCAAGAGCCTCGCGGCTCTCGGCGGGTACGCCGTATGGGAGGGGGGCCGGGCGGAAGAGGCCCTGGGCCGCCTCGCCAGCGCGGACTTGCTCGTCACCGACATCTCCATGCCCGGGATGGGGGGGCTCGCCTTGATCCGCCGGGCAAGGGACGAGCACCCGGCCCTGGCGATCCTCGCGGTCTCGGCCGACCCGGCGAACCGCGGCCCGGCGCTGGGCGCCGGCGCCGATGTCTTCCTGGCCAAGCCCCTGCGGCCGAGCACGATCGTGGAAGCCGCCGGGCTGCTCCTCGCGGGCAGAGGCGGCCGTGAGGAAGACCAACCCTCGGAGTCCGACCCATGACCCCAGACACCAAGACCCTCGCCGCCGAGGTCTCCCGGCGGCGCACCTTCGCCATCATCTCCCACCCCGACGCGGGCAAGACCACGCTCACCGAGAAGCTCCTGCTCTACGGGGGCGCGATCCACCTGGCCGGCAGCGTCAAGTCCCGGCGGGCCTCGCGCCACGCCACCTCCGACTGGATGGAGCTCGAGCGCCAGCGCGGCATCTCCATCACCTCGAGCGTGCTTCAGTTCGACTACGCCGGCCACCGGATCAACCTGCTCGACACCCCCGGCCACCAGGACTTCTCCGAGGACACCTACCGCACCCTGACCGCGGCGGACGCGGCGGTGATGCTGATCGACTGCGCCAAGGGCGTCGAAGCCCAGACCCGCAAGCTCTTCGAGGTGTGCCGGCTGCGGGCGATCCCGATCTTCACCTTCGTCAACAAGCTCGACCGGGAAGGCCGCCCCCCCCTGGAGATCCTCTCGGAGATCGAGGAGGTCTTGGGCATCGCGGCCTGCCCGCTCTACTGGCCGCTCGGCATGGGCCCGCGCTTTCGGGGGGTGTACGACCTGCGTCGCCGCCAGGTTCTGCTGTACGAGGCGGAAAAGCACGGCCAGAAGAAGGCCCGGGCCCGGGTGGCCGGACCCGACGACCCGGCCATCGCGGAGCTGTTGAGCCCGTGGGACTACCAGGCCTTCCGGGACGAGGTGGCGCTCCTGGAGGGAGCCGGGGAGCCCCACGATCTCCCGGCCGTGCTCCGGGGCGGGCAGACGCCCGTCTTCTTCGGGAGCGCGGTGACGAACTTCGGGGTCGAGCCGTTCCTGGCCGACTTCCTTACCATGGCCCCCCCGCCGGGGCCGCGTCTCGCCGCGTGCGGTCCCGTGGCACCCGAGGAGCCCCGGTTCTCCGGGTTCGTCTTCAAGATCCAGGCGAACATGGACCCCCGGCACCGGGACCGGGTGGCCTTCGTGCGGGTATGCTCGGGGCACTTCCGCCGGGGCCTCAAGGTGCGCCACCCGCGGCTGGGGCGCGAGCTGGCCCTGGCGGTGCCGCTCCAGTTCCTAGCCCAGGAGAGGGCCCTGGTGGAGGAGGCGTTCCCCGGCGACGTGGTGGGCCTCCACGACCGGGGCACGCTGCGCATCGGCGACACCCTGGCCGAGGGCGACGACGTCGTCTTCGAGGGGGTTCCCCACTTCTCCCCGGAGCTCTTCGCCCGAGTGCGGGTGAAGAACGCGCTGCGGGCCAAGCAGCTCCAGAAGGGCCTGGAGCAGCTCGGTGACGAGGGGGCGATCCAGGTCTTCCGCCAGCCCTGGGGCGACCGAGACCCCATCGTGGGCGCGGTGGGGCAGCTCCAGTTCGAGGTGCTCACCCACCGCTTGCAAGGTGAGTACAGCGTGGAGGCGCGCCTCGAGCCCATGCCCTTCCAGCTGGCCCGGTGGGTCGAGGGGGAGGAGCCTGCCCCCGAGGCGCTGGGCCGCGACGCGAGCACCCTCCTCTGCGAGGACCGCCACGGCCGGCCGGTGGTGCTCTTCCGCAGCCAGTGGGCCCTGAGCTGGGTGGCGGAGCGCCATCCGAGCCTGGCGCTGCGGGCCGCGGCCTGAGGCCGGGAGCCGGACGCAGCAGAGAGGGGAGCCGTGGAAGAATGGACCGAAGCCCAGCTCGAGGAGCTGCGCCGCGACCTGGTGGCGTTGCGCGAGGAGCGGGAAGGCCTCCCGGATACGGCCCGAGGGCGCCATCTCGCGCGTGAAGAGACCGAAGAGCCCGGCGGCTCTGTACCGGAACCCCTGCGGAAGGAGGAGATCATGGCAGCCAAGAAGATCGAGTACGGCCAAGAGGCGGGCGAGCAGTACACCGATCTCCGGGAGGCCGGGATCATCGACCCCGCCAAGGTCACCGGGACGGCGCTCCCGAGCGCAGCCAGCGAGGCCAGCATGCTCCTGACCACCGAGGCCGTCATGGTGGAAGACATTAAGGACGGGAAGAAGGGGCCCGGATTCGAAGGCGGCGGCCGTCCGTGAGCCGGCGGGGGGACCTTGGGCGGGACGAGCTCCTCCGCGCCCTGACCGAAGCCGCGGCCCAGGCGGTGCGCGCCGAGAGGGTGGTGGTCTTCGGGCCGTGGGCCCGGGGGAGCGAGAGCCCCGGAGACCCCGTGGACCTCCTGGTGGTCACGGCCGCACCGTTCGGCGGCGGGCAGGATCGGACCCGGATGGCGGCGCAGCTCGGGAGCGCTCTTGCGAACTTCCGGATCCCCAAGCGCATTCTGGTCTTTACCGCGGCCGAGGTAGCGCGGTGGGGGGGCTCGGCCGCCCACCCCACCGGCCGAATCATGGGCGAGTCGTCCCGTTCCGGACCCGACCCCGAAGGCGCCCACCTGCTTCTCGACGTGGCGGCCAAGCACCTCAAGGCGGTCCACGGCATGGCGGACTCGGACCTGTTCGACGACGATATCTTCGGCTTTCACTGCCACGCCGCCGCGGCCAGCGCGCTGCGGGCGTGGCTCGCGCTGCTGGGCGCTGACCCTTGGCTGGCGGCGGACGATCTGGGCGAGCTACTGACTGAGGTCGGAGAGCGGACCGACCTGCCTGAAAGATTCGCAGATCTCACGACACTCAGCATCTTCGCCGTCCAGCACTTCCTCGTCCCTGCGGACGACCTCCTGGCGCCCGGGGGGCGCCGCCGCCTGCAGGACCTCGTCCGGCGCCTCCACGAGCACGTTCAGGGGCTGCTCGAAGAGCGAAGCCCTACGAAATCCAAACTGGAAGGCCGCCGCCCGATTTCTCCCGGGTGAGTGACCCTCCGCCGCGGTAGCTCGTCGCGCTCGCGAGAGGGACGGTCGTGTTGCCCCGGGGCCTTGCCCCTCGTTGTATGATCCAGAAGCCGTGTCGAAGAGGATTCCGGCTCAGGCCCAGGATGGCGAGATGTGGGAGGAAAGCGCCGAGCAGCTCGGTGCCCTGATCCAGCAGTACGTGCGCACCCGCGGCGGCATCGAGGCCCGCAGCGACTCGGAACCTGCCGCGCAGGGATGCCTCTTGGAGGCCGGCCTTCGGGAGCGCGTCGACGTTCTGGGCCTCGACGCGGATCGGCTGTTGGACGTCGAACCGAAGGCGGTTCTGGCCGAGATCGAGCGCCTCGAACGAGAAGCGGCGCGGGAGGACGCGCGGGTGCGGGAGGCAGCCGCCCGCGCTCGTGCGCGAGAGGAGGTGAGCATCCATGGTGGAACGAACCCTTCACGGCCTGACCGTCGAGTGCGTCCAGGGAGACATTGCGAACCAGCCGGACGTGGAAGCCGTCGTCAACGCGGCCAACGCTGAGCTGCGTAGGGGGGGCGGGGTAGCCGGGGCGATCCACCGGGCGGCAGGCCCGGGCCTCGAAGAGGAGTGCCGACCGCTCGCGCCCATCCGCCCGGGCCAGGCCGTCCTCACCGGTGCCCACGGGCTGCCCAACCGGCACGTGATCCACTGCCTCGGGCCGGTCTACGGCCTGGACGAGCCTGCGGAGGAGTTGCTGGCATCCTGCTACCGCAACGCGCTGCGCCTCGCGGAGGCGCACGGGATCGGGAGCGTGGCGTTTCCTGCGATTTCCACGGGTGCTTTCGGATACCCGATGGCTTCGGCGGCGCGCGTGGCCCTGGAGGCGATCCGGGAGCTGTCTGGGCAACTGGTCCGCGTCCGCCGCGTCCGCTTCGTCCTGCATGACCGCGAAAGTCAAAGCGTCCATGCCCGGGTTCTCAGGGAATTGCCGGCAACCGTGTCCGGGGAGTCTCAATGACACAAAGCCTTGGTACGTGCACCGAATTTGGGCGGAAGCGGCGTCCTCGTGCTCGCCCGAGCCCTTTGCGGGCGCTACGCCCCGGTGGCAGGGAGCTGGAATGCAGGTAACGGGGCAAGCCGGAGCCCATCGGGGCTATCTTCGCTTTGTCTGCACCCACGCGCGGGTCCTGTCCTTCGGTGTGCTGCTGACGCTCTTCTCCAGCTTCGGGCAGACCTTCCTGATCTCCCTCTTCGTGCCGCGATGGCTCGAGGCCTTTGCGCTCGACGCGGCGCGGTTCGGGGTGCTCTACGCGGGCGCCACGCTGCTGTCGGCGGCGAGCCTGCCCTTCTTGGGCCGGTTGCTCGACCGCACCTGCCTGCTTCGTTTCAGCCTGGGGGCGGGCCTGGGGCTGGTGCTGGCCTGTCTCGCGATTGCGCTGGCGCCGAATGCCGGGGGGCTGTTCCTGGCCCTCTTCGGCCTGCGGCTCACCGGCCAGGGGTTGCTGAGCCTCACAGCGTCCACGACCATGGCGCGGACGTTTGAGCGGGGCCGGGGCCGGGCGCTCAGCCTCTCGGGGCTCGGATACCCGCTGGGCGAGGGGCTGCTGCCGCTGGGCGTCGTGCTTCTGCTTCAGCGGGCGGACTGGCGCTGGAGTTGGGTGTTTCTCGGAGCGGCGATCGCGCTCGTGCTGCTGCCGGCGATGGTCCTGCTCCTCCGCCCCACGGCAGGCCGCGAGGGGGCCCGCGGCGGGGCCGAGGTTTCGGACAGTGGGGCCGCCGGGAATCCCGTCCTGCTGCGAGACGGCCGCTTCTATGCCCTGCTGCCGGGCAGCCTGCTGGTGCCGCTGGTGCTGACGGCCCTGTTCCTCTACCAGGGGCCCCTGGCCGAGTCCCGGGGTTGGCCGATCCAGACCATGGCCACAGCGTTCGCCGGCTTTGCCGTTGCACGCTTTGGCGGTGGGCTTCTCATCGGGCCCTGGATCGACCGCTGGGGCGCCGCGCGGATCTTCCCCTTCGTCCCCCTGCCCCTCTGCGCCGGGCTCCTCGCCTTGAGCGTGGGCACGGCGCCCTGGGTCGCGCTGGTCTATCTGTCCCTGGCAGGGGTGACCCAGGGAATCGCCGGCCCGACCTTGACCGCGCTTTGGGCAGAGGTGTACGGGGTTGAGTCCCTCGGCGCCATCAAGGGGACGGTGGCGACCCTCGCCGTGCTCGCCACGGCTCTTGGCCCCATGGCGCTGGGAGCACTCCTCGCCGCTGGGGTGCCCTTCTCGGCCATCGTTCCGGGCTGCCTGGGCCTCAGCCTGTCGGTCGCAGGCGTGAGTCTGCTGGCGCGCCGGCAACTGGAGGCCACAGCGGCTCCGGCGGTGGCCTGAGCGCCCGGAGATCGTGACCGGCATGAACGGACCGCTTCCGTCAGGCCGCGCGCGGCGCCGAGAACCGAAAACCATGGAAAGTGGCCGGAGATCGGGCCGGCACTGCGACCCCCGGCCGGGTGACCCGGCGCCACGGCACACGCCGAGCCGGCGACACCAGAGAGGAGACTGAGTGGAACGATCGCGATCGGCGCCCCGCCAGCAGGGCCTGGAACGGTTCGAGAGGAACCTCTTCGAACGGCTTCGTGCCCTGAAAGGAGGGGCGCCCCCGCCCGACCCCCGAGGGGGTGTGGACCGCGTCGAGCTGGCCCTGAAACGCATCGGCTGGGGCAACTACCGGCTCTGTGCGGAATGCTGGGGGGCGATCGGGGAAGAGCGCCTGGAGGAGGATCCCACGAGGATTACCTGCAGCCGTTGTGCATCGAAGAAGCCTCGGTCACGAGAGCCGGGCGGCGGAAGCCGACTCGTCCAGACCCGCTGATTCCCCCCGCGGAGCATCCCGGCAGGAGTGACGCCACGGATTCGCTGGATCGCATGCCTCCGCCGGGCGCCGAGCCGCCTGGCCGGCTTGGCGATCGCCCGCCGCGATCGACACAGGAAACGGGTGAGACCGGGCCCGTCTGCCCTCCGGGGGCCCCTCCCTTCGAAAGGTCGCGGATTGCGGCGCTCGGCGGAGGGGCTTTCCGGGCCTGTAGGCAGCCAGGTCGTGGACCATGATCGAAGGAACCCATGTCGAAGGAACCCATTGACAGGGGGTCGCGGGGCGGGGTATAAGCCTGCTTCCTTTTCGGGGGGGCC
>JAWSUI010000075.1:0-16181 GCA_033551855.1 Deferrisomatales bacterium
CGTTGACGTGCAACGTGACGAGCCTCTTCACGATGTCTTCTCCTTGCGGTAGGGGCAACCCATGCGTCGCCCCCACGAAATGCCTGGGGCGCCCCTACGAAATGCCCGGCCTGCCCCGTCCGGCGGCCTCCGGGTATGGGTGGTAGGGGCGACGCATGCGTCGCCCTACGAAATGCCCGGCCTGCCCCGTCCGGCGGCCTCCGGGTATGGGTGGTAGGGGCGACGCATGCGTCGCCCCTACCGGCTCCCCCCGTCCCCGGCGGCGGCACGGCGGGCGGCCAGGAGCCGCACCCGAGCATCGGTGTTGAGCAAGTAGGCGGCTTCGGGCTGCTTGGGCTCGGGGAGCGGGTCGTACTCCTCGGTCTTGATCCGCGCCACCACCCGGGAGGCGTCGCCTCCTTCCACCTCCAGGAGCTCCTCCACCCGCCGCCGATAGACCCGGGCGGCGTCGAGGGAGCGATCGAAGAACTCCCGGGCGTCCCGGCCCAGGTAGACCCGCTCGTGCCCCTGGCACAGGACCTCCACGTCGAGCGCCCGAAGCCGCAGGAGCGAGGCCTCGTAGGCCTCGTAGTCCGCCACGAACTCCACCATGATCCGGCCGGACCGGTGGGCGCAGCCCACGGCCTCCGAGGCGACCAGGATGCGGCGCCCCGGCACGTAGTAGCTCAGGAAGTCCCGGGTGTGCCCCGGGGTGGCCAAGGCCTGGACCCGGATTCCCCCGCCCAGGTCCACCTCGTCGCCGTCCGAGAGCACCCGGTCCACGGGAAACGCGCCGAAGAGCGCCGGCGAGGGCCTCTCCACGCCGACGGCGGCAGACAGGGCCCGGGCCCCCTCGTTCAGGGATGCCATGAGGGCAACGGCCCGGGGGCGCTCGAGGATCTCGGCCGCCCGGGCCGAGGCCGCCGTCCGAAGCCCCGGAAACGCCTCCCGCAGGGCGGCCGCCGCGCCGCAGTGGTCGAAGTGCACGTGGGTCAGGAAGAGGAGCTCGGGCTCCCTGCCGCCCAGCACCCGTCGGGCGTGAGCGGCGTAGGCGTCGGCCAGGAAGGCGAAACCGCAGTCGAAGAGCGCCGGCCGCGGCGCCTCCAGGAGGTACGAGGGGGTGTGGGCGTTTCCCAGCACGTGGAAGCCGGGGACCACCTCCCCCGTCTCGGAGAAGATCACGGGCCGATCCTCCTAGCGCGGGTTCAGGCCGAGCTTCCGGCTCACGATGAGCTTCATGATCTCGCTCGTGCCGGCGTAGATGGACAGCGCCCGCACGTCCCGGTACAGGCGACAGATCCGGTACTCTTCCATGTAGCCGTACCCGCCGTGGAGCTGCACCGCTGCGTAGGCCACCCGGTTCACCATCTCCCCGAGCCAGTACTTGGCCATGGAGACCCGCTGGACGATGTCCACCCCGCGGACGAAGTCGGCCACCAGGGAGTCGAGGAAGGTCCGCCCGATCTCCACGTCGGTGGCCATCTCGGCGAGCCGGAACGCGTTGGCCTGGAAGTCGCCGATCAGCTTCCCGAAGGCCTTGCGCTCCTGGGAGTACCGGAGGCCCTCCTGGAAGCACTCCTCGGCCATGACCTGGCACTTGATGCACACTTCCAGGCGCTCGCGTTGGAGCTTCGCCATCATGTACTGGAAGCCCCGCCCCTCCTCCCCGAGGAGGTTCCCGGCGGGCACCCGCACGTCGTCGAAGGAGAGCTCCGCTGTGTCCTGCATGTAGGAGCCCATCTTGTCGAGGGCCCGCCGTCGGACCCCGGGAAGGTCCAGGGGCACCAGGAGCAGGCTCATCCCCTTGTGGCCCGCCTTGGGGTCGGTCTTGCAGGCCACCACACAGACGTCCGCGACGCAGCCGTTGGTGATGAAGACCTTCGAGCCGCTGATCACGTACTCGTCCCCCCGGCGCTCCGCCCGGGTCCGGATGGCCGCCAGGTCCGACCCGGCGCCGGGCTCGGTGAGGCCGAGGCACGCAACCGCCTCCCCGGAGGCGCACCTGGGCAGCCACTCGGCCTTCACGGCGGGGGTCGCGTAGGACTCGACATACGGCACCGCCACGTCGCTGTGGAGGGGGACGCCGAAGCCGTAGGCGTCGCCCCGGATGAGCTCCTCGTTGATGATGACCGAGTACTCGAACCCGAGCCCCAGGCCCCCGTGCTCCTCGGGGAGCCACGGGCAGAGAAAGCCGTTCTCCCCCATCTTGAGCCAGGCCTCCCGGGGCACCTCGCCGGCCTCTTCCCAGGCCGCGGCGTGGGGTGTGATCTCCTTCGCCACGAACCGCCGAAAGGACTCGCGAAAGATCCGGTGATCCTCGCCGTAGATTTCCCGATCCATGTCTGGTCTCTCCTCGGAACCGAGCCGTCGGAAGCGATCCGCCGCAAGCCGTCAGGGAGCTCCGCCCGAGGCCCGCCTGCCCTCCAGCCCGCGGAGGAGCTCGTCGTTGCACCCCGGGATCACCATCTCGAAGGCCGAGTCCACCGTGGTGTAGTCGAAATAGCCCAGGCGCGCCAGGGGCCGGACCTTCAGGACGTCCACCCTCCCGTCGGCCCCGATCAGGTCGTCGCGGATGTGGACCCGGACCACGCGCCCGATCACCACGTCCACCGTGCCCATGGGGGTCGCCCCGGGCAGACGAAGGGTCTGGTGGTAAACGCACTCGAAGTGGATGGGGGACTCGGCCACCCGGGGCACCCCCACCACCCGGGAGGGCGCCTTCCCCACGCCGGCCAGCTCGAACTCGTCCACCTCGGGCCCCACCTCTGCGGCGCTGCGGTTGACCGCCTCCCGCAGCTCCCAGGTAGCCAGGTTGTAGACGAACTCCCCCGTCTCCTCCGCGTTGACCACCGTGTCCTTGCGCTGGCCGTCGGTGGTCTGGTTGGCCGAGAAGAGCACGTAGGGCGGGTCGAAGGTGAGGTTCTGGAACTGGCTGTAGGGCGCCAGGTTGGCGACGCCCGAGCGGCTCACGGTCGAGATCCAGCCGATGGGCCGGGGGACCACACAGGCCTTGAAGGGGCTGTGGGGCAGGCCGTGGTCGTTCTTGTCGGGGGAGTAGTGCATGGGATCTCCTGGGTGTGCCCGGGGGCCTCGCCGCACGCTCTCAGACGAGGATCACGCCGGGGCCGGGGGGGTCCGCGTAGAGGTCGGACAAGAGCGCGGCCCGGTGGGCGAGCACGGCCCGCTGGTTGACGTAGCCCTTGTCGGTGATCTCCCCGGCGTCGAGGCGTGCCGGCACGGCCAGGAGCAGGGCCCGGGCCGGGCGGTTCGAGCTCCCCCCGCTCTCCCGGGCCAGTCGCCTCAGCCCCGCGCGCACTCCCTCCACCACCTCCTCCCGGGCCAGCAGCTCCTCGACGGGCGCGTCGGGGCTCAGGTCCGGGCAGGCGCGGCGGCAGGCCTCCACGTCGGGGAAGAGGAGCAGCCCGATCTCGTCCCGGTCGTGCCCCGTGACCACGGCGTCCTGGACCAGCGGTGCGCAGGCGGCCACCACGTCGAGCCGCAGCCGCCCCACGCTGACCCACGTGCCGGAGGTGAGCTTGAAGTCCTCGGCCACGCGGCCGTCGAACCGGATCCCCTCCTCCGGCCGCTCCGGATCCGCCAGGGCTCCCGCGTCGCCGATGCGGTAGAACCCCCCTTCGTCGAAGGCCGCCCGGGTCAGCTCGTCGCGCTTCCAGTAGCCCGGGGTGACGCCCGGCCCCCGGACCCGCATCTCGAGCTTGTCGCCGTTGGGCACCATCGCCAGTTCGGCCCCCGGCACGGGCAGGCCGATGATCCCGGCCCGCCCCACCGGGTAGTGGACCAGGGTCACCACGGGTCCCGTCTCGGTGGAGCCCCAGCCCGAGAACATGGCCACGGGACGCCCTCGGGCCTCCGCAGAGAGCGCCTCGAGGCGCTCCCACAGGTACTGGGGCAGGGCGGCCCCGGCGTAGAAGAGCACGTCCAGGTCCCGGAAGAGCGCGTCCCGCAGCGAAGCGTCCGTCTCCAGGTGGGGAAGGAGCGCGGCGTAGCCCCGGGGGACGTTGAAGTACACCGTGGGGGAGACCTCCCGCAGGTTCGCCACCGTGGTCTCGATGAGGCCGGGGGTCGGCTTCCCCCCGTCCAGGTAGAGCGCCCCGCCGTTGCGCAGGATCAGGTTGAAGACCTTGTTCCCGCCGAAGGTGTGGTTCCAGGGCAGCCAGTCCAGCATCACCGGGGGCCGTCGCTCCAGGAAAAGCCAGGCCTGTGCCATGGCCTGCTGGTTGGAGCAGAGCATCCGCTGGGTGTTGATCACCCCCTTGGGCTCCCCCGTGGACCCCGAGGTGAAGAGCACCTTCGCCACCGTGTCGGGGCCCACCGCGGAAAACGCCTCGTCCACCGCGCCGGTGGGCGAAGCGGCGAGGAGCTCCGAGAACGGCGTCGCCGCACCGCCGCCGGACGCCCCCGCGACCACCTCCGCCCCCTCGGGGGCGGCCGCCGCCAGGGCCCGGGCGAAGGGCTCCACCGCTTCGACGTAGAGCAGTTGCGGCTCCAGGAGCCCCAGCACCTGCCGGAGCTTCCCAAAGTCGCGCGAGACCAGCGAGTAGGCCGGCGACACCGGGGACACCGGGATGCCCACGTGCATGCAGGCGAGGCTGAGCACCGCGTGATGCAAGCTGTTGCCCGAGAGGATCGCCACCGGCCGGCCGGGGTCGAGCCGCCGGTCCAGGAGGGCCTGTGCCACGGAGCGCACCTGCCCCAGGACCCGGCGGTAGGTGAGCCGCCGCCACGACGCCCCCTCCCGCTCGGCCAGGAAGAGCGCCTCCGGGGTCTCCCGGGCCCAGCGCTCCAGCTGGACCCCGAGGCTGGGCGGATGGGCCCCCAGGGGCGCCGGGGAGCTCAGGCGCATCCCTCCCCCGGGCATCTGCTCCACTTCTACCCGGGCCGGGGCGAGCTCGGGCCGGCGGGTCTCGGTCGGAAGGCGCGGGTCCATGGCGTCAGCCAGGGAAGAGGAGATCCGGGACGACCGTGGAGATCCACGGGACCAGGCTGAGGAAGAAGAGCGCCACCATGTACACCAGCAGCGTCGGGATCGTCGCCCGCACGATGAACATGAACGTCTCGCCGGTGCAGGCCGCCGTGGCGTAGAGCATCAGCCCCAGGGGGGGCGTGATGTACCCCACCCCCAGGGCGACATTCACGATCAGGCAAAAGTGGATCGGGTCGATCCCGAACTGGTGCACGATGGGCATCAGGATCGGGACCAGGATCATGATGGACGCGATGGGGTCCATGAACGTCCCCATCACGAGGAGCACCGTCGTCACCAGCAGCATGAAGGCCACCCAGTTGGGCACGTGGGCGGTGGCCACCTCCAGGATCTCCTGGGGGATGCCCCGGATCGTGATGTACTCCGAGAGGACGCCGGCACCCGCGATGGTGATGACGAGGGTTCCGCTCAGGATCCCCGACGAGACGAAGAGCCCGCGCAGGGTTCGGAAGTCGATCGACCGGTAGATCAGCCACTCGGTCACCACGGCCAGGAAGCACGCCACCACCGAGGCCTCGGTGACGGTGAAGGCGCCGGAGTAGACCCCGGCGAAGAGCACCACGATGATCAGGAGCGGCATCGTGGCCTGGCGCACCGCCCGCCCCAGCAGGCGCAGGTCGAAGGGCTCGGTGGTCCGTTCCGCGAGGCCCTGCCGGCGAACCGAGACGTAGACGTACGTCATCAGGGCAAGGGTGATCACCGCCCCCGGCAGGTAGCCGGCGGCAAAGAGCCGGACCACCGAGACCCCCGCCGTCAGGGCGCAGATCACCATGATGATGCTGGGGGGGATGATCATCCCCAGGATGGAGGCGCTCGTCACCAGGCCGACCGAGAAGGAGCGGGGATACCCCTGCTCCTTCATGAAGGGGAACATCACCCCGCCCACCGTGACCACGGTGGAGATCCCCGAGCCGCTGATGGCCCCAAAGAGGGCCGAGCTCACCACCGAGGTCATCGCCAGCCCCCCCGGGAGCCAGCACACCAGCCGGCGGGCCACCTCGATGAGCTGCCGGGCCGATCGCCCCGCCACCATCACCGCCCCCAACAGCAGGAAGAACGGGATGCAGATCAGGGTGAAGTTCTGGAGCTTCATCAACATGGTCTGGGCGACGAAGACCAGGTCCAGGCTCGTGAACACCACCAGCCCGAAGATGCCCGTGAGGAAGAGACTGATGTAGACGGGGATCCGGAGGAACAGGAGGAGCAGCAGGAGGCCGATGAAGATCAGGGTCTCCATGGGTCACCTCTCCCCGAAGAGCTCGGCGAGCTTCAAGACCGTTCGCACGATCAGGAGCCCCCCGAAGAGAGGAAGCATCGCCGCGATCCAGGGCACCGGGATCCCCAGGATCGGCGTGTAGTTCATGAACATCCGCTCCACCGCGACGAACTTCCATCCGTAGACCGCGATCAGCACACCGGCCAGGAGCCGCACGGCGTGCATCCAGAGGTCCAGCCCGAACCGGGCTCCGGGGAACCGCTCGTACAGGGCATCGACCCGCAGCTCGGTGCCGGACCGCACCGAGGCGGCGGCGCCCACGAAGGTCATGAGGAGGAAGAGGTAGAGGCTGAGCTCGTCGGGCCACGCGAACGGCCGTCGGACGGCGTAGCGGGTGAGCACGCCGTAGGTCAGCGCCACGAGCGAGGTGGCGAAGCAGACGAAGATCACCCACCTCTCGACGCGTTCGAGCAGCGCATCCAAGGTCTTCATCCGGGTCGCGTCCCTCCCAAGGAAACTCGTCCGTTTTCGGGTCGCTCCGAAGGGCCGTAGGGCGGGGCCCGTCCCGCCCTACGGCGTCGCCACTTTGAAGGGAAACGAGGTTACGAGCGCCTCAGTGCTTCTCGGCGAAGGCCTTCACCCTGGCGAGGAAGTCCTTCCCGATCTCGGGCTCGAACTGGTCCCACACTGCCCGCTGGGTGGCCCGGAACCGCTCCATCTCCTCGGGCGACAGGCGGATGACGCTCACCCCCTGCTTCTCCAGCTCCGGGATCGCGTTCTCGGTCAGCTCCATGCTCTGCTGCCGGGCCTTCGCGAAGTTGCGCTCGACCACGCCGGCGATGAGGTCTCGCACCTCCGGATCCAGGCCGCTCCACCAGCGCTCGTTCACCATGAGGAAGAAGAGCCCCACCATGTGGTCGGTCGCGGTGAAGTTCTTGGTCACGTCCGCCAGGCGCAGGCGCGTCACGTTGCGGGTCTGGTCCGTGCCGTCGATGACCCCCTGCCGCAGGGCCGGGAACACGTCGCCCCAGGCCATCGTGACCGGGTTCACGCCGAAGGCCCTCCAGAAGGCGAGGGGGTAGCGGTTCTGGGTGGTGCGCATCTTCATGGCCCGCAGGTCCTGGAGGCTGCTGACCGGCTTGGTGGTGGCCAGGCCGTACAGGCCGAAATAGGAGAAGTCCAGGCACCGCAGCCCCTTGCTCCGCGTAGAGAGGAAGAGCTCGTCGCGCAGGGCGTCGTCCTTGCGGAAGGCCTCCCACTTCTCATAGGAGTCCATGAGGTACGCCAAGGTGGCGATGCCGTACTTGGGGTCCAGGTCGGGGGTGTTGGTGCTCGGGGAGATGGCGCCCTGCAGGGTCCCCATGCTCGCCTTCTTGGCGATCTCGATCGCGTCGCCCATCTGCCCGCTGTGGAAGTACTGCGCCCTCACCCTGCCGCCGGAGGTCTCGTTGAGCTCCTTCTCGATCCAGAGGCCCACCTCGGAGCCCGGCTCATTGGGCGGGATGAAGGTCGCGAAGTGAAAGGAGACGGGGGAGGACCAGGCGGTCCCCGCGAGGGCCAGAAGCCCCAGCGTCAGCAGTGCTCGGCATGCAAATCTGCCCATGGTGCTCTTCCTCCTTTGGTTCCGGGTTCGCGGACCGCCCCCGTGCGGCGAGGGCCGCGGGCGGCAGTTCCACGGCGGTATTGCAACCGACGTGCCTGCCTCCGGAAGGACGGTTTTCTGCGGGAAGGGCCGGGGATGGGCGGGCCGGGAGCGTCAGAAATGAACAGGCGCCGGGGGCAGCGTCTCGAAAAACCGCCGCCGGGCGGCGCGCTCGGAGGTGGTCACTGTTGACCGTCAGCCTTGACCTCCCGCAGGCGTCGGGTCAGGGTGGAGAGGCTCACGCCCAGGCCGTGGGCCGCCTCTTCGAGGGTTCTCGAACGGGATATGGCCTTGCGGATGAGCCTCTGCTCGTAGCGCCGGACGCGCGTGCGCAGCGGGAGGGCCCCGTCGGCCTCCTCGTCTCGGTCTCCCTCCCCGTCCTCCCGGTACTTGCGGGGGAGGTGGTCGAGCCGGACGACCGGCTCGCGGGAGACGACCACCAGGTGCTCCATCAGGTTCGCGAGCTCCCGCACGTTGCCGGGCCAGCGGTAACAGCACAGGGCCTCGAGGGCCTCCTTGCCCAGGCGGGTCGGCATGCCGTGCTTCCGGCCGTAGAGGTCGACGTAGTGCAGCAGGAGGAAGGGGATGTCCGCCTTGCGCTCCCGCAGGGGGGGAATCACGACGGGCACGACGCTGAGGCGGTAGTACAGATCCTCCCGCAGCTTGCCCTCCCGGACCATCTTCTCCAGATCCTGGTTGGTGGCGGCGAGAATGCGCACGTCGACCTTCTTCGGCTTGGTGCCGCCGACTCGCGTGATCTCGCAGTCCTGGAGCACGGACAGGAGCTTGACCTGGAGCCGGAAGGGGAGGTCTCCGATCTCGTCCAGGAGGAGCGTTCCCTTGTCGGCGACCTCGAAGTACCCGACCTTTCCTTCCCGGCTCGCCCCCGTGAAGGCTCCCGCCTCGTAGCCGAAGAGCTCCGACTCCAGGAGGTCTGCGGGGATCGCCCCGCAGTTGATCTTCACGAAGGGCCCGGCCTCCGCGCGCGGGCTCGCCTCGTGGATCATCCGTGCCACCATCTCCTTGCCGACCCCGGACTCCCCCAGCAGGAGCACCGTGGCGTCGACCCGGGCGATCCGGAAGGCCGCGTCGATGATCTCGCGCATCTCGCGGCTGTGGGCGACGAGCCGCTTCTCGATCGCCTGCTGCTGTTTGGCTTCCTGGAGCTCGATCAGATACCGGGAGATGAGCTTCTGGGACTGTTCGTATTTCTCCTTGAGCTGAGTCAGGTCCGTGATGTCCCTCAGATTGCAGTAAATGCGCGACACCTTCCCGTCGGGGCCGAAGATCGGCACCCCGGTGCTCAGGACCTGCCTGCCCGCCACCGTGTGGATGATCACCGTCTGCGCCATCCCCGTCTCGAGGACCTTCACCGACGCGGCCGTGTCCGAAAACCCCTCCTTCACGAGGTCGGTCGTCCTGCGGCCCTGGATGGCAGCCCGTTCCAGGCCCATCACCCTCTCGAAGGCCGGGTTCATGAGGACGAGCCTGCTGTCCCCGTCCACGATGCACAGCCCGTCGTACGAGTTCTCGATCATCCCCAGGAGGTCTCGGTTGAGCTCCTCCAGTTGGGACACCCTCGCAGCCAACGCGCTCACGTCCCCGCGCTCCGGCGCGGGATCTCTGGTCGCCATGTCCCCTCCTCGCAGGGGCGGCCCGGCACCTCGAAGGACGCCGAGTCGAGCCGCCTTCGCGCCCTGTGGCGGGCCGGACCGGTCAGGTTCGACCTTCCCTGTCATTTTCGCGGGTCCGGCCCCCCCGTGTCCATGCCCGCCGTCGCCCTTGCCCGCTTTGCAGGATCCGTACCCCACGAGTACCCTGCGCCCTCCCCTTAGCGCGACCGGCCCCAAGATCGACCTTTCGATGTGCGGTCGGGGCCGGGGAGCATTGGAGCGCAGCCCCGTACCGCCTCGACCGGCCGGCCGAAGCCGGCGCAAGCGGGTGAAGCCCGGCCCACCGGGGCCTGCGGGGGCGCCCCTTCGAATGGCCGCGGATGGCGGGGCGCGGCAAAGGGGCTCCCCGCCCCGGGCACGTGTCCGTCGGGGAGTCCCGGCGGCAGCCGGCCGTTGACACCGCCGGGGGCCGCGGTACCTTGGGAGCCCCTCTTTCCCCGATTCCGTGAGGCTTCGCCGTGGACATGACGAAGGAAGGGGACGGCCCGCCGGTACTGCTCCTGCCCGGTCTCGGGTGCGACGACCGGCTCTGGGCTGCCGTGGGATCCCGCCTGCGGGAGCGGTTCACCGTCCTCTACCCCCACACCTGGGGCCGGAGCAGCCTCAGCGACACCGCGGGGGAGTTGGCCGAGCTGGTGGACCGGGAGGCGGGCGGGATCGCCGGGGTCGCGGGCTTGTCGATGGGCGGGTACCTCGCCCTGGAGCTCCTTCGCACCGCGCCGGAGAAGGTTCGCGCCCTCGCCCTGGTGGACACCACGGCCTTCCCGGACGACCCGGAACGGGTGGAGACCCGCCGCCGGGTGCTCCGGCTCCTCGGGGAGGGCCGCTTCCCCGAGGTCCTCGGCGCCTTCGCCGCCAGCGTCCTCGCTCCGTCTCGCGCCGCAGAGGGACCCGTCCTGGACCTGGTGCTGGACATGGGCCGTGCCCTGGGGCCCGGGGTCTTCGCCGCCGGCGTGGAGGCCATCCTCCAGCGGGCGCCCTTCGAGGACGTCCTCCGGCTGATTCGGGTGCCCACCCTGGTGCTGTGCGGGGCCCACGACACCCTGACCCCGCCCGACGTAGCCCGCCGCATGGCGGCGCAGGTACCCGGAGCCCGGCTGGAGATCGTGCCCGACGCCGGTCACCTGACCCCCCTCGAGAACCCCGAGGCCGTGGCCACGGCGCTTGCCGCCCTCTTCGGCGGCGTCTGGGGCGGGCGGGGGTGAGGGGCGGGGTCCGGGGAGCCGAGGATTGCGGGGCGGAACGCAGGGGCTCCCGGACTCCGCTCGCCACCCGGGTGCTGGATCGCGAGCGTCACGCAAACTGTCAGCGTCACGCAAACTTGACAGGCCCGGGCCGGGGGTGATACAAGCTCGCTTTCCGAGTTTTCGAGCTCTGACGAACCGGGAGGTCCACCTTGGCGAATCACAAGTCCGCCCTGAAGAAGATCCGACAGGATGAGAAGCGCCGCCTTCGAAACAAGGCGGTTCGCACCCGTTACCGCAACCTGCTCAAGGCGGTCCGCTCGGCCATCGAGTCCCAGGACGCCGCCCAGGCCGAGACCGCCCTCCGGGCGGCGGGCCCGTATCTGCAGCAGGCAGCGGCGAAGAACGTCATCCACCGGAACAAGGCCGCGCGCCACATCTCCCGGCTGACCCGCCAGGTGGAGGCCCTCAAGGCCTGACCGGCGCCCTCCCCTTCACGGCCCCCGCGCGCCCCGTCCCCGGACGGGGCGCGTCTCGTTGGGGCCCCGAGCCACCTCGAGCACGAGGGCTTCCAGCACCTCGTCCCCCGCGCCGGTCTTGAGGGCGAGATCCGCCCGCACGAGACGGCGGAAGACCTCCCGCAGCTCGTCCTCCTGCCACCCTCGGGCCTGCCGCAGCACGTTCTCCGCGGCGAAGGGGGGAACCCCCAGGGCCGACGCCGCGGCCCGGGGGTCGGGACGCCCGCCCTTCCCCAGGAGCTCCCGTCCGATCCAGAGGTGGCGAAAGTGGCGGACGACCATGAAGAGGAGCCGCGGCGCCGGTTCCCCGAGCTGCAGCAGTCGGCGCAGGCCCCGCAGGGCTCCGGCCAGGTCCCGCCCCCCCAGGGCGTCGCAGAAGGCGAACACCGTGGTGGCCCGGGTCTCCCCCACCAGGGCCTCCACGTCCTCCGCCGTCAGCCGCCCCCCCTCCCCGGCGAAGACCCGCAGCTTCTCGATCTCGCGGCTCAGGAGCTGGAGGTCGGGCCCCACCCGCAGCATGAGGGCCTCCAGGACGGGGCCCTCCACCCGCAGGCCCGCCTCTGCGGCGAGCCGGCGGGCCCACCCCGGCAGATCGCGCTCCCGAGGGCGCGAGCACTCCACGACCCGCGCCGTTCGCAGGAGCGCCTTCGTCGAGGCCAGCCGCTTGTCGAGCTGGGATGCCAGGAGGACCAGGCAGGTGGTGAGGCTGGGGGACTCGAGGTAGGGGAGCAGCGCCTTCCACTGGTCTGCCGACCAGCGGTCCGCGGCCTTGACGACCACCAGCCGGCGGGTGCCCAGGAACGGCAGGGTGCGGGCCGCGTTGCGCACCTCCCCCGGGCTCGCGCCGGGGGCTTCGAACACCTGGGAATTCAGGCCCGGGTCCCCGCCCGCCAGCGCCTCGGCGCGCACCTCGGCCAGCTCGCGGTCGACGAGGAACGACTCCTCCCCCCAGATGCAGACCACGGGCGCCGCCTTCACGACCCAGCCCCCAGCACCAGGCTTGCCCGGCGCAGGACCTCCCGGGCAAGGTCCCCGGCGAGAAGCGCCTGGGCCCTCTCCTTGTTGGTCTGGGTTTCGTTGATGCTGAGGCCGGCCGGGAACTCCCGGTCCGCCCGGATGCCGCTTCCCCGCCAGAGCACCTCCCCCGCCGGCGACGACAGGGTCGCCGTCACCTCCGCCGTCAGAAGGTACTCCCGCACCAGGTCCCCGGCGACGAAGGCGACCCCCGCCTCCCACACCCGGTCCAGGCGCACCGTCAGGTGCACGTCGGCCCCGCGGCGCCGGGCCACGGACACGTCCCCCCGGTCCACCGCCTGGCGGTTGAGCTCCGCGGCGAGGGTCGCCCCGAAGAGGGGAACGTCCCCCGCGTCCGCCACCGGGGCGATCCACAGGGCCCTGGACGGGGCCCCGTGGCCCACCAGCCGGTAGCCGCAGCCCGCCCCCAGGGCCGAGACCAGGCAGAGGAGGAGCAGGAGGGGGAGGCGGCGGGCACCCCGGGGGCGCTCCCCCGGGCACCCGCGTCCCCGGCAATCCACTACCTCACCACCAGGTTCAGGAGCCGTCCCGGCACGTAGACGGCCTTGACCAGGGTCCTGCCCTCCAGGTGCCGGGCCACGTTCTCGTCGGCCAGGGCGGCCTCCCGCACGGCGTCTTCGGGGGCGTCCACGGGGACCTCGACCCTCCCCCGCACCTTCCCGCTCACCTGCACGACGATGAGCAGCGCCTCCTTGCGCAGCGCCGCCTCGTCCCAGGCCGGCCAGGGCGTGTCGGCCAGGGGCGTACGGTGGCCGAGGGCCTCCCAGAGCTCTTCGGCCACGTGGGGCACCATCGGGGCCAGGAGCCGGAGCAGGGCGTCCACCGCCTCCCGGCACACCGCCCGGCCCGGGGCGTCCCGGGGCTCGAAGGACCCCAGCTCGTTCACGAGCTCCATCGCCGCTGCGATGGCGGTGTTGAAGTGGAAGCGGTCCTCGATGTTCTCCGTGACCCGCTTCACCGTCTCGTGCACCTTGCGCCGCAGGGCCGCCGCGGGCCCGTCGAGCTCGCCCCCGCCGAAGGCCGGGGTCGCCGCCAGCCAGTCGCGGCTCTCGGCCACCAGGCGCCACACCCGCCGGAGGAACCGGGAGGCGCCCTCCACCCCCTCCTCGTTCCAGTCCAGGTCCTTCTCCGGGGGCGCCGCGAAGAGGCTGAACAGCCGCGCCGTGTCCGCCCCGTAGGTGCGCACCAGGTGCTCCGGGTCCACCACGTTCTTCTTGGACTTGGACATCTTCTCCGTGCGGCCCCGCTCCACCGGCGCCCCGCACGTGCCGCAGGCCGACCCCGAGACCTCCTCCGGCAGGAGCCACCCGTGGGTCGGGCACCGCTGGGTCTCCTTGCACACCATGCCCTGGGTCAGGAGGTTGGTGAAGGGCTCGTCCACCGCGGCGACCCCCAGGTCGCGCAGCACCTTGGTGTAGAAGCGCGAGTAGAGCAGGTGGAGCACCGCGTGCTCGATGCCCCCGATGTACTGGTCCACCGGCATCCAGTGCTCGGTGCGGGCCCGGTCGAGCATGCCCCCGTCGAAGTCCGGGCAGGCGTACCGGGCGAAGTACCAGGAGCTCTCCACGAAGGTGTCCATGGTGTCGGTCTCCCGCCGCGCAGGCCCTCCGCACGCAGGGCAGGAGGTCTCGTAGAAGGAGGGGATCTCCGCCAGGCCCGGCACCTTTTCCTTGCCGAAGTCCACGTCCTCGGGGAGCGTCACCGGGAGGTCGCCCTCCGGCACCGGCACCACCCCGCAGGCGTCGCAGTGGACCACCGGGATCGGCGCCCCCCAGTAGCGCTGGCGCGAGATGCCCCAGTCCCTCAGCCGGTAGTTCACCGTACCCCGGCCCCAGCCGCGCTCCTCCAGGTGCGCGACCACCTTGGCCATCCCGGCGGTGTTCGGCTCCCCGTCGAAGGGCCCGGAGCCCGCCATCCGGCCCTCCCCCTCGTAGGCCTCCCCCAGGGTCGCCCCATCCAGGTCCCCCCCGGGGGGCTGGATCACCACCTTCACCGGGAGCCCGTACTTGCGCGCGAACTCGAAGTCGCGCTGGTCGTGGGCGGGCACGGCCATCACCGCGCCCGTGCCGTACTCGAGGAGCACGAAGTTCGCGACGAAGATCGGCACCCGGTCGCCGGTGAGCCGGTTCACGCAGTAGGCGCCCGTGAAGACCCCCTCCTTCTCGTAGTCCTCCGAGGACCGCTTGGCCTTGTCCTCGCGGCGCACCCGGTCCACGAAGGCGAGCACCTCCGCTTCGCGCTCCCCTCCCCGGACGAGCTCCGGCACGAGGGGATGCTCGGGGGCGAGGCTCATGAAAGTCACCCCGTAGAGGGTGTCGGGCCGGGTAGTGAAGACCCGGATCGCGCCCTCCCGGTCCGCCAGGGGGAACTCCACCTCGGCGCCGTGGGACTTGCCGATCCAGTTGCGCTGCATGGTGAGGACCTGGGGCGGCCACCCCGGCAGGTTCTCGGTCCACCCCAGGAGCTCGTCGGCGTACTTCGTGATGCGGAAGAACCACCCCCAGAGCTCCTTCTCCCCCACCTCGGTGCCGCACCGCCAGCACTGGCCCTGCTCCACCTGCTCGTTGGCGAGCACGGTCTCGCAGGACCCACACCAGTTCACCGCCTGCTGCCTGCGGTAGGCCAGGCCTGCCTCGAGCATCTTGAGGAAGAGCCACTGCTCCCACCGGTAGTAGGAGGGGTCGCAGGTGGCGAGCTCGCGGCTCCAGTCGTAGGAGAACCCCATGCGCTGGAGCTGGCTGCGCATGTAGGCGATGTTCTCCCGGGTCCACTTGGCCGGATGGACCCCGTGCTGGATCGCGGCGTTCTCGGCCGGCATGCCGAAGGCGTCCCAGCCCATGGGGTGCAGGACCTGGAACCCGCGCATCCTCTTGTAACGGGCCACCACGTCGCCGATGGTGTAGTTGCGCACGTGCCCCATGTGGATCCGCCCCGAGGGGTACGGGAACATCTCGAGCACGTAGTACTTGGGCCGCCCCGAGTCCTCCCCCACCTGGAAGGTCCTCTGCTCGGCCCACCGGCGCTGCCACTTCTCCTCGATCTCCTGGGGCCTGTACTTGGGGTCCATCGACGCGCTCCTTGCCGCACGAGCCGCGGGGTCGCCGGAACCCGGAAACCCGCGGGAATGCCCGAAAAACCGAGCCGGGACGGTAGCACACGGCCCGACGCGATTCAAGGACGGCCCTGCCGTCATGGATCCCCCGTCTAGGAGGAAAGCGGGGTCCGGGAGCCCCTGCGCTTCGCCCCGCAATCCGCGATCATTGGAAGACGGGCTCCTCGCGGAACCGGTACGGCTGGCTTCACCGGTTTCCATCGGCCGAAGGGAATCGGTCGAAGCGGTGCGGGGCTACGCTCCGAGGCTCCCGGATCCCGCCCCAGAATTGAGTGGTGGATACTGGCCGTCCCGGAACCCACATCGAGGGTCGGAGTCCACGGGCCCAGGGGTGCAGCCCCGCACCGCATCCACCGACCCGACGAGCCCAGCGCAAGCGGGTGACGCCCGGCGCACCGGGACCTGCTGGGACACTCCTTCAAAGGGCTCTCTACTCCCAGAGCCTCCGAAGCCCCCAGTCGAGCCCGAAAAGCAGCACCGAGAGGGCCAGGAGGGGACCCGAGGCCCAGACCTCCTCCACCCTCCGGCCCACCACCTCCACCTGGCTGCGCCCCTTCTCGGCCAGGAGCTCCACCAGGCCCGAGCTCCCCACCGGAAAGGTCCGGCCCCCGGACCGGGCGGCGAGGCCCTCCAGGTACTCCCGGTCCACCCCCGGGCGCAGGCCCTCCGGGCTCTCCCCCTCCACGGGGAGCTCCAACGCGTCCCGCCCCAGAAAGGCCCCGTCCCGCTCGGCGGAGACCTCGACCCGCCACAGCCCCCGGCCCCAGGTTTAAAATACGAGGTACATTGGCAAATGTTTCAACATTATTAATCGAAG
>JAWSUI010000076.1:0-15668 GCA_033551855.1 Deferrisomatales bacterium
TGCCTCACCGCAACCTTCACACGGCCATTTGGTGGCCTACCCGGGAATTGCTGGTTGATCTTCAAAGGTCATCTGCAGCGGCCTATCTCCTCCGGCAAGCAGTGGAGGAGCTGTAGAAAGAAGGTGCCTCAGTGGCTTTCGCAATCTCCCGAACGTGCGAGCTGTCAGCTGCCTTCCAAGACGAGCGATAGTTCGAAGCATTTCCGCAACTCCTTATTGTGCAAGGAAATTGCGAAAAATCGCGCTCACCCATTTACTGCTATGTCAACAACAAAATGCATAACGGCTGAAAATAATAGGGCCGTATCCTGGTTACATGCAACTACCTAACCGGACAACACTGGAAAACTTTGTCCATCATTAGAAGGATTCAAAATTTCCCCAGCGGTGTGAGAGAGGCTTCGAGGCAACTCTGGGGGCACCTATACCCAAGACCGCCTTTCCCGGTCAATCAGAATCAGACGGGGATGTTGACCGGACGGTGATGGGGCGGAGGGGCCAAGAGCAAGATGGCCGAAGAGTGGCAGGGGTCTCGTCCCCCTCCAGAGTGCATGGCATGGGCAAGAGGCGCTGCCGGCACTGGGCGGGAGCCGTCGTTGAATGGGCTCCGGTGGTCCGTGACCCCCAGACCGTTTCGGAACGCCAGCAAACGAGGTTTCTGAGACGAATGAGTGGAGAAAGTTTGGCCGACTCCGGGTTGCTACGGCTGAACCCCGGCGGGCTCGCTGGGATGCCCGATGCTGGGCTGCCTGAGGCTGGGATGCCTGAGGCTGGAGGCTGGGACGCGAGAGGCCGGGCGGCGGTGCCGGCCCGGCCTCTTGGTGCACGAGTGGGGAATCTGTGACGCTTTTTCGCCCTGCCTACTTCTTCGCCAGCCCCGCCAGGGCCTCGTCGAGAATCTTCAAGCCCTTCAGGCTCTCGTCCACGGAGCGGGTCAGGGACTCCCGCGCCAGGTCCGGGTTGTGGAAGCCGTCGGAGTTCTCGGCGGTCCAGTACTCCCAGAGGATGTGGGCCCTCATGTGCTGGTCCTGGGCCTGCGTGACGGCGTTCTCCGCGACCCCCTTCTTCTTGGCCTCGACGATCCGGTCGATGAGTTGGTCGAGCCAGAACTCGGCCTTGCGCATCTTGCCCTTGAAGTAGGCCTTCACCGAATCGATGACGTAGTGGGCCTGCTCCTCGTCCCAGTCGCCGTGGCACCGCAGGCAGGTGTCGCCGAGCATCACCTTCGGCGTGGTGGCGAAGTGGGAGGTGTGCTCCTTCCCCGTCTTGAGGCTCCTCACCTTGGGCGAGTGGCAGTCGTCGCACTGGACGCCCGCCCGTGCGTGCTTGGAGTTGTAGTACGTTTCCGCCTCGGGGTGCTGCCCCTTCCACAGGAACCCCCCGGTGAAGGAGTTCTTGAAGTCGAGGAAGGCGATCTGATTCACATAGTGCTCATAGAGCCCGAGCACGTCCTTGTACGGGAAGTGGTTGGTGCGGCGATCGGCCATGGTGACCCGCTCGCCGGTCTTGGCGTCGGTGCCCGGGTTGCAGTTGTACTCCACGTGGCACTGCCCGCACTGGAGCCGGGAGTCGTACTTCTCGAGGAGCGCGATCTTGCGGGTGTAGCCCCGCACCCCCATGTCGATCACCTGGATCTTCGTGCGGTCGGGGTCGTTGTGCCACAGGGTGTCCGCCTCCGGCCGCGTGAGGGCGTCGATGAGGCCGTCGCGCACCACCCGGGGCTTCGCCGCGTGGGGGTCGTGGCAGATGAAGCAGTTGAGGCCGTGCTGGATGGTGCGCGCGACCTCCACCGGGTTCGAGGCCCGGGACCACTTCGCCCCGACGTCCGGGTCGCCCATGTAGGCCCAGTCGAGGATCTGGTCCTGGCTCTTGCACTGGAAGCACACGGGGTTGGCGGCCGCGGCGGTCTGTGGGAGGAACGCCTTGTGCTCGGTGGTGTCGGGGAAGCGGTCCTCCAGGTAGTCCCAGGTCTTCTTCCCGGCCGGCTGGGCCACGTACTGCCAGCCCTCCTTGGGCTGGAACCGCCCCCCGAAGGCCCGGTCGACCACGAACTGGTCCACCACCATCCAGGGGTGGCTGCGGGTCAGGGCGTGCTCCTTGGTGAAGCCGTGGCCCGCCATGAGCTTGTCCCAGAAGGGGTTGGGAGACCGGTTGGTGAGCTGGCTCTTCTCGTCGCGGGCGGGCCGGTGGTACGAGGTCTCGAGGAAGCTCTCGAGCTGCTCTTCGTGACACGCCCCGCAGGCGTACCAGGAGAGGTCGGTGACGGGCCGGGTCGCGGCCCCGGGGTCCTTCAGGTGGGCCTGGAGGCCCGCGTGGCAGGCGGTACAGTTGACCCCGTCGTGCTTCGAGCCCTTGTGGAGCGACTCGATCACATCGTGGCACTCGTAGCACGCCCCCACCGCCACGGCGGGCTCAGAGGCGCCGGCCGCCAAGGGGGCGCCGGCAAGGCCAACCACTCCCAGGATCGTCCAGAATCGTCGCAACGTTCCCATGGTCCTCCTCCTTCCTCCTCTCACAGTGCTCCTCGCCATCCCCCCCGGGTCATCCGACGCGGGCGGTCCCAGCCGTACCTCCTTTCGCGCCGCCCGTGCTTGCTCTCACGTTCACGATCCTTTCCGGTTCTTCCGGTAAGCGACCGGGTGGGCCCACCCCCTCCGGCGGACGACGCCGGGCTGCACGGTAGGTGCGCTCCCGCGCCGCATCCGGAACCCTCGCGGCATCGCGGCTCCCGAAGGGGCTGCTTCCGTCGAGCGGCCGTCCGCCTGCGTGGCCGGGCCCACCCGGTCGTCCCTGGACACGAGTACCCGGTCATTTCCCGGATGCACCTCTTTTCCAGGGCCAGACACCCCCACCCTCACCCCGGCAGCCCCCTTCCGGGTGGAGAGGGGGGGTCGGAAGGGGTCTCGTCTCCCCACAGGCCGTACCGGTCGCGCACCCGGCGCGAGAGCTCCCGCAGGAGCTCGTAGCAGGCCTCCACGGTGGCGGTCTTGTCGGGGTTCACCAGGGCGCAGGTCGCCGGGAGGAGGAGGCTGCGGGGCAGGAGCTCCTCCCGCCGCAGGCCGCCCTGCTCGAGGGTGTCCCACAACCCCTCCAGGTGGTCCAGCAAGCCTTGGAGGTCCGAGGCCCGAAACTCGTCGTAGTTGGCCGGGACGATCCCCCACCCCACCACCCCGCCGCCGTCCAGGAACCGGCGCAGGCTCGGGATGTAGTTGACGAAGCGGTCCCCCCGGCCGAAGGCGTTGAAGGAGAGCACGTCCATGGGGGTGCGCAGGAGGAAGTCCCAGTCGGGGTTTCCGCACAGGTGCACGCCCCGCTTGCCTTCGACCAGGGAGAAGAAGTGGTCCAGATCCTCCCGGGCGCGCTCGTCGCTGTACCCGGAGAGGGACGAGAAGATGAACTCCAGGCCGGGCTCGTCCACGAACATGAAGGCGTTGGGGTTCTTGGCGGCGAGCTCCTGGCCCATCACCGTGACCTTACGGGCCATGAAGTCCAGCAGGAACGGGCGCACCTCGTCGCTGTAGATCAGGGGGCAGTCGTTCTCGTCCTTGACGCTGAAGCCGAAGGAGATCGGCCCCTCCACCTGCCCCCGGACGGCGACGTACCCGGAGAGGTCGAGCTCCAGGAACCGGTGGTAGACGACCGAGTAGCGCGCGGAGAGGCGGTAGAGCTCGGGGTCCTCCAGGCGGGCGACGAACTCCTCCAGCTCCGCGTAGAAGCGCTCGGTGGAAAAGTCGATGCGCTGGTTCTCCTCGTCGATCCGGACCCCGGGGAAGTTCTCCGAGACCTGGACGTACATGTCCTCGTAGTAGGACAGGCGCGGCAGCTGGGGCCAAAAGGGGATGTCGAGGGACAGGGCCAGCTCCAGCGCTCGGTCGGCGTCGGTGTGGGGCAGGATGCCCATGGCCGTGGTGCGGCAGTTTCCCGGGATGGGGAGCATGGAACCTCGCGCAAGCCGTGGGGTCGAGCGTCGGTCGCCGCGGAGTATACCCCCACAGGGAGACTCCGCTACCGGCCGGCGTCAAGCCCCTTGGAGAGGGGTGCGGTTGGAGCTAGGATGGCTAGAAGAGCCTCGGCGGTGCGGAGAGGATCGGGGATGTCACAGCTCGTGGCCTGCTGCTTCCCGGGGGGCGTGCTCCTGGCGGCCGACCGCCGGGTGGCGGTGGAGCTCCGGGGGGAACCGCAGGTCCACTCCGTGCGCAAGCTCTTTCTCCTGGGCTCCACCGCCGCAGTGGCCACGAGCGGCGCCGCGGTGGGGATCGCCGTGAGCCGAAACCTCCACCGCTTCTTCCGGGGACGGGCCTCTCCCCACTTGGAGGACCTGGACGCCTACGCCCTCTCGGTCTTCCAGAAGGAGTACCGGGAGTTCGTCCGCCAAGGGGAGAGCTGGTTCCGCATCAACCCGTACGCCCACCGCCTCTCCTATGTCCTCCTCGCGGGGTGCGAGGGCACGGGGGCACACACGTTCCGCTTCCACGCCTCCGAGGCCCACCACGAGCCCTATCGGCTCCTGGCCACCGGCGCGGTCCTCACGGCCCCCCGGAGGCTCGGCCTGGAGGCCCGCCTCGGTCGGGCCCTGGCGGAGGGGACCGGGGGGGACGCCCTGGTCGCCCTCGTCCTGGAGGGGCTGCGGGTGATCGGGCGGAAGGAGGAGGCGGTGGGCCCGCCCTTCGACTGGTGCCTCATCCGAGGGGCGGGGGCGACGGAGGGAACGGAAGAAGGGGGATGATCCGCGTTTCTGCCGGAAGCACGGCGTCCCACTTCGGCCGCTCCTGCCCCTACGGATTCAGGCTCACGTAGTACCCGGCCCTCCCCCGCTGGACCAGGAGCACGACGGTCTCCCGCTGGCTCGCGGCGAGGAGGGCCTCCCGGTACTGCTCGGTGTCGTCGACCGTGACCCCGTTGACCTGGCGCACCACGTCCCCCGGCTCGATCCCTGCGCCGGCGGCGGCGCTCCCCCGCCTCACCTCGGCGACCACGAGGCCGCGCTGCGTGGCCAGCCCGTGCCGCCTGGCCAGGGCCGGGGAGTTCACCTCCACCCGCAGACCGAGCCACGACTCGCTGAGGGCTGTCGCGTAGTCGGCCGGGATCTCCCGGGCCTCCACCTCCACGGTGCGCTCGCCGCCCCGACCGGCAACCCGGAGCCGCAGGCGGGTGCCCACCGTGTACCCCGCCAGGCGTTCGAAGAAGCCGTCGCGATCCCGGAGCGGCATACCGTCGAGCTCGAGGAGGACGTCGCCGCGGTCGAGCCCCGCGGCGTAGGCCGGACTGTCCTCGAAGACCCGCGTGACGAGGACACCGGGCCTCCCGACGACTCCGAAGTGGCGCGCCAGGTCTGCCGTCAGGTCCTGCACGTGCAGGCCGAGCCAGGCCCTCTGGACCCGACCGTGGGCGAGCAGGCTCTCGACGATCCGGCGGGCCTTGTCGATGGGGATGGCGAACCCGATCCCCTCGGCCCGCTGGTAGATGGCAGAGTTGATGCCCACGAGCTCCCCGAGGATGTTGAGCAGCGGGCCTCCCGAGTTGCCCGGGTTGATGGACGCGTCGGTCTGGATGAAGTCGGTGTAGGTGCGCTCGTTCGCCCCCCGAATCGTGCGGTTGAGGGCGCTCACGACCCCGGTCGTCACGGTATGGGACAACCCGAAGGGGTTTCCGATGGCGATCACGGTCTCGCCGATCATGAGGTCCGCCGAGGTCCCCATCGGAACGAAGGGGAGCGGCCCCTCGGCGTCTACCTTGAGGACGGCCAGGTCGGTGCGGCTGTCGGCTCCCACCAGGCGGGCCTCGTACTCCTCTCCCGAGGCCCGGGTCACCACGATGCGCGAGGCATTCTGGATGACGTGCTCGTTGGTGAGGATGGTGCCGTCTGCCTGGATGAGCACCCCGGAACCGAGTCCCCGCTGCCGCCGCTCCGGCCCGGGCACGTCGCCGAAGAAGTCGCGGAAGAACTCGTCGAAGAGCGGGCTGAATCCCCGGAACGGGGGCTGGGCCCGGGTCACGGTCTCGGTGGAGATGTTGACGACCGCGGGAGACGCCTTCTGGACCGCCAGGACGACGGGTGTCTCCCGGGGCCCCGCCGCGGCCGCCGGGGGCGGGGCTGCGCAGCACAGAAACACGGTCGCCAGGAACACCGGGACGAGCCATCTCATGGATCGATCCTCTTGCGGGGGTGCCGGGGGACCCCGGAACCATAGCACCCGGCTTCCCGGGCCTTCAACGGCGTTGCACCGTCACGGCCCTTCCTCTAGAGTTCCGGCACGGACCGGTGCCGAGGGTCACCAGGCAGCGCCGGCGTTCGATGGGGAGCATGACATGATCCGACTCTTCCTGTGCCAGATGAACCCCACCGTGGGGGACATTCCGGGCAACGCCGCCAAGATCCGGGAAGGCTTCGACCGGGCGCGGCACTGCGGGGCGGACATCGCGGTGTTCCCCGAGTGCGCTCTGGTGGGGTATCCCGCCGAAGACCTGCTCTTCAAGTCCCGGTTCATCGACGACAACCTGAGGGCGCTGGACGACCTGCAGGAGCACTCCCGGGGGCTCACTGCCGTGGTGGGGTTCGTGGAGCGAGACGACGACCTCTACAACGCCGCCGCCGTCCTCCACAACGGGGAGCTGCGGGGGGTGGCGCGGAAGGCCATCCTGCCCAACTACGGCGTCTTCGACGAGGACCGGTACTTCCAGACCGGGCACGGCACCCAGGTCTTCCGCCTCGGGTCCTGCACCTTCGGGGTCACCGTGTGCGAGGACCTGTGGTACCCCTCCGGCCCCGGGCGCACGCAGGCCCTGTTGGGCGGGGCCCAGCTCCTCATCAACATCTCCGCGTCCCCTTACCACGCGGGCAAGGCGCGCTTCCGGGAAACCATGCTGGGCACCCGGGCCTCCGACAACGCGGCGGTCCTGGCCTTCTGCAACCTGGTCGGCGGCCAGGACGAGCTGGTCTTCGACGGCAACTCCCTCGTGCTCTCCCCCCGGGGCTCGGTGCTGGCCCGAGGCCTGGCATTCCAGGAAGACCACGTGGTGGTGGATGTGGACACGAAGGAGGTCTTCTCCCAGCGCCTCAGGGACCCCCGGCGGCGGGTGGCCCTCCGGCGGGAAACCCCGGGCACCCCCCTGGGAGGGACGGTCCACCTGCCGGAGCTCCCGCGCAACCCCAGGCCGCCCTTGCCCCGCCGAGAGCTCGACACGATGGTGGAGGAGGAGGAGATCTACCGGGCGCTGGTCCTGGGCTGCCGCGACTACGCGCGCAAGAACGGCTTCGAGAAGGTCCTGCTGGGGCTGAGCGGAGGGATCGACTCGGCGCTCACGGCAGCTGTGGCCGCAGACGCCCTGGGGGCGGGCCACGTGGTGGGGGTGACGATGCCGGCTCCCTGCTCCAGCCCGGGGAGCGTGAGCGACAGCCTCGAGCTCTCCCGCAACCTCGGGATCGAGTGCCGACAGGTGCCGATCTCGGGTGTGCTCGACGCCTTTCTCCACGTCCTCGCCCCTGCCTTTGCAGGTACCGAGCCGGATGTTACCGAGGAGAACCTGCAGGCGCGAATCCGGGGCACCCTGCTCATGGCCCTATCCAACAAGCACGGCTGGCTCTTGCTCAGCACCGGGAACAAGAGCGAGACGTCCGTGGGGTACTGCACCCTCTACGGAGACATGGCCGGAGGGCTCAACGTGCTCAAGGACGTGCCCAAGACGTTGGTGTACCGGCTGGCGCGCTGGCGCAACGCCCAGGCCCCGGGGCCCTGGATCCCCGAGGCCGTGCTCACCAAGGAACCCAGCGCCGAGCTGCGCCCGAACCAGCGCGACGCGGACTCGCTGCCGCCCTACGAGCTTCTGGACGCCGTCATCCAGGGCTACGTGGAGGAGGACCGGGCCCGGGAAGTCCTCGAGGCGGAGTTTGGGGCCGAGACCGTCGCCAGGGTCGTGGCACTGGTGGACCGCAACGAGTACAAGCGCCGGCAGGCGGCGCCGGGCATCAAGATCACCCCCCGGGCCTTCGGGAAGGACCGCCGGTTCCCCATCACGAACGCATACCGCCCGGCCCCCTGACCCTTGACAGCCCAACCCCCGGGATTACGTTTTTTTTCGCCAGAGCGCTGCCTTTTCAGGGAAAGCGGGTGTCGGACCCCGCGCACGCGAAGGCGCACGGCGGCCAGGGGCGGGGTTCGCGGCATACCCGTTGGGGAGAGCGGCCGCGGGAAGGGAGGAAGGTCATGGCTCTGATCAAGTGGGAACCCCGGTACGGCGAGCTCGAGCCCGTGCGCAGCCTGCGCCAGGAGGTGGACCGCCTCTTCGAGGACTTCTTCCGGGGCTGGCCCCGTCCGTGGGCCGGGAGCCTGCTGGGCCAGGCGGAGGCGGCGTACGCCCCGTCGATCGACCTGCGGGAGACCGACAAGGAGCTGGTCCTCACCGCCGAGGTGCCCGGCCTCCGCAAGGAGGACGTGGACGTGAACATCCAGGAGCAGAGCGTCACGATCCGGGGCGAGCGCAAGGAGGAGAAGGAGACCAAGGAGCAGAGCTACTACTACCGGGAGAGCTCCTTCGGGTCGTTCCAGAGGGTGGTCCCCCTGCCGGTGCCGGTGGCGGCCGAGAAGGCCAAGGCCAAGCTGAAGGACGGCGTCCTCACCCTCACATTGCCGAAGGCCGAGCCCTCCAAGCCCAAAGGGGTGACCATCAAGGTGGATTGACACAACCCCCGGCCTCCCCGGAAGGAGTCGGATGCCTTCGTGCCGGGGCCGGGGAACCCTCGAGTGGGGCCCCACGCCGCATCCGGGCGTCTTGGCGGCGCCCGCGGGAGCGGGGCAACCCCCGGCCCATCGGGGCTGCACCCGTCGCAAGCCGGAAATCTTCGGATCCCGCAATGGGTATAGGTCTGTCGGCCCCGTGCCCTCCGTGCGTCGGTGAATCCCGCGTCCCGTTTCCCCGTGCCCCCAAGAGACAAACTTGGTAAGGTGGCACGCACCCGTCCCCTTCGCGCGGCGGCTGCCCCCATGAACCTTCGCAAGACCCTTCGCTACCTCTACTTCCGGTTCGTGCGCCTCCACGGCAAACCCCACGAGGTTGCCATGGGGGTGGCTATCGGCCTGGGAGTGGGCATGACACCCACCATGGGCGTCCAGATGCCCATCGCCATCGCCATCGCCGCGATCTTTCGCCAGAGCAAGATCGCGGCGGCCGCCGGGGTCTGGATCACCAACCCGGTGACCGCGCCGCTGGTGTACTTCATCACCTACGCCCTCGGCGCCTTCTTCCTCGGCTACCCACTGCGGCCCCCCGAGGGGTTCCGCCACTCCATCAGCCACATGCAGGGCCTCACCTCGAATCTCCTCCTGCCCCTGGTGGTAGGGGGCTTCGTAGCAGCGATCCCCATGGCCGTCACGGGGTACTGGTTCACCTACCAAGCCGTCGTCGCCTACCGGCTCAAGGTCAAGCACCGGCGGGCCAACCGCCGCCATCGATGGAAATGGAACCCACACCAGGGGTGGCACCGGGTTTCCGCACACGGTCACGGGCGGGAGCGCGACGGAGAGAGGGAAGCGCAAGGTGACTGAAGGCGAGAGGACCCGCGAGATCGATCGGCTCTTGGCGGCCCGGTACCCCGAGACCCCCGCCCTGCGGTTTACGAGCCCCTTCGAGCTCCTGGTGGCGGCGATCCTGGCGGCCCAGTGCACCGACGAGCGCGTCAACCGGGTGACCGCGACGCTCTTCTCCCGCTTCCCGAACCCGGCGGCCTTCGCGGGCGCGCCCCAGGAGGAGATCGAGGACGCCGTGCGCTCCACCGGCTACTACCGACAGAAGGCCCGGGCGCTCCAGGCCTGCTGCCGTGCCCTGGTGGAGCGCTTCGGGGGCGAGGTCCCGGGCACCGTGGAGGAGATGGTCACCCTACCGGGGGTGGGCCGGAAGACGGCCAACCTGGTCCTGGGGAACAGCCGGGGAATCCCCGGGATCACCGTGGACACCCACGTGAAGCGCGTCGCGTTCCGGCTGGGCCTGACGCGCAACACCGACCCGGACCGGGTCGAGGGCGACCTCGTCCGCTCGGTGGACGAATCTCGCCGGGTCGCCCTTTCCAACCTCCTCACCCACCTGGGGCGAGAGATCTGCACGGCCCGCAAGCCCCGGTGCCCCACCTGCCCCCTCGCGCACCCGTGCCCCCGGGTGGGTGTCCGGTAGGGGCGCCGAAACCCACCATCCCATTCTCGGGCGGGGTCGGGGAGCCGTGGAGCGCAGCCCCGCACCGCCTCGACCGATCCGCCCCGGCCTGCAGAAAGCGGGGAAGCCGGGCGTACCCACACCCCCGCCGTCGCCTCGTCGCAATAGCGCGGATTGCGGGGCGGAGCGGAGGGGCTCCCCGGCTCCGGACACATGCCAGGGGGCGGACCCTGGGACGCCTCAGGACTTGCGGCTGGTCTTGGCGAAAAAGGCGGTGTAGACCCTCTCGACTTTCTTTCCCCTGCACCCCGGGCAGGAGACCTTCTTCTTTCCGAGCTCGCTCACCGACATCTCCACGTCAAAGTCCTTGCCGCACTTGGGGCAGTGGTACGAGTACAAGGGCATCGTCGAACCTCCGCAGCGGGGCCGCCGAGGGGCGGCGAAGGGAACGGCCACACGCCCCTATGGATACCGGGTATCGCCGCCGTGTCAACTCCGCCCCCTCACCCTGGATCGCCCGTCCCAGAGAAGAGTGGGGTCGGGGAGCCCTTGCTATAAAGAAACTCACCTTCCTTGATTCCCCTCTCCCCCCGGGAGAGGGCCCTGGCGTGACGACGACCGGCCCGCGACCGGTCGGCGCTTCATCCCTCGGGGTGGCCCGAAGGTCATGGACAACTCACCCCTGCCCCTGGCACGCCCCGAGCTTGATCGCGCAGAACTCCCCGCACATGGTGCAGACGTCCGCGTCGGCCGGGAGGGAGCGGCCGCGGATCTCCCGGGCCCGAGCCGGGTCCATCGCCAGCGCGTACTGCCCCTCCCAGTCCAGGGCAGCCCGGGCCCGAGCCATGGCGTCGTCCCAGTCCCGGGCCCCGGCAACCCCTTTTGCGACGTCGGCGGCGTGTCCGGCGATGCGCGAGGCCACGACCCCGGCCCGGACGTCCTCCACCGTGGGGAGCCCCAGGTGCTCCGACGGGGTCACATAGCACAGGATGTCGGCGCCGGCCATGGCCGCGATGGCCCCACCGATGGCCGAGGTGATGTGGTCGTAGCCCGGGGCCACATCGGTGACCAGGGGGCCCAGCACGTAGAAGGGCGCGCCGTGGCATAGGCGCTTCTGCAGGAGGACGTTGGCCTGGATCTGGTCCAGGGGGACGTGGCCCGGCCCCTCGATCATGACCTGGACCCCCGACTCCCAGGCCCGCAGCGTCAGCTCCCCGAGGACGAGGAGCTCGTGCACCTGGCCCCGGTCGGTGGCGTCGGCCAGGGCGCCGGGCCGGAACCCGTCCCCCAGGCTGAGGACGACCTCGTGCTCCCGGCAGATCCCCAGAAGGCGGTCGAAGTGCTCGTACAGGGGGTTCTCCGCACGGTTGCGGCGCATCCACGCCACCGTGAAGGATCCACCCCGGCTCACCACCCCCAGGAGGCGCCGGTGCCCTTCCAGGCGCCGCACCCCCTCCCGGGTGATGCCGCAGTGGACCGTGACGAAATCCACCCCCTCCCGGGCCTGGTCCTCGATGACGCGGAAGATCTCCTCCGGGTCCATCTCGGGCACGGACCGGCCCGCTCCGGCCGTGCGGGCGGCGGCCTCGTACAGCGGCACGGTACCCACCGGCACGGGGCACTGCCCCAGGATCCGGCGGCGGATCTCCCCCAGGGGGCCCCCGGTGGAGAGATCCATCACCGTGTCGGCCCCGACCTCCAGGGCTGCGGCGAGCTTGGCCAGCTCCCGCTCCGGGTCCATCTGGTCCTTGGAGGTCCCGATGTTGGCATTGACCTTGGTGCGCAGCCCCTTGCCAATGGCCAGCGGCCGGCACCCGGGCCGGCCCCGATTCCTGCACACGAGGGCTTCACCCTTGGCCACGGCCGCCGCCAGGGCCTCGGGATCTACCCCCTCGGAGGCTGCCGCCGCCTCCACCTCGGCCGGGACCTTCCCGGCGCGCGTCGCCTCCAGAATGGTCATCGTCTCATCCTTTCGCGGCCAGCCGCGCCGCCGCGTAGGGGTTGGTGGGGCCGTGACCCGCGCCGAGGGGATAGCCCTCGCGGATCGCGGCGAGCAGGAACTCCCGAGCCCGCTCCACGGCCCCGGACAGGGGGTATCCCCGGGCAAGGAGCGCGGCGATCGCGGCAGACAGCGTGCACCCGGTTCCGTGGGTGTGGGGGGTGAAGACCCGCGGGGACCGGAACGTCTCCCGGTTGCCATCCCGATCCGCGTATCGGTCTTCCACCCACTCCCCCTCGCCGTGCCCGCCCTTGAGGAGCACGGCACGGGGACCCCGGTCCAGGATCCGGGCGCACGCCTCCCAGGCCTGGGGCTCCGCGCGGATCTCGAGCCCGGCCAGGACCTCCGCCTCGGGCAGGTTCGGCGTCACCAGGAGAGCCAGGGGCAGGATCTCTCGCACCAGGGCTTCCCGGGCGTCCTGCCGGAGCAGGGTCGCCCCGCCCTTGGCCACCATCACCGGGTCCACCACCAGCCGCTCCACGGGTCGCCGCCTCAGACCTCGGGCCACCGCTGCGATGAGCTCGGCGGAGAACAGCATGCCGGTCTTGGCCGCATCGGCCCCGATGTCCGAGAGGACGCTCTCCATCTGGGTCTCGACGGCCTCCGGGGAGAGGGGGAACACCCCCTGGACCCCCAAGCTGTTCTGGGCCGTGACCGCAGTGACCACCGAAGACCCGTGACACCCTAGGAGGGCAAAGGTCCGGAGGTCGGCCTGGATCCCGGCACCGCCCCCGGAGTCGGAACCGGCGATGGTGAGCACGCGAGGCGGAGTACCAGCGGTCATGGGACACTCCCTGAGATGGGGGTCGACGTTCGCCTGCGCCCTCTGCCCCACGCCTGTTCCGCGGCGGCAAGGTACGCTCGGGACCGCGCGGGGAGGTCGGTCGCCTGGAACAGGGACCCGAGGACGGCGGCGCCCCCGGCCCCGGCCATCGCGGCGAGGGTCACCCGCTCCGGGGTGATGCCCCCAAGGGCCAGGACCGGGATGGGCACCCCCCGAACCGCCTCTCGAAAACCATCGGGGCCGAGCACCGGACCGGCGGGGGGTTTGGAGGTCGGCTCGCAGAACGGGCTCAGGACGGCATAGTCGGCCCCTGCGGCCGCTGCAGCCCGCAGCTCCCGCCCGGTGTGGCAGGAGACCCCGAGGAGCACTCCCGGGTGGGACCGCCGCACGCTCGCCACGTCGAACCCCCTAGAGGGCAGGTGCAACCCCGGAGCAGCCAGTCCGAGGAGGGCCCGGGGATCCCCGTGCACCGTCAGGAAGACCCCCGGGCAACGCCCCTGAACCACCCGGCCCAGGCGCAGTCGCGCGTCCGTCCCCAGGCGGCGGGCCCGGAGGCACAGCCAACGCAGGCCAACGCGCGACGCGACGGCGGCCTGCTCCGGGAGACAAGGCCCGAGGAGCTCCTCGTCCAGGATCGCCAAGAGGGGGGAGGGAAGGGTGCGCATGGGCCCGGAGGGCCCTGCAGGGGGGCGGGTGATGGGTCGAGAGGTGTCCTGCTTCCCTACGCCGGCATTACCCGGGTCAGGTTCCAGGGGTCGTCCCGGTCGGGACTCTCAGCGCACGCGCCCCCAGCAGGGTTCCCTACTCCTCCGAGAAGAAGCTTGGGTGCTGCATCATGGGATCGGTCTCCTTCGTCGGGCCGGCGAGAGCCCGCGTCTACCGCCTTGGTAACCCATCGGCCCCTGCCCGTCAAGCACCCCCTTTTCCCCGGAGAGGTTCCCGTGACGCCCAGACGCAGGCGCACCGGTCCACGAGCCCCCACAGCACCGGAAACTCTCTCTTCCCTCGCTCTCCCAGGTGCTCTCCCAGCAGGCGCAGGGCCGCTCCCACGTGCTCCAGGAAGCCGGGCTTCCCGAGCCTCCCCCCCAACTTCCCGAAGGCCCCCAGGGCTTGGAGCAGGCGGAAAGCGCCCAGCGCATACCGGCCGTCCTCGGTCCAGGCGGAGGACGCCCCCAGGCGGACCAGGCACCCCCGGTAGCGCTCCAGCAGCCGGGTGCGCAGCGCCGGGGGGTTGTCGACGTAGGGGTCGAGGATCAGGGCCGCGGCGTCGTAGGCCAGGGGACCGGGACGGGCGCCCTGGAAGTCGAGGAGCGCGGGGCCCTCGGGGGTGAGCTGGATGTTTCGGCTCTGGAAGTCCCGGTGGAGGAAGAAGCCGCCGGGGGCCGAGGCCCCGAGAGCGGCCAGGCGCTCCAGGTCGCCCCGGAAGGCGTCGGGCACGACCAGGCCCAGGAAGCCCCGGGCAACCTCCCGGGCAAAGTAGAGGCCCTCGCCCTCGACCATGAGGTCCGTGCCGTAGGGCGCCGGGGCGAAGCCGGTCTCCAGGCGAAAGCCCTCGGCGCCCCGGACCTGCATGCGCGCGAGGAGTTCCAGCACGGGCTCGTAGAGGGCGAAGGGGTCGGCCCCGGGCTCCCGCAGGGCCGCGAAGAGGCTGCGGTCCCCGAGGTCCTCCAGCAGGATCCAGCCTCGGGACTCGTCCGCTCCGCGGACCCGAGGGACGCGGATGCCCCGGTCCCCCAGATGGCGGGCGATTCGCACGTACGCCTCGTTCTCTGCCGGGTCCTGGCCTTCCAGGAGCACGTAGGTGTGCCCTTCCCCTCGTACCCGGAAGAAGCGCCGGGCCGAGCCGTCGCCGTGGAGGGGGGCGACGGAGAGAGGGAGGTCGCCTCGGGGAAGGAGGCCAGCGAGCGCCGCGGGGGACGGGATCATCGGGAGCCCGGGGCCTCGGCCAAGCCCTGCACCCGGCCCTCGGCCTGGGCCCGGCGGTCCCCGGGAACACCCTGCGACAGCGCCTCCGCAATCGCGTCGGCATCCAGGCCGGGCTGGAGCATGCGGCCGTAGATCAAGAGGTCGCAGCCTGCGCGCACCGCGCGCACGGCCACGTCCTCCGGCGAACCGAGACCCGTGAGCGCTCCCATCTCCAGGTCGTCGGAGACGACCGCGCCTCCAAAACCCATGCGCTCCCGCAGGACGCCCTGGAGCCAGGACCGGCACAGGGTCGCGGGAGAAGCCGAAACCTCCGGGAGGAGGAGGTGACCGGCCATGACGAGGGGCACACCGGCCGCGATGGCCGCCCGGAAGGGGACGAGGTCGAGGGCTTCGAGCTCCGGCAGGGTGCGCCGGACCCGGGGCAGCTCCCGGTGGCTGTCGGCTCGGGCGGCGCCGTGGCCCGGGAAGTGCTTCGCGCAGGGCAGCACGCCGCCCGCCAGGGTCGCCCGCACGTGGGCCGCGGCCAGGCGGGCGACCCTCTCCGGGTTCGGGCCGAAGGAACGGTCGCCGATGGCGCCGCTCTCCCCCTGCTGGGCCACATCACACACGGGAGCCAGGTTGACGGTAATCCCGAGCCCGGCCAGGGCGCGGGCCTGGGCCTGCACCGCTTCCGCAAGGCGGGTCTCTCCCCGAGGGTCCTCCCCGAAGGTGCGGGCCGGGGGCAGCAGGGGCACGCCCTCCAGCAGGCGCTCCACCCTTCCCCCCTCCTGGTCCACGAGCACCAGAGCAGGCGAGCCGGGATCGGCCTCCGCGAGA
>JAWSUI010000077.1:0-15560 GCA_033551855.1 Deferrisomatales bacterium
CTGCTCAAGACGGAAAAGCTGAAGGAACTGGCCAGGAAAAAAGAGGCGGCGGGCCGAAGTCCGAGGACCGAGGGCAGAGACGGTGAAATGACCAAGGTGGCTTGGCGGCGTTGCTGCTCGGCAGTTTGACGGCGCTGACAGGGGGAGGATCGTCGGGCGGGTTGGCGGGGTGGGCGCCGGGGTCGTCGTTGAAAATCGTGGGCTCTTGTGCCAGATTTGCGGATGATGGTTGTGCAGCATCAACCGATGGAGGAGGGTTTCCGATGGAGCCCATGAATGTAGACCAATACATCGATGATTTGGCGAGAGCGGAGCATACGTCTAAGGAGGGCATTCTGAAAGAGGCTGTTCGTGCGCTCCTTCGGGAAAAAAAGCGTGCCATTCAGAGTGACCAGTTGGATCTGCTTCGGAGATATGGGGTGGCCAGCCCGAACGCTTTAGAGGAGAGAATTCGCCAGGGGCAAATCGAGGAGTCGCCCGCCTGGGAGGATCGTGTGGCGTTGGACAACCTCACCTCGGCGCTGAAGCAGATCGAGCATGACCTCGCCGCTCTATGAACAGCTAGGGCCGGACAGCACTAGCCCGTGACCCTCGACGACGTCAACCGCCCACCCCCTGGCATTTCTGAACTATCTCCTTCACCCTGTCTACGAACTGCATCGCATGGTCGAGAATCTCACGAGCCCGGGCTTCTGAAGTTGGACAGAATTCGCCGTAATCTGACTTCTGACGCTGGTTGAATGCATCCCTCAGCACCATGGACATCTCTTTTGGAAGAATTCCAGGATGGACAAATTCGCGGTCGATCAAGGCTAGAACTCCGGAATGTTTCGATGAACCAAGATCTTTTGTGATCAGCAACGCCAGTGCCGCATAGAACATGGCGTAGTATCCGCGATTGACCACCCCAGCCCATTCAGCAACTTCTGAAAGGACCTGCGCCTGCTTGATGGCGTGATTTGCCTGTTGGAGGCGATAGTCGCTGAGCGCCTTGCGGTCCTCGCCCTTCATATAGGAACCCCCTCCTGCTGTATGGCTCGAATGAACGGTGAAGACCGGAGGGGAGTTTGCTCGAGCTGCTCAGGTGTGTACTCCACCGTGGTGATGATCCTGTCGAGTTGGTAGCCCACCTCCCAAGCGATCCTGCTGACGGCGTGGCAGACCTCGTCGTCAACGATGTCGAGAACGAGGCAGACGTCGAGGTCGCTCTCCGAGGAAAAATCCCCCCTGGCGCGGCTTCCGAAGACTAGGACCCTTTGCACCGGAATGCCGTTTTGGACGAGTCGCTCTTTGAGAACCTCGGCGACGGTCCTGTCCGTTGGGTGGAGCATGGCTCTTGATCCTTCTCCGCTGCTACTCAAATGGCGATCGTCTCCTGAGCGTTCCGGATCCGTGGCGCAAGAGTGCCATCGGCGCGAGTTCGGATCAAGGATTCCTAACCGCCCCGGCGTCGATCGGGGCGTGGAGGGAGAAGGGGAAGGCGAAGGACAGGACGTCCTCATCGCCGGCGTCCACCGGGAGCACATCGGACACACGAACGATATCCCAGCCGCGGCCAGCGAGGGCCGCCACGGTCTTCGGCGAGACGTTCATGTCGGCGAGGAAACGAAGTGCGGTCAACGTTGCGCGTCCGTCAGACGCTGTCGACCGTCCGGATCTGGTCGGAGACCACCCACGCCGCGTACTTGATGGCTTGCTCGACGTCCTTGGCCTCCAACTCCGGATACGCCTCCAAAATCTCCTGTGTAGATTTCCCTCCTGCGAGCATCTTGAGGATCACGCTCACGGTGATCCTCATTCCTCGAATGACAGGCTGCCCCAAGCACACCTTCGGGTTTACGGTGATGCGGTCAAGAGCCTCCACGGGACCTCCCCTTCTGCCGGCAGATGATTCGGCTAGATCGGTGCCCCGAATCTATACGGCACCTCCCTTCGTCGCGGGCCGACCTGCGCGACACACGGCTTCATTCTACTTCGCCAGCGCATCGCACGCGAGGGTCAGGGACCGAGGCGCCCCGGCGGTGGTGGTTTTCGGGGCTTTCGGGCGAGGCGGAGGGTGGGAAGGCGTTTCATTGGTTTCATTGGCTCGATTGGGTTCATTGGTTCAAGACCTGGGGGAAACCCCGACGGGGGACAGAGGACGGAGGGCGGAAGCGCCGGGGGTGTCTCTTTCGCCTGCCGCGGGAGTCTTGACCGCCGATGGGATGCCTTATACATTTGATACATACATCATCGGGAAGGAGGCGCGCCCGTGGTTCGAACGCAGATTTACATCACCGAGCGGGAACAGCAGGGGCTCCGGGGCCTGGCCAAGACCACGGGCAAGTCCCAAAGCGAGCTGATTCGGGTGGCGATCGATCGGTTCCTGGCCGCCGCCTTGCCGGGGGAGCGTCGCGCCCTGCTGCGACAAGGGCGCGGCCTGTGGAAGGAGAGGGAGGACCTTCCCGACTTCGGCGAGCTCCGCCGGTCGTGGGATCGGCCGTAGGCTCCCGTGGGATCGGCCATGGCCGCTGCGCTACTTCTGGACACGGACGTGCTCATCGACTATCTCCGCGGGCTCCCCCAAGCGGTCGGCTGGCTCGAGGACGTCGACAGCCCCCTCCTCCTCTCCGCCGTCACCGTGGCCGAGCTCTATGCCGGCGTGCGCGACGGGGAGGAACGCACCACCCTGGAAGCGTTCCTTGGGGCTTTCGAGACGATCCCCGTGAACCGGGAGATCGCCACGCAGGGAGGTCTTTACCGAAGGGATTTCCTCCGCAGCCACGGCACGGGTCTGGCGGATGCCCTCATCGCGGCAACGGCCGCGACCGCCCAGGCGCGACTCGTCACCTTGAACGAGACACACTTCCCCATGCTCACCGAGATCCTCGTGCCGTACCGCAAGTCCTGACTTCGGCGGGTCGTCCTTGCCGGGGGGAGCGGTGGTGGTTTTCGTGCCTTTCAGGCGAAGCCCGGGGGGGGGGAACCGCTGAGGACGGAGGACAGGAAGGGGGGAACCGCCAAGGCGCCAAGGACGCCAAGAGGGATCGAGGAGGGCTCGGTGCCGGCGAGAGGACCGGGAGCTCGGGTTGGTGAAATGACCAAGGGACAGGGTAGATTCCCGCGTGGACGGCCGGGCTGATGGGGCATCCTGGATGACGCCACACATTGCAGGAGGGGTGGTTGCCGGGGGGCAAGGCACGGCCTGTTGGCAAGGCACGGCCTTGACCGGCCCTCATTCCTTACCTATGATACCTGTCATTACCACGACGAGGAGGTAAGGAAGATGCTGGCTACGGTGACATCGAAGGGGCAGGTGACCATTCCGAAGGCAATCCGGGACCTCCTCCACCTTCAACCCAACGACCGCGTCGACTTCGCCGTGGAGGAGGGACAGGTGGTCCTCAAGCCGGTGCAGACCCTGAGGGATCTGCGGGGAGCCGTTCCGGCTGCGGGGAAGGGGGATTTCGCCGAGCAGCGGGCCCGAGCGAGGGCCGCGGTGGGCCGACGCGTGCGGGAGGAGATGGAGTGAAGCGGATCTTCGTCGACACGAACCTCCTCATCCGCTACCTGACGAACGACGATCCGGCGAAGGCCGGCCGGGTCGAGCAGTGGCTCGACAAGGCCGCGGCCGGCGAGGTCAAGCTGGTCACGGCCGAGATGGTTCTGGCCGAGACGGTCTGGGTCTTGGAGTCGAGCTACGGCCTCTCGAACGCCCAAGTCGCGCCGCTGATTCGGGGCATCCTGGCGACGCCGGGCCTGGAGGTCCTCAACGCGGCTCTGGTCACCCGGGCGCTCGACCACTACCAGGCACTCCGCGTCGACTTCGTGGACGGATACATCGCCGCCGTCATGGAGAAGCAGGGGATCGACGAGATCTTGTCCTTCGACCGGAAGCACATGCCCCGGCTCAAGGGGGTTCGGCACCGAGAACACGGAGGACGGAGGACAGAGGACTGAGGACCGACGACGGAGGACGGAGGCCAGAAGACGGAGCACGGAGGGCGGCTGCGGGCCGAAGTCCGAGGACCGGGGGCAGAGACGGTGAAATGCCCAAGGCGGCTTGGCGGCGTCGCTGCTCGGCAGCTTGACGGCGCTGACACGGGGAGGATCGTCGGGCGGGAAGCCGGGGGGGACGTTGGTGGTCTCGGCGCCCTTCGCACAAGCCTGGGGGCGGGGAGCCAGGGGCTGGTGAGGTGACCTACGTTTGCTCGTAGGCGCGCAGGAAATCGTCCCGCGAGATTCCTGCTTGGGAACGGATGGTCCGAAGGGTCGAGCCCTTGATGTGACGGTGATTCGGCCGGGTCAGGGGCGTCCGCTTGCCGTCTGGGGTTTCCCGGACCATGGCGATGTGCTCCCCCTCGCGGACCAAACGAGACCCCAGCGGCTCCAGGGCTTTGAGGACCCCGGCCTTCGGAGCGTCGACCGGAAATCTCGGCATCAGATGACCATCTCGGTCTCGGCCACGAATGCCTCGAGGACCGGCGATTCGTCCTGAAACTCGTCTGCGCCAAACGTCTCGACATGGAACCGAATCGCTGACTTCACGTCCGCGAGCGCTTCCTCGTACGTGTCGCCTTCCCCGACGACGATGCCTTTGAGCCCGAGAGGGTATGCCACGTACCCGTCCGGGTGCTTTTCCACGACGATCTTGAACTGGGCCATTTCTCCTCCTCGTCCCCGGGGGACCGCGGGGGGCGGAGGGAGGTCGGGCGGGGCGATGAGTTGGGGAAATGACCAACTGGCGGGGCGACATCCGTGCCTACGACGAGGCGAAGGGTTGTTCTTCCGACCCGGTGCCCTTCGAGCAGGCTGTGGCAGCATTCTAAAAAGCCTCTCCGGATTGAGTTACCAGCTCTTCATCGAACGGTCGCCTCAGAAGAACCTCGGGGCACTGGGCCACGGGCAACAGGCAATCCGGCCCCCCCTTCACCAGACCGTAGGAACGCGGGAAGTACGAATCTTCCGGTCGCGACTCAGCACGGGAACGCCGAGGCTCACCGCTGTGGCTGCTATGAGACGGTCTGGAAGGTCTGGCACATCGGATCGTGGAACGTCCTTCATGGCCTCGACGATCCCTCGTTCGACGGGAACTTCGACGAGGGACGCTTGAGGCTCGTGAAGCTTGTCGAGAACGCGGAGAAACACCTCCGGTCCGATTCGCCCCTTTTCGCAAAGATACACCAACTCAACGAGGGTGATAGCGGATATGGCAATGCTGTCGCCGGGACTCACCTCCATAGCCGCTCGGGCCGCACGAGACAGTCGTGGATCATCGAAGAGTGCCCAGACCAGTGTATGCGTGTCGGCCACGGCCCGGATCATCAGAGATCGCCTCGCGGAAAGCCGGACCACATCTCTTGCCGAGCCTCATCGATATCCTCCGCAGAGGGCGCGGCGCCCAGATCGGCGCACAACCCCACCGTTGGGCGCATCTCCCCGCCGGGGCTGCCCAATTGCTGCTCCGACAGCTCCCGGGCGATGAGCTCGATCAGTCTGAGCTTGTCTGCGGGAGGAAGGTGTCGCGCAAGAGAGACGACCTGATCCACGCTCACGGACAACTCCTCTCGGGCCCGGCGCGTCTTTGTGATGACCCGGGGTTGATTCTACCCCGTCACACGAGGCGTGCAAGGTGCAGGGCGCAGATCGGGGGCGGGAAGCGCGGAGGACGGGGGGGAGGCGGAGGACCGATGACCGAGGACCGAGGACCGAGGACGGAGGACGGGGGACGGGGGAAGGGAAGGCGTTTCATTGGGTTGATTGGTTCAGCGTTGGTCGGGTGGGTCGAGCGCAGCGGACCCACCAGCTGAGGACCGAGGACGCAGGGCGGTTGCCGGGTCGCAGGTCCTGGTTCCGACCGCCAAGGCGCCAAGGACGCCAGGGACGCTCGGAAACCGCGGCCCTCGGGGCTGGTGAGCGACCGCGGAAGTTGGGGGGGAATGACCAAGGTGGCATGGCGAGGTGCCCGAAGGTCACGGACAGCTCACTCGGGAAGCGATCTCAGCAGGCGGGAGACCTTGCGGTAGACCTCCCTGCGGTGCCCCGCGCGGACGACGAGGACGAGCAGCGCCCTGTCGCGAATCTGGTAGAGGAGCCGGTAATCCCCTTCTCGGATCCGCCACAGGTTCTCAGGCCCTTCGATCTTCTTCGCGTTCTCCGGTCGAGGGTCGGCCCGCAAGGAGACGAGTCGCAGCAAGAGGGCAGTGCGCGTCTTGGCGGGGAGCTTCCGGAACTCGCGGGCCGCCCCCGGCAGGACATCGACCGTGTCGCCCACGGGCGACCCTACCGCCGGTGCCCGAGCTCTTCCAGCAGGGAATCCAGCGAAACGGGCTTCTCCCCGCTGCCTTCCGCCTCGTGGAGCGCCTGCAGCGCATCCAGGAGATCCAGTCGGTCCTCGAGCCTCTCCAGTAGCTCCAAGTCCTCCGCGGAGACGATGGCCGCCAAGGGCTTCCCGTGGCGCTCCACGAGGAAGCGTTCCCCGGCATAGGCCACTTTGTTCAGCAGGTCGGCGAAGTTGTCTCGAGCTTCGGTCACGGCCAGACGGGGCATTGCTTCCAATCCTTTCTAATCGAACAAATCGTACGTTTTCAGTATCGGCGCGGAGACGCTGCGGGTCAAGGGGGGGGCGGGGGCGGGAACCGCAAAGGCGCTGAGGACGCAGAGAGGTGCAAAGACGGTCTCACGCAACGATGCGATGTGTAGAGGCAAAGGCAAAGGCAAGGGCGGTCTCACGCAACGGCGCAACGTGGAAAGGCAAGGTCAAAGGCGGTTTCGCGCAACGACGCAACGGCCCAACGTGGCCCCTCCCCCGGTTGGGACGCGGGCGGTTTTCGCGGCTCTTGGGGGGAACCGCCAAGACGCCAAGAACGCCAAGGGGGACCGGGGTGGTTCACGGGTCACGCTTCCATGTGGTGAAATCACCACGCCTTGGGGATGCCCCGGGCTGAGCTCGCTGATTTGGAACGGCGGTTGGGGATTTCACCGCCCGCCCGCAGGGGGGCGCGGGGCGCAGGAGCCCGGCCGATGCGCATTGGGCGGGCGCGCCCGCTGCTGGCCCGTAGATTGCACACCAACTCCGGTGCCCTCGGTTTGCATTGCTTCCTTGCCGATCCATTTTGCTCGCGTCAGAGGGGTGGAACCCGTGAACAAGGTACTGATCGTCGACGACGAGGATCTGGTGTCCCTGGGACTGGCGCGCGTACTGCGGCGGCACGATCGGGACATCCGGTGCGCGAAGAGCGCCGAGGAGGCCTTGGAGGCGCTGGCCGAGTGCCCCTACGGCCTGTGCTTTCTCGACGTGCGCCTGCCCGGGATGAGCGGACTGGAAGCGCTGGCGCACATCCGCGAGCGGTCGCCCCACACGCGCATCGCGATGATGTCGGCCGGGTATCTGAGCCCGGAGGACGAGGCCGCGATCTCGCGACAGGCCCACTACTTCGTCGGCAAGCCCTTCGACGTGAGCTTCGTGCGGTCGATCGCCGAGGAGGCGATGGGCCCCCCGCCTACTCCAGGTCAAACCTCTTCATCTGATACCTGAGGGTGTCGTAGCTGATCCGCAGGAGCTTGGCGGCCTTGCGCTTGTTGTGCTTGGCCTTCTCCAGCGCCTGCACGATCAGGTCGCGCCGCACCTCCTCGAGGGACAGCCCCCCGTCGGGGAGCACGAGGCGGGACACCGGCAGCGGGGGCTGGGGTTCCGGGTCGGGAGGCGCCCCCGGGGGTCCGGAGCCGACGAGCTCCTTCGGCAGGTGCTCGACCCCGATCGTGTCGGAGGCCTCGAGGACCACGAGTCGTTCCAGGACGTTCTTCAGCTCCCGCACGTTGCCCGGCCAGGGGTAGGCGAGGAGGGCCGCCCGGCACCCGGGCGAGAGGGCCTGCACCCGCGGGCGCTTGTACTTGGCCGAGAGGCTGACGAGGAAGTGCTCCGTGAAGGCGAGGACGTCGCCGCCGCGGTCCCGCAGGGGGGGCACGACCAGGGAGAAGGCGTCGAGGCGGTAGAGGAGGTCGAGGCGAAAGGCGCCCCGGTCCGCGGCCTCCCGGAGGTCCCGGTTGGTGCTGGCGATCACGGTGGCGTGGATCGGGATGTCTTCCTTGCCGGCGATGCGGCGGATCGTCCGCTCCTGGAGGACCCGAAGGAGCTTTCCCTGGAAGGCGAAGGGCATGTCCCCGATCTCGTCCAGGAGGATGGTGCCCCGGCCGGCCAGCTCGAAGACCCCCTTCTTCATCGTCTTGGCGTCGGTGAAGGCGCCCCGCTCGTGGCCGAAGAGCTCGCTCTCGATGAGGGACTCGGTGAGGGCGGTGCAGTTGACCCCGATGAAGGGCGCGTAGTCGGGGGCGTCGCGGCGCATCCGGTGGTGGACGTGGCGGGCCACCACCTCCTTGCCCGTGCCGCTCTCCCCGGTGACGAGGATCGTGTCGACCCCGGCCGCGGCGATCTTCTCGACTTTCTCCCGAAGCTCGGCCATGCCCGGGGACCGGCCCACGAGCTCGGGGACGTCGGGCTCCCCCTCGGCGCTGCGCCGCTGCTCGAGCTCTCGCTTGAGCCGCTGCTTCTCCGCCAGGTTTCCGATGACCTTGCGGACCTCGTTGAGGTCGAAGGGCTTGGTAAGGTAGTCGGACGCCCCGGCCTTGAGGGCGCGGGTCGCGGTCTGGGCGGTGGCGTCGCCGGTGAGCATCACGACCTCGGTGTCCGCCCCCCGGTCGCGGAGCTCGCGCAGCACGTCGAGGCCGCTGCCGTCCTGGAGCCCGATGTCGAGGAGGACGACCTCGGGCAGCCATGCGAAGACCTTGTCGACCAGCCCCCTGGCGGTGGGCGTGGACTGGACCTCGTACCCCTGCCGCTTGAGGACCCGGGTGAGGTTGAGGAGGATGAGGGGGTCGTCCTCGGCGATGAAGACCCGTCCCGGGGAGCTCACGGCCCCTCCTCCCCCAGGCCATCCCGGGCGCCGGCGGCACCGTCCAGGGGGAGCTCGATCGTGAAGCAGGCCCCGCCCTCTTCCCGGTTGGCCGCGGTGAGGCTTCCCCCGTGCTGTGCCACGACGCCCCTCGAGATGGCGAGGCCCAAACCGGTGCCGCTCGCCTTCTGGGTGTAGAAGGGCTCGAAGAGCCTGTTCTCCAAGCCCGGGGCGATGCCGTGGCCGGTGTCGCAGACCCGGATCACGACCCGGTCGCCGTTCCGCCCGGTGGACACGGAGAGGGTGCCGCCGTCGGGCATGGCCTCGAAGGCGTTGGCCGCAAGGTTCAGGAACACCTGGACGAGCTTCTCGGGGTCGGCGACGACCGGCGGCACGTTCTCCCCCCACTGACAGGCGACCTGCACCCGGCCGTCGCCATGGCCCCTTCCCCTCGCCCGGTTCCTCGAGAGCTCCAAGGCCCGGTCCAGGAGGGGGTGCACGTCGACCCGGGCGAAGTGGGGCGGCTTCGGCTTGGCAAATTCCAGCATGCCGCGCATGAGGGAGTCGATCCGACCGATCTCGCCGACGGACATGGCGAGGATGTCCCTGACGTCGGGCGCGAGCTCCGCCTCCTCGTTCAGGACGTCGAGGGACACCTTGATGCCGGCCAGGGGGTTCTTGATCTCGTGGACCAGACCGGCCGCCACCTCGCCGCAGGCCACCATGTGCTCGGTCCGCTGAAGCTGCACCATCTGCTCCTTCAGGGACCGGGCCATCTGGTTGAAGGACTCCCCGAGCTCCCGGAACTCGTGCTCCAGCCCCTCCACCCCGTGGTCGAGGTTGCCCCCCTCGATCTGCCGGGTCGCGTGCAGGAGCGCGTCGATGGGCCGGGAGAACGACCGGAAGACGCTGACGGCGAGGCCGACGGCCAGCAGGGGACCCAAGGCCAGAAGGACATAGAGGACCCGGTTGGTCCAGAGGATCTGGGTCACCACCTGGGACGTCTTGCGCTCGAGCTGGGCCGTGGTGGCGGCGATCATCTCGTGGATCTTGTCCGCGAGCTCCGCCCCCTCCCCGAAGGCGGCGTCCTCCTCGGCCTTCAGGCGCTCGGTGTTGGCGCGGATCGTCAGAACCCTGCTGATCGAGCCCTCGAAGCGCCGGGTGCGGTCGAGAAGGTCCTCGAGGACCGCGTGGGTGGGCCGGGCGTGGTGGCACCCGAAGCAGCCCTCGAGGGACGAGCCCATGGCCATCACGTTCTCGACGATGCTGTCCACCCCCTGGAAGAATCGCGTGTTCCGGGCGGCGACGTTGGCCTTGACGGTCTGGACCCGCACCAGCAGCTCCTCGCGCATGAGCTCGATCTGGTGCAGCCGCACGAGCTCGTCGAGCTCGCTGGTGCTGCGGTGGATGCTTCGCGCGATGTACAGCCCGGCCAGGACGAACACGGCGCAGAAGACGACGGTGGCGACGAGGACCTTGCGTCTCATGGAAAGACCGGGAATCGGGGGCGGGGGGTCGGGGGTCGGGCTCTCACACGGTCACCGGTTGATGTAGTCGTACGTCGCGAGGTCGAGACCCGCGGTCTTCGCGTAGGCCGAGACCGCGGCGTAGTCGTCGTCGGTGGTCGGGATGAAGCGGGCCGCCCCGAAGCGGCGGAGCACGGCGACCCCTTCCTCGTCCTCATGCAGGAGAAGCAGGGCGTTTCGCAGACGGTCGGTCAGGGCGGGGTCCAGGTCGGCGCGCACGGCCAGCGCGTTCTCGGGCACGGGGGGGGACCAGGCCAGGATCTCGAGCTCCTGGGCCGCCTCGGGATTCGCGCTCACGAAACGCCGGAACACGGTGTTCTTGAGGGCTCCGGCGTCCGCCTTTCGGTCGAGCACGTCGGCCACGACCCCCTCGTGGGTCCCGGCGAAGTAGGTCTCGCGGAAGTGGGTCGGATAGTCCACGACCCCGTGCTCCTTGAAGTAGGCCAGGGGGAACAGATACCCCGCGGTGGTGGCCTGGTCGACGAAGGCGAAGACCCCGCCCCTCATGTCCGCGGGGCCCCGAATGCCGCTGTCGGCCCGGACCACCAGGAGCCCGTGGTAGGTGGACGTGCCGTCGGGGCTCTCGGGCCGGGCGAGGACCCGCAGGCCGAGCTTCTGCTGGGAGAGGACGTACGTGAAGCTGCCGAAGAAGGCGCCGTCGAGCTTCCCCTGCTGGAAGCTCCCCACGATATTCCCGTAGCGGGGAAGCACCTTGAGCTCGATGCCGCGCCCGACCCGACGGGAGAGGATGTCCGCGAGCGGCCGGTAGCGCCGGAGCTGCTCGAAGAGGTCCTGCTCCGGAAGGACGCCGATGACGAGGGGAGCCTGCGCCGGAGCGCCCTGGGGGCCGGCCGCCCGGGCGAGAACCGTCACGCCGAGCGAGAATGCCAAAAGGAAAAGCCCCCCGATCACGGTCTTACACGGCATCCTTCGGCTCCTCCCAGGCCGGTGCGCACGGCCCCCACCACCCCCCTCGCCACCAGCAAGGCTTCCCTATCGGCCCGGCCGGCTCGACGGTTGACGGGCCGGACGGGCCGCGGCCCGGTGGAGACTTCGGCCCACCCGGAGGGTTCGGCCTCCCCCGCGAACGCGCCCGCGATCGCCGGAAAGCACTCTGGGTGAGGGCATTCTCTCACAATGTCCCACGAAGTGTCCGCGAAAATTCGGTTCTTCCGGGAAACGACCGGGTGGGCCCGCCCACTCCGGCGGCTGAGGCCGGGCTGCACGGTTGGTGTGCTCCCCCGCCGCGTCCGGAACCCTCGCGGCATCGCGGCTCCCGAAGCGGCTGCCCAGGTCGAGCGGCCGTCCGCCTGCGCCGTCGGACCCACCCGCCTGGCCCTGGGTGCGGAAACCCGCCATTCCAGGGAGGACCAAGAATCCGGTGGAGCTCTGTCGGGGCCCGGTCACTCCGCGGCTCATGGTTCACCCGCGACGGCCCGATAGGGGTCGGCAGCCCCGGGCAGGCCGGGGCGCGGGACGCACTCCTGCCGAGGGCGGCCGATGGCGGAACGGGAGAACGCGGCGCGGGTGGTCGAGGAGCGCCGCCGCGGGGAGCGGAGGACGGAAAGGGGCTACCGGTTCGTGGACCGCCGGTCCGGGTTCGACCGCCGCACCGGGACGACGGCGGGACGGGCTTCCCCCCTCGGTGCCCTGGTGGAGGCCCTGCGGGCCCACCCGGGCCGCTTTGCCCTACTCCTGGTCGGGATCAACACCCTCAACCTGGCGGACTACCTGCTGACCCTGGTCGCCCTGGCCAACGGCGTGGGCGAGGCCAACCCCTTCATGGCGGGGCTCTTCGAGCAGAGCTCGGCGTTGGCCGGGTTCGTCAAGGTGGCGCTCGTGGGGCTCGTCTCCGCCCTGCTCTGGCGGGTCCGGACCTTCCGGTTGTCCATCGTCTCCGCGGCGCTTATGCTGGGTCTGCTGTTCGGCGTCTTCGGGTTCCACCTGGCCGGCCTCTCCGCGCTGCGCTGAGCGGCCCGTACCGCAAGCCCACTGGCCGGGAGCCCGGCGGCAGCCGGGACGGACCGCACGGGACGCCCGGATGGACCGTCCGGATCGCGATTCCGATTTGGATTGGGGAGGGGAGCGGACATGGCTCGGCGGCATGAGTTGCCCACGACCTGCGGTCGCCCCGAGGGATGAAACACCGACCGGTCGCCCTCACCCCAGGCCCCTCTCCCGGGGGGAGAGGGGATTCAAGGAAGGGGTTTTCTTTCTAGGCGCTCTCGCTAGCCCCGCGGAGGGTTCTTCCCGTGTGGATCGACGCGCACGTCCACTGGTGCCTGTTCGGGCGCCCGCCCGAGGAGGTGGTGCCCGAGCTCGAGCGGCTCGCCGGCGCCGGGTGCGAGGCCGTGGTGGTCTTGCCCCTTCCCGCCATGGGGGCGCCCCCCGAGCGGGCGGTCCACCTGATCCCGGGAGCCTACCGGGACTTCACCGGCATCGACCAGGAACGTATCGCCCACGACGACCTGGAGGCCTGGAGGTCCTTCCATGGGCTGTGGGCCGCCGAGCCCCGCCCACTGCGGGTGCACTCCTTCCTCGACGTGCGGGCCTGGGACGGGCGGTCCGACCTGGAGGCCTGGTGGGGCCCGGGGCACGCCGGGCTCAAGAACATCCTCGTCCTCGAGGAGGACGAGGCCAAGATGCGCATGCCGCCCCTGCGCCGGGTGCCCGGCATCGGCCGGGAGAAGTACCTGGAGGCGCACCGGCACGTCTTCGCGGCGGCCGCCCGCTGGGGCGTTCCCCTCCTCTACCACGCGGACCTCACCCTGCACGCCGCCTTCGTGGAGGAGTGCCTCGCGGCGCACCCGGGGCTACGGGTCTGCATCCCGCACCTGGGGTTCAGCCGCCGCCGCATGGCCGAGCTGCTGGAACGGTTCCCCGGGGTGATGACCGACATCTCGAGCCTGCGGCCCTTCATCGAGGCCGACCCCGAGGCCTACCGGTCCTTCATGCTGGAGCTCCCCGACCGGGTGCTCCTGGGGAGCGACGCCATCGCCTGCCGAGACCTCGGCCCGGCCCTGGAATACGTAGCCTGCGTCCGGGGGCTCCGCCTGCCGGAAGAGGTGCAGGAGGCGGTGCTGCGGGGCAACGCCCGGCGCTTCCTGGGGAACCCACCCGACGCTTCCCCTTGAAGGGGGGCCATCGGCGGACGCCTCGGCCGGGTGTCCCTGCCCCGGTCGAAGCGGACAGGCCGGCAACAGGGCGGGTGGGGGGCCGAGGGAAGCACGGCATTCCCCCGCCGACGCGCCCGCGGACGCCTTGGCGAGGCGTCCCTACCGAGGGAAGACCCGACTCCCCCTTGGAGGGGAGGCTCTCAGGCGGGGCCCAGGAGGCGGGCGATCGCCTCGGGACCCAGGAGCTTCCCGACGGACCGGACCTCCCCGTCGACGACCAGCGCGGGAAACGCAAAGACCCCGTGACGGGCGATCTCGTCGAGGTCGGTCACCTTCGTGACCGACGCCTCCCGCCCCGAGAGGGCCACCGCCTCCACGGCGGCCTCGTACATCCGGATGCACTTGGGACAGCCCACACCGAGGACCTGGATCTCCATCTCCGTGCTCCTTTCACCCGGCCGGCGGGAGCTGGTTGACGATCAGGTACAGCCCCACCGCGGCCAGGAGCGCCCCGGCGGCGCGGCGAAACCACAGGTTGGCCCGAGCGTAGCGCTCCGACGCCACCAGCCGCCGCACCGCGCCCACGGAGGTGCCGGCGACGACGAGCAGGGCGCAGTGCCCCACGGCGTAGAGCCAGACGAGCAGCAGGCCGTAGCCGAGGCTGGCCTTCGAGGCCACGTAGGCCAGCACCACCGCGAGCACCGGGGCGGCGCAGGGGGCCGAGAGGACGCCGAAGAGCAGACCCATGCCGAAGGCGGCCCCGAGGCCGCTCCGGGCGGGGCGCACCCGCCCGAGCCGATTCGACAAGCCCGGCAGGCTCAGGTGCCAGAGGTCCCAGAACTGGGCGGCGGCCAGCAGGCACACGGCCGCGAGGACCCAGGGCCAGAAGGGTCCCGCGGCCCCGAAGTAGGTGCCGGCCGAGACCGCCGCGACGGCCATGGCGGAGAAGGACGCGGCCAGTCCGGCGACGAAGACGAGGGAGGTGAGGAGCCCCCGCCGCCAGTCGGTGACGGCGGCGTGCCCGCCGGTCAGGCCGATCAGCACCGGCACGGCCGCGAGGCTGCAGGGGTTGGCGGCGGTGGTGACCCCGCCCAGGAAGACGGCCGCCGCGGCCAGCCAGGGGCGGCTTTGGAGCCAGTAGCTCGTCAGCTCGGACAGCCCCTCGAGCACGACGTCAGCCCCTCCGGGGCCAGAAGCCCAGGTCGGCCAGGCGCTCCAGGAGCTGGCGGGCGTCCAGGAGACCCTGGTGACGCGAGACCTCGACCCCCCCGGCGTCCAGGAAGACGAGGGTCGGGCTCAGGACCACCCGGTACGCCCGGACCTCCGCCGTGTCGCGGTCGACCCGGATGTCGCGGAAGATTACGGCGTCCCCGGTCTGCTCGGTCACCCGGCCGATCTCCTCCTTGAGCTCGACGCAGTACCGGCACCGGGGCCCGAGGCCGAACACCAGGACGGTGGGCCGGCCGATCTCGGGGGCGGTCGATGGGCCGGCCTGGGGGCCGCCCTCGGTCCGGCACCCCGCGGCGGCCGCCAGGGCCAGGAGCAGCGCGGCGGCGGCCGCAAGCTTCGTCGGTCTCACGTGGTTCCTCCCGGGGCTTCCTCTTCCTCGGTGCGGCCGCGTCTGCGGCGGTTGTCGACGGGACCTTACCACAGGGAGCTGGGAGGGTCCCTTGACATGGGTCAAGGGGGGGCGTCGCGGCCGGGAGGCGGCTCCCACACAGGAACCCGCACGGCTTGCCCTGGGGGCGCGTCGTGGCACACTGGGTTCCTCGGAACGACCGTGCCCCTCCCCTTCCGCCGCCGAGGTGCCCCATGACGCGCGCTCTTCGACTCACCGCCCTTCTCCTCCTCGCCTTGCTGCCCGCCTGCGCCGGCACCGGGAAGTCCGGGGAGACGGCGTACCCGGCCTCCCAGGAGCTGGTGGACCGGGCGACGGTGACGGCAAACCGGATGCGCGCCGACCCGCAGCTCTCGGCGCTGAACCACCTGCTGGCCCAGGCCCGGGGGGTGATGGTCTTCCCCGGGGTCCTCAAAGGGGGGCTGATCTG
>JAWSUI010000078.1:0-15394 GCA_033551855.1 Deferrisomatales bacterium
CTTCTTGTCGGAAACGTTGACACGCCCCTTTCCCGCCGGAAGCGGGAATTGCTGTCGGCCTTTGGCGCCACGCCCGTCCAGAAACGCGTTGTCATTGACCGCAATGTATACACCGGGGGTGGTGTAACAGCCGGTGTGGATATCGGCCTGACAATTGCTGCCGCCATTGCGGGAGAACCGACCGGCAAGCTTATTGAGCTTATCCTCGAGTACAATCCCCAGCCGCCGTTTGGCACGGGACATCCCAGTATCGCTGACCCCAAAACCCTGGAGATGGCGAAAGAACTCATCGCAGAAGTCTATCCTGAAGCCAAACTGGCCCCAATCCTCCAGGCAGGGCCGCTCAAGCCTGCTGACACGTCTTGGTGAAGCTCTTGCAGAAGATATGTGGAGGTTCCCGGTGTCAGGGGAGAGTCTGCCGGGTGTTGCGGTAGGAATCTGGGCCCTTCCGGAAACTCAGGAGAAAGGCAGAGGTGTCAGACCTACACAATTCACTGTTGGGAGGTAGACTGACGAAGGGCAAGGGCGGATTTCTCAGGAAGTTCGTGGGGAGTGGAAGGGGAAGGTTGATGGGAAGGCCGCTTCGTATCGAGTATCCCGGGGTGTTTTACCATGTCACGTCGCGTGGCAACGAGAAGCGAGAGGTGTTCAAGGGCCAGCGCGACCGGGGGAAGTTCCTGGAGTACCTCGAGTCGGCGACCGTTCGGTACGGAGCGCGCTTCCACGCCTACTGCCTGATGACGAACCACTATCATGCGCTGGTGGAGGCACCGCGCGGCAATCAGTCTTGAGCCAGGCTGGCAATCGAGAAGTGTATTATGTAGGTCTGACACCTCAGGGTTCCACGCGGGCTGTTTATCCCGCCGGGAGATAAACAGCCCATTGGGCTGCCTATCAGCCTGACTTGATATGCAGCTGTTAAGCGAAGGAAGAGATGCACAAGATAGATCCATTGAATGTCGATGAGTTGGTCGCGTACGTGTTCGACATTCAGCATGGCGGTTCTGTCGATCTGTTCAGAGAAGCATTCTCTGAGCCCATTCAGGAGATATGCGGCTCGGTAAAGGAGTGCTATTTAGGCTTCCTACAATTTGAGAAGCATGAAGCACCGGACGAGCGGTTTTTGCACCTAACTGCCCATATCTACGCGTTAGTGGAAGCCCTTTACACTTCCGTGAAGCTTCTCGCCCATGGCTTTCTTGCTCCATCGGGCAACCAATTTCGAGTGGCGCTTGAGGCCATGGCGGTTTCAGTGCTGCTGAGCCATCCTGGCGACCTTCTTCTTGAGAAACGGCCCAATAAGTGGGTGTCCCGGAGCTTCTATGCCGACTTCGCCAAAGATAAGCGCTGGACACTTCCGCACTTGGCCATCAAGACTCTCGACAAGAACAGGGAGCAGATTGGGTTGTCAGAGCAAGCAATGAAACTCCTGAGTGCTACGAAAGATATATACAATAAATACAGCCATTCATCCAGACTTAGTATTCGCGCGATCGTAGTGGCGCCTGATCGGGTCTTGTTTGGCGGTGGATACGAACACGAGCAGGAGCCACTGTTCGCAAAGGAACTTGAGATCCGAAGCGGCTTTATCGAAAAAGTTCCGAGCTTTCTAACGACGCTGTACAAGAGGGTGGCTTAACCAAGGGAGGCGATTGGGGAGAGGTCCGCAGTCCGAAGCGCTCCAGGGCGGAGAGGTCCAGGCCTTGGGATGGGGATCCAAGGGGGGCCGCGACGGCACAGGGAGGGGGGGCGAGGGGCGATGGAGGGGTTCGGGTGGAGGTACGCCGCGTCTGCAGCGGGGACAAACTCGGGGGAATAGGCGGAAGAGCTCGGCTCAGAAACAGTCGGGGGCCTGCGCGGGCCCCGCAGGCAGTTGGACTCGAGTCGGAACGAGAGGGTCTCGTCAGGTGGGCGCAGCTCGAAGACGTTTGAGGGAGAACACGCCGTCGAGGCCGGCGACGGCATGGGGTTTTTTCGGGTGGCGGCAGGAGAAGTGGCCCTCGAACCGCCGGTAGCACTCGGCGACGAACGCTTTGCTCCCGATCACCCCGCTGTCGGTGAAGTAATGCAGGCAGAGGTGTCAGACCGTACACAATTCACTGTTGGGAGGTAGACTGACGAAGGGCAAGGGCGGATTTCTCAGGAAGTTCGTGGGGAGTGGAAGGGAAAGGTCGATGGGAAGGCTGCTTCGTATCGAGTATCCCTGGGTGTTTTACCCAGACCGAGGGGCAGTGGAGCAGGAGATGCAGTGCCGGGTATTCCGAGTGCCCGCGGGTGGCTGCGCCGACACCGAGAAGGCGCTGAACAGTTTCTTGCGCAGGGCGCCAGTGCTGCGGGTCGACCGGCAGTTCGTGCCCGACGGGCAGGGGGCCTTTTGGAGTTCTGAAGTGTCTCGATGTCTGGGACATGGGGTCAGAGACCCCTGAGGAGCCTGTCGTATTCAGCGTGGGAGCCGATCCAGAACCACACGACGCCGTTGCGTTCTTTCAAGCCCAGCGCGCGCCAGCCGATCCCCACCCGGACGGAGTACACCGGCAGGGTCTTTCCAACCCTCTTGAAGTCAAGGCTTGGGTGGCGCGGATCCTCGCGCCAAAGACGGTAGTTCTTCCGAGCTTGCCGTTTCACACGGTCCGGAAGAAGAGCGAACAGGGCCACGAAGTCGTCGCCCAGGAACGACTTCATAGCTCATCGAATCCAGCTTCTCGGGTCTTTCCAGCCCTGTGCTTCTCCAGCGCGCTTTGCGCCATCTTTTCCAGGAGTGGCTGAGAGTTTGCCAAGGTTTCGTCCCACCGTGCCTCACCCTCGATATCCTCCAGGATTTCCCTGGCCAGGAGATCCTGAGCTCCGGGGGGGAGCTTCGACGCCTTGTCGAACGCCTCCTGAAGCAGCGTAGTCATTTCGATGTCCTCCGCGCCATGGGCCAGGAAACCCGACCACTGGTAGGGATCGCTCGGACGAGTCTAGAGGACCAGGTCCGCCTTGGCAACGATTCGGCGATTGGAAACTCCTAAGGGGTACGTGCAGACACGTTACCGCGGGCCGCAGGGGATCGGCGCGGAAGACCGGGGAGTGGCGCCGGTGTGCGAGGCTCGGGCCGGGCGGTCCGAAGCGGGTTCCGGGCCTGCGGCCGTGTCCGCGTGCGGGTCCCGATTGGCACCAGCAACATCGGGCTGCGCTGGGTCCTGCCCCAGTGAGACAGGGGACTTCGGGCCTCCTCTCCGAGGATCGGCACGGCGAGACCGGGTCTCATGGGCGTCCATAGACGGGCGGGGCGTGGGGGTGGCGAACATCGGGAGTTCGCATAACCCGTGAACCGCGCCGTGAGCAGGCATGCGACGAGCTCTGCTCCGGAGGGCAAGGAGATTCTTAGCAGGCGTTGGGACTGGGAGAAGTTACTGGAGGGAGATTTGGGCCGGATGCGCTTGGTCCGGGGAGCCCGATTAGGCGGCCATCTTGGCCTTGAATGGTGATTGACGGGATGCTATCCTCCCGCCCTCTGGCTCGGCGCAGTCACGAATCGAGTCACAACCGAGGATGTGACGCACCCTGCCGGGGATGGCCTGCAAGCCTGAAAACTGGCGCAGATACGGGGATGTAGCTCAGCTGGGAGAGCGCAGCGTTCGCAACGCTGAGGTCAGGGGTTCGATCCCCCTCATCTCCACCAGATCACAGGGGCCCCCGCCGGTCGGGGGCCTTCTCACTGGCACCATCCGCCGGGATAGCTCAGTCGGTAGAGCAGCTGATTCGTAATCAGCAGGTCGTCGGTTCGAGTCCGATTCCCGGCTCCAGCAAAATCAAGGGCTTAGGCGATTCGCCTCGGCCCTTTTTTCGTTCGCACCGCAGAATCTGTGGGCTACGGAAGGCCTCTGGTTCGACGTAAGATGCGGGACCGTCGGCGTTTTCACTGGCTGCGCTTCCTCTCGTTTGCGATCGTGGGTTTCGGTAGGGCAGGGACGCCTCGCCGAGGCCTCCGTCGGCGGGTACCACCGAAGACCACGGCGCGTTCGGCGGCCGCGCCCTACCAACCGCCACCATCCAGGAAGGTCGCCGGGACGACCCACCGATTCTGCAGATGAACCTCGTGCCGGTCACGCGGGGGGCGCAAGGTGGCACGGCGGCGGAGGGAGCGGCCCATCTCACGCCGACCGATGCTTGCGCTGCAAGTGGCGAGATGCGGGGCTACTCGTTCTCTGCGGGCCGAAGAGGCGCAGGGGGTAGCTCGCTCAGAAGCTGACGCCGGAAATTCCGGCACAGCGGGAACAGGAACACCTCCTTGACCTGGAGGGGCGTGTCGCGCGCGCGGTCCATCCGACCCCGCCCGGTGGTGGTTCCTACGTGGACCCAGTTGCTGGCCCGGTAGCAGGTACCCGAGAAGCGCGCTGAATCCACCAGGGTCTCCGCGAGCACTGGGCGAACCCCGAAGGTCGCTTCCCAATCGCCGGGCAGGCTTCGGGCGGCCTGCGCCAGGACCGAGCTCGCCAGGTATCGGACCCGGACCCAGGGCAGGATGAGGAATCGGCTGTTGTTCACGATCCTCTGGAGGTTTCGCTGGCGGGCCCCGTCATCCCAGCCGATCCAGTCGTCTCGGCTCTCCATGCGCCAGGCGGGGCTCGAGAACTGAAGGCAGCCAACTACCTGGGGCTCGGGGCGCTCGATTCGAACCAAGTACCGCAGGTAGGCGCCGAACGGGACCTTGAAGCCCAGGTAGTGATAGCGACCCACGAGCTCGCGGAAGAGGAGTCGTTGTTCCTTCGTGGCTACCCGGTCGAGCGCGACGGGCGCTACGTCGCTCAGGCTGCCCTCCACCACAGGGCCGGCTTTGCCTTTGTCGGTCTTCGGAATCCGGGTGCGCGATCCCCTGGGCCTGGTGACCTGCGCTTCGGGCAGCGTGAGCAGGCCGCGTTCCTGCAAGCGGAGGAGAAGGGTGCGGCACTCCCAGTTCTTGAGCCCGCCGCTCGGCCTCTCCCACTCCAGCAGCTCCGCCAGGGTGCGCGCCAACTCGGTCTGGCTGAGTGCCTTGCAGGTTTCCACCACCTCTTGGATCAGGGCGATTTCCTCGGACGAGAAGGTGCGGCCGAGACAGGTGAAGGTTTGTGGGGCCCCGGGCGAGCTCATCTCTTCTCCGTACGCGGAAGCGGGATCATCGAAATTCCAGCGCCAGCTCGCCCTGGCGGGTGCTGACGAACGCGGGCCGGGGGCCGGCTTTCGCGGCCGGACCGCACCGAAGGCTGCGCACGAGCCACGCGACCTGGGCGGCGTGAACCCAGCCGCGATGCCCCTTGGCCGCGTCCTCGGCGCGCCGCAGGAGGAGGGTGCCGGCTGGACCGTCCCACGATAACCCCCCGGTGCCTTGGACCTCCGCAGACAAGAGCTCCAGGAGCTGCGGGAGCCATGGACCGATGCCGTGGGGCAGCCGCCAGTGCTCCGGCGGGTCGAGGGCGTTCACCGCCACGAGCAGGGCCAGGACATCGGCCACCCGTCCGTCGAGGAGCTCCTGCGACAGCAGCCGATTCGCCCGTACCCATGCCACCGAGCCGGCGATGCCGGCGTAGTGGGCCACGGGCAGGAGCTGAGACAGGGCCACCGGCGACGGACCCGCCCTCGACCCGGGCGGACGAAGCAAACCATAGTGGCCCCGCCGCCTGCGCCTTTCAGCCCAGCGGGCGCGTTCCTCTTCGCCGGTGGACCACGTTTCGGGCTGTGAGATGGCCAGGAGAGACTCGAACAAGGTGCGATCCAGGTGGTCCTCCCCCCAGAGGCACCAGCGGTGTTCCATGGCCGAGGACCACAAAGGGAAGGTGCCGATGGGCTCCCCGGCGTGGCGGGCCACCACGTATCGGTGGCAGTCCTTGCGGCTGAGCAGCTCGCTCGGCGTCTCCGCGTTAGGGTCCCAGCCCTCCCAGAGGCGCCGGAGCCCGTAGACCGAAGGCGCCAGGCGTACGAACAGGTCCTCGTTGCCGAGAAGCGGCCCCGGAGTCCTTCGCTCCCCGTCGCCCCGCGCCGAGAGCCACGATGCGAGCTCGCCGTAGCGCCAGAGGAGGCGAGACCCCATGTGCTCGACCAGCCTCGCCGGCGCGGCATCGGCGTCGGTTCCGCGGCGGCGAAAGCGGCGGAGCTCCCGCGAGAGCGGCTGCCGGGAGGCGTCGAGCGCCGCCTGTGAGGGCGGAGTGCCCAGCGCGCTCCACCCGAAGTCCCCCAGTTGCAGGATCAGGCCCGGGTAAGACGAGAGGGTCAAGAGCTGGTCCACGCGCTTTCGCAACGCGCCATCGGGCCCCCGCAGACGGCCCCAGATTTCAGAGCGGGCATCCGCGAGGGCGGCGGCCAAGGGCCGAAGGGTCCGGGGGTGGCGCAGAAGGCGCACGGCCCTGACGTCCGCCTGATCCCCCGCTTCGCGATGCTCAGCCGCACCGACTGGCAGATCGTGGCTCCCGGGGTGGAACCGCATCTCCCCGCGAAGGGCCTCGACCGCCTCGGCCACGGCTCGCTTCAGCCGCGCGAAGTCACCCTCTCCGGGCCCGCCCGTGCAGGAGGGCATCCCTTCAGGGGAGGGGATCTCGGCGAAAGACGTCATCGGGGATCGGGGAGCGCCGAGGGGCGGGAGCACTTGGGACACTTGGCAGGGTGGCAGGCCCGGCAGAGCTCCTTGCCGCAGCCCGGGCACGGGCCGTGGGCGGCGGGGCTCACCAGGTGGAGCGCCTCGTCGCAGACCGCGCGGGTCCGGTCCCAGGAGTGGGCGTACTCGCAGGGGGCCTGCTCCAGGCGCTTCACCCAGGGGTTCCAGTCCAGGGCGATGCGCCGCTCCCCCTTCCGGCGCTTCACGAGGACGTCGAAACGTTCCACCGGGGAGAGAAGCTCCAGGGTCTGGACCCACTCCAGCGTCACGGTGACGGCGTACTTCTGCCCCAGGTCGGCCACCTTGGCTCGGTACTCCCGGGCCACCGCCTCCAGACGCTGGCGTTCGCGCTCGGCTCCGGCCCGGTGCTTTTCCGTGGGGTCCGGTGCGGACTCGAAGCGGTTCAGACGCTCCAGGGCCTCGGCCCGGAGCTCGCCGTAGTAGCGGCGCACCCGGGCCAGGTCCCGCTCCTGCCGGCGGGCCATTCCGGCCAAGAATGGTTCGAGCCGGGAACGGACCCGGGGCGGCACCGCCCGGTCGAGCACGGCCGCCAGGCGCTCGGCTTGCCACGGGGCCGGCAGCGCCTCGGCGGGGGGCGGCTTCTCCGGTTCCGGACGGACCGCGGCCTCGGCGCTGCCGGGGGGCAGCGCGAGGGCGAGGAGGGGCTCCACCCAGTCGTCCAGGGTGGCCCCGTTGGCGGTGTTCACCCCGAAGTGGAGGAGGCCCTCCCGCTTCTCGTCGGAGACCGCGGAGTAGCGGAACGTGAAGACGAGGTAGCGGGTCCAGGCGGGCGTGACCCCTCGCAGGCGGTACGTGGCATTGGTCAAGGCAAGCCCGTGCTGGAGCACGCGCTCCGGGTCTCCCGGAGCGGAGACGGACCGGGGGAGGGTGCGGGCCAGGGTGCGGCCGCCTTCTCCCAGGAGGTTTCCCAGGCGCCCCAGCCACTCGGACTCCAGGCTCAGGCGGCGCGCCTCGTCGGGCAGCTCGGCCCCGAACCCCAGCCGAGACCACTCGGGCAGATCGAGGGCGCGTTGGATGGGGACGGGGGCGAGGATCTCCAGCCCCTCTGGCTCCACATGTTCCACCAAAGCCCCTTCCAGGCGCAGGAGCTCACCGACGAGGTCGCGCAGCGGGTTCACGTGTCCACCATCCAGCTCACCCCGCTTCGAGGTCGTCGCCGAAGAGCTTCTCGTCGAGCTCCTTGACCGCCTCGTATTGCTCCCGGGCCCGGACGAGCCGGTCCCCGAGCTCCGCCAGCCCTCCGCTATTACCAAGGCCCTCCCCGCCCGTGGCCCGCAGCCAGGCGTCGAAGACGAGCTCCGAGAAGTCCTGCCCCTCCTCGATCTCCCCCAGGATGGCCCCCACCTCGCCCACTACGAGCTCAAACATGTTGATCTTCTCGTCGAGGATGCGAAGGATCTCGTCCTCGATGGTCCCGGGGAGGGCGAGGTTGAAGACGAAGACCTCCCGATGCTGGCCGATCCGGTGTAGGCGCCCGATGCGCTGCTCGATGGCCATGGGGTTCCAGGGCAAGTCGAAGTTGACGAGGGTGTTGGCGAACTGTAGGTTTCGGCCTTCGCCTCCCGACTCGGTGGAGAGGAGCACCGGGATACGGTCCCGAAAGTCTGCGACGGCCGAGTCCTTCGCGAGGCCGCTCATGCCTCCCTCGAAGATCGAACAGGCGACCCCGGCCCCCTCCAGGAAGCGGCGCAGGTGGTCCAGCGTCTCCCGGTGGTGGACGAAGACGATCTTCTTCTCCCCGGGATTTCGGCGAAGCAGCTCCAGGAGCGCCGCGCCCTTGGCGCCGACCCCCAGAGGTCGGTAGCGGGTCGCGAGCTCGTCCCAGCGCCCGCTATCCCCGTGGCGCCGGGCGAAGCGCTCCAGGGCGCCCGCGGCCGCCGCGGGAGAGGATCCCGCCGCGGTCAGGAGGTGGTGGAGCGCTAAGCGGTGGCCGCCGCTCGAGGCGAGGTGGGTATCCCGCACCAAGCTCGTGAGGGCGTCGTAGCACGCCCGTTCCTCGGCCCCCGCGGGCACCCGGAGCGTGGTGGCGTGCCGCGGCGGCAGGCGTACGTCCACCAGGCCCCGGGTGTTGCGCACCATCACGTCGCGCATGAGGTCGCGCATACGGTCCCGGTGAAGGGGCACCCGGGGCTTGCCCGGGGTCATGTGGGCCTCCCGGAATTCCTTCTCCGTCCGGAAGATCCCGGGCTTTAGAAGTGTGAGGAGGTTGTAGAGCTCCACCAGGCTGTTCTGCACCGGGGTCGCCGAGAGGAGCAGGAGGAAGCGCTTCTTCAAGGCATCGACGAGCTTGTAGTTCTGGGTCGTGCGGTTCTTGAGGTGGTGGGCCTCGTCGACGACCACCACGTCCCACTCCCGGCCCGCCACCCGCTCGAAGTGCTCCTTCCGGCGCGCCGCCGCGATGGAGGCCACGATCCGGGGACTCGACCAGAAGACCTCCGGGTCGGCGCGAAGAAGGGGGTCATAACTCGTGCGGCAGGAAAGGCCGAACTTGGTCTCGAGCTCCTCCTGCCACTGGCCCACGAGCGACGCCGGGGTCAGAACCAGGAAGCGCTCGGCCATCCCGCGCATGGCGTATTCCTTGAGGGCCATGCCCGCCTCGATGGTCTTACCCAACCCCACCTCGTCGGCCAGAAGCACCCGGCCGCGAAACTGCTTGAGGACCTTGCGGACGGTCTCCACCTGGTACCAGTAGGTCTCGACGCCGCGGAGCTGAGACAGGCACAGAAGCTCGTCGAACCCCTGCAGGAGGGCGAGGCGGGCCAGGTCCCCCCGCAGGCGGAACCTGCGGTGGGCGTCGGGTTCAGGGCCGTTGCCCCGGAAGCGGATCTGGTCGCGGTTGGCCCAATCGAACCGCACCGGGATCCGAGTGGCGGCCACAGGGAGCTCGGGGACGCCGGGGTGGGCCGCGGGTGCGGACGCAGCCCGCGCAGGGAGTCCCCGGTGGGGCGGGGTCGTCGGGGCAGGTGCCTTGCCCGGGGGCTTCCTCCCGCCCCGGGGGGCGGGGCCGGCTGCGGGCTTCTTCGCGGGCCGCGGGGCGGGGCGGTAGAATGCCTGGTGCCACTGGGAGAGCATCCACGGGTAGAGGGCCTCGCCGCCCCGGAACTCCCGGAGCGCGCTCCGGGCATCCGCCAGCCCGTGACGTTCCAGCACTTTCCGCGCCTGCTCCGGGAGACCTTGCCTCACCAGGACCAGTGCCCGCAGGAGGTGGTCGCAGGGAAGGGGCTGGTAGCGTTTCTCCAGGCGCTTCAAGTAGCGCAGGCACCGGTCCGGCTTGCCGGCCACCAGGGCGGCGAGCGCCGCGAGGTGGATCAGCTCGGGGTCGGTGGGCTCCTCCCGCAGGGCCTCCTCGGCTACGGCCAAGGGCTCGGGGGACACCCCCCGGTCGAGGATCCCCTGGATGCGGGCCGTCCAGGAAGCGGCGCTCATGCGGGGTTTCCTGCGGCGGCCCCGGTGGCGGGAGTGTTGGGGAGTGGCATTCGCGTCTGCTGGAGGTAGTGTTCGCCGAGGGAAGAGCCCTGTGATCGGGGTTCTCCCTGCACCCGCCCGCCCTCCTTGACGGCGCGCCTGCCCGGCAGCTATACCCCAGGAGGAACCGGAGCGACAAGGGGGACGGCGGGTCCGAACGGGGGTACGATGGGAGAGGTTTCGTTCCCATGCAGGCCGGGACCCCGCTCCGCGGGATTTCTCGATCCCGGCTGACCAGGGGGGCCCTTGCACGAACACCGCAGGGCAGGAAGGGTCGCTGGTGCCCAAGAGCTTTCCCTGGGTTAGCTCGGGAGCCCAAGGTCCTCCAGCGGGGCCTTCGCCAACCCGCTGGCTTCCCCGGTGGCCGCCTGTCGGTTCACGGTGGACGCGGCCACCCCGAGATGACGAGCCGGGGCGGCGCCGGGCCTTCCGAGCTCGACCACGGCTACCCGTGCCAGAGCCCGTCGCGCTGCGACAACCGCGGGCCGGCGCGTCGCCCCACGAAGCTCCTCCACCGAGACCCCGGCCAGCTTCGCCGCACGCTCGACCAATTCCTCGATCGTCACCCCCCGGGCCAGGCGCCGCAGCTTTTCGCGGGGCTCCCACTGCGCGTCGCTGAGGACCTCGCGCACGAAGTCGCTGCCGCCGAGGATCCTCTCGTCGAAGGCGACCGGTTCGTCCTCTTTGCGCCGTCGCGTCCTGAGCGCCTCAAAGCCTCCTCCGGAGCTTCGCCGCAGCCCGCCCCCGACGGGCTCCGGCCTGCGCCCTTGCTGGATCCCATCGGAGACGAAGGCTTCGTACCGTCGGACCCACCCGGCCGTACTCGGGTACGGCAACCCGCCATTTCCCGGAAGAGAGTCAATTTTCTGGTTGTGCGGACGTCCCCCTCGATGTCACGCTGTCATCGGCCTTACACCGGGCCCTGGCGGTCACGTGCTGGAGCACCCCAGGGAAATCGAGGCGGGTCTGTCGTTGCATGGGGCAGGAGCCCATTCAGAGGAGCTAATCTGTCAAACGAGCAACGCCTTCCCGCCCCGGCCGTTTCAAGGTTCCCGGCCGTCGGTCCGATACAGGGGGGACACCAACTCCCGGTGTCCCGACGCGGCGGGTTGCCGATACACTCTGCCGACAGATTCCCGAAGAGGGGACAGATGAGCCGTTCATTTTCGACTGCTTGGTGCGTCATCTCATCGCACGGCCCCTGGCGAGCCGCGCTCTCCTTGCTGGCCGCCATGGCCGTGGTGGGAGGCGCCGAAGCGATGAGCTCCTCCGGGGAGGCCGAGTCCGAGCGCAAGCTTCTCACGAACCGAGGCAGGGTCGTCTTCGAGCGGCCCGGAGCTACCGACCGACACGTTTACATCATAGGTCAGAGTCATCGCAGCGCCCAAACCGGGGCGAACGGGCCCGACACCGTGGCGGCGCAGGCGGACGTATACCGGCTGGGTCAGTGGCTCATCGAGAATCAAGACGTCGAGCTCTTTTTGCCGGAAGGGTTCTTCGACGCCCGCACAGGTGCCCCCGTGTCGTCGAGCCGAGGGGCCCGTCCAGAGGGTGCGTGGATGGACGAAGTGACCCTCGAACGACGCCTGTCGGACACCAGTGTCTTCACGAGTGCTGGAAATCTGCTCTGGGAGAGTTGCAGCGTCCGGTTTCGACAGGTGGAGGATGAGGACCTCTACGTTCAGTCGCTGGGCCTGATCTCGTCCGGCACCGACCGCCGGTCCGACGCGGAGTGGCTGGCCGATCTCGAGCACGTTCAAGAACGCCGCTCAGCTGCGATACTCCAGAATGTCGTGCGGGTCGTCCAGGAGGAGTATGGGGAAGGACACATAAAGAACCGGCGGGCCGTGGTCACGGTAGGACTGGCTCACTTGAGCGAGATCCTGCGGTTTCTGAGAGACGAGCGGATCGAGGTGTCGTCATCGGCGTGCCCCACCGCTCGGTGCCCCACATACGATTCCGAGCTCGAACTGCTGGAAGGGGATTTCGGGATCACGGTGATCGTGCCGCAGTCATTGTGGGAGAACCGCTCCGCGCTGCGCGTCGCCCGATTGGACCACCTGGCCCCTTAGCCCAGGGCCGCCGATACCAAAGAAAGCGGGGCAGGCCCCCTGCCTGCCCCGAATCCCGAACCATCTGTAACTGGGCAAGTCTCGCCGATCAGTTACTTCTCGTTCTCCTCAGCATTTCTGTTGCATCATCTTTCGCCGCGCGGGCGGTCTTCCGACTGCGGCTGGCCCGGCGCGCGTTCTTGCAACTGCCGCTGGCGGGCGCCCTCTTCGCTCCACCACGGACTCACCCCGTAGTAGCTGTGCACCTCGCGGGCGAACTCGGGGTCATCCAGCCGGCGCTCCGCAAACTTCGGTCCATCCTTGATCTTCTGGGTGTCCATGGCGAGCGTGAAGTGCTCTGCGGACGCGTCCTTGCGTAACACGCTGAAGGGGACGATGTACTCTGACTCCCCGATCCCCAGGATTCCACCCGAAGCCACGACCAGGTAAACGATCCTACCCTGGTCGGCGTCGACGAGGATCTCCTTGATATTCCCCAGATCCTCACCCGCGGCGTTCTTCACCGCCATGCCTGTAATATCTCCGGCGGGCGTGATCTTGCCCATCTTTCCCAGCTTATGCCCCGGTTGACCACCCATCTTCTCCATTTCCCCCGGTTGAACACCCATCCTCTCCATCGTGAGTTTTTGCTCGGCGGTCTGCGAAGCTTTCTCGCCCTTCTTCACGTTGTCGGCGGCGAAAGCGCTGCCGACGAGGCAGGTTGCTCCCATGAGCCCTGCCAGAATCCATGCTGTCCTCTTCATTGTCGTGCTCCTCTCGGTCTGAAGTAGATTTTGGTCTCGTCCAAGGCCTCTCTTTCGGTTCACTGATCGGGTCGCCGTGATCCTCCTTTCTGTAGGGGGTGATTCCAACGTCCGCGGGAGGCCCTTGAGCACCCCGTCGGCCGGAAGGCGCGCCCCCTTGCGGGACACTCGGGTTCTCGTTCTCGTCTCGTCTCGTGACAAGGGAAATGCAACTGGCGTGCCAATGGAAAACTGCCGATGCAGCGAGCTCAAGGTGTTGATTATATAGGGTAAAGCAATAAGAGAGCGGGCGGGATGAGGGAAAGGCCGTCAGCGGTACCTGCAACATGTGACATAGCCGGCACATACGACGGAACGCGTTGTGGTCGTCGTCACCGGGGGGAAGGCGGGCGTTGAAAGAGGAGGATCAGTGGCTACGGCGGAAGCTGCGCTGCATCTTGTGGCGGCAGTGGGGTGGGGCCGGCTTGACGGAGTCGCTGCAAGAGCGCATGGACAAAACCTTTGAGGAGTGGCACTGGAGGCCGCCGGGTTTCCCACGGAGAAGGTCCGCGACGGCAGGCACATCCGCCACCGGCTCCTGCGGGGCTACTCCCCGCCCCAGATCCCCTTCGACGCATGGCCGAGTGCCGCGGGCCCAGGACGGGCAGGAGCGGCCACCTCCATCTGCACCGGATCCCGCGCTACCGGGGCGACGTGGACGACCCGACGGGCGGGGTGCGGTTCGTGATTCCGGCGCGGGGGAACCACCGTGTGCCCGGGTTCCTTCCGAACGCCGGGGCGCATCGCTGGTCAAGGCTCTTTTCCGACAGGAGGGAAGCGGGTGAGACTGTCCGAGCACGCCCACCAGCTCGCGTATCTGCGTACGGACATCCCATGCACGGTGGGCTGCTGGAGTGGTGGGGATCGGAAACTCAAATGGTAAAGGACGTCCCACGTCCCGCGGCTTGAGGGACGGGGCATAGAGACGTATAGTAAGGAATCCTTTCCTCCTTTCGACGGGAGGCCGGCCATGCTGGCGAAGATCACGTCCAAGAACCAGCTCACCCTGCCCAAGAAGGTCACCAACGCCATTGGTCCCGCCGAGTACTTCGATATCGAGGTCAAGAACGGCCAGATCGTTCTGACGCCGGTGCGCATCCAGCGCGCCGACGCGCTGCGCGCCAAGCTGGCCGAGCTCGACCTCGGCGAGCAAGACGTCGCGGAGGCCGTGGCGTGGGCGCGGCGCCCCAAGAACGAGGCGCAGTGAGCACTGTTCCCCGGGTGGTTCTCGACACCAACCTGGTCCTCTCGGCCCTGGTCTTCTCGGGGGGGCGCGTGGCCGAGCTGCGCCGGGCCTGGCAGCAGGGCGCCTCCACGCCCCTGGTGTCCCGGGACACGGCGGCGGAGCTCGTGCGGGTCCTGGCCTATCCCAAGTTCCGCCTCTCCCGCGAAGAGCAGGAGGTGCTCCTGGCCGACTATCTGCCCCATGCCGACACCGTGAAGATCCCGGCCCGCAAGCCCCGGGTGCCCCCGTGCCGGGACCCCTTCGACGCGCCGTTTCTGCTGCTCGCGGTGGCCGGAGAGGCCGACTTCCTGGTCACGGGGGATCAGGACCTGTTGTCCCTGGACGGCCAGATCCCGGGCCCCATCGTCACTGCCGACGCGTTCCTCCAAACCCTCTCGTCTGCTGGAAAGGGCGAACCCGCGTGAGCACCGTCACCCACGACATCGTCGCCAAGCTCGGGAATCTCTGTAACGCCGAAGCCGGTTGGGCAAGGGGGGAGGAGCACGGATCGCACAATTGGTTCCAGCCGAAGTATCCCCCGCCGGCGTTCCTGGGAACTCAATCTGAAAACAACGTCCCGGTCGTGGTCCTGAGTGGTCGCCAGCGCCCTTGGCCTGCCCCTTGCTACGGCGGGTCCGGTACGAGTCGCCACGCGTCGTCAGGATCTGGGCGTGGTGCGCGAGGGTGGGGTCGGAAACTCAACGAGTAAAGGACGGTGACGTCGCCCGGGTTCTTCCCAAGGGGCTCGGCGCTCGCTCCCCGGCGTGCTGACCGCGCCCAGAGGCCTGTGGTAGATTGGCTTCATCCGGCGCGTCCTGGAAGCCCCATCTCGAGGTCGGCGGGAGAGCGGTATGGCTGTATTTCCCATCCTCGAGTCACGGTGGCCGAACTACCGGAGTTCAGAGTACGCAGGAGAAGGTGCCATGGTTCCGGCGATTAGAGAAAAGCTTCCGGCTCTCGCTGCGCTGTGTTCTCGGCAGAAGGTGAAGAGCCTCTCGATCTTTGGGTCGGCGGTGGGCGGCGACTTCGACTCCCAGCGCAGCGATATCGACGTGCTGGTCGAGTTCGAGCCCATGTCGCCGGTTCACCACGCCGAAGCGTACTTCGGGCTCCTCGAGGAGGCCGAGGCCCTCTTCGGCTGCCCGGTCGATCTGGTCGAGCCCCTGATGTCGGCGTTCGCCATGTTCTCCTTGAAGGACCCCTCGCTTCTGGCCTT
>JAWSUI010000079.1:0-14749 GCA_033551855.1 Deferrisomatales bacterium
GCTACGCTCAAGAGGCCCCAGTTTTCGCCGTTTCAGCCGTGCCCGGGAATTGCTGGGATGCGGGTTCGAGGGGAGAGTTAGAAGAGGGGAGACGGGAGGAGGGTGGTTCTGGTATAAGGGCCCGACCCCGCCGCCCGGAGGGGCGGCCTTGTGTCAAGTGACGCCCCGCCGCGGCCGAAACGTAGGGCTGCCCGCTCTCATCTGGGCGCCTCCGAAGCGCCCTCAGGAGACGCTTCCCCATGGACGAACGGACACTCTCCCGCAGGGCCTTCTGCAAGGTTCTCGCCGTCGCGGCCCTCTTCCCCGGGACCGTTGCCGCGGCGGCCGCGCCCCGGGCGGGGGCGCGCCTCGGCCTCCACAACATCCACACCGGTGAGGACCTGGATCTCACCCTCCGCCAGCGGGGCCGCTACGATCGCGAGACCCTGGCCGCGCTGAACCGCTTCTTTCGTTGCCACCACACGGGTGAGATCGCGGACATCGACCCGGCCGCCGTGGACGTTCTCTGCGATCTCCGCCGCTCCCTGGGCTTCCAGGGCCGCGTCCGGATCATCTCGGGTTACCGGTCGCCGTCCTACAACGACCTCCTGCTGCGCCGCGGACGCCGGGTGGCCAAACAGAGCCTGCACACCCAGGGTCTGGCCATCGACTTCGCCGTCCCCGGGCTCTCCTCGGCCCGGGTCGGCAAGGCTGCCCGGTCCCTCGAGGCCGGCGGGGTGGGCGTCTACCGGGACTTCGTCCACGTCGACACGGGCCGGGTGCGGCACTGGAAGGGGTAGGTCGTCCTACCGGTCCTGTTCTTCCGCGAAACTCCACTCCCACCTACAGGGTGTCCTGCAGGAGGAACGTGACGCGCAGCGTCACCCGGTACTCCTGGATCACGTCGTCCTTCACGCTGGCGCGCCACTCCGTCACGTGGAATCCGGTGATGTTGCGCAGGGTCTTGGCCGCCCTCTGGAAACCGGTCTTGATGGCGTCTTCGAAGCTCTTGGGGGAGGCGGCGACGATCTCGGTCACACGGGCGACGGCCATGGGATTCCTCCTTCTGGGGCGCGATCAGGGGGCAGAACCGATCGCCCCACCGTAACGGCCCTGCCACGCCTGTCAAGGCATCCGCCCACCCAGGAACATGTGCCCGACACGTGCTCGGAGCCGGGGGGCCCCTCCGCTCCGCCCCGCAATCCGCGGCCAGGCGGAGGGGTGCCCCTGCAGGCCCCGGTGCCCCGGGCCTCACCTGTTTGCGCCGGACTCGGCGGGTCGGTCGAGGCGGTGCGGGGCTGCGCTGCAAGGGCTCCCCGACCCCGCTCTCCTCCGAGGCGGGGGATCCGGGGTGGCCTGCGACGGGAAGGCCCCCGATCTTTCCCCTCGCCCGAGAGGCGTGATAGCCTACCCCCTCGACCCGCACCTTGCCGGAAGACCCATGGAATCGCTGCGTTTCTACATACAGACCTTCGGCTGCCAGATGAACGACCACGACAGCGGCGCCCTGGCGCGGCTGTTGGAGCAGGACGGGCACCTGGAGGTGTCCGAGGCCGCCGAGGCGGACGTGGTCCTCGTCAACACCTGCGCCATCCGCGAGCGGGCGGAGCAGAAGGTCTACTCCCAGCTCGGGCGCTACCGGGCTCTCAAGGAGGAGCGGCCCCACCTGGTCCTGGGGGTGGGGGGGTGCGTGGCCCAGAGCGAGGGCCGAAAGGTCTTCCGGAGGGCTCCCTTCGTCGACCTGGTCTTCGGCACTCAGACCCTGCAGGAGGTGCCCGAGCTCATCCGCTCGGTGCGGGAGGACCGTCGGCGGGCCGTGGCCACCCGCATGACCGACGACCCCGAGACCATGGCGCGGCTCTACGCCCACGCCGCCGGGCGCGGCCCCCGGGCATACGTGACCGTGATGCAGGGGTGCGACAACTACTGCGCCTACTGCATCGTGCCCTATGTGCGCGGCCGGGAGGTCTCGAGGCCGCCTGCCGAGATCGTGGCCGAGGTCGGGCGGCTGGCGGAAGCGGGCGTGGTCGAGGTCACCCTGCTGGGCCAGAACGTCAACTCCTTCGGGCAGAAGCCCCGGGGCGACGCCGACTTCCCCGAGTTGATCCGGCGGGTGGCCCGCGTGGACGGGATCCGCCGCATCCGGTTCACCACCAGTCACCCCAAGGACCTCTCCGAACGCCTGATCCGGGGCTTCGGTGAGGTGCCCCAGCTCATGCCCCACATGCACCTTCCCCTCCAGTCCGGCTCCGATCGCATCCTGGGCGCCATGCGACGTCGGTACACCCGGGAGGAGTACCTGGACCAGGTGGGGCGCCTCCGGGCGATGCGGCCCGGGATCGCGCTCACCACGGACCTCATCGTCGGCTTTCCCGGGGAGACGGAAGAGGACTTCCAGGACACCCTGCGGGTGATGGAGGACGTGGTCTTCGACGGGGTGTTCGGGTTCAAGTTCTCCCCCCGGCCGGGTACCGCGGCGGCGGGGCTGCCCGACCCCGTGCCCGAGGTGGTGCGGGAGGAAAGGCTCTCGAGGCTCCTGAGCCTGCAGCGAGAGCACACCCTGCGCCGCCATCGGGACCTCGAGGGCCAGGTGCGCGACGTGCTGGTGGAAGGGGAGAGTCGGGCCGGGCGCGGCCAGTTGACGGGCCGGAGCCCGGAGAACCGCATCGTCAACTTCCCGGGCGACCCGGGATGGACGGGGCGGGAGGTGCCGGTGCGGATCCTGGAGGCCGGGGCGAACTCGTTGGTGGGGGAGCCCGCGGGTCCGCCACGCTGAGGCGGCGTCGGGGGGGTCAGAGGAGGGTCGAGCCGTGTACGTGGAGATGAAAGTGGCGGGAGTGGCGCTGGATCCCCAGAGCAAGGGGCCTGTGGTGCTGCTCCGGGACGCCGAGCAGCACTACACGCTGCCGATCTGGATCGGGATCCTGGAGGCGGCGGCGATCGCGTACGCCCTGGAGGGGGCCGAGCCGCCGCGGCCCATGACCCACGATCTGATGAAGATGCTTTTGGAGGAGCTGGGGGCGGCCGTGCCGCGCATCGACGTGGACAGCATCGAGGACAACGTCTTCCGTGCCAAGATCCACCTCGAGCTCCCGGGCGGGGCGACGCGCCTCATCGACAGCCGCCCCTCGGATGCCCTGGCCCTGGGCCTGCGCACCGGCGCCAAGATCTTCGCCGAGGAGAAGGTCCTGCGCCGCGCGAGCAGCGTCCAGGTCAAGGAGGCCAAGGGGGGGGGCGGCGAGGAGGGGGAGGATGCCTGGAAGGAATTTCTCGAGAAGCTCGATGCGGATGCCTTCGGGAAATACAAGATGTGACCCACGACGGGTGACGGGTGATCCGTAACCCGTGAAAGGTGAATGGGACCCCAACATCGAACTTCGAACAGCCCCGACGGTTGAGGGGGGACCGGGGGGCGTCGAGAGGGCGGGGCGAAGGGAGGGCAGGATGGAGGGTGCGCACTGGGTGGTACGGCACCAGTTCGGTAAGGCGTTTGCGCTCGCAGCACCCGGGGCGGCTGCGCCTCTGGAGCCTCCCCGGAGGCTCCAGGAGATCCTCCAAGAGATCCCGCCGGAGGTCTCGGAGCGCTTCTCGGGATGCGGCTCCCCCATCCCGGAGGCGGTAGAGGGCCGCCGTATCCTGGACCTGGGCTGCGGTACGGGGCGGGACGTCTTCCTGTGCGCCGCCTTGGCCGGCCCCAAGGGGTACGTGCTCGGCGTGGACCGGGAGGACGAGCTCCTGGCCGTCGCCCGGCGCCACGTGGAAGCGGTCATGGAACGCTTCGGCCACACCGAGCCCAACGTGGCCTTTCGCAAGGGGAACATCGAGAATCTGGAGCATGCTGGCCTGGAGGACGAGGGGTTCGACGTGGTCATCTCCAACCGTGCCCTGGGCCTCATGCCCGACAAACTCAAGGTGCTGCGGGAGGTCTACCGGGTGCTCAAGACCGGCGGGGAGTTCTACTTCGCCGACGCCTATGCGGACCGACGGCTCGCGGAGGGCGCCGCGAGCGACCCCGAGGTGGGCCGAGAGCAGCTCGGGGGGGCGCTCTACGTGGGCGATTTCGCACGGCTGGGGCGCACCGCCGGCTTCGCGGACCCGCGCATCGTGGACCGCAGCCCCTTGCATCTCGCCGACCCCGACCTCCAGAGCCGGCTGGGAGGTGTCGGATTCTGGGCTGTCACCTTCCGGCTCTTCAAGGTGCGGGACCTCGAGGACGGGGAGGAGGATTACGGCCAGGCCGCCCGGTACCTAGGCACGATCCCCGGGTGCCACCACCACTTCCGCCTGGACGCCGACAACCACTTCGAGACCGGCCGCTCCCTGCGGGTCGGGGGCAATACCGCCCGCATCCTGGCCGTGTCGCGGCTCCGGCCCCACTTCGATCTCCTGGGGGACCAGTCCCTGCACTTCGGTCCCTTCTCCCGCTGAGCCGGCCTGCGGTTCACCTCCCGCGGCCGCCCTGCCCCGCTTTCCGCCGGGGCGGCGTACTGTCCGGGCGCACCCTCGGGCCTGGTGTCGGATTCCGGTACGGGACCGCAGCGGTTACCGTTGTGAATCCACGGGGCGCCGGGGCTGGATCCGTCGCCGTTTCTGGCGGCGGGAACCGGGCACGATTGGTGCAGATCACCTCCCACCAATTTCGGGATCATCCGGGAAATGACCGGGACCTCGTGTCCGGGGACGATCGGGTGGGCCCGACCACGTAGGCGGACGGCCGCTCGACGTGAGCAGCCGCTTCGGGAGTCGCGATGTCGCGAGGATTCCGGACGCGGCGGGGGAGAACACCTACCGTGCAGTCCGGCCTCGTCTGCCGGAGTGGGCGGGCCCACCCGATCGTTTACCGGAAGAACCCAATTTCCGGCCGCCCGGACGCCTCCCTCGGACCGGGGGCCGGCAGACCGCCCTCGTCGCCCCCACTGCACCGGGGCGCCCGGAGCGGCGGAGGGGGATGAGACTTCCGTGACCAGGAGATCCGAAGACCTCAAGGCCCTGAACGAGCGCCTCCTGGACGAGATCCTGCGGCGCGAGCGGGCGCAGGCCGAACTGAGCCGCGTCTCCCGGGCTTGGACCGAGACCCTGGACGCCATCGACGACCTGATTTCCGTGCACGACGCGGAGCTCCGGATCCTGCGGACCAACCGGGCTATGGGGAGGCGCTTCGGGTGCGAGCCGGGCGAGCTGGTCGGGAGGCGGTGCCACGAGCTCTTCCACGGGACCGACGAACCGTGGCCGGAGTGTCCCCACCGGAAGGCCCTGGAGACCGGCGTCACGGTGACCTGCGAGATCATCGACCCGGGCTTCGGGACCCCGCTGCAGGTGTCCTGCTCGCCCTACCGCAACGGCTCGGGGGAGGTGGTCGGCTCCGTGCACGTGGTGCGCGACATTTCGGAGCAGAAGCGCCGCGAGGAGGAGCGGGAGGCCCTGGTCGCGCAGCTCCAGGAGGCGCTGGCCCAGGCCAAGCTCCTGAGCGGCCTCCTTCCGATCTGCGCCTCCTGCAAGAGCATCCGCGACGACCAGGGCTACTGGAACCAGATCGAGACCTACATCCGCGAGCGCTCCGACGCCGAGTTCACCCACGGCATCTGCCCGGAGTGCGCCGAGCGCCTCTACCCCCGTTGGGCCAAGAGGAGGCAGGCGGGAGGCGGGGGGTAGGGCGGCTCCCGGAGACGGTTACGTCCGGGGAAGCCGTCCCGGGCGAACGGACCGTCGGAGAGCCTTGATCCCACCCGCGTTCTCTGCCCGCCCGCAAGAGCCGCTGCGCCGAGGGTTGCGCGCCTTGGTGAGGGCGCCGCCGGGATGGGACGCCTCCCGCCGGGGACTGCTCCGGTGCCGAGGTTCCTCCCGGAGGTCCTCTCCTACACGAACTGCCTCGGGGTCCCCCTCCACTTCACGAACGACTCCTCCCGGTGTCCCTGTCCGCCACCAGGTGCATCACCTGCCCCAGGGCCCGAAAGGCCTCGGCGAGGTACTCCTCCCGTTCCGCCGGCGACCCTGCCACCTGGACGTACCGGAGAGACCCTGGGTCGTACTCGTAGCCCGTGAGCCCTTTGAAGAAGCAGCGGTTCGCTGTGGGCCAGGAGTAGTCGCCTCCAAAGAGGCTGCCGCTCGGCCACGTGGACTGCACGGTGCCGAGCGCCCAGGAGGCGGCCGACACGCCGACCAGCCCTGCATCCCGCGTGGGGTCGTGGAAGTGGTGCATGGAGCGGAGCACCGGTTCGTCTTCCGAGGCTCCGCCGCGAATGATGCGTTGCCCCAGTTCGGTGCCCTGAACTGCGGAATCCAACGTCAATCCAATGCTTCTCTCCAGATGGACATTCAGATCCAAACCGCCCAGATGTGCCAATCTCTCGATGGCGAAGCGATTTATCTCTTGATGCATCCTGGCCTCGTAACAAATGGCGGAGTTTGCCTGCATAATGGTGAAAACGAGGGTAGTAAGTACAAAGCGAATTCTCATTTTCTGCCCCCTATAGGCCGGATCTCTTCCCGGCCGATGGCCCTGCGCTCTTTATTGTACAGTTCAAAATAGTATGGCATGTGCTCGTACTAGCGCGACTGAACTGCCGTGTCCTGGTGCAGAATGTTGGGTATTCGACCTAGGTTCTTCTTTCTCTCTTCCTCGGTCTCCAGTTTCTTCAGGGGATACTCGAGGGTCTTTTCTTCGGAGGCCGTCCCCGTTGGAAGCCGACGGGGGATCAGCCCTGAGTGGAACTGCCCATATGCCGGCTTGAACACCCAGATCTCCACCTCGTCGTCGAACCAGGTGAGGGGCAGGCGCGGGCGAAAGAGGGTCGTCGCCGGCAGGCAGAACTCGCCCCCGGCATCGGTGGCGGTCTCCTGGGTCGCGGCCCAGCGCTTCACGTCGCCCCCCAGGGAAGCGCCCACCGTGTGGTACATCCCCACCACCGCCGCGCCCTCGATGGGCTCCCCGGTGTCCTCGTCCACGACCCGGCCGCACTGGGGCTCGTAACGGTGCACGAAGGCGCAGCCCGAGCACAGCCACAGGGCGAGGAGGGCGAGGGTGCCGAGGGCGGCGGCGGGCCGGCCGCGGCCGGTCTCCGGGCTTCCTCCTAGAAGGACTCGATTTCCCATCGCCCGTCCTCGTTCTTTCGGAATTGGATGAAGGTGGCGACCTCGACCGGCTGGCCCTGTCGCATCTCGGTCCTGGTGAGCTCGTACTGGGCGGCGGACCCCCGCACGCGCCGTCCGCTTCCGGATCGGCCGGGACGGCCGGATCCTGGAGCCCGGAAGCTCCGGAGGGCGGCCAGCGGCCGCCCTCCGGAGATGCGCGTGCCTCCTGGAGGCTACACGCTGAACCGGATGTTGAGGATGTCGCCGTCCTGGACCACGTACTCCTTGCCCTCCACCCGCAGGAGCCCCTTGTCCCGGCACGCCGCCTGGCTGCCGGCGGTGACGAAGTCGTCGTAGGTGACCGTCTCGGCCCGGATGAAGCCCCGCTCCAGGTCGGTGTGGATCGCGCCGGCGGCCTGGGGGGCCTTGGTGCCCCGCCGGACCGTCCAAGCCCGGCACTCGTCCTCGCCCATGGTGAAGAAGCTGAGGAGGCCCAGGAGGCCGTAGGAGGTCCGGATGATCCGGTCGGTGGCGGGGGTGTCGAGGCCCAGGTCGTCCAGGAAGGCCCGGGCGTCCTCGGGGGAGAGCCGGGAGATCTCCTCCTCGATCGTCGCGCACAGGTAGGTGACCGCCACCGCCGGGCCGGCCCACTTCGCGGCGACCGGCGCGGCGATCTCCTGCCCCCGGGGCATGTCCTCCTCGCCCAGGTTCAGGGCGATCACCAGCGGCTTCTGGGTCAGGAACTGGAAGCCTTTGAGGGTCCGCGCCTCCTCCTCGGTGAACGCGAGCTCCCGCAGCGGGCGCTCCGCCTCCAGGGCCTCCCGGCAGCGCTCCAGGAGCGCCTTCTCGACCTCCAGGGACTTCTCCACCTTCCCCTTCATCTGCTTGGCGATGCGCTCCAGTCGGTTCTCCGTGATGATGAGGTCCGAGAGCAGGAACTCGGTCTGGAGGATGTCGAGGTCGCGCAGGGGGTTCACCGTCCCCTCGGGGTGGGGGACCTGGTCGCTCTCGAAGGTCCGCACCACCGCCAGGAGCGCGTCGGTGTTCTTGAGGTGGGTGAGCATCTCACCGGAGAAGCCCTCCTTGCCCGTGCCCTTCTCCACCCCGGCCACGTCCACGTAGCGGATCGTGGCGTGGGTGGTCTTCTTGGGTTTCCAGATCTCCGAGAGCCGGTCCACGCGCGGGTCGGGGACCCGGCTCACGCCCATGTTCGCCTTTTTCTTGCCCGAGGCGAAGCCGGTCTCGGCCCCGGCGTGGGTGAGGAGGTTGAAGAGGGTGGTCTTGCCCGAGAGGGCCAGGCCGACGATGCCGATCTCCATGGGCAGTGCTCCTTGGGCGGAAAAAGGGGCCGAACTCTACCCGGGTCGAGCGGGCGCGGGCAAGGGCAACGCGACCCCTGGGTTCCCCGTCGGTCCGAAGGGCGGCGTTGGGAGCTCCGGGGATGGCCCTGGGGCAGCCGGCGACGGGTCCTCTGCGACGTCGGATTGGGATGCGCGGACCCGCGACCTGCATGGAGCTTCGATCCCGAGTCACGTCTCGGGAGGAGGGTCGGGGGCCTCCCTGGAGTGCGCCGCAGGCGGCTGTGGCACGACCCCCCGGGATGGGCGACGCCCTGACCTCCCGCGCGAGAATGACCCGGCCTCGTGGCAGGCTGTCGGGATCCTGCGGCGCCGGAGGGGAGGTCCCCGGCCCTCCCCATGCCTCGATAAACGGGGGCACGGCCTGGCGGGTCGGGTTGGCCCCCGAGGGCATGGGCCGACGCACCGAGTCCCTTCACTCTCGTCGTGGGTCGGGCCCTTCCCGCCCCTCCAGGCGGATGTCGTCGTAGTAGGCCACCGCCCGCTCACCCGTCTGGTCCGTGTCGGTCATCACCGCGACGGCGCCGGCCCGGGGCGGGTCCGTCCCGAAGGCGGCGCGGAAGTCCGCGACGAGGTCCCGGCGCTCCTCCACCCACCGGCCCACGTCCCCGGGGCCGCTCCGCACGGCGATCATCATCGCGTTGGCCGTGAAGGGGTTCGGGATCGGGCGATCCACCGGGAAGTCCGTGGCCCAGATGTAGTTGAGGCTCCGGGTCCTCGGAAAGAACCAGTGGGGGAACACTACGTATAGGCGGGCGGGGTAGTCGTCGCCGGACTTCCGGGTCGGGTCGCTGGCCTCGACGAGGTTCTCGACCTTCCAGCGCCAGGTGAGGATGGGGTACTCCCGGGGGTCGAAGGAGAGCTCGTAGAAGAGCCCGGAGGCGGTGCCCCGGCTCTCGGCGCGAAGGACCCGGTTGCCGCCGTCCGAGACCACCTCGTAGAGAGTGTGTCCCTCGAAGGACCGCTCCTTCCACCCCGGGCGGAGGCCCTCCTCGAAGTCGTCGACCAGGAGCGTGCGAGGGTCCGCCAGTGCGGCGGCGACCGCAAGGGCGAGGAGGGCCGGGAGGAAGAGGAGGGGTCCCATCGGTCCCATGACGCTCCACCCCCGGATCTCTCACACGGTCTTGGTCCCGCCCTGGAGGATGCGGATGTAGTTGGCCCGCTCGAAGGCCGCCGGGTCGGGGCTCTTCAGAAGGCTCATGCAGCCGCGCATCTGTGCCACGGATGTATACTCGTGGGCCTCCATCCAGCCGGCGAGCTCGTCGCGTACCTTCTCCAGATGGGCCGGGCCGTTCTTGAGCAGGGCCGAGACCATCTGGACCCCGTGGGCGCCCGCCATGATCGCCTTGACCGCGTCGGCGGCCGTGTGGACCCCCCCGGTGGCCCCGAGGCTCATCTTCACGCGGCCCGAGAGGACCGCGAGCCAGCGGAGCCGCGGGAGGAGCTCCGAGGAGTCGGAGAGCCGAAGCTTCGGGATCACCTCCAGGGCCTCCGGGTCGATGTCGGGCTGGTAGAAGCGGTTGAAGAGCACCAGGCCGTCGGCACCGGCATCGTCGAGCCGCTTCGCCACGTGGGGCAGGGACGAGAAGAAGGGCGAGAGCTTCACCGCGACCGGGATCGTGACCGCGGCTTTCACCGCCGTGGCCGCCCGCACCACCCGATCCTCAACCGCCGCGCCCGTCTGGCTCGGGTCGGCGGCCAGGAAGTAGACGTTGAGCTCCAGGGCGTCGGCCCCGGCCTCCTGGCACTGGCGGGCGTAGTCGATCCACCCCCCGTCGGAGACGCCGTTGAGGGAGGCGATCACCGGAACCCCGGCCGCCTCTTTCACCATGCGGACGTTCTCGAGGTACCGCTCCGGGCCGATCACCCGGTACTCCTCGCGCCGGGGGAAGTAGGTGAGGGCCTCGGCGAAGGAGCCCTCGGCGGCCTCCACGTCCTGCACTTGGCGAAACTGCTCGTTCGCGATCTGCTCCTCGAAAAGGCTGCGGAGTATGAGGGCCGGCGCGCCGGCGTCCTCGAGGCGCTTGACGGTGTCGAGGTCGTCGGTCAGGGGCGAAGCCCCGGGGATGAGCGGGTGGGCGAGCTTCAGCCCCAGATAGGTGGTGGAGAGATCCATCAGCGCACTCCTTTTCGATCGCGATCCGGCGAGGGGGCGGAAACGGGGCCTCATGTGCTCCCGGAGGTGCCTCCGCCCACGTGGAGCTTCGCGAGTTGCTCGTAGAGGTTCCACTGGCTCTGCACGCCGGCCTGGGCGCCTTCCAGGAGCGCCTTCGCCCGCTCCGGATCCATGCTCTGGAGCATCCGGTAGCGGGTCTCCTTGTAGATGTAGTCCTGGAGGTCGATCTTGGGGGCGGCCGAGTCGAGCTGGAGCGGGTTCTTGCCCTGCTCCTTGAGGCGGGGGTCGAACCGGAAGAGGGGCCAGTGGCCCGAATCCACGGCGAGGCGTTGCTGCTCGGGGCCCTGGGCCAGGTCGTAGCCGTGGGCGATGCAGTGGCTGTAGGCGATGATGAGGGAGGTTCCCGGGTAGCTCTCCGCCTCGGCAAACGCCCGCACGGTCTGCTGATCCTTGGCGCCGAAGGCTACCTTGGCGACGTACACGTGCCCGTAGATCATGGCCATGAGCCCCAGGTCCTTCTTGGCCATCCCCTTGCCGGCGGCTGCGAATTTGGCCGTGGCGCCCATGGGGGTGGACTTGGACATCTGCCCGCCGGTGTTGGAGTACACCTCCGTGTCCATGACGAGGATGTTCACGTCGCGGCCCATGGCAAAGACGTGGTCGAGGCCCCCGTAGCCGATGTCGTAGGCCCACCCGTCGCCCCCGAGGATCCACACGCTCTTCTTCACCAGGTAGTCGGCGAGATCCGTGAGGCGCCGGGCCTCGGAGGAGCGGAGCTTCTTGATCTTGCCCTTGAGCTCGGCCACCCGTTGACGCTGGGCGGCGATGTTGGCCTCGGACCCCTGGTCGGCGCCGAGGATCGCGGTCACCAGATCGTCCCCGACCTTCGGCGCGAGGGCTCGGAGGAGCTCGGCGGCCTGCTCCCTGTGCTTGTCCACGGCGAGCCGCATCCCGAAGCCGAACTCGGCGTTGTCCTCGAAAAGCGAGTTGGACCACACGGGGCCCCGTCCCTCGGCGTTGGCGGCATAGGGCGTTGTGGGCAGGTTGCCCCCGTAGATGGAGGAGCAGCCCGTGGCGTTGGCGATCATCAGCCGGTCGCCGTAGAGCTGGCTCATGAGCTTGATGTAGGGGGTCTCGCCGCACCCCGCGCAGCAGCCCGAGAACTCGAATAGGGGTTCCAGGAGCTGGGTGCCCTTGACGTCGGTCTTGACGCTCGCCCGATCCACCAGGGGCAAGGTGAGGAAGAAGTCCCAGTTCGCCCGCTCCGGCTCTCGGAGCGGGAGCTGGGCCGCCATGTTGATGGCCTTGTGGGAGGGGTTCGTCTTGTCCTTGGCCGGGCAGGTCATGACGCAGACGCGGCACCCGGTGCAGTCTTCCGGGGCCACCTGGATGGTCCACTTCAGGCCCTTGTGGTCCTTGGCCTTGGCGTCTGCCGACCGAAAGGACTTCGGGGCCCTTCCGAGTAGCTTCGGATCGTAGACCTTCGCCCGGATCGTGCCGCTGGGGCACACGAACGAGCACTTGCCGCACTGGATGCACACCGCGGGGTCCCAGACCGGGATCTCCTGGGCGATGTTTCGCTTCTCCCACCGGGTGGTGCCCACGGGCCACGTGCCGTCCACGGGCATCGCGCTCACGGGCAGGTCGTCGCCCTTCAGGGCCATCATGGCGCCCTCGACGCGCTTGACGAACTCGGGGGCCGCGTCCGAGAGGATCGGCGGCCGGGTGAGCTTCGAGGTCGCCTTGGCCGGCACCGCCACCTCGTGCAGGTTCGCCAGGGTCTCGTCCACGGCCTCGAAGTTCTGCTTCACGATCGAGGCGCCCTTCTTCCCGTAGGTCTTCTCGATGGAGTACTTGATCTGTCCGATCGCCTCGTCGCGCGGCAGCACCCCCGAGATGGCGAAGAAGCAGGTCTGCATGATCGTGTTGATGCGGGCGCCCATCCCGGTCTTCTTGGCCACTTCGTAGGCGTCGATCACGTAGAACCGGAGCTTCTTGCGGATGATCTGCTCCTGGACCTCCCGGGGCAGCTCCTTCCAGACCTCGCCCGGCCCGTACGGAGCGTTCAGGAGAAAGACCGCCCCCGGGGCCGCAAAGTCGAGCACGTCATACTTCTCGAGGAAGTTGTAGGAGTGGCAGGCGACGAAGCTCGCCTTGCGGATCTGGTAGCTCGAGCGGATGAGCCGCGGCCCGAAGCGCAGGTGGGAAACGGTGACCCCGCCCGACTTCTTCGAATCGTAGACGAAGTAGCCCTGGGCGAAGTTCGGGGTCTCCTCCCCGATGATCTTGATGGAGTTCTTGTTCGCCCCCACGGTGCCGTCGGCGCCCAGCCCCCAGAACACGCACCGCACGACTTCGGGGGGCTCGATGTCGAACTGCGGGTCCACCGCCAGGCTCGTGTGGGTGACGTCGTCCACGATGCCCACGGTGAAGTGGTTCTTGGGCTTTTTCTTCTTGAGCTCGTCCAGGGCCGCCTTGACCTGGGCCGGGCTGAACTCCTTGGACGAGAGGCCGTAACGGCCCCCCACGACCCGGGTGTCCCCCGCGCGCCCGGCCTCCACGAGGGCCGTGATGACGTCTTGGTACAGGGGCTCACCCGCCGCGCCGGGCTCCTTGGTGCGGTCGAGCACCGAGATGGACTTCACGGACTTGGGAAGCGCCTTCGCGAAGTGCTCCACCGAGAACGGGCGGAACAGCCGCACCTTCAGGAGCCCCACCTTCTCCCCCTTGCCCACCAGGTGCTCGACGGTCTCGTGGGCCACCTCGGCGCCCGAGCCCATCATCACCACCACGCGCTCGGCCTTGGGGTGCCCCACGTAGTCGAACAGCCTGTACTTGCGGCCCGTGAGCTTCGCGAACCGGTCCATCGCCTCCTGCACCTTGCCGGCACAGGCGTCGTAGAAGGGGTTGCAGGCTTCCCGTGACTGGAAGAAGGTGTCCGGGTTCTGGGCCGTGCCCCGGATGCGGGGACGTTCCGGGCTGAGAGCCCGCTCCCGGTGGTCACGCACCAGGTCGTCGTCCACCATGGCGAGGAGATCGGCGTTGGTGAGCTCCTCGATCTTCGCCACCTCGTGGGAGGTGCGAAACCCGTCGAAGAAGTGCAGGAAGGGCACCCGGGCCGCCAGGGTCGCCGCGTGGGCGATGCAGGCGAGATCGTGGGCCTCCTGTACCGAATTCGAGGAGAGGAGCGCGAAGCCCGTCTGCCGGCAGGCCATCACGTCGGAGTGGTCGCCGAAGATGGAGAGGGCCTGGGCCGCGAGCGTGCGGGCCGTCACGTGCATGGTGTAGCTCGTGAGCTCCCCGGCGATCTTGTACATGTTGGGGATCATCAGGAGCAGGCCCTGGCTCGCCGTGAAGGTCGTGGTGAGCGCACCGGCCTGCAGCGCCCCGTGAACGGCGCCGGCCGCCCCCCCTTCGGACTGCATCTCGGTGACCTGGGGGATCGTCCCCCACGCGTTCTTCGCCCCGGCGGCGGACCACTCGTCGGAGAACTCGCCCATGGGGGACGAGGGGGTGATGGGGTAGATGGCGATGACCTCACTCAAACGGTGGGCCACCGACGCGGCGGCCTCGTTGCCGTCCACGGTGATCATGCGGCGGGCGGACATCGTGCTCCTCCTCCACTCAGTGGGCAGGGGGTCGGGAAACCAAAGGGACGTTCGTGCGGGGGGATGGCGGGTGAAGCAAGGGGAGCCCCGCCCACCTGCACCGGGTCAGAGCCCACACCTCTTAGCACCCGGCGGCGAATTTAGCAAGAGTGAATGTTTTTAGTTTCGCTAAAGCCAGTTTGGCCTGCGTGCCTCTCGAGCGTCAGAGCGATGGGTGGTACGGGGCTCGGTACCAGCCCAGGGCGTCGGCGGCGGAGGGGAAGGACTTGCGGTGGTTCGCCATCTCGCGCAGGACGCAGAGGCTCTCCTCCCACTGTGCCCCCGCTCGCAGCAGCTCCGCCTGGAGCGGGACCTGGTACTCCCGCACGGCGCGAGGGAGGGTGTCGTCCGCGGGGAGGCGTTCGAAAGCAGTGGCTCCGTCGGCCATGGTCATCTCCTTCGCTGGGCCGCCGCCCGGCCCGGGGGGCCATGGTTGGGGGGGAAGGACGACCTTATACCCCGGCAAGGCGACGGCATCAAGGCTGCCCGGCGCACTGGAATCCCCACCTGTGAGGAGAGCGGAGCCGGGGAGCCCCTCCGCTCCGCCCCGCAATCCGCGATATTCGGACGAGGCGTTG
>JAWSUI010000080.1:0-14659 GCA_033551855.1 Deferrisomatales bacterium
GGGCGGAGCTGGAAGCTCGGTGTGGGGCGGCCGAGGCCCTCGTCGCGGCTCTGGACGGGGCTCGCCGGTCGAGGGCTGCCCACGAGGGGGAGGTGGAGCGCGCGGCCGCGTTGGGGTTCTCGCTGGTCCCCTACGGCGGTCCCGGCTACCCCCGGCTCCTAGCGGAGATCCCGGACCCGCCGTCGGTGCTGTATCTCGCCGGCTCCCTCGCGCCCGAGGATGCCAGGGCCGTGGCGGTCGTGGGAAGCCGACGCGCCAGCACGCACGGCGTGAGGTTTGCCCGGGCGCTGGCCCGGGCCCTGGCCGAGGCCGGGGTGACGGTGGTGAGCGGGCTGGCCCAGGGGATCGACGCGGCGGCCCACCAGGGGGCCCTGGACGCCGGAGGAAGGACCGTGGCCGTCTTCGGAGCCGGCCTCGACGTGATCTACCCCGGCTGGAACGCGGCCCTTGCCCGCTCTGTGCGGGAGAGCGGCGCCTGGATGAGCGAGCTCGCCCTGGGGAGCGAGCCGAGGGCGCACCACTTTCCCCGCCGGAACCGCATCATCAGCGGTCTGAGCCTGGGCGTCGTGGTGGTGGAGGCGGCCGAGAAGAGCGGCTCCCTCATCACCGCCGAGTGTGCCCTGGACCAGGGGCGCGAGGTCTTCGCCGTGCCCGGCCTGCCGGGGTCCTACAACGCCCGGGGGGCCCACGCGCTTCTTCGGGCGGGGGCCAAGCTGGTGGAGCGGGCCGAGGACGTCCTGGCCGAGTTGTCGTTCCCAGCCCACCCGCAGCGCGGGCAGCCCCGTGGGGCAGCGGAGGGAAGGGGGCCCCCGGCGGAGCACCGGCCCCTGTGGGATGCACTGGAGGACGTGCCGCTCCACATCGACGAGGTGGCGAGCCGGGCGGCGCTGGGCGCCGCCCAGGCGGCGGCGGGCCTGATGGAGCTCGCCCTCGGGGGGTATGCGCAAGAGTGGCCCGGGAAGAGGTATTCCCGGGCACTTACGGGATCGGAGAGCCGATGAAGGGTCGAATGTTCGAGGTGGTCGCGTACATCGCGCACCGGTATGGTCGCACGGGCGCGGCGGCGGAGGACCCGCGGGAGCTTCGCGATGAGCTTCTGGACGCGGGGTTCGAGGAAGACGACGTGGAGCGAGGACTCTCGTGGCTGGATCGACTGCGCGGTACCGGCACCCCGCTGCTGCCCGTCCAGCCTTCGGGCACCGCGGTGCGCCAGCCCACGCCGGAGGAGGCCCTCAAGCTCTCGCCCGACGCCCGTGGGCTCCTGCTGCGCCTGGAGGCCGGCGGGATCATCGACGGGGCGATGCGCGAGGAGGTGTACCGGAAGGCGCTCACCCTCGACGAGCCGGAACTGGGGGCGGACGAGGTGCGGGTCCTGGTGGCCCTGCTGCTCCGCGCCGCCCCCAGAACCGACGACCGCTTGAGCGCCCTGGTCCTCGCAGGGGACCTGGCCGCGATCTACCACTGAACGGGGCGGCGCCGCCTACCCCCAGGAACGATGGAGCAATGCCCAAGTCACTGTTGATCGTGGAGAGCCCCGCCAAGGCGCGGACCCTGAAGGGGTACCTGGGGAAGGACTTCCGGGTCGAGGCCAGCGTGGGCCACGTGAAGGATCTGCCCAAGAACGAGCTCGGCGTCGACGTGGAGCGGGACTTCGAGCCCCACTACGGCGTGATCCGGGGCAAGGGGAAGGTCCTCCAGCAACTCAAGAAGGCCGCCCAGGAGGCCGACGTCATCTACCTGGCTCCCGACCCGGACCGGGAGGGGGAGGCCATCGCCTGGCACATCGCCGAGGAGATCCGGACCCGGGGAGCCCACAAGCCCCTCCACCGGGTAATGATCAACGAGATCACGAAGAAGGGGGTCCAGCAGGCACTGGCCCACCCGCGCCCCATCGACGCCAACCGCTACAACGCCCAGCAGGCACGGCGGATCCTCGACCGCCTCGTGGGCTACCGGATCAGCCCGCTGCTGTGGGAGAAGGTGCGCCGGGGCCTCTCCGCGGGAAGGGTACAGTCGGTGGCCCTGCGCCTGGTGGTGGATCGGGAGCGAGAGGTTCGGGCATTCGTCCCCGAGGAGTATTGGTCCCTCGACGCCGTGCTCGAGGGCTCTGCCCCGCCTGCCTTCACGGCGCGGTTGCGAAAGGTAGAGGGCAGGCCGGCGAAGCTCGGCGACGGGCCCGCGGCCGCAGCGGCCCTTGCCCGTGCCCAGGGGGAGACCTTCCGCCTCGCCCGGGTGGAGAAGAAGGAGAAGCGCCGCTACCCGGCCCCGCCCTTCATCACCTCCACCCTCCAGCGGGAGGCCTTCCGCAAGCTGCGGTTCTCCGCGAAGAAGACCATGTCGGTGGCCCAGCGCCTGTATGAGGGCGTGGACGTGGAGGGGCAGCCGGTCGGCCTGATCACCTACATGCGCACGGACTCCACCCGCCTCTCGGGGGACGCCGTGGATGCCTGCCGCCAGCACGTGGCGCAGGTCTACGGCCCCGCGTTCCTCCCCGCGAAGCCCGTGTCCTACCGAGCGAAGAAGGGGGCGCAGGACGCCCACGAGGCGATCCGGCCGACCTCCATGGAGCTCGACCCCGAGCGGCTCCGCCCCCACCTGGAGTCGGACCAGTACCGCCTGTACAAGCTGGTGTGGGACCGGTTCGTGGCCTGCCAGATGAAGCCCGCCGAGTACGATCAGACCCTCTTCGACGTGGAGGCCGGGCCCTATTTCTTTCGGGCCACCGGCTCGATCCTGCGGTTCAAGGGGTTCAGCGCCGTCTACGTGGAAGGGGTCGACGACGCCTCGGCCGGGTCCCCCGACGAGGACGAGGACGGCCGCCAGCTGCCGGACCTGAGGGAGGGCGAGGTGCTGCGGCTCCTCCAGCTCTCCCACGACCAGCACTTCACCCAGCCCCCGCCCCGGTTCACCGAGTCGACCCTGGTCAAGGAGCTGGAGGAGAAGGGCATCGGCCGCCCCTCCACCTACGCGCAGATCCTCTCCACCCTCCGGGAGAAGGATTACGTGAAGATGGCGGACCGGCGGTTCGTGTCCACGGACCTCGGCGAGTTGGTGACGGATCTGCTGGTGCGCAACTTCCCCCGCGTACTCGACGTGGGGTTCACGGCCGAGATGGAGGCCGAGCTGGACCACGTGGAGGAAGGGAAGCGGGAGTGGCACGACCTCCTCCGGGGCTTCTACGGGCCCTTCTCCGAGACCTTGGAGAGGGCGGCCCGGGAGATGGAGAACGTCAAGGCCCGAGAGGAGGCCACGGACGTCCGGTGCGAGCGGTGCGGGAAGACCATGGTGATCCGCTGGGGGCGCAACGGCTTCTTCCTCGCCTGCTCCGGCTACCCCGATTGTCGCAACACCAAGGAGTTCGAGCGCCGCAGCGACGGCGGTGTCGCCGTGCGGGGGGGGGAGAAGACGGGCGAGCGCTGCCCCGAGTGCGCCGCGGAGCTGGTGGTGCGCAGCGGCCGCTTCGGGCGGTTCGTGGCGTGCGAACGGTACCCCGCGTGCCGCTTCACGAGACCCCTGACCACGGGCGTGCGGTGCCCCCGCCCGGGCTGCACGGGGGAGCTCGTGGAGAAGCGCAGCAAGAGGGGCAAGACCTTCTACGCGTGCAACCGCTATCCCGAGTGCGACCAAGCCCTGTGGGACCGGCCGGTAGCCCGTCCCTGCCCTGCCTGCGGCCACCCTTTCCTGGTGGAGAAAGAGGGCCGCCAGGGCGCGACCGTCCGCTGCCCCAAGCGCGGGTGCGGATACCGGGAGGCGGGCAAGGAAGAAGGGTGACCAGGGGCGGAGCTCAGCGGTCGGCCACTCCCAGCCGCCGTCGCACCTCCTCCGGTGGGAGTCCTTCGATCCGCAGGGCCTTTCGACGCCCGGACTGACCCCGCACCAGGGTCACGGCCCGCCGTGCCACGCCCAGCCGCCGGGCCAGGAAGCGCACCAGGGCCTCGTTGGCCTCTCCGTCCACCGGCGGGGCGGTCAGCCGCACCCGGATCGCGTCGCCCTGGAGCCCGGCGATCTCGTCCCGGGAGGCACGGGGCTGGACCCACACCTCCAGCTCGCACCCGGGACCGGCACCCGGCCGGCTAGCCCCCATCGGGGGCCGATGCCTCGTCGCCCGGCCCCTGCGGCTCCACTCCCTCCCCGTCCCAGGCTTCTTCCCCGCCGCGGCCGGAGATCAGGTCGGGGTCCTGCGAGGGTCGGGCCGACCTCTCGTCCACCCACCGGGTCAGGGTGTCCGCCAACGCCCCCAGCTCTGCCAGCCACAGGGACCGCCGCTCCCTCGCTTGCTGGATCTCCCGCCGCAGGCGGAGGAGCTCTTCATTGGCCCCGGCGAGGATCCGGTCCGCCTGGAGCTGGGCCTGGTTGCGCACCGTCTCGGCCTCGGCCCGGCTCTGCTCCAGGAGGCTCGTCTGGAGGTCTCGGGCCGCAGCCAGGGCGGCATCCAGGGAGCGCCGGGTTTCCCGCTCCGCGTCGAGCTCTTCCCTGGCTGCGTCCCTCTCCTCGATGAGGCGCTCGATCTCGTCGGCGACCCGCTGGAGGAAGCCGTCCACCTCGCCGGGGTCGAACCCCCGGAAGGAGACGCGAAAGGTCTGTTCGTGCACGTCCAGGGGTGTGATGCGCATGGGGTGCTCCCGGGGGGCGTCGGGGGTCAGGGGGCCAGCCGGCGCGCCAGGTCCACGAGGCTGGAAACCAGGAAGGACTGCAGGAAGATGATCGCCAGGATCACCAGCACGGGGGAGAAGTCGATGCCGCCGAGGGCCAGGGGCACCCGCCGCCGGACCCACCCGAGGACGGGATCGGTGGCACGGTAGAGGAACCGGACGATGGGGTTGTACGGGTCCGGACTCACCCACGAGAGCACTGCCCGGGCGATGACGAGCCACAGGTAGACGGTGAGGGCGAGCTCCAGCACCCGGGCCACGGCCAGCAGGAAGTTCGAGAGGACGAACATGGGTCAGCTCCCCAGCTCGCGAGAGCGGATCGTGGCAGCCCGGACCGCCTCGAGGACGGCGCCCCGAAACCCGCTGCGCTCCAACTCCCGCAGTCCCTCGATGGTCGTCCCGCCGGGCGAGGCCACCCGGTCCTTGAGGACGGCGGTGTGCTCCCCCGATGCCTTGGCGAGCTGCGCCGCTCCCAGCACGGTCTGGACCGCCAGGGCCCGGGCCAGGTCGCGGGGCAGGCCCACCAGCACGCCGCCGTCCGCCAGGGCCTCGAGGAAGGCGAAGACATACGCCGGCCCGCTCCCGCTCAGACCGGTGACGCCGTCCAGGAGGGGCTCGGACTCGACGCGGTGGACCTCCCCCAAGGCGCCCAACAGCGCACGGGCCGAGGCGTCGTCCGCCGCGCCCACGTGCTCGTTGGCGCAGTACACGCTGACCCCGCAGCCCACGAGGGCCGGGGTGTTGGGCATGGCGCGGACGATGGGGGTCCCGGGCGGCAGCGGGCGTGCCAGGCTGGCCAGGGTGACGCCGGCGCAGACGCTCACCAACAGGGCGTTCTCCAGAACGAGGGCCAGGTCGGCCAGGGCCCCTCCCACGTCCTGCGGCTTGACCGCCAGGACCACCGCGCCGGCTCCCCGGCAGGCGGCCGCGGGGGTGGGGTGGGCCGTAATTCCGTACCGGGCGGCCATCTCCTCCCGCCGTGGAGCGGCCTTCTCGGCCCCGACCACACGGCTCGGCTCCGTCAGGCCCCGCTCCAGCAAACCCCGGACCAGTGCCTCGCCCATGTTGCCCAGTCCCACGACGGCCAAGAGGGGCAACTTCGTCACGGTTCCTCCTTCCTGCCCGCCGCCCCCGGTCGGGCCGGGCGCTCGCCGAAGATGGCCGTTCCCACCCGCACCAGAGTGGCCCCCTCCTCCACGGCCGCGGTGAAGTCGTGGCTCATCCCCATGCTCAACACGTCCATTCCCACGCCGGGGATGCCGAGGCCGGCGATCCGCTGGGAAAGCTCCCGCAAGGCCCGGAAGTGGGGGCGGGCCTCTTCGGGGTCATCGAAGTAGGGGGGGAGCGCCATGAGCCCCCGCACCCGGAGGCTGGGCCACTCCCCTGCGCGCCGGGCGAGGTCCACCGCGCCCTCCGGGGTGGTCCCGGATTTGGTCTCTTCGTCCCCGGTGTTGACCTGGAGGAGCACCTCCAGGCGCTGGCCTCGGCCGGCGGCCGCCCGCTCCAGGGCCTCGGCCAGGGAGGGCCGGTCCAGGGACTGGACGCAGGAGAAGAGCTCCGGGGCGCGTTTGGCCTTGTTGGACTGCAGGTGGCCGATCATGTGCCACTCGGCGTCCCGGGGCAGGGAGTCGATTTTGCGCTGAGCCTCCTGGACGTAGTTCTCCCCGAACAGGCGTGCCCCGGCAGCGTAGGCCTCCCGCAGGCGGTCGACGGTCACGGTCTTGGTCACGGCCAGCAGGCGCACCGATGCCGGGTCCCGGCCGGCCCGCCCGACGGCCCGCGCTACCTGCGCGAGCACCTCGCGGTACCGGGCCCCCACGCCGGTCTCCTCAGCCATGGGCGACCCGGGAAGGGGGGTCCGCGCTCCACGGCGTGAGCCCCGCCTCCGTGAGAAGGGCCGAGGTCTCGGCCATGGGCAGCCCCACGACGTTGCTGCAGGAGCCGCGGATCTCGGCCACCAGGAACGCCCCGCTGCCCTGAATGGCGTACCCGCCGGCCTTGTCGTAGGGCTCCGGCAGGGAGGCGTACCAGGCGATCTCCGCCTCGGAGAGGGTACGGAACCGGACCTGGGTCGCCACCGTGACCGATCTCTCCCCGGTGGGCCCGAGAAGCCCCACCCCGGTCAGCACCCGGTGGGACATCCCGGAGAGCGCCCGGAGGAAGCCCTCGGCCTCGGCCCGGTCCCGGGGTTTGCCGAACACCCGGTCCCTCAGGACCACGGCCGTGTCGGCCCCCAGGACCCAGGCGCCCGGGGGAGACCGGTGGGCCACGTCCCGAGCCTTTCGCCGGGCCACCTCCGCCAGGCCCTCCTCCAGGGGAACGCCCGGGGGCAGGGTCTCGTCCGCGCAGCTCTCCCGGACCTCGAAGGGGACCCCGAGGGCGTCGAGCAGCTCGCGTCGACGGGGGGAGGCGGAGGCGAGGATCAGGAGGCTCATGGGCGATTCCGGGTCGGGGGGAGGAGGCTCCGGCCGGAAGGTGCAGCAAGGAAGCGTACCCTAGATGATCCCCTTTGGGGTGTCAAGAAGCCCCCTGGACCTGGATCCACCGGCTGACACGTGCCCGGGGCCGGGGAGCCCCTCCGCTCCGCCCCGCCATCCGCGGCCATCCGAAGGGGAGTCCCGGCAGCCCCCGGTACGCCGGGCTTCACCCGTTTGCGCCGGTTTCAGCGGGTCGGTCGAGGCGGTACGGGGCTGCGCTCCAAGGCTCCCCGGCCCCGCCCGAAAATCTGGCGGTGGATCTTGGCGGACCTGGATCCACGGGCGGTCGGCGAGAGAAGTCCGGGAGCCCCTGCGTTTCGCCCCGCAATCCGCGGTGATTCGAAGAAGTGGCTCATGAACTCCTCGGTGCGCCGGGCTTCACCCGCTTGCGCCGGCCTCATCGACTCGGTGGAGGCGGTGCGGGGCTGTGCTCCTCGGCTCCGCGACCCCGCCTGAGCGTCTGACGGTGGATTCTGGCCCCCCATCCCCGGGTCGGCCCCCGCGAACGTCTCGTGGCGGCTACCGGGTTCCCACCCTCTCGTCTCGGAAACCGACCGATCCCGGGACCCCGATTTTCCTGCGGTCCCGGCCTCGGTTTGGTAAGATCGTGGGCGCGGGGGCGAGGGGCCGGCACGGCTTCCCGCGCCCGGAACCCGTCCGGTGTCGACACTCCCCTGGGGCGACGGCGCCGGGCTCGACGAGCCTCCGAGGAGGCAAGGAGCCCCGCCCATGCGAGCCTGGATCCTCGCCGCTGCCGCTCTGCTGCTGTGGCCGGCGTCCTCCCGGGGCGACCAGCCCGGGGAGCTTCACCTCGTCTACACCTCGGACGTGCGCGGCACGGTGGGGATCTGCGGCTGAGCGCAGAACCCGCTTGGCGGTCTGGCCAAGAAGGCGCACTTCGTCGGGAAGCTCCGGGAAGAGGGGGTGGACCCGGTGGTAGTGGACGGCGGCAATCTGTTCTTCTACCGGCGTCAACTTCGCGAGATCGAGACCGAGCAGCTGCTCTTCAAGGCTCGGGTGATCGTGGAGTCGTACAACGAGATCGGCGTCGCCGCGGTGGCGTTGGGCCCCTACGACTTCGCCGCCGGCTTCGACGCTCTGCGGGCCCTCGAGCGGGTCGCCGACTTCCCGTTCCTGTGTGCGAACCTTTTGGACCGGGCGACCGGAGAGCCGCTGTTCCCGCCATATGTGATTGTGACGGCAGGGGGCAGGAAGATCGGCCTGCTGGGGGTGCTGGACACCTCGTCCCCCATCGACGGCCTCGAGCCCCTGCGGCAGAGGGTGCGCCTGGACGCGCCCTTCGCCACGGTCAAGCGCTACGCCGAAGCGCTCCGGGCCGAGGGGTGCGAACTCGTCGTGGTCCTGTCGGCATCCGAGCCCAAGCGGTTTCGGGTCATGGCCAACAACATCCCCGAGGTGGACGTCTACGTGGCCGGGGACCCGGAGGACAGGCTGAAGATCCCGTGGCGGATCGGGAACGCCCTGGTGGCCAACGCCACCCAGCTCGGCAAGTACCTGGGGCACCTGCGCGTCTCCTGGGGCCGGGACGGCCGGCCCGGGTTCCGAAACAACTTCGTCCCCATGCAGCCCGACGACCCGGATGCCCCGGTGGTCCGGCGCCTGGTCGACGGGTACTACGCGCACACGGCGATGGTGCGGCTGCAGGAACCGGAGCGGTACCTCCGGGAGGAGGAGGAGAGGGTGAACCTGGAGCAGGGACGCCCGATCTTCGTCGGGGCTCCGGCCTGCGGCGAGTGCCACCCCGCCCAGGCGGCCCAGTGGTCCGGAACCGGCCACGCCCGAGCGTACCAGAGCCTCTCCCCGGAGGACCGGAGGCGGGCGGAGTGCCTGGAGTGCCACGTGACCGGCTTCGGCGCCCCGGGAGGGTTCGGGTCGGGTCCCGACCTCCAGGGTGTCCAGTGCGAGGCGTGCCACGGGCCGGGGAGCCTGCATCCCGCGCTCCGGATCGGCCGGGTACGCCGGGCCGTGGAGGCAGCGTGCCGAGGGTGCCACACCTCCACCCGGAGCCCCGGTTTCAACCTGCCCGCGGCCTGGGAGCAGGTGAGCCACGACACCCCTCGGGAGCGAAGGCAGGAGGCCGGTCGGCCGCAGTAGCGGCTCCCGGCGCCAGTCCGGTGCGTGGGCGCTTCCCGGCGGGGTCTAGCCGGGCAGGGGGGAGCCCTGCACCGCGCCGGAGAGGAGCCCGCGGGCCAGGCGCACCCCCAGGGGCGGCCGGGCCGGGTCCGCATAGTGGAGCCGGCCTGTGTACTTCTGCAGGATCGGGGCGGGCGTGCGGGGGGTCCCCCACTCCTTGACCGCGTACAGGCGGGCCTCCAGGCGGTCCGCCGGGCCGTCCCCCGGGAAGGGGGCGACGAGCTGGGCGTAGGAGGCGTGTGCCCGGGCCAGGTCCGCCAGGCGGTCCAGGAGGTGCGGCAGGGCCGTCTCCGGCGGCAGCTCTTCCCCCAGCCACACGGCCTCCGGGTCGGCCAGGGGCACGAGACCCTCCTCCCCGCCCCGCCGCGCCGCGGCCATCCAGGCCTCTGCGTAGTGGGTCTTCCGCACGGCCAGCGCCCCCGACCGTCCCCCGTGCCACACCCAGAAGACCACGTGGTTCCAGAGCTTCGACGCCAGCACCGGGAACGGAAGCGCCTCGGGGTTCTCGGGCCCCGGAACCAGGACCACGGCGGTTTCCGGTCCGAAGAACCGGTGAGCCTCCCCCGAGAGCTCCCCCCGAAGGCGTTCGAGCTCCCGCAGGGCCCAGCCGCCGGTCGGCGACCGGACCCGGAGCTCGTGCCCCGACCGCTCCAGGCCGGTGATCCCGTCGAGCCGCCGGGCCAGGGCCGGCGTGCGACCCCGCAGGTGCAGCAGGAAGTCGTGGGGGGTCGGCGCCCGGGCGCTCACGGGGCACCCCGGTAGAACCGGGTGGTGCGGTAGGCCGCGTAGGCGTCGGCCAGCCCCACCCGGAGCACGGCGGCCGCCGGCACCGCGAGCAGGATCCCCACGAACCCGAAGAGCTCGCCGCCGGCCACCACGGCCACCATCACCGCCAGGGGGTGGAGGCCCACCCGGCTCCCCACCAGGCGCGGCGTCAGGAGGAAGCTCTCCAGGAGCTGGCCGGCCGCGAAGACTCCCCACACCGCGAGCAGGTGGGCGAGGTCCTGGAACTTGAGGAGCGCCAGCAGGCTCCCCAGGGCCACCCCCACAGCGGTGCCGAGGTAGGGGACCACGAGGAGCGCGCCGGAGAGCAGGCCCACCGCCCAGGGCATGTCGATCCCGGTCAGGGAGAGGCCCAGGGAATACACGAGGCCCAGGACGGCGCACACGGTGAGCTGACCGCGCACGAAGGCCCCGAGCACGGCGTCCGAACGCTCCAGGATGCGGCGGGCGGCGGGTCGCGCCCCGGCCGGCAGGGCCCCGACCACCCGTGCCCCCAGGCCCTTGATCTCCACCAGAAGGTAGAAGGCAAAGACCGGGACGAGGGCCAGGCCCAGGATCGCCGCGGCCAGGCTCCAGGCGCTCGCGAAGGCGCGGCCCACGACGGCCGCGGCTCGCGGGGCGAGCCCCGGCAGGTGCTCCTGGAGCGCTCCCGCGCCCTCCCGCAGGAGCTCTCCGGTGCCGGCGGGCAGAGGGCGCCCCAGGAGGGCTTCGACCCGGGGCAGCCACACCTCTTGGGCCTGGGCGGCGTAGGCGGGGAGGGCCGAGGCGGCCTGGCGGAGCTCCCGGGCCACCGTGGGGACTACCAGGAAGGCGAGGGCGGCGAGGACCGCGAGCACGGCGGCGAAGAGCAGGGCGATGCCTGCGGGGCGGGGGATGCGGCGGGCTTCCAGGCGGTCGATCACCGGGTCCAGGGCGTAGGCCAGGAACCATGCCAGGAGCAGGGGCACGAAGACCGTGTGGAGGCGCGCCACGAGCCAGAGGGCCCCGGCCAGCCCCAGGGCGAGGGCCCCCCAGAGGACGGCGTCGTCGCGGATCTTCCCATCGCCGGTCGAGCCCATGGCGTCACCTCCTCCGCAGCTCGTGGATCCACACCCCGTGGGTGCGCCCGTGGGCCTCCACCTCTTCCAGGTGGAGCTCCCGGAGGAACCCGCGCCCTTCCAGGCCCTCGACGGTGCCCTCCGCGATCCTTCGTCCGGGCTCGGCCACCAGAGCCGTGCCGCCGGGGCGCACCACCCGGCCGAGGGTGGCGAGGAACGCCCCCAGGAACCGGCGCTCGTAGAGCACGTCCGAGGCCAGGACCAGGGGGGCCGCGAGGCCCGCCGGGGGGATCCGCCAGTCGAGGAGCCGGGTTCGCCCCACGGCCCCCAGGTTCAGGGCGTGGTTGGCCCGGGCGAAGCACAGGGCGTCTGGCTCGAAATCGGTGAAGAGCACCCGGCCCCCGCCCAGGGCCGCGGCCACCCCGGCGAGGCCGAGTCCGCAGCCGAGCTCCAGGACCTCGGTGTCCGGGGCCAGCCCCCGGCGGAGCACGAAGCGGGCCAGGGCCAGGGCCGAGGGCCAGAGCTCCGCCCAGTACGGGAAGCGCTCGTCCTCCCCGAAGTCCTCGGGGCCCACGGCGTCGGCCAGGGCGTTGGGGTCGGCCACCTGGAAGAGCCCGATCTCCCGGCCGGCCAGGGCGACGCTCCGGTGCACCACCCGGTAGCCGGACGGCAGGAGCTCCTGGGCGGGGTGCGGCATGGACCGGTTTCTCCTCGCGCAGCGCAGGGGTCGTTGAGTATAAAGGCCCCGGGTGCCCCGGTGCCAGGCCCGGACGGGAACGCGTCCCCGTCACCGATCACTGCCCACTGCTTACTGCCCACTGCCCACCACTCACTGGTTTCCCATCGCGAGACGTCAATGATCGTCTGGGCCCTCTCCGACCTGCATCTCTCCTTCTCCGGCGCCAAGCCCATGGACGTCTTCGGCGAGCATTGGCGGGACCACGCGGCCCGGGTGGAGCGGGCGTGGAGGCAGGACGTGGGGGAAGGGGACGTCGTGTGCCTCCCCGGCGACCTCTCCTGGGCCCTTCGCCTGCCCGATGCCGCCGGTGAGCTCGCCTGGCTGGGCGCGCTGCCGGGACGAAAGGTCCTCGTCAAGGGCAACCACGACTACTGGTGGGCGTCCCTCGGCAAGGTGCGAAAAGCCCTGCCCCCCGGCGTGTTCGCCCTCCAGAACGACGCACTGCTCCTGGACGGGGTGGGGCTGGCGGGGGCCCGGGGGTGGGTGGACCCGACCCTCGACTTCCGGGGGCTCCTGCCCCACGTCCCGCAACCCGTGGGGGGGGAGGAGCCCCTCACGCAGCACGGCCTGCGGGGGGCGGAGGACGACGGGCGCATCTACCGACGGGAGCTCGACCGGCTCGAGGCGAGCCTGCGGGCCCTGGATCCGGGGGCCCGCCTGCGGGTGGCGCTGCTCCACTTCCCCCCCACCTCCCCGGCCCTGGAAGAGACCCCCGTGACCCGCCTCCTGGAGCGGTGCCGGGTGGACGCGGCGGTCTTCGGCCACCTGCACGGGGCGGGGGCCGAGACCTTCGAGAATCCTTACGGGCACCGAAACGGCGTCACCTACTACCTGGTGAGCGCAGACTTCGCCGGCTTTCGCCCCGTGCAGGTGGCGACCCTGTGAGGCGGTGAGCCCGATGTCCCGGCTCGAGGCCCTGTTCGCCCGCTACGGGGAAATCGTCCCGGACTTCCCGGCCTTCCTGGAGGCCCAGGGCCGGCCCGCTCCGCCCCACGGCCGGGTGAACACCCTCAAGGCGGCGCCGGGGTGTGTGACCCGGGCGCTCGCCGCGGACGGCTGGGAGGCGGAGGCCGAGCCCTGGTGCCCGGTCCTCCTGCGCCTGCGCCCGGCAGGAAGGGGGAGCCGTGGGGGCCCCGCGTTGGGGACGACGCTCTCCCACGCCCTGGGCCACCTCTACCTCCAGAGCGCGTCCTCCGCACTCGCGGCGCTGGCCCTGGGGGCGCTGCCGGGGGAGCGGGTCCTGGATCTGTGCGCCGCTCCCGGGTCCAAGACCACCTTCCTGGCCCAGGTCATGGAGGACCGGGGGTGCGTGGTGGCCAACGAGCCGAGCGCCCAGCGGGCCAAGTCCCTGCTGGCCAACCTGGAGCGGCTCGGCGTCACGTCGGCCGTCGTGACCGCCTACTCGGGACAGAATTTTCCCCAACGCCACCGCTTTCACCGTGTCCTCGTGGACGCCCCGTGCACGGGGGAGGGCACGTGGCGCGGGGGGGAGACCCGGCCCCGGCGCGTCAAGGCGGGGTTCCGCGAGTACCTGGCGCGGCAGCAGGGGGCGCTGCTCCGCCGGGGGTACGACGTCCTCGAGCCCGGCGGCACGCTCGTCTACTCCACCTGCACCTACGCCCCGGAGGAGAACGAGGGGGTGGTCGGCCCCTTCCTCGAGGAGACCGGGGCCCGGGTGGAGCCCTTCCCCGTGGATGTTCCCGGGGAGCCGGGCCTCGCCGCCTGGGAGGGCCGGCGCTTCCCCCCGGAGCTGGCGCTGGCCCGGCGCCTCTACCCCCACCGCTTCGACTCGGAGGGATTCTTTGTCGTCCGACTGGCTAAGCCCTGAAGAGGAGCGCCGCGCCCTGGCGGTCCTGGAGGGGACCTTCGGCATCCCGCCCGCGGCGTTCGCGGGCCACCGCCTCCTGCGGCGGGGGGAGCACGTCTTTGCGGTGCACCGCGAGGCTGCCGGCGCCTGCGACGCCTACCGGTGGGTGGGAGCGGGGCTGCGGCTCCTCAAGACCACGGGCGGCGGCTCCTACAAGCCGGCCACCCGGGGGCTGCAGCTCTTCGGCCGTCTCGCCACCCGTAGGGTGTGCGATCTCGAACGCCCGGCCCTCAGGGCGCTCCTCTCCGGCCAGAGCCTGCCCTGGGAAGGGGAGGACGGCCCGCTCCTCCTGCGCTGGCAAGGAAGCCCCCTGGGCCTCGGTCTCGCCCGCGCCGGCCACCTCGTCTCCCAGCTCCCCCGATCCGTCACCGAGCACCTGCGGGTGGGGGAGTGAGGAGGCCCACCGCTCCGAAGAACGGCAGCGGGCCCGTCCCATTCACCCCTTTGGGTGAGGTGGCCCACACGCCGATCCGATAAGGTACATCGGAGTCCGAGCGGCGGCCGATCGAGAAGGACTTCGAACGACTGACACGATCTGTCATTCATCGATGCTACGATGGCGCCATGCCGCTCCTTCGCCAGAGGACGGACGCCATGTCTCCCAACGGGAAGCCCCAGACTCTTCCCCCGCCGGCCCTGGCCCACGTCGCCGAGGACGGCCGGGTTCACCCGCTGGCCGACCACTTGGTGGGGACGGCCGAGCGGGCGGCCCAATTCGCGGGGGCGTTCGGGTGTTCGGGATGGGGGTACCTCGCGGGGCTCTGGCACGACTTGGGGAAGTACTCGGCGGCGTTTCAGGGTGAGGTCTGGCCGGGGGTTGAATCCTTCATCACCGCCGGTGGGAGCCGAGCAAGCCAACGTTGAGGAGGGTTTCCATGCCAGGACCAACGTCTAACCGGAAGTTCCTGAAAAATTCGTTCCTGAATCGAGGCGAACCCCCTGACATCCCA
>JAWSUI010000081.1:0-14381 GCA_033551855.1 Deferrisomatales bacterium
GGCGGGCTTCTTCGTGGTGGGGGTCTACGGGGGCTTCGTCCAGGCCGGGGTCGGCTTCTTCATCCTGGCGGCCACGACCCTGGCCGGCCTGGACCTGGTGCGCGGCAACGCGGTGAAGGTGCTCAGCGTCCTGGTCCTCACCGCCCTCTCCCTGGCCGTCTTCGCCTCCCACGGCAAGGTCGACTGGGTCCTAGGGTTCTCCCTGGGGGCGGGCAACACGGTGGGGGGGTTCATCGGGGTCCGGCTGGCCATCCTCCGCGGCCACGAGTGGCTGCGCAAGGTGGTGACCGCCTGCGTCATCTTCTTCGCCTTGCTGCTCCTCCTGCGGGGGTAAGGGGCATCCCTGGGCGCGGGCGGCGCCGACGCGCTGCCCGACCTGCCCGCCCCGACGATCCCCGCGCCAGGCCTTCTCCGCTCAGGAACGCGCGCGGCGGACCTCCGCACGCCCCTCGCCCGGCGCCCCCGGCTCAGGGAAGGCGCGGCGGAAGCACTCCTCCAGCACCCGGAAGACGTCCCCCAGGGGCGGCGCCCGGCCCAGGTGGGCCTCCAGAGAAGTGGCGGAGACGTCCGGCTGGCCGCAGGGCACGATCAGGCGGAAGTGGGAGAGGTCCGGGGACGCGTTGAAGGCGAAGCCGTGGTACGAGACCCCTCGGGAGATGGCCACGCCGACGGCGCCGAGCTTGCCGCCGCGGGTGTAGATGCCGGGGCGCCCCGTCTGCCGGGCGGCCGTCACGCCGAGCTCGGCGGCGGTCCGGATCATCACCTCTTCCAGGCGGTGGACATAGACCCGAGCGCCCAAACCGCGGTCCGGCAGGTTCAGGATCGGGTATCCCACCGCCTGACCCGGCCCGTGGTAGGTGGCCTGGCCCCCCCTCTCCACCCGGTGGACCGCGATGCGCGCTGCGGCGAGGGTCTCGGGCGCCGCCAGGACCCCGGAGGGGTCGGCGTTGCGCCCCAGGGTGATCACCGGCTCGTGCTCCAGGAGGACGAGGGTGTCGGGCTCCCCGCCCTCGCGGCGGCGGCGGAGCAGATCGAGTTGGAGCGCGTGGGCAGCGCGGTAGGGGGTGAGGCCCGGGAGCCTCAGGACCCGGACGGGGGGCACGGCCTCACGCCCCGGCGCCGGCGGGGATCGGTTCTCCCCCTTTGCGGAGGCGCTGGACGTAGGCCTCCGCGGCCCGGTAGGAGGTGCGGGCCAGGGGAGCGGCGGCTACGTACCCGAAACCCATCCGGCGTCCTTCCTCGGCCAGCGCCTCGAAGGCTTCGGGGGGAACGAACGCGCGCACCGCGGCGTGGGAACGGGTGGGCTGGAGGTACTGGCCCAGGACCAGGATCTCCACGCCGGCCGTCCGGAGGTCCTCCATGGTCCGCAGCACTTCGTCGCGGGTTTCCCCGAGCCCGAGCAGGAGCGACGACTTGGTGAGCACCGCGCGGCTCAGGGTCCGCGCCTCCTGCAGGACGGCCAGGGACCTGCGGTAGGCGAAGCGCCCGTGCCGGAGGTCCGGGGTGAGGCGCTCGACCACCTCGACGTTGTGGGCCAGCACGTCGGGGCCGGCGGTCAGCACCGCCGCCAGGGGGCCGTTCGAGTAGTCGGGGACGAGGACCTCTACCAGGGGAGGGGGGACGAGGGCCTTCAGGCGCGCCACGGCAGCGGCGAAGACCGAGGCGCCGCCGTCGGGGAGATCGTCCCGGGTGACGGAGGTCAACACCGCGTACGAGAGGCCCATCCGCCGGGCGGCGGTCGCCACCTGGGAGGGCTCCCCCGGATCCAAGGCGCCGCCCGGGTCGCCCCGGTGCACGGCGCAGAAGCCGCACCCCCGGGTGCACGTCTCCCCCAGGAGCAGGAACGTGGCCGTTCCCGATTCCCAGCACTCGGCGGCGTTGGGGCACCGGGCCTCCTCGCACACGGTGTGCAGCCCGCCCTCGCGCAGCGTCTCGCGGACCGCGCGGTAGCGCTCCCCTCCAGGGACGCGCACCTTGAGCCACTCCGGTTTGCGGCCCGGTCCGCCGCTCGGGGGGGGTGGGGCGCTCATGCTGCCCATGGTAGCGCAACCGCCCCTGGGGAGACAGCCGGGAAGGAGGGACTCCTTGAGCCCCCAGCGTGGGGCCCAGGAAAGAGAAAACACGCGTGCCTATGGGCTTTGCGGGCTTTCTTGAAGTGGCGGTCCCTACGGGATTTGAACCCGTTTCGCCGACGTGAGAGACGAAGGGCACAGATCGAGAATTTCCTGCATCTGCAAATAGTTCGAGCGATATCAAGAGCTTGCTGCGTGAGAATTTGAGTGAATCGGGGACGCAAGAAGAGGAGAAGTCCGACAACCTCTCGTCGGATTCACTCAGTTTTTCACTCGGCGCGCTGCCCGGCCATCGCCCCTCGATCAGGCGGCCACGTGACCCCACAACCTTGTGTCCGGGGAGCCGTGGGGCCGGTACACGCACCTGACGGCGCGCGACTACAACGGCTGCCCTCATGCGCCCGGGAGGGGCGATGTGGTCCCTGAATGGTTTCGGTTCCCGCCGCTGCAGTTGGTTCCCGCTGCACCCTTGACGCTCAGGCGACATACGCCAAACTTACGGCTCTTCCGTCCCACCCCGCGCCAGCGGGTCCGAGAGGGAGGAGCCCTGTGGCCATTGCCGCCGTCGCCGAACGCTCCGTCTACCACCCGCGCGACCCCACGGCATCTCCCCTGTGGCGCTGTCTCGACGCCCACTATGACGCCTTCCGCGGCAACTACCCCGCGACCTTCCAGGAGACGCACGGCTTCTTCCGGCCGGTGGTGGACGAGGTGGTGGAGGACTACCTGGAGTGCGGCGACCTCAAGAGCGGCTTCGCCCGCATCCGCTGCACCTCCCCGGGATGCGGCAAGGAGATGCTCCTGGCCTTCAGCTGCAAGGGGCGCTGGTTCTGCCCGAGCTGCCACGAGAAGAAGGTGCTCCAGTTCGGGGAGTTCGCGGTCGGCGAGGTGCTCTACCCCGTGCCCCACTGCCAGATGGTGTTCACCCTGCCGCGGATGCTCCGGGTGTACTTCCGGCACCACCGAAAGCGCCTGGGCGCCCTGTGCCGGTGTGCGGTGGAGAGCCTCGAAAGCTACCTGCGAACGCTCCTGGCCCTTCCCGACGGGTCCGTCGGCGTGATCGCCGTGATCCACACCTTCGGCGACTACGCGCGCTTTCATCCCCACCTCCACCTGGTAGCCGCCGACGGGCTGTTTCGCAGGAACGGCGTCTTCCACGTAGCGCCCCGGGCCTCCACCCAACCGCTGGAAGACCTGTTCCGGGCGCGGGTGCTGAAGCTCCTACGCCAAGAGGGCAAGATCGACGATCGGCAGATCCGCAGCCTGCGCGGCTGGAAGCACAGCGGCTTCAGCGCCTACCGGGGCGAGCCCATCTCGCGCCACGACCGGCGGGCTCAGGAGAACCTGGCCCAGTACGTGATGCGAAACCCCTTCAGCGTGGAGAAGATGACCTACGTGCCGGAGACCGAAACGGTGATCTACCGCTCCGAGATGAAATTTCGAGGTCTATGACGCCCGGGCGTTCATCGCCGCCGTCACCCAGCACATCCCGCCCAAGGGCTTCCAGATGGTGCGCTACTACGGCTGGTACTCCAACCGGGCGCGAGGTGAACGCAAGAAGCTGGGCCTGACGAAGCCGGGCTCCGAGATCGAGGAGGGCCAGGAGGGCACGGTGCTCGACGTCGCTGAGCGCCAGCCAACGCGGGTGCCGTCCAAGACCTGGCGGCAGCTCATCCAGAAGGTCTGGCCCGTCTTCTACAGTACAAGCGTCACAAGCTGAGCCTCGATGGCGAACTGGGGCCCTTGTCTGATTGTGATTCGCGGAAAAGTTGGCGTGTGTAGTGCCAACAGGATCTCATTTTGTTGTGGCGGTCAATCTGATTCTGCGGTAGAAGCGTGGTGTCCGAAGACGGAGGGGCGCCATGTTTTTCCGCAGGAAGACAACCAAGGGCCACACCTACCTCCAAATCGTCGAGAACCGGCGAGAGGAGGGAAAGGTCAAACAGACGGTGGTGGCAACACTGGGTCGCCTCGACGCGCTGGAGTCCTCCGGGCAGCTCGACGGGCTGCTTCGGTCCGGCGCCCGGTTTGCCGAGTCGGTCCTTGTCCTGTCGGCGCACGAGAAGGGGGAGCTGACGAAGGTGGCCTCGGCGCGCGTGGGCCCGGGGCTCGTCTTCGAGCGCTTGTGGGAGGAAACCGGATGCAAGGCCGAGATGGCGCGGCTGCTTCGGGACCGGGGGTTTGGGTTTTCGGTGGAACGGGCGCTGTTTCTCACCGTAGTCCATCGGCTGATGAGCCCGGGCTCGGACCGGGCGGCGAGCAAATGGCGGGCGAGCTACGCGCTTACAGGCACGCAGGACCTGGAGCTCCACCAGCTCTATCGCGCGATGAGTTGGCTGGGAGCCGAGCTTCCGGAGGGCGAGCAGGCGGGCCGCACCCCGTTTGCCCCTCGGTGTACGAAGGACCTGGTGGAGGAGGGCTTGTTCGCCCGCCGCCGTGACCTTCTGACCACGCTGGACTTGGTCTTCTTCGACACGACATCGATCTACTTCGAGGGAGAAGGAGGGCTCACCCTCGGGGAGTACGGCAACAGCAAGGACTCCCGGCCCGACCTCAAGCAGATGGTGGTGGGCGCGGTTGTGGATGGCGAGGGCCGTCCGATCGCCTGCGAGCTCTGGCCCGGCAACACCACCGATGTGAAGACCCTGGTGCCCATCGTGGAGCGGCTCCAGAAGCGCTTTGCCATCGGACGCATCTGCGTGGTGGCCGACCGGGGGATGATCAGCGCCAAGACCCTGGGGGAGCTCAACCGACGAGGGTGGCTCTACATCCTGGGAGCGCGGATGCGAAGCGTCGCGGAGGTGCGAGACGAGGTGCTGTCTCGCGCCGGGCGCTACGAGCAAATCCACCCCAAGGGGACCTCGACGAAGGACCCCTCGCCCTTGAAGGTCAAGCAGGTCATGGTCTGGGATCGGCGCTACGTAGTGTGCCTCCACGAAGACCAGGCGAAGAAGGACGCCGCAGACCGGCAGGCCATCCTGGCGGGCCTTGGCGCGCAGCTCAAGAAGGGCGACAAGGCGCTGGTGGGCAACAAGGGCTACCGCAAGTACCTCAAGAGCCAGGGGGCGAGGTTCGAGATCGACGAGGACAAGATCCGCGAGGAGTCCCGCTACGACGGCAAGTGGGTGCTCCTGACCAACACCGACCTGCCCACGCGGGAGGTGGCGCTCAAGTACAAGCAGCTGTGGATGGTGGAGGACATTTTCCGCAGCGCGAAGACGCTTCTGGAGACACGGCCGATCTTCCACAAGCGCGACGAGACCATCCGGGGCCACGTCTTCTGCAGCTTCCTGGCGCTGGTGCTTCGCAAGGAGCTCCAGGACCGGCTGGAGGCCAAGGGGCACGATCTGGAGTGGGCGGACGTGATCCGGGACCTCGACGCCCTGGAGGAGACCATCGTGGAGCAGGAGGCCAAGCGCTTCGTGCTGCGAAGCGAGGTCCGTGGGACGTGCGGGGCGGTTTTCCAGTCTGTGGGCGTAGCCATTCCTCCGACCGTTCGACAGGTCGGCGCGCCCAAGACGGCGTGACGATCCGTCACGCCGTGAAGGGGCTTCTGTAGTGCCAACGCCGAGGTGCGTCATCCTAACATCCCGATATTAGGGCACTTTGCATTTACCACTGTAGAAGATGGGCTTGACCAACCCCATGCCCCGTGCTACTCCCAAACCCCAAGCGCAGCCATTCGCTCAGCCCGATAGCAACCCCCTAACCCGAGGAGAGTCTCATGCCAACTGACAGCCGCCTGTTCGAACCCTGCGTCTGCGGCCCCCTCACCCTGCCGAACCGGGTGGTGATGGCCCCCATGACCCGCAACCGCGCCGGCGCGGGCAATGTGCCGCAACCCTTGAACGCCGAGTATTACACGCAGCGGGCTACCGCCGGCTTGATCGTCACCGAGGCAACCCAGGTCTCGCCCCAGGGGGTTGGGTACCCGGACACCCCCGGGATCCACTCGACGGCCCAAGTAGAGGGTTGGCGACACGTGACCGACGCGGTCCACGGCGCGGGAGGGCACATCTTCCTGCAACTGTGGCATGTGGGCCGCATCTCTCACCCGTCCCTGCAACCCGGCGGCGGGCTGCCGGTGGCCCCGTCCGCCGTCGCCCCCGCGGGGGAGGTGATGACCTACCAGGGTCCGCAGCCGTTCGTGACTCCCCGGGCACTGGAGACCGACGAACTCCCCGGGATCGTGGAGCAGTTCCGGCTGGGGGCCGCGAATGCCCGACGGGCCGGGTTCGACGGAGTGGAGGTGCACGGGGCCAACGGCTATCTGCTCGACCAGTTTCTGCGCGACGGCACCAACCGCCGCACCGACAGTTACGGCGGCAACGTGGAAAACCGAACCCGCCTGCTGGTGGAAGTGGTCGAGGCGGTGTGCGGCGCCTGGGAGCCGGGCCGCGTGGGGGTGCGGCTGTCGCCGCTGAACACCTTCAACAGCATGTGCGACGCAAACCCGGAGGTCACGTTCCGGTACGCCGCCGGGGCCCTGAGAGCCTTTGGTCTGGCGTACCTGCATGTGGTCGAGGCGTCGATCGGTCCAGAGGGGGTCGCGCCCCAACCGTTCGACTACCGCGGTCTGAAACAAGCGTTCGGCGGGGTCTATATGGCCAACGGTGGCTACACCCGGCAACGGGCCGACGCGGTTTTGGCCGAAGGGAGGGCCGACCTGGTGTCGTTTGGGGCGCTGTTTCTTGCCAATCCTGATTTGCCCGAGCGCCTGCGCCGCGGCGGCCCCTTCAATGCCCCCGACCCGAGCACGTTCTACGGCGGCGGCGCAGCGGGCTACACCGACTATCCGCCCCTGGGCTGAGGACGGCGGCTGCCGGGCGTTGGTCAGTCCTCCAACTCCCTCGCTTGCCCCCGCCGCGGGGCTCGGCTACAACCACCGCATCTTCTCGCCCCGCTCTCGGAGGTCGCCCTTGCGCCAACTCCTGTTGCTTGCCGTCCTCGCCGTGGTTTGTCTTTCGATCCCGAACCGCGTCGCGGGGATCAACGCGGGACCACGCTGTTTGACGCGGCCGAAGCGCCGCCGGAGCTCTGCTGCGAGCCGGTCGACGACGGCTGGCCGGGTTACGAAGAACCCACCTACACCCTCCACTGACCCGTCGGTCACGACGCGGCGCATCGGCAGCCTATGCCCTCCCGCCGGGGTGGAGACGGGTGCACCACCCGTTTCGCCCTGCTTCGTCCTCCCCGATTCCACAAATCCGCTTGACCCGCCCCGCCGCCCCGTGCTAACGAGGCCACACAGGGTGGGCACCGGGGACACCCACAGCCCCGCAAGCCCCTGCGGGCCCGCTCCCGGCCGGACCGGCCGAAAGCAACTTCCTATCAGCCGGGGACACCAACACCCCGTTCTCGTACGCGGTGTCGGAGATGCGCGTCCAGGTGATTCCCCCGTCCGAGCTCACCAACGGCTGGTTGTACGCCCACGCTCCGGACGCGCTGACTCCGGCCGCGTTCATGAAGCGGAAGGTTAGCGGCTGATCGCCGGCATTGCGCAGGCGGAAGGAGTACCAGCGGGAGAAGTCTGACTCGGGGTCGACATGCAGTTCCATGTCGATCGTGCCGGAAGCCCCCGCGCTCCAGCTCCCCAGTCCTGAACCCTCGAAGTCCGTGTCGAGGAAAAGTCCCGGCGCGGCGGCAGCGCATGCCGCCAGCTGCCCGGCGACGACCAGTGCCACGAGGATGCGAAGGAGGGGGCTCGGGGCGACCACGCTGTGCATGTGCCTGCGTGAAGTCGGGCGGATGCGCATGGAACCGTCCTGCGTGGAGGTCGAGGGGGCCGACCCTCACATGATGGGAGTGGCGCCGGCGTCCGCGCAAGATGATCGCCGATCCCGATCCCGTTCCCGATCCGGATCCCGATCCCGATCCCGTCGGCCCGAGGGGCAGCGCCCTTATCCCCGCCTCACCCGCCTCACACTCCTCACCCGCATCACCCGCATCACCCGCCTCTCATGTGCGCCGCGGTCCGCTCCATCATGTCCGCCATCTGCTCGAGCTGATCGAGGTGTGCGGGCATCCGCTCCCGGACCTCGGACCGGGACGCCGTCTGGAGCGACTCCATCTCCCGCCGGAGCGCCTCCATCTCCTCCATCATCGCCCTGTAGTCCTCGCCGCTCATCCCCATCATCCCCCCCATCTCTTCGTCGCTCATGCCCATTCCCATGTCCATCTCGCCCACCTGCCGATTAACGAGCCCGAGCATCCGCGCGACCTACGGCACATGGTCGGCCATCCGCTCATGCTGCCGGTCCGCTGGCATTCCCCGCATCTCCTGCACGTGCCGGCGCATTTCGGCAGCCATCCGGTCCGCCTCCTCCGCATGCCGCTGCATCATGTCCGACATGTCCATCCCGGGGGCGCCCTGCTCCATCGTCATGGGGGCATCCATCTCCATGCCATCCATCGACCGCCCCTCTTCGTTCCCGCCGCACGCGGCGAGGGCGAGCGCGACTCCCATGACTCCCATGACTCCCGTCGTGATCCTCGAAAAAACGCCGTCCGCTTCATGATTCCTCCATTCATCGCTGGTTTCAAGTGATCTTCATCCTGCTTCCGCAAAGTGCCCCCGGCGGAGCTGCCACTCCCGCCAGAGGGTGTAGATGATCGGGATGACCACGAGGGTGAGGATCATCGCCGTGAGCAGCCCCCCGATCATCGGGGCCGCGATCCGCCGCATCGTCGCGGCCCCCACGCCCGCCGCCCAGAGGAGGGGAAGGAGCGCCCCGATATCCGAGACGACCGTCATGAGGACCGGCCTCACCCGGCTCGTCGCCCCCTCGAGCGCCGCCGCGATCACGTCGCCCGGCTCCGCATCGTTCCCCCGCTCGCGCACGTGCTTCCGGAAAGCCTGATCGAGGTAGATCAGCATGACCACGCCCATTTCCGCGGCCAGACCCGCGAGGGCGATGAAGCCGACCCAGACGGCGACGCTGGTGTTGTATCCCAGCAGCCAGAGGAGCCAGACGCCGCCGACGAGTGCGAAGGGGAGCGTGGTCATGACCATCAGGGTCTGGGTCACGTTCCGGAAGTGGAGGAAAAGAAGAACAAAGACCAGCATCAGCGTGACGGGAACGATGAGCAGCATCCGCTCGCGCACGCGCTCCATCGCCTCGAACTGGCCGGACCACTGGAGCGTGTAACCCGCCGGCAGGGTGAGGTGCTCGTCGAGCATCTGCCGGGCCTCGGTCACGTACCCGCCGAGATCTCTTCCCTCCACGTCGACGAAGACGGCGCTCACCGGAAAGGCGTCCTCCGTCTTGACCATCATCGGACCCTGGGCGGTGCGGATATGCGCGAGCTGGCCGAGCGGCACCTCGGCACCCCCCCTCGTGGGGATGAGCACCTGGTGCAGCGCCTGCGCGCTCTCGCGGAGCTCGCGCGGGTATCCCACCCTCACCGAGTAGCGCTCGAGCCCCTCGACCGTCTGCGTGACCGTCACTCCGCCCACCGCTGCGATGAACGCCTCCTGCACGTCCATGACGTTGAGCCCGTAGCGCCCCGCCGCCTGCCGATCCACCTCGACGTCCATGTAGAAGCCGCTCGCACCCCGCTCCGCGATCGCGCTCCGGGTGCCGGGCACCTTCCTGAGGTGCCCCTCCACCTCGATTCCGATGCGCTGGATCTCCTCGAGGTCGGGGCCGAAGACCTTTACGCCCACGGGCGTCCGCATCCCTGTCGCCAGCATCTCGAGCCGGTTGCGGATCGGCATGGTCCAGATGTTCATGACACCGGGCATGCGGACGCGCCGATCCATCTCCGCCACGAGCTCATCGTACGTCACGCCGGGGCGCCACTCCGATTCGGGCCTGAGGTTCACCACCGTCTCGTACATGTCGAGAGGGGCGGGATCGGTCGCGGTGTTCGCCCGCCCCGCCTTCCCGATCACGCTCACGACTTCGGGGAAATCCGCCAGGATCGCGTTCTGGCGACGCATGATCTCCTGCGCCTGCTGGATCGAGACGCCGGGAAGCGTCATCGGCATGAAGAGGATCGTGCCCTCCTCCACCGGGGGCATGAACTCCGTGCCCAGCCGCGTGAAGGGGATCGCGGTCAGCGCCAGCAGGACCGCCGCGCCCGCGAGCACCAGTCCCCTGTGCTTCAGGGCCGCCCGCAGCACGGGGCGGTAGGCGCCGGTCAGCGCGCGGCTCACGGGGTTGTCCCTCTCCGATCTCACGCGACCCCGGATGAAGTAGCCGAGGGTCACCGGGATGAGCGTCACGGAGAGGATCGCCGCGGACGCCATCGCCAGCGTCTTCGTCCACGCGAGAGGCGTGAAGAGGCGGCCCTCCTGTGCCTCGAGGGCGAAGATCGGGAGAAAGCTCACCGTCACGACGAGCAGCGAGAAGAAGATCGCCGGGCCCACCTCCCGGGAGGATTCGGTGACGATCTCCCACCGCCGCGCAGGGGACGGCTCATCTTCCTCGCGCTCGAGGTGCTTGTGGAGGTTGTCGATCAGCACGATGCCCGCGTCCACCATGGCGCCGATCGCGATCGCGATTCCCGCCAGCGACATGATGTTCGCCTGGACGCCGAGCAAACGCATGACCACGAATGCGCCGAGTACCGCCACCGGAAGCGTCGCGATCACGACCAGGGAGCTGCGCAGGTGGAGGAGGAAGATCGATGCGATCAGCGCCGTCAGCAGGAGCACCTGCACGATGGTCAGCCCCAGGTTTCGGATGGCCGCCCGGATGAGGGGAGCACGATCGTAGGCATCGACGATGCGCACGCCCTCCGGGAGCCCGCGCTCGATCTCGGCGATCCGCGTCTTCACGTCGTCAATCACCTTGAGCGCGTTCTCGCCATGGCGCATCACGACGATTCCCGTGACGACGTCGCCCCGACCGTCCTTGTCGGCGACGCCGCGGCGCGTCGCGGGGCCGAGCTGCACCCGCCCGACGTCCCGCACCCGCACGGTCGTCCCCTCCGGGCCGGCGAAGAGCACGACATCCTCGATATCCTCCACCGAGCGCAGGTAGCCGAGGCCCCGGACCATGTACTCCCGTCCACTCATCTCGAGCGTGCGGGCTCCCACGTCGGCATTCGCACGACGCAGCGCCTCCGACACTCGCTGAATCGCAACCCCGTGCGCCTGCAGCCGCTGCGGATCCACGTCGACCTGGTACTGCATCACGAAGCCGCCAACGGTGGCGATCTCCGACACGCCCGGCACGCTCTGGAGCCGGTATCGGACGAAGAAGTCCTGCAGCGAGCGCAGCTCCGCCAGGTCGTGGCGATCGGATTCCAGCGTGTACTGGTAGACCCAGCCCACTCCGGTGGCGTCGGGCCCGAGCCGAGGCGTGACGCCGGCGGGCAGCTGCTCCCGCACCTGCGACAGGTACTCCAGGACGCGCGAGCGCGCCCAGTACAGGTCCGTCCCTTCCGCAAAGAGGACGTAGACGTAGGAGATCCCGAATGTCGAGATCCCGCGCACCGTCGTCGCCCCCGGCACCGCGAGCATTGTGGTGGTGAGGGGATAGGTGACCTGGTCCTCGATGATCTGCGGCGCCTGCTCCGCCCACTCCGTCTGGATGATCACCTGCACGTCCGAGAGGTCGGGGATCGCATCGACGGGCGTCGTCAGAATGGCCCAGACGCCCGCGGCGACCACGAATCCTCCGGCGAGAAGCACGAGGAAACGGTTCCTGATGGAAGCTTCGATGATATTCGTCAGCATGGAAGCCTCCCTATCGGTCGTGGTCGGGATGGGCGATGGCGTCTTCCTTCGAGTTCGGAGTGGCTGCGCCCATCTCCATTCCGCCGGAGTCGTTCATGCGCGCTCCGCCGGCGCCGTCCATTTCCATGTTCATGTCCATCCCGGGCATCCCGGGCTGGCCCGCCATCGTCTCCATCAGGCGGCTCTCGGCATCCAGAATGAAGTTGGCGCGAGCGACCACCTGTTCGCCGACCAGGAGGCCGGAGAGGATCTGCGTGCGCCCGCCGGCATCCATCCCGGTCCGGACTTCGCGGATCTCGTAGTGGCCCGGCGCCTGCGGCACGAAGACGATGTCCCGCGTGCCCGTGCGCATCACCGCGTCCCGTGGCACCAGGACCGCGCGCTCCACCAGGGGCGCATCGATATGCACGGTCACGAACATTCCCGGCTTCACCCGCCCATCGGGGTTCGGGAGCTGGATCCGCACGCGTCCGGTGCGGGTCTCCCGGCGCACGTCCGGATGGACGTAGCTGATCCGGCCCGTGAATCGTTCTCCCGGATACGCGGCCACCTCCACCTCCACGGACTCGTTCAGCGCGATGAATCGCAGGTCCTGCTCGTAGACATCCGCCTCCACCCAGACGGAAGAGAGATCCGCGAGCCGGTACAGGATCTCTCCCGGCTGCACGCTCTGCCCCGCCTGCACCGCCTTCTCCACCACGAAGCCGCCCGAGAGCGCGTGCAGCGTGAGCGTGCGGCGGATCTCGCCGCTCCTTTCGATCTCCTCGACCTGCTCCGGCGAGATGTCCCAGAGCAGGAACCGGCGGCGGGCGGACTCCACCAGCCCCCCCGAGCGCTCGGCCACCCCGGGCGCGCGGCTGGCCGCGAGACGCTGCTCGAGCCGCACGGCGGAAAGCAGCTCCTCCTGTGCCGAGACGAGCTCCGGAGAATAGATCTCCAGCACCGGCTGACCCCGGCGGACGACCTGGCCCGTGAAGTCCACGTGGAGGCGCTCGACGAACCCGCCGAACTTCGGGGTCACGGTCGACAGGCGCGTCTCGTCGTACGTCACGTTTCCGGTGGTGCGCAGCTCCCGCTGCAGGGAGCCGAGCTCGGCCGTGGCCACCGTCACGCCGAGCGAGCGCGCCATCTGCGGGTCGATCCGCACCGCGGCATCGTCCATCTGCATCCCCCCCATGTCCATTCCGTCGCCCTGTCCGGCTTCGCCGGGCGCGCCCGCACCCATGCCCTCCATGCCGGCGTGATCACGGTCGAACACGAGCATCCCGATCGCGACCGCCGCCACCAGGACCGCCACCCCGCCCAGGATCATGCGCTGCCGTTTTCCGTCGATCTTCATCGGTCTTCCTCCAGGTTCAGTTCGATGCCGGCGGCCCGCTCCAGCTCAGCCAGGGCCCGACCGAAATCCCCGAGCTGACGGGCGAGCTCGATCTCGTTGCGGAAAAGGGTCGCCTGCGCGTTCAGCAGGGTCGCGAAGTCGACGTGTCCCGCCTGGTAGGCGACGGCGGCGCTCTCCATCGCTGCCTCGGCCTCGGGAATCACGCCGTCGCTCAGGAGAAGGACCTGCTCACGTGTTCTCACGAGCGTCGCGTAGCGGGCGGCCACCTCGGCGGTGATCTCGTTCACCATCTGGTGGTGCCGGAGCTCCTCAGCGGCGAGCTCGTGCGCGGCCTCGACCACCGCCTGCCGCTGCTTGCGGCCCGCGAAGATCGGCACAGGCACGGAGATGGAGGCGGTCACCAGGTCATCACGCCCCCGGCGGGATCCGTATCCCAGCCCCACTTCCAGGCCGGGATAGCGTTCCCGGTCGGCGAGCTCGACGGCCTGGCGCGCCGCCGCGATCCGGTGGATATGGCGAAGGAGGCTCGGGCGCTCGCGCACGGCCCGCCCCTGGAGCTCCTCGAGCGATGGAAAGCCTTCTCCCATGCCATCTTCGAGCGCCGATACGGTGAACGCGGAGCGGGTCGGCGTCGCGAGCGCCAGCGCCCGGACCTCCGCCGGGTACACGGGCTCCAGCACCTCGAGAGCGGGACGCTGGAGGAGAGCGTTCATTTCGGCACCGGCCGCGGTCCGGCGCCCCCGGAGCCCGGCGATCTGCTCGTCCATCCGCGTGATCTCCGTCTGGGCCCGCAGCACGTCCTGTTGCGGCGTCCGACCCACGGCCAGTCGAGCCTCGGCGATCTCCGAGAATTCCTCCAGTGCCTGGAAGACGGCGTCCGGTGCAGGCCCGGGCCCGAGGAGGGCGCGGAGGGACGTGGCGGGGGTGTCGGTTTGGCCGCAGGGGACGATCAGGTCGAAGTGGGAGAGCTCGGGGCACACGTTGAAGGCGAAGCCGTGGTAGGAGACCCCCCGGGAGACGGCGACGCCGACGGCGCCGAGCTTGTCGCACCCGGTGTAGATGCCCGGGCGGCCCGGCCGGCGCTCCGCGGCCACCCCGAAGCGGGCCGCCGTTCGGATCATGACCTCCTCCAGACGGTCGACGTAGGCCCGGATGCCGATGCCGTGGTCCTCGAGCCGGAGGATCGGGTAGCCCACCGCCTGGCCGGGCCCGTGGTAGGTCGCCTGGCCGCCCCTCTCCACCCGGTGGACCGCGATGCGCGCTGCGGCGAGGGTCTCGGGCGCCG
>JAWSUI010000082.1:0-11951 GCA_033551855.1 Deferrisomatales bacterium
TGCTTTGAAAAAGGATCTGGCATGGGGCCTTCTGGATGAGTGAGGCCGTCAGTGATACCGGGCCCGTCCTGAGATCAATTGCGCCTCTCGATTGCGGGGGGGGGGTGCCGTTTAGGTTCATCGCCACTGGGGCCTCCTCATCAACTTCAACGTCCCCGTACTGAAGCCAGATAGCCTTCCTTGGCGTCCTTGGCGCCTTGGCGGTTCAGAAGCTCCCGGCGTCCCCCGCACCTTGGCGGTTCCGTCCCTCTTCCTGTCTCTGCGGTAGCCCGCTTGCCCCAGATGTCGGAAGACGATAGCCTGCTGGTGTGTGGTCTCGCGGTCACCGCTGTGCAACAGGGAGAGACCCTTGCGCCTGGAAATTTCCGAAACCGTGAAGTCCTTGCCGAAGGTCCTGGCGCTGGTGGCCAAGGGTGAGTCGGTTGTGCTTTGCGATCAGGCACGCCCCGTAGCCGAGATTCGGCCCATCCCGAGTCACCTCCGGGAACCCCGCCCCATCGGTCTGGCCAAGGGGAAATTCACAGTGCCCCAAGAGTTCTTCGAACCTCTATCGTAGATCCATGATGGCAAGAGTCTGGACGAGACATGGCCATGCTCTTCGAGTGGGATCCAAGAAAAGCTCAACGAAACAAGAGGGTGCACGCGGTCTCCTTCGACGAGGCGAGCACGGCATTTAGCGACCCGCTGTCCAGCACGATCGAGGACCCGCTTCACTCGGAAGACGAACAGCGTTACGTCCTTCTCGGTCGTTCCCATCGCGGCCGGCTCCTTGTCGTGGTCCACACGGAGCGGGGAGAGCGGATTCGGCTCATCAGCGCCCGACTCGCAACGAATCGAGAGAGGAAGCAATATGAAGAAGCACCGAGCGGACCCTGACATCCTCGAAGAGTATGACTTCTCCGGCAGGATCCGAGGGAAGTACGCCGAGCGGTACGCCGAAGGAACCAACGTGGTCGTCATCGACCCCGACTTGACCGAGTATTTTCCCGACCACGACGCCGTGAACGGAGCCCTCCGGAGCCTCGTCCAAATCATAAAGGCAAAGGAGCGGGGACGAACTACGGCGTGAACGGGTCGGGGAGGGAACCGCCAAGGCACCAAGGTCGCCAGGGGGGAACCGCAGAGGCGGGGGAGAGGTTGGCGGGTTGGCGCGGGAGGTGATCGGGGCGGCCGTTGAAGCTCACCGCCACCTGGGCCTCCTCATCAACTTCAACGTCCCCGTCTTGAAGCAGGGCATTCGAAGAGAGGCGCCCCCAAATAGCCTTCCTTGGCGTCCTTGGCGTCTTGGCGGTTCAAGGGCTCCTGGGCCTTCTTCGTTCTTCCCGAAAGCCTGGTAAACTGGAGCGTGTGCTGCCGGCCGCGAGGCCCGAGGTCGCCTCGCGGATCGGGTGCATCTCCGTCCCGTGCGACCTCACGCGGGGGAAGGGCCATGACGCGGAAGACGCTACTTCTTGCGATCCTTTGCCTTCTCGGTTTCTCCATAGGCTGTGGCGGCGGGGGAGGGGGCGGCGACCCGGGTCCCACGGACACCACGCCGCCGGTCGTGGTGAGCCGCACGCCCGCCCCCGATGCCACGGCCGTGGCGGTGGGGGCTACCATCACGGCGACCTTCTCCGAGGCCCTGGACCCGTCGACGATCACCGCCGCGACCTTCACCCTCAGCGGGCCCTCCGGTGAGGCAGCTGGTTCGGTCATCTACAGTGGTGTCACAGCGACGTTCACACCCTCGGCGAGCCTGGCCCACTCCACAACCTACACGGCGACCGTCACCACGGGGGTCCGCGACCTGGCCGGCAACGCCCTGACGTCGCCCGTCTCCTGGACCTTCACCACCGCCGCCGCGCCCGACACCACTCCACCCGACACCACGCCGCCGGCCGTCGTAAGCCGGGTGCCGCCCCCGGGTGCCACGGGTGTGGCCGTGGATATCTCTGTCACGGCGACCTTCTCCGAGGCCCTGGACCCGTCGACGATCACCGCGGCCACCTTCACTCTCAGCGGCCCGTCGGGGGCCGTGGCCGGGACGGTGCACTACGCGGGCACGACTGCCACTTTTACCCCGGCGGGAGACCTCTGGCCCGGAACCGCCTACAGCGCCACGATCGCCGCCGGGGTGCGCGACCTCGCCGGCAATCCCCTGGGTGCGGACCACACCTGGTCCTTCACCACGGGCACCGAGTACAGCGACCCGCTCAGCGGCATGGAATTCGTCTGGGTGCCGCCGGGAACCTTCGAGCGGGGCGAGCCGTACACCACCGAGAGAGGTGCTCCCTACTATCCCTACTGCACGTTCGTCGATGGGTGGCCCTGTTCGCGCGAGCAGCCCTCCCACCCGGTCACCCTCACCCGGGGCTTCTACCTGGCCAAGCACGAGGTCACCCAGGCCCAGTGGGAAGCGGTGATGGGGTCGAACCCGTCCTACTTCCAGCCGGCCAACGGTTTCACGGCCTGCCCCGATTGCCCGGTGGACCGCGTCTCCTGGAACGACGCGCAAGAGTTCGTCGCACTCCTCAACGCGGCCACGGGCAAGACCTACCGCCTCCCCACCGATGCCGAGTGGGAGTGGGCGGCCAAGGGCGGTCCGCTCTCCCAGGGGTACAAATTCGCAGGCTCGGACGACCCGGACGAGGTGGCCTGGTGGTGCGACGGCGAGGACTACGAAGTCGACTTCTGGTTCTGCGTGATGGAGTACCGCCCCTCCCCGGTGGGCCGGAAACTCCCCAACGAGCTGGGCCTCTACGACATGAGCGGCAACGTCTTCGAGTGGGTGCAGGACTATTTCGACTACTACCCCCCCTATCCGGTCACGGATCCCGAGGTGCTGGTCCCGAACGCTTGTTCATACCACCCGGCCCGGGTCATTCGCGGCGGCGGGTACATGTATGACTGGTGGATCTCCTACGTGCACCCGACACGCCGCACCGGCGGCTGGCCCGACCTGGGCCGGACCGACGTCGGGGTGCGACTGGCCTTGTCCCCCGATGGCTCGAACGGCTCGGCCCCCGCTCCGGACGGGCTTGCCGCCCCTACCGGCCTCACCGCCACCCCCGGAAGCAACCACGTCCTGCTCACCTGGAACGGTGTCCCGGGCACCGGCTCGTACCGCGTCTACTGGGGAACCCACCCCGGCGTCACCACGGGCAACGCCCTCGGCGGGGAGACCGCGGCCCCCGTCTTTCTCCACGACGGCCTGGCGCCGGGGCAGACCTACCACTACCGGGTGGCGTCGGTCGATGCGGAAGGGGAGGGCGCGCTGTCGCAGGAGCGTTCGGCCCTCCCCGGGCTCTCCCACGCCGACTACGTCGAGCCCGTCACCGGGATGGAGCTCGTGTGGGTCGAGCCGGGAAGCTTCGAGATGGGGGACACCTTCGGGGACTGTGCCACGTGGTCGTGGGCGGACACGTGCGACGTCGAGCAGCCGGTCCACACGGTGACCCTCACCCGGGGCTTCTACATGGGTGTCTACGAGGTCACACAGGCCCAGTGGGAAGCGGTGATGGGGTCGAACCCGTCGTCCTTCCAGCCGGACCGGTGCTACCCCGCCTGCCCCACGTGCCCGGTGGAAGGCGTCTCCTGGGACGACACCCAGGTCTTTCTCCAGGAACTGAACCAGCAGACGGGCAAGAACTTCCGTCTCCCCACGGAAGCCGAGTGGGAGTACGCCGCCAGAGGGGGGCCCGACTCCCAGGGGTTCCGGTACGCCGGCTCCGACGACCCGTACGAGGTGGCCTGGAACTGGGACGACTCGGGGAAACGCACCCGCCGCGTCGGCCAGAAGCTGCCCAACGAGCTGGGCCTCTACGACATGAGCGGCAACGTGTGGGAGTGGGTACAGGACTGGTTCGACTACTACCCGCCCGACCCCGTCACGGACCCCCAGGGCCCCCCGTCGCCGACCGATCCCCACGGGTGGGGTTGGGGGCGGGTGACGCGGGGAGGCGGCTTTGACCACGTTGCCTGGTCGAGCTTCTGGAAACCCCTGCGGCCGACGTACCGCTACTACTTCGAGGAGCCGGCCGGGTTCGATCCTTGGGATCAATCCAGCGAGGGGCGCGATCAACGGGGACTGCGCCTGGTCTTGCCCGAGTGAAAGAGAGAAAATGGAGCCCGTGCGTCGGCGCCGGGCCCCCCGGACGGCTGCTATGTCAATTTGCACGAAGCGGCAGCAGTGAATCTGCCAAGGTTCACCGGAACCGCAGAGACACAAAAGGAACTGGGGACCGCCAAGGCGCCAAGGACGCCAAGGGGGAACCGGGGAGGCGAGGGGGAACTGGGGACCGCCAAGGCGCCAAGTACGCCAGGGGGGAATCGCAGGGGCGAGGGGCGCGCCGAGAGAACCACGAGGCAAATGGTATGGAGGGCGGGCACCGGGGGGTAACCTTCCCCCCAAGACTTAGCGCTCGTCTCTGCTTCCTCCGCCTCTCTGCAGTCCAGAACCCACTTGGCGACCTTGGCGTCTTGGCGGTTCAAGAGCTCTTGGCGACCTTGGCGTCTTGGCGGTTCAAGAGCTCCCGGCGACCTTGGCGTCTTGGCGGTTGAAGGGCCACTGCGGGTTCGCTCGCAACAGGCAGAAGGGCAGGGCTCGTGTGCTCGGATCGATAAGGCGCCGCACCGGCAGGCTCGCCGCCAGGGGGGGCACGCGGCTGCGACAGGCTCATCTCTGGCTCACGGGGCGATCCGTCTCCAAGAGGGACCTCCTCGAAGGGCTTCGAGACCTCGGCATCGAGCGGGGCGACGTGATCTTCGTCCACTCGTCGCTGGGCAGCCTCGGGTACGTGCGTGGGGGGCCCCGGGCCGTGATCGAGTCGCTGTACGAAGCGGTCGGCCCCGAGGGCACCCTGATGGTGCCCACCTACTTCGTGCCGGGAGGAACGGTCCTCGCCGCCGCCCGGACCCCCGGTTACGTCTTCGATCCCCGAAGACACGGAGCCAACCTGGGAGCGCTTCCGTCGGCGTTCCTGAAGTTTCCGGGCATCGAGCGCAGCATCCACCCGACCCACTCGGTCTCCGCCGTGGGGAAGCAGGCCAGGTACGTCACGGAAGGCCACCATCGCGCACCCTCCATCTTCGGGGCCGGATCTCCCTGGGATCGGCTGATCGAGCTGGGCGGCAAGGTGGTCGGCCTGGGGGTCAGCATGGGGCCGATCAGCTTCTACCACGTCCTGCAGGATCGGGTGCTCGACGCCTACCCGATCCCGGTCCACCTCAAGGAGACCTTTGTCATGAAGTGCCGCGACTGGGACGGGAACTTGAACGAGGTCCCCGTGCGCGCCTACGACCCCGCCCACGCGGTCCGAAGGATCGACCAGAAGGGGCGCGAGGATCTGCGCCGGTATTTCTGGAGGGAGTTCGAGAGGGCCGGGTTGCTCAATTCTGGCCGCGTCGGGGAAGCCACCGCGTGGTTCATCCCGGCCCGCCAATTCTACGAGCACCTGCACCGGCTGATGCTCGAGGGCATCACCACGTACTCCACGCCGGAGGAGTTCGAGCGCAGGCCGATTTCTTGAACTCGGTGGTGGGAGGAAGGGCTTCAACCCCTCGTGTCCAAGAACCGCTGGGGGAAGCCGCCGAGATCTGAATTGACGCGGCGAAACAACCGGCGCCCGGTGAGGGCAACCTGGAGAATGAAATGTGCCCCCAAAGTGGGTATGGTGTGCGTCACGACAGGGCAACCGACGCGCCCCTGGCCTCAGGTCAGGAGACAAATGGGCAGTAGGCACCCAAGTCCATGTGCATGGTTACCAGTAATGCGCAAGGCGGTCTGCTTTCGAGTGGGGCGTGATTCCGAATGGATCTCAACGTACCGACTCTTCGCCCCAAAGCAGATTCGGCAGCGGCATCGGGCGCCTGCGGAAGAGGAATAGAAGCTCTGAGAATCAATGTGGGGAAAGCGGGCAGAGCGGCCCGCCGTTTCGTGCGGTTGGACCTGTTCCTCCTTCTGCCTCTCATGCTTGCGGTTCCGAAGTGCAAACAACTCTTTTCCAGGGTGTCCCGCACCGTGGATGACCCCGCGCAACCGATCGCCGACCCACCGCCGCGCGAGCAAAAAGTTCTCGAGCTGATGATCGGCAGATATTTCTTTCACGCTGAAAGGGGTGATTGGCCGGGGCATTGTCAATCGATTCCGATCCGAAAGATCATGCCTGATTGGCTCTACGCGCGCTGGCTCGACTTGCTGGAGCTTTTCGAGCAGGGCTGGAAAAGCGTGGTCTGGCGACACGAAACGACCAAGTATTACAGGATTCAAACGAAATTTCTTGGGAGTCTTCGTGCCAAGCTGAAGGTGCTCGAGTATTTTAGGCTGTTCCGTACTCTGAAGCGGCACGGGTACCAGGAAGGTAAGGGGCTTCCCATGATCCTGCTGGCCGAAGGAGCCGCGTTCGTAAGAGTCGATGGCGCACACAGATCGACGGTACTTCGGCATCTAGGCTACGCAGAGGTTCCAGTACACGTGCTTCGTTTGAGCGATCTGGAGCTTCTGCCTGTGGAGAGTGACGAGGAGGCAAAGGCGGTCCGCTGGTTCAAGGAGCGGTGTGAACGGGAAGGGCCTTTGGAGGCAAAGTCTTAGGCTCGCGCTTGACGGTGTTCGTGTACAAAGGTTTTCGCCCTGCGCGTGGAATCGAACCGCGAGCAGCACCAGATTAGAGGTGCCAAAGATTCCGCTTTCGTGGTCCAAGTACCTATTTGGTGCCTCCCGCCCGCCCGATGGCAATGCCGAGGTTCTCCGGGGCCGCAGGCAGCACACCGTGCGTGGCACGCGGGTTGCTCTCGGGGCAAGTGAAGTGGATTGCCGCGGTCGCCTCGATTTGGATGTACTTCACAACGCAAAGGTATTGGTCGATGAGTGTCCGGGGCGCCTGGTTGGGGGGTCTCCCCAACGGAACCGCTTTGATGCAGCCAGAGCAGGTAATCACGAGATAGCAGACGTATTGATAAATCGAAATAATGGATAAGGCGAGAGGACAAGCAATGCAACAAACAGCCAGAGCCTTGAAGAAGTGTATCGCGGCGTCACTTCTAAAGATATGTCTGCTTTTCTGCGGCATCCTGGTACTCATCCCCGGGGTATCTCTAGGTGCGATAATCTGGTCCGGGGATTTCGAGACGGGTGATTTTCTACAATATCACGCGTCCGATGATCCGAATAAGCCCTTCTACTGGGGATTCCCTCAGTACTGTTGGCCGCAACAGCCGAGCCGGGGCATCGGCGACGGATCGTGCGGGGAGATAGTGACCTCACCCGTGCGGCATGGCAGCTACGCCGCCAAACTGACTGTGAAGAACTCAATCAATGGTTCGGAGCCCGAGGACTGCGACATGTCCGGGACGAATTGCACCCGCCGCCGTTCTGAGGTGACAGTGCAGGGAACGATGTCAGCATACTATAACGGCATCCCATACATGTCGGAGCGATGGCTCTCTGTGAGCTACTGGGTCCCGTCAGACTGGAGCGACGCAGGCAGCGGCTGGGGTGTCATCGTGATGCAGATCAAAGGCGCCTACGAAGCAGGAAGGTCCGGCCACAGCCCATGGGTGGAGTTGAACCTGAAAAACGGCTATTGGCAACTTAACCATCGCTGGGCACCGGAGGAGAACGCCGGAAGTTCGTTGATGCCGTGGCAGCAGAATATGTTCTACAACCCCACCTATCCGACGCCGACAAACTGGCCGGATGGGTTGGCGGATTTCCCGAACGTGGAGGCATCGCAGGCGGCGCTCGCCAGCGTCAACAAAGGCGGATGGACGGACTTCATCTTCCACATCAAATTCGACGCGAGAGGTTCGCAGGAAGGCGGGGCCGGATTCCTGAAGATGTGGAAACGTGAGGGTAGCGGCTCTTGGGTGCACATCCTCGATATCCGCCCGAAGGTGATTACGCGCGGTGGGATGACGTTCGATCACGGCATAGCCAACTATCGACCGCCCGGCACTACACATAATGGAGGATTTGGGCCAAGGTACGGGATGTATATGACAAAGGATCAGGTTTGGGGTTTGCAAAATAACCGCGTGTTATATCTGGATAACATAAAGGTGGGTGACGAAAACTCAGGTTTCCATGAGCTGGATCCCGAGGGCGGGAAGGCCGCCCCAATCATCGCGCCGTCAGCACCTCCAGCGTTTAGGAAGGTCCAATAAGGGTGGTCCTGTGCAAAGGCGATTCTTTCCGCCCAAGCAGTCTATTTCTTTTTATTCGCTCCGGTTTTCTGCAGCTCCTCCGTCGATTGGCGGGTCCCAGCGCCAAGGGTCCGCTTCGCCTTCTCGAAGGCTAGGCGCAACACGAATAGCGGCAATACCTTCTGCCTCTTGACGCGCGTTGGTTCGGCTAGGAGCCGGTACAGCCACTCGAGCCCCAGTCGGCACCACATCGCCGGCGCCCGCTTCACGGCGCCGGTAATCGTGTCCAGCGACCCCCCGATCCCCTGAACCACCCTCACGGTCGAGAGCTGGTCCCTGTAGGTAGTGTACCACTTCTCCTGCTTCGGCGAGCCGAGAGCCAGGAAGAGCACCTGGGCACCCGAGGAGTTGATTCGGTGGACGACGTCCGGCATCTCGTCGTCCTGGACATAGCCGTCCTGGCGCCCCACGATGCGGAGGCCTGCGTAGCGACGCTCGAGCTCCGCCACGGCGTCCCGGTTCACCTCTTCCTGAGCCCCGAACACGAAGATTCCCCAGCCGCGCTCGGCCGAGAGCCGGCAGACGTTCGCCATGAGCTCCACGCCAGGCACCCTCTTGAGCTTGGCTCCGTGGAGGATGCGGGCCCCAAGGACCACGCCGATCCCGTCCGGGATCAGGAGGTCCGCCTCGCGGAAGATTCGGTGTAGCTCCGGGTCCTTGGGCACGGAGAAGTTCTTTTCGGGGTTCACGGCGAACACGCAGTGGGCCCCGTCCCCGGCTTCCACGAAACCGCGCACGCGCTCGAGCGCGCCCTCCATGTCCACCGGGTCCACCCAGAGATCCAGAACCTTCAACCGGCCGCTCACCGCGCCAACTCCCGTTCCCGAAGTACGGCATCGTCACCCGGCCGCTCCAGGCAGATCGCCGTTACGAAACCGACTTCCTCGCAGGCGCCCTCGCGCCGGAACCGCAGCACCGGCGCCGGCTCCTTGTGGCCGTAACCCCGCGAGTACCAGCCGAAGATCGGGCTTTCCTCGCCGCGCCGGACCTCGAACCGGCTCTCCCGAGGACCCAGGAGCCCGATCCACGCACACTGCCCGGTCCGCTCTACCTTCCACCAGGGGCCGTCTCTCGTGACGGAGACTTCAGGGTGCAGGTGGAAGTGAAGCTCGAAGGAGTGACGTCCGGGGCCGGAGAAGGCGTCGCTGAGCAGCGTCGTCCCATCCGGACCAATCTGGACCGTGCGGCGGTGGACGACCGGCCGCTTGAGCCTGCGGTACCCGTCGTGACGGGCGACCAGCCGCAGGCCGTCTTCCCCGAAGTACTGCTCCTCCAGCTCGGCCCGGTAGGGCTTGCTCCAGAGGAAGCTCGTCTCCTGGACCGCCTGGTCCTCGCCGTCCACGCACACCGTATTGTGGGCCCGGGTCCCCTTGAAGTATCTGCGCCACTCGGGGACCCCGTTGTAGCGGTAGGTGCCGGGGTCCACGATCAGCGCCGTGCCGTTCACCGCCAGGGTGATCGACAGGGCGTCGGCGTGGCCGTGGTTGTACAGCGGCGCCATGCCCAGGGGGCCGTGGTCCAGGGTAAGGAAGAGACCCCGGTCGCTCCGGACCACCGAGTACCCCGCGTCGTGGAAGGTGCTGCACGAAATACCGGCGACATTCTGGGCGGTCACCCGGTCCCCGGCGTCCGGCACAGCGAGACCGTCTCCGCGGGTCGGATGGAGTCCCGGGGCCACCGCATGTCCGTCGTCGCTGTCCCCGATGGAGGGAACCTCCCCGGGCCGGACCTGAAAGGCTTCAAGGAACGCCTCGCCCCGGAGCAGAGGGGGCTTCCAGGAAGAGCAGTCGTGAAGACGATTCAGCTCCAGGAAGCTCACAGCCAGCCAGTAGAGGTCCAGGACGAACCGGTGGTAGGCCAGGGACTGCTCGGCCGGCCCCCCGTCGGCCAGGACCTGGTGGGCGAGCTCCTGCTCCAGGAGGCGAATCCCGGTCTCCAGCCACGCTCGTCCCCCTTGCTCGAGGCGGAACACGGCCCCGGCGAAGACGAGCCCCACTGATTCCGCGATCGTGTGGTTTCCCAGGGAGGAGTAAAGGGAAAGTTTCTTCGAGATCCACCACCCGTGATCGTGGATCGCCTCGAGCAGCCGCTGGTCCGCTGCGGGCGATCCGCCGAGGTCCTGCGTGAGGCATCGGACGAAGACCGGTACCCGGAGGGCACACTCCATGGCGGAATCATAGTGAGGGCCAGAGGGAAAGGGGTTGTCAGAAACCCATCTGAGAATCCTCTCTCGCCCTGCGGTTTCAGACCCATCGAGTCCCAGGAGCAGGGGGATAGCCCCCTGCAGCCGAGCCGGCTCCCAAAGGGCGCGAATGTCGTCGCTCCCGTTGCCCTCTTCTTTGACATTATCGCGACGCGGGTTTTCTGCAGTGAGCGGCGGGAGCTCCAGAGCAGCGATGTCCGTGCGAGAGGGGAGGGTGGCGGCCCGGCCTCTCGCCTTCCGCACCTTCGACGGTCGGATCGACAAAGACCCCCAGCTTCGGTGGGCTAACTCCCGCAGCGAGGCGTGTCGAAGACGCAGGTAAAGAAACCGTAGCCTCTCAATCACAACACATCCCGCACAGAGCATAGTCCCGCCGAACGGAGCGGCGGCGCTCGGTCTTGGGTAAGAAAAACTCAAACTCCTGCGCCGGTCTTGTGAAATCCCCACACGAGTCTGATGAGATTGCGCCTTGCGCCTGGGGTTTTGCTGACAAGCCAATCAACTCCATTCAGCACGCGGGCAAGAGCCTTTGCTAGTACAAATGCATGGAAGCGCTTTGTTATAAGCTTTATGGCTGCGCGCTGCCACAGGTAATTGGTAAACGCCACACGCTGAAACCAAGGATCAGCACCAACATCTCGAATCAATGATGTAAGCACCTCTTCTCGGAATCCGCCAAGTAGTGAAAATCGCAAGTCCTCAGGGGAAATCCCCTTGGTGCGATGCGTGTACAGCATCAAGCGGCGACCCAACGTCGACTTGAACATGTGCCACAGCGGGGAATACGCATCATCCAGAAATACCGCGCGACCTCCGGGTCGCAAAACGCGGACAACTTCGGCGAAAAATGACTTTAGATCCGGCAGGTGATGTACCATGGCGTAGGAATAAACTATGTCCAATGATTCATCTTGGAGTGGCAATTCAAATGCATCAATCGCCGCGAAGTATGTTTGAGTGCCATCTTTCTGCCATAAGTAAGTGTCGCGTACGGTCTGTACAGCCTGCGCCGAGAGGTCGGAATATATATAGACAGTAGGGTCATAATCAAGCAGATGTAGTTCTTTTGATGATATACCGTTTCCAAGTATCAGAATGCGCTTGCCCCTCAGAGGCAACGTCGCATCGAGCACAAGGCGATTCTGAGGGCTCCAAGGTTGAAACCACTCGCGGGCCAGACTCGATGTCGGACGCTTGGCTTTCCCGGAACCACTGGTCGTATACACTCCATCGTAGAACAGCAATTCCCGGCCCCTTACTGGCGGCCGCAAGGCTGAGGAGTGTTTCGTAAACACGTGTTCCTCCGAAGCGGCCATCCTTAACAGGATCCTTGATTTATGAGCCGGTGCATTTTTCGCGGGACATTTCCTCTCGGATTTCGTATGCTCTGCTTCCATGAAACCGCTGCGCTCCCAGCCAGCCTCCGTCGGTCCCCGCATCCGCAAGGACCTCTGTGCGGACGCGCTGCTGCGCACGCTGAAGACCGAGTTTTCGGAGGTTGCGGACTGGCGCGCCGGCAGCAATTCCCGGGTAGGCCACCAAATGGCCGTGTGAAGGTTGCGGTGAGGCA
>JAWSUI010000083.1:0-11950 GCA_033551855.1 Deferrisomatales bacterium
GCGGGTTCGGAAGGCTGGCTGGTATGGGGCAGCCTACTTTATTAAGCCAGGTGCCCAACCACACGGGTCTCGGCACCGAGGCCTCGATCGTGTCCCGGGGCGCCTGGGCGACGCCGCTGGGCCCCGTGGCGATCCACGAGGGGCTGGCCGATGCCCTCAAGGCGGAGGCCGCCCTGTTCCAGGAGGACGCCCTGGCCCACGCCCACGAGCACTCCCTGGAGGTGCAGGTCCCTTTCCTCCAGCACCGGAACCCGAGGGTGCGTATCGTACCCGTCGCCTTCATGCTCCGGGACCGGGCGGCGGTGAAGGAGGCCGGGGAGGCGGTGGCCTCGGTCGTCGCCCGGTGGCCCGACCCGGTGCTCCTCGTGGCCTCCAGCGACATGACCCACTACGAGCCCGACGAGAAGGCCCGGGAAAAAGACGCCCGGGCCATCGAGCGCGTGCTCGCCCTGGACCCCGAGGGGCTCCTTGACACCACGAAACGCTTTGGGATAACCATGTGCGGCGTCATCCCCACGGCCGTGCTCCTGGTGGCCGCCCGCAGACTCGGGGCGTCGGGGGGCGAGCTGGTGACCTACGCCACCTCCGGGGAGGTCAGCGGCGACCTCGGCAGCGTGGTCGGCTACGCGGGGATGCTGATCCGGTAGCGCACCTCCGGCCTGCCTCGGCAGGCCGGTTTCCTTCGCTCTCCCCCTCCCCTTCCCTCGGCTTCCCAAGGAGCCCGCGACCATGAGCGGCGTGAAGACCCGTTTCGCCCCGAGCCCCACCGGCTATCTCCACATCGGAGGTGCCCGCACGGCGCTCTTCTGCTACCTCTACGCCCGCCACCACGGGGGCTCCTTCGTGCTGCGCATCGAGGACACCGACAGGGAGCGCTCCACCGAGGAGAGCACCCGGGCGATCCTCGACTCCATGGAGTGGCTGGGGCTGCACTGGGACGAGGGGCCCCACTTCCAGAGCCGCCGCACCGAGATCTACCGGGAGCACGTGGAGAAGCTCCTCCAGGCCGGCCGGGCCTACCGCTGCGACTGCCCCCCGGAGCTCCTGGACGCCAAGCGCGAAATCGCCCTCAAGACCCACGGCAAGGTGATGTACGACGGGCGCTGCCGCGACCGGACCGACGTGGACCCCGCCGCGCCCCACGTGGTGCGCTTCCGGGGGCCCCGCACGGGCCAGACCGTCGTCCACGACCTGCTGAGGGGCGACGTGGTGTTCGAGAACGCAGACCTCGACGACCTGGTGCTGCTGCGCTCCGACGGCGGACCCATGTACAACTTCGTCGTCGTCGTGGACGACATCCTGATGGGGATCACCCACGTCATCCGCGGCGACGACCACCTCACGAACACCCCCCGCCAGATCCAGCTCTACGAGGCCCTGGGGAGCCCCCTGCCCCGGTTCGCCCACGTGCCCATGATCCTGGGGGAGGACCGCAAGCGCCTCTCCAAGCGCCACGGGGCCACCAGCGTGGAGAGCTACCGGGAGGCCGGGTACCTGCCCGAGGCCCTGGTGAACTTCCTCGTCCGCCTGGGTTGGTCCCACGGGGACCAGGAGATCTTCTCCCTGGAGCAACTGATCGATCTCTTCGACTTGGACGGGGTGGGCCGTTCCGCCGGGGTCTTCAACCCCGAGAAGCTCCTCTGGCTCAACGCGCACTACCTGAAGGAGTGCCCCGCCGAGCGCCTCCAGGCCCTGGCGCGCCCCTTCCTGGAGGCCAGGGGCTACGACGTCTCCGACGGGCGCAAGCTCGTCGTGCTGGTGGAGGTGCTGCGGGCCCGGGCGCCCACCCTGGCGGACTTAGCCGCCCAGGCGGCCCCGTACTACGAGCGGGAGGTGTCCCTGGACCCCGCCGCGGCCGGGAAGTTCTTGACCCCGGAGGCCGCCCCCCTCCTGCGGGAGCTGGCCGAGCTCTTTCGGGCGGCCCCGGAGTGGGCCCCGGAGGCCTTGGAACCCCCCTTCCGGGAGCTGGCCGAGCGCCGGGGCCTGAAGATCGGGAAGCTCGCCCAGCCCCTGCGGGTGGCTGTGACCGGCTCCACCGCGAGCCCGGGGATCTTCGAGACGGTCTTCCTGGTGGGGCGGGAGTGGACCCTGGAGCGCCTGGCCAGGGCCGCGGGGCTTGCGGAATCCGGGGGCCCGGCCCCCGCCGCTTGACGGCGTTCCGCCGGGGTCTATGCTGGGATCCCGAACCCCGGAGGAAAGGAGGAGCCCATGATCCGCGTCGAGCTCACCGAGTCCGAGGCCGCAACCCTGCAGGACGTGCTGGACAGCTACCTCTCCGACCTCCGAATGGAGATCGCCGACACGGACCGGATGGACTTCCGGGAGGAGCTCAAGGGGAGGAAGAAAGTCCTCGAGGACGTCCTCGGCCGGCTGGCAGCCGGCGGGATCTGACGGCCGGGCCCTTCGGACCGTTTCGCAGGCAGATTGCGGAAGGGGGGATCAGTGGAAGGCTAGGGCCCCCACCCCGGCCCTCCCCCGAGGGGGGAGGGAGATTGGGGGGGGATGGGTGGCCGGCTAGGGCCCCCACCCCGGCCCTCCCCCGAGGGGGGAGGGAGATTGGGGAAGGGGGATGGGTCGGGAGGCGGGGGGGGCTCTTTCACTCCTCCGGCTCCCGGGGGTGGAAGCCCTCCATCTCCTCCCGGATCCTCTGCCGGCAGTAGATCCAGCCGCGGTACCACTCCAGGAGGAGCACGGCGAACCCTCCCACGAGCACCGCCCACACGTTGTCCTCCAGTACCCCCGCGATCCCGTAAAAGGCGTAGAACCCGCCGAGGTACGCCACGTGGGCGAACCCCGACCGCAGGGTGACCGGCGTCCCCATGCGGGTGAGCCCCAGGATCAGGGCGGAGAAGAGGTACAGGACGAAGGCGGCGTTGACCCAAGAGGGTGGCGGCGGCCGACCGAGAAAGGAGTCCCACTCCGGAGGCGGACGCGGCACGTAGGGAAACCCCGAAACGGCCCACAGGCTGAGGGCCGAGAACGCCACCAGCGGCCAGAGGGGCCGAGCCGCGAGGGCGTGCCACTGCTGGACCCGGGCTTGGCTGTCGCTCCCGATGTTCCGGGCGCGGGGATTCTCGCCGTCTCCCACGGGCCGCTCCGCCCCCCCCGCATACTGAGACCGTGCCGCTACCAGGACGCGTCGGGACGCGCGCCGCTTCGCCGGGGCCCTCCCGAGGGCCCTCTGTCCGCCCACCGCCCAGTCCCCTGGGTGGCGTCGAGGGTCGGCTCGCTGGGGCTCAGGGGTCTCCGGCAGTCTTCCCCTGCCCTTCCCCCCGCCCCTCGCCCCGGACGCGGTCGAAGGCCCGCGCCACCGCAGCGAGCTCCTCCTCCACCGGCGGGGGAGCCGTCGCCGGCTTGCCTCCTTTTGCGGATTCCACGTAGTCCACCAGGCGCTGCAGGGGCGCCACCACGTTGAGCTTCAGCAACGCCGCCACCCCGCCGACGGAGAGGGCCAGCACCATGACGCCGAAAAAGGCCAGACGCCGGCGCATGAGGGCGAGGTTGCTCTGGAGGGACTCCTGGGACAGCCCGATGTCCAGGGTCCCCAGCACCACCTGGTCCTCGGGGTGGTAGTGGCACGCCCCCGTGAAGCAGTCCGGCTCATTGTACACGGCGGCGGTGATCGCGAGCACGGGTTTCCCGTCGTCCTTGACGAAACGCCGGGCCTGATCCATGGGGCCCAGGGTCGTCACGGGGTCGGGGCCCGCGTGACAAACAAAGCAGCCTTCGGCCTCCTTGTCGAGCTCCCGCCCGACCTCGGTCTCGACCCCGGAGAAGACGATGACGCCCTGCTTGTTGAAGATCCGCACGTGATCGACGATCACCTCCTCGCTCACGTTGGAGACGATGTTGCGCAGGGTCTCCCGGTCGTCCCGAAGCATGGCGTAGCGTGTGGACTTGACCACCACCGACGCGATGTCGTTGGCGTGGAGCACGCTCTCGTCGATGCGGTCTCGCTTCATGCTCGTGTAGAGCAGGATCGAGCACACGACCACGAAGCAGGTGACCGAGAGCGCCACCGGGATGATCGCCTTGGCGGCCAGCGACTTGAACATGGCTCCCTCTCCTGGTTACGGCAAGGCACGTGCGGCAAACGGACCGGAGGGGCCCCGCGGGCCCCTCCGAGCTTCGTCCATTCGCGCCCTCAGGCCGCCCCCTGCCTCTCGACCTCGTGGTCCCCCTGGTCGTGGACCTCCACCTCTTCCCAGCCCGTCCACATCGGAACGAAGTGGGCGAAGGGGGTGTGCCCCAGCGTCGCCAGGTAGACGTGGGCGATGACGAACGCGCCGAAGATGCACCCCAGGATCCAGTGGACCGCGGTGAGAAACGTGAGCCCTCCCACCGAGATGACGAGGTCCCGTAGCGGATCCAGATTCAGCAGGAGAAGCCCGGTCACCACCACGAGGGGCACGAAGATGAACATGATCCCCGCGTAGGCGGTCTTCTGCAAGGGGTTGAACTTGTCCTCCGGGGTCGCGTGGTGCGGGTTCGGGCGTGTCCCCCGGAAGAAGAAGAAGAAGTAATACGCGGCCTGCCGCACGATCCCCCTCCTGAGGTCCTCCCGGGTCGGAATGTAGAGCTTGGCCAGGGTGCGCGACACCAGCCCGTAATAGAGGAACCAGATGAAGAAGGAGATCGCCACCACGATGCCCGCGGCGTTGTGGACCCGGACGGCGGCCTTGTAGTTGCCCAGGATCGGGGCGTACTCCGGAAACCGGATCTCCGCGCCGGTCACGCACAGAATGACGATCCCGAAGGCATGGAGCCAGTGCCAGATGCGGATGGGGGTCGGTGTGAGGTAGATCCGCTTGGGCGCCTGCATATCTTAGCCCTCCCTTCGGTTCTTGCGCGTGAGGAACCGCAAGGTACCGTGACCGAGCGGCATCGCCAGCCCGGACGCGGCGATGACCAGACCGATGATCGTCAGCGTGCGGTCGCGGCTCGCCCCCACCAGGTAGAGGTCCGGCGCGCCGTACAGGGCTTCCAGGATCGCCCCCCTCTGCACCTCGACCCGCCGGAAGGTGCCCAGCTCCTCGGGGATCGCGACGAAGCTCTGCTGGAGCGCGCCGGGGCCCGAGGCGTGGCAGAACGTGCAGTCCCAGCGGTTGTCGAGGCTGTCGAAGGTGTGGCTCGCCTTCTCCGGGGTCATCATGCCCCACAGGCGCAGCCCCTCCCGCCGGGCGGCGTCGTTGAAGGCCTTGAGCTCTCGGACGGTGACCACCCCGTCACCGTTGGCGTCCAGCACCTTTTCCACCGGCCGGTTCCCGAGCCAGCGGGTCAGGTCCTCCGCGGTGGCCAGGGTCACCCGGGGACTCCGGCCGGCCCGCTCCTCCACCTTCTCGATGTAGAAGGTGATCACGTAATCCTCCGACCCGGTGTGGCAGGCGATGCACGGCAGGGCGCTCAGGTGGCGCTCCGTCTGGAGCAGCCAGGTGGCGTGGCTCTCCACCATGTCACCCTCGGGGTGGCACCCCGTGCACATCCGGTTCATCTGGGGCGCCGAGCTGACGGCGAAGGACTTCACCTCGTGCGGATTGTGGCAGTCCGCGCAGCCCGCATTGTACCCGTGCGTGCTCGCCTCGTACTCCTTCTCGATGTCGTCGTGGCAGTCGCCGCATCCCGCCCGGGACGGGCGCACCCCGTCGTCCGGGTGCGCGTCGGTCACCGATTCGTGGCACGAGAGGCACCCCACGTCCGCGTGGGCCCCACGGCTGTACTGGTCGGGGTCGATGTACAGATACCCCTTTCCGCCGACCATGATCGAGACGTGCCCGTGGCAGTCCTGGCACGCTTCGTCCGCGTTCCCCCTCCCGACGGCGGCCCCCGCGACGAGCGCCACGGCCGCCACACACACCAGCAAAGACTTCATCCATCGCCTTCCGTCCACGGCATCTCCTCCCATCGTGGCAACAACCGGCGCCCCCCGTCCCCCCGTCGGGACGGGTCACTACCGGATCTCGATCTCGGCCTTGGCCTCTTCCCCCTGGGTCTCGTGGATGGTCTTCGCGACCCCCCGTGCGGCACCGACCATCATCAGGATGGCCGGGACCACTTGGGCAGCCACGATCAGGGCGCAGAAGCCGAGAAATGCCCACACGAAGAGCCCGCTCGTGTCCTGCCGGCCGGCCGCCAGGGCCGGGGTCGCCGCGGTCACCGCCGCCGTCGTCAGGGTGAGAATCTTGGCTTTCATGGCTCCCTCCTCTCCGGGTTCACGTCCCGCAGCGCTCCTGCGGGTGCTGTTTCACGTTGTCGAACGCACACTGGACCACCTGGCGGACCTCGTCGCCGTCCTCGGACCCGAGGGGCTTGACGAGGTAGTAGAAGATCCCCTCGCGGCGAAGCCGGCGCACCACGTCCAGCGGCGGCTCCTCGCTGGCGATGATGACCTTGAGGTCGGCTTTGCACTTCTTCAGGACCGGCAGCAGCTGGGTGGCCGACAGCCCGTCCACGCTGCTCCCCAGGATGACCACCCGTGCCAGGTCCTTGAGCACCCCCTCGATGGCGTGGGCCGCCGAGTGGGTCGTCACCACGTCGTACCCGTCCTGCCGGAGCAACTCCGCCAACCGGATTCGGGAACCTGCATCGTCGTCGGCAATGAGCAGTCCCAACATGTCCGTCACTCCTCTCGGGGCCTGTGACACCATCTGCTGCTCGACCGGGTTGCTTCGTTGCGCACTGGCGCACTCCTCGCACATCTACCCCACATGTCTCGTCGTTCGCTCCTGCGCGCCGCGCACTCCGGTCTGCCCGCAACGATTCCTTCACTGGCTACCGGCCCCTTCGGCCACCTCAGGCACTCTTTCGTCCCTGGCCCGACGCGGGTGCGCGCAGGGCGCTGCGGCCGAACAGGCTGCGCAGCAGCGAGCCCAACAGCACCGCCGCCGGCCCCGCCTGGAAGGCGACGATCAGTGCCCCGAAGGCGAGGAACAGTACCGTCCACAGACCCACCCCCGCCGCCTCGCCTCCCGGGGCGGCGGCCCAGACCGGTCCGGCGCCCAGCAACCACACGCCCCCCGCCGCCGCACGTCTCGCTGTTCTCCCCATGACACCCTCCTCTTCCCTCGCCGTACCACCGTCTCGCCAACCCAACACAGCAGGACCCGTGCCACGGAGTCCCCTGTCGGAGCAATTCTTCCAACTTCCCGGTTTTCCGCTGTTTTCCACTGACTTGCGGGAACGACGCAGGCGGCCGGAGGCCCTCCGGCGCACATTTCCGGTGTACACCGGGTCCTCCGCCGCGGGCGGTACGCGCCTGCCGAGAACGCGAAACGCGCTGCAGAGAAGAATTGCCGGCGGTCCGGGGGTTGACCGGCACCAATATACCGAGGTCGCCGCCGGGGTTTTGGGAGCGGCCCGGGAATCGACCGGGTGGACCCGGGCGCACGGAACCGCTCGGCCGAGAAAGGGGCAGCGGACCCGCCCAGGGGCTCGGGCTTTCCGTCCCCACCGGCACGCCCGCCCAGCCGTGGGGCTCGGCGGTGGGCAGACGCGTCCCGGTGCCGTGACGTCCGGAGTCGTGGGCGCAGGGCGCCGGTGTTTCTTGACGGGAACGACCCGGTTGGCGTAAATGACCAGTTATTGGTGGAAAAGGCTCGGCCCTCCCAGAGTCTGCCCGGGGGCCTCGCCGGCGCCCATCGACAAGGTTCCCCGGACCCGCGGCCGGGGCGGGGCCCTCGCCCCCGCCGGAGCAACCCGCGGAGAGCCGGTGGCCGACGTCTCACATTCCATCGTGGGGAGGAGCTATGGGGAAGAGGATTCTCGTCGTGGATGACGAGGCGGTCGTCCGGAAGAGCTTCAGCCGCATCTTCGCGAAGACCGAGATCCAGGTGGAGACCGCGCCCTCCGGCCACACGGCCCTCGAGCTCCTGCAGCAGTCACCCTTCGACCTGGTGATCACCGACCTGAAGATGCCGGGGATGAACGGCCTCGAGGTGTTGCGGGCCATCAAGGTCCTCCAACCGGAGGTGCCGGTGATCCTGGTCACCGGCTACTCCACCGTCGACACCGCGGTGGAGGCCATGAAGGCGGGGGCCCTGGACTACATCTCCAAACCCTTCACCCCGGACGACATCACCGACAAGGTCACCAGGGCCCTCTCCGAGGTTCGGGCGGCCGTCGCCCCCACGTGCGAGGACGCAGGCGGCTTCGGCGGCATCATTGGGGGAAGCCCGGCCATGCAGGAGGTCTACCGGCGCATACGCCAGGTGGCCCCCACGGACAGCACCGTGCTCATTCAGGGCGACAGCGGCACCGGAAAGGAGCTCGTCGCTCGGGCGATCCACGACCACAGTCAGCGCAAGACGCGCCCCTTCGTGGCGGTCGACTGCACGTCCCTGGCCGAGAACCTCCTGGAGAGCGAGCTCTTCGGCCACGTGAAGGGTTCCTTCACCGGGGCCATCCGGACGAAGGTGGGGCTCTTCAAGGTGGCGGACGGGGGCACCCTCTTCCTCGACGAGGTCTCCAACATCAGCCTCACGGTCCAGGCCAAGCTCCTGCGGGTGCTCCAGGAGCGCGAGATCACCCCCATCGGCGGCACCCAGCCGACCCCCATCGACATCCGGCTCGTGACCGCTACCAACCGGGACCTGAAGGCCATGGTGGCGGCGGGGCAGTTCCGGGAAGACCTCTACTTCCGCTTGAACATCATCCCCATCGTCCTTCCGCGCCTGCGCGACCGGGAGGGGGACGTGCCCCTGCTGGCCAGCTTCTTCCTGCGGAAGTGCTCCGAGGAGATGGGAAAGCGCATCGAGTCCTTCACTCCCGACGCGATGGCCGTGCTCGAGTCCTACCCCTTCCACGGCAACGTCCGGGAGCTCGAGAACATCGTCGAGCGCGCGGCCGTGCTCTGCCCGGGCGAGCAGATCCGGCGCGAAGACCTGGAGCTCCAGGACGGGACCGGCCCCGCAACGCGCCCGGCGGTGCCCCGGACCGCCGAGGAGCTCAAGCACCGCAAGCAGAGGATCAGGGAGCAGGCGGTGGTCCCCATCGAGCGGGCGTTCGTGTTGGAAGCCCTGCGGCAGAACGAGTGGAACGTCACGCGGGCCGCCGAGGCCACCGGGATGCTGCGCCCCAACTTCCAGGCCCTGCTCAAGAAGCTCAACATCTCCATCCGAGACCGAGAGGCATGAGCCGCCCCGCCCCGCAGGCGCGCACCGGGACCCCGGCGGACCGGCAGGAGACCTCGTGAGCCTCATCGCCAAGTTCATCTTCTGGGTGTCGATCCTCCTGCTCGCCGTGATGGCGCCCTTCGCCTACCTCAACCTCGAGGCGATGCGGGAGATCCTCCACGAGGCGGCGGTCTCCGAGGCCGACAACATCAGCGAGACGATCATCAAGACCACCCACTACCAGATGTTGGAGAACGACCGGAAACGCGTCTACCAGATGATCCAGGAGGCGGGGAAACAACACGGCATCGACCACATCCGGATGATCACCAAGGACGGGCACATCATCTTCTCGACCAACCGGGCGGAGATCGGAACCAACCTGGACAAGACGGCCGCGGCCTGCGACATGTGCCACGCGGGCACCAGGCCCCTGACCGACGTCTCCTCCATGAACCGCAGCCGCGTGTTTCGCAACCCCGACGGGGAGGAGGTGCTCGGGATCACGAAGGCGATCTACAACCAACCCAGTTGCTCGGCGGCCGAGTGCCACTTCCACCCGCCCGACCAGGACATCCTGGGGGTGCTGGACACAGCGGTCTCCCTGCAGCGGGTGAGGGTCCAGACCCGCAAGTACGAGCAGCGGCTTCTGGCCCTCACACTGGCGATGCTGGTGGCGGCCGGGGTCTCTCTCACCCTCCTGGTGCGCAGCCTCGTCACCCGGCCCATTCGGGACATCCTGCGCCACACCCGCAAGGTGGGCGAGCTCCACCTGGGGGAGCAGCTCTCGGTCAATAGCGACGACGAGATCGGGCACCTGGCCAGCTCGTTCAACGTGATGACGACCAACCTCAAGACCGCCCAGGACGAGCTCCAGAACTGGGCCAAGACCCTGGAGACCAAGGTCGAGAGCCGTACCGAGGAGCTCCAGCGCATGCAGGCGCAGCTCATCCGGTCGGAGAAGCTAGCCTCCCTGGGCGAGATCGTGGCGGGCATCGCCCACGAGCTGAACAACCCCCTCACGGGAGTCCTGGTGCTCGCCTCCCTCCTGGAGCAGGAAGGAAAGCTCGACCCGGAGCTCCGGGACGACATAGCCACGATCGTCCACGAGACCAAGCGCTGCGCCCGCATCGTGAAGGGCCTCCTTGAGTTCTCCCGGGAGACGATGCCCCAGAAGGCCCCGTCGGATCTCACCCAGACCATGGAAAAGAGCCTCGCGCTCATCGGCACCCAGTCGATCTTCCACGACGTGCGCATCGAGCGGGACTACCAGGAAGGCCTGCCGCCCGCCCTCGTAGACCCCCACCAGATCGAGCAGGTCTTCATCAACATCCTGCTCAACGCCGCCCAGTCCATGGCGGGGGGCGGGACCCTCACCCTCACGACCCGGGCCGCGGCCCAGGAGCTGCGGGTGTCGATCGCCGACACCGGGAGCGGAATCCCCCCCGAGCACCTGGGTCGGATCTTCGACCCGTTCTTCACCACCAAGGAGCACGGGACGGGCCTGGGGCTCGCCGTCTCCTACGGCATCGTGGAGACCCACGGCGGGCGGATCGAGGTGGACAGTATCAAGGGCAAGGGAACGACCTTCACCATTTGCCTCCCCATCTCGGCCGACAGCCCCCCAGGGGCCGGAGACGCACCCGCCCCCGCCTAGCAGGACGTTGAAATGCGGCCGGCGGTGCGCCCCGCGAAGGGGGCGCCGAATCTCGGAGCGTGAAAAGCGCAGTGATTCGTGAGGGTTCGAAGGGGCCGTCCCCGAGGGCCCTCACCGGAAGAACCCCGTGGAGGGGGTTCTTCGGTGCCCTGCGAGAGGGCCGACCGGCAGCCCCCGTCGGCGGGCCCTTCCGGAAATCCAGTGGGTTCGCCATCCGCTCGCCTGCCTCCTTGCGGGGGTGAATTCGCGGCAGATCGGCCGGAGCCCTGGAACCGCGTGTTGCGCGTCCTCACGCGTCCCAGCGGCAAGCGTCCCAGCGTTCCAGCCGGCCCGCCCCGCGCGAACCACCAGGGCAGATCACACTGCGCAGCTCTCACGCTCTGGCAAGAACCCCACGGAAATGTCCGAAGGGCCCGTCGGCGGCCTCTCGATGGCCCCAGACACGAGCAGCGGGCTCTCGCGAGCCCGCCGCCGTTCATCCCGCCCCGGTGGAGGGGGCTACCAGCGCTCGCTGCCGTGGCAGCTCGTCGTGCAGGTCCCGTTGGTCGGGTTGTAGGCGGTCACCCGGGTGCCCGTGCCGCCAATGGTGGCAGCGGCCACCCCTTCGGGCTCCGGGGTGCCGAGGCCGGCGAAGTGAATCCCTGCCAGGCCGGCCGTGCTGTGACAAACGGTGCAGTCCAACCCCTCCCTGTCGATATGCCGCGCGTGCCGTCCCGAAAAGTAGCCGTTGTACTCGGACGTCCCCGACTGGTGGCAGGAGCGGCACTGCGCCTCGACGACGATCGTTCCCGTCCACCACTCCGGGGTCGTCTCCCCGCCGTGGCAGCTCACGCTGGAGCACGTCCCGTCCAGGTTGTGCGTGGCCGGGCCGCTCCGGGCGTCGAACCGCGTCGGGAACGCCAGGTCCACGAAGCCGTCGTGGGCCGCACCGAGGTGACAGACGGAGCAGTCGGCACCGACCCCGGGAAGCGCCGCGTGGGCGGCGTGGGCTCCCCCCGTGTCGGGGAAGGACGTGCCGGACGGCGGCAGCCCGTGGCACGCGGCGCAGGACCCCGGGCCCGGCTCGGTCGGCTCCGTCGGGGCGGGACCGGGGGAAGGGGGCGCGCCCGCCAGGGAATCGAGCCACTGCGCCAGCTCCGCCGTCTCGGCGGGGGACAGGGTCACCCCGTTGTGCCCGGCCTGGAGC
>JAWSUI010000084.1:0-11416 GCA_033551855.1 Deferrisomatales bacterium
CTACTCCCGGGTGGAAGACTACCGGCTACGGGTGCATTCCGTCATCCGCCGAGCGGGAGAGGCCCCGGAAGAGACCGACCTGACCTACTGGTTCCGCCGGCCCGATCGGTTTCGCATGGAGCTCCGGAATCCCCACCCTGGACTGACCCTCGTGCATCCTCACGGGGAGGGCAGGGTGCGGGTACGCCCCGGGGGGCTGCTGCGGTTCCTCAAGATATCCCTCGACCCCGGAAGCGCCAGGCTCGAGGTCTCCCCGGGCCAGAGGGTGGACCAGACCGACCTGGGTCTCCTGATCCGGAACATCTCCCGAAGCCTTGCCGGTGCAGCGCCGGGGGCCGCCGCGGTGCGCACCGAGGGGGGAACCGTCGTCCTCTCGGTGGAGGGTGAGAACCACTTTCTGCCAGGGGTTTGGACCCGTTACGAGCTCTGGGTCGATCGGGAGCTCTGGCTCCCGGTTCGAGTGCGCGAAGAGGTCCCCTCCCGGGGTTGGGAGCGGGACGTGCGCTTCGACGAGATCACCCTCAATCCCGGCCTGCCGGAGAGCTTCTTCCGGCTGGACTGAGAGCCTGGCCCCCGCCCCGAAGGGCCGGGCGCATCGGTGGCGGCGGTCCCTCACTTGCGCCAGGCGCTGGGGAAGAAGAGGACGAGCACCGTGAAGAGCTCCAGGCGGCCGAGCAGCATACAAAACGACAGGAGGGCCTTCCCCGCGAGGGGGAGGTGGGCGTAGGTGTCGGCCGGCCCCACGTCCCCGAGGCCCGGGCCGATGTTGCTGACGCAGGCGATCACGGAGGCGACGGCGGTCAGGGGCTCGACGCCGAGGAGGGCCATCCCCAGGGACGCGGCCCCGGTGACCAAGAGGAACAGGGCGAAGAACCCCAGGATCCCCTGGAGCACGGCGTCCGGCACCGGCCGCCCGTCGAGCTTCACGCGCCGGATCCCCCGCGGGTGGATGAGGTTCCAGACCTGCACGATGCCGTGCTTGAGCAGGAGCAGGACCCGGCTCACCTTCATCCCCCCGCCGGTCGAGCCGGCGCACCCCCCCACGAACATGAGGAGGACCAGGAGGACCTGGCACACGGGGGCCCAGGTCTCGTAGTCGGCGGTGCCGAAGCCCGTGGTGGTCAGGATGGACACGGCCTGGAAAGCGCTGTACCGGAAGCTCTCGAGGATGCTGCCGTAGACCCGGCCGGTGTTGGCGGCCGTGAGGATCAGGACGGCCCCCGCGGTCAGGAGGACGTAGAAGCGCAGCTCCTCGCTCTTCAGCGCCTTGCGGCCCCTGCCCACGAGCACGGCGTGGTGCAGGGCGAAGTTCACCCCCGCGAGAAACATGAAGACCGTGACGACCCCGTCGACGTACGCGCTCTGGTAGGCGCCGACGCTCGCGTTGCGTGTGGAGAAGCCGCCCGTGGCGAGGGTGGAGAAGGCGTGACAGACGGCGTCGAACCAGTCCAGTCCCCCGAAGAGCAGCAGCGCCACCTCCGCCGCCGTGAGGCCCACGTAGACGCCCCACAGGAGCTTTGCCGTGTCCTGGATCCGGGGCCGCAGGCGGTCGGCCGTGGGACCCGGCACCTCGGCCCGGAAGAGCTGCATCCCCCCGACCCCCAGCATGGGGAGGATCGCCAGGCCCAGGACGATGATCCCCATGCCCCCGAGCCAGTGAGTCATGGCCCTCCAGAGGAGGAGGCTCCGAGGCACGATCTCGATGTCCGCCAGGATCGTGGCGCCGGTGGTGGTGAACCCCGAAAGGGACTCGAACACCCCGTCGATCAGGGTGGGCACCACCCCGGCGAAAAGGTACGGGAGCGCCCCCAACACCCCGAAGAGGACCCAGCCGAAGGTGACGACGGCGAACCCCTCCCGGTGGGTGAGCTCGGGGCGCGTCCCCCGGGTGGCGAGGAGAAGCCCTCCCCCCAGGGCCGCGGCCAGCGCGGCGGCGGCCAGGATCGCGCCCCAGGCCCCGTCCCCGTCCGCCAGGGAGAGTCCGAGGGGCACCAGGAGGACGCCCCCCAGGAAGAGGCCCAGGGCGCCCAGGACGCGGAGGAGGACGGCGGTGTTCATCCCGCCCCGAAGAAGCGCTCCACCCGGGACACGGCTCCGGGCAGCGTGAAGATCACGGCCCGGTCCCCCGGCTGGAAGACGGTGTCACCGTCCGGGATCATGGCCTCCTGCCCACGAACCACGGCGCCCACGATGGCTCCTTCCGGGAAAGAGAGGGACTTGAGGGGCTGGCCGAGCCACCCGGTCCCGGGGGTGATGAGCATCTCCATCACTTCCGCCTGGTTGTCCTCCACGGTGGCTACGCTGAGCACGCCGCCCCGGCGCACGTATTTCAGGATGGCGCTTGCCGTGGACAGGCGGGGGCTGATGCAGGCGTCGATGCCCAGGGTGGGCACCAGCGAGACGTAGGCGGGCCGGTTCACGAGGGACAGGGCCCGGCGGGCGCCGTGGCGCTTGGCCAGCAGCGACGCCAGGATGTTGACCTCCTCGTTATCGGTGGTGGCCACGACCACGTCGGCCTTGCCCAGCCCCTCGGCCTGCAGGGCGCCGACGTCGGTGACCTCGGCGTGGAGCACCATCGCCTCCTCCAGGCGCTCGGCGAGGCCCTCGCAGACCTCCCGGCGGGGGTCGACCACCGTCACCTGGATGCCCAGCCTCTCGAAGTGGTGCGCCACCCGGAAGCCCACCTCCCCGCCGCCGAGCACGAACACCCGCCGGACCTCCACCTTCTCGAAGCCGAGGAGGTATCGGACGCTGGGCAGATCGGCGGTGCGCATCACGAGAAAGACGTGGTCCCCGGGCTCCACCACGTCCTCCCCCCGGGGGATGAGGGTGCGGCCTTCCCGGGTGATGGCGACGATGACGAAGGGGTACATGGACCGCAGGTCCCGGAGGTCGGCCATGGAGAGGCCGCACACGGGGTTGTCCCTGCCGATGGGGTAGCCCACGAAGAAGATCCGGCCTTCCGCGAACTCCGCCACCTCCAGCGCCGCGGAGTGCCCCGCGATGTTGATGAGGTCGGTGGTCACCGCCTCCAAGGGGTTGATGAGGAGCTCGATGCCGAGCTTCTCGGCGTTGAGCACGGCGTCACGGGCTGAGTAGCCGAGGGACCTGACCCGCGCGATCTTGGTGGGCACCCCGTACTCCCGGGCGAGCAGGCAGGCCACCATGTTCACCTCGTCCACGTCCGTGACCGCGATGAAGACCCGGCAGTCCCGGATGCCGGCCTCCTCCAGGGTCTCGGCCCGGGCACCGTTTCCGGGCAGGGCGAGAACGTTGAGGCGCTCCTCCACCTCCCGGAGACGCTCGCGGCTGCTCTCGACGAGCACCACTTCGTGGCCCTCCTGGGCGAGGCGCTCAGCGGTGTGGAACCCCACCTCGCCCGCACCCACGATGATCACCCGCATGCTGTCCTCCTGGAAGAGCGGCGGCCCGAGGATGCCCGATCGTCGGGGGCGGCGCAAGGCCACTCAAGACGCGCGAGGCCCGAGTCGATGGGTGGGGGCGCGGCACACGAGGTTTTTCTCGAGCATCCTGGGGTTCCAGGCAGTATACTGCCGCCGCCCCCTCACCCCTTGCCGGAAGACCGGAGAGGCGCGATGAGCGAACAGCCCGAGGCGGCCGGCCCGGACCGCCGGGCCCACCCCCGCAGCCCGATCGTCGTGCGCGAGGCCCGCTGCATCTGCGGGATCGACGTCTTCTTCGGCTACGCCCTGGACGTGAGCCGGGGCGGGATGTTCGTCTCGACGACGAAGCGGAGAAAGGCCGGGGAGGTGCACGAGATCCGCTTCCAGATCCCCGGCCTCGACCGCTGGTTCGAGTGCCGGGCCCGGGTGGTGTGGAACCGCGGGTTCGACCCCGCGACCCGTCAGGCGCCCGGCTTCGGGGTTCAGTTCCTGGACCTGGCGGAGGAGGACGCCCGGACCCTCGACGCGTGGGTCCGCCGGGTCGGGCCGGGATGACCCTTCGGGGAGGGGGCCGGCCTCTTCCATGAAGTTCCTCACGAGCCAGGTCCTGGCGATCCTCTCCCAGGGGCAGGCGAGGCGCAACGTCAAGACCCTGGTCCGCTTCGCGTTCCTGCTGGTAGCCACGATTTCCCTGTTTGCCACGTCCTTTCGCCTCATCATGCGCCACGTGGAGGGCCAGGAGCACTCCTGGGTCACGGGCTTCTACTGGACCCTGACGGTGATGAGCACCCTGGGCTTCGGCGACATCACCTTCCACAGCGATGCCGGGCGTGCCTTCAGCATGGTGGTCCTCCTGACGGGGATCGTCCTGCTCCTCATCGTGCTGCCCTTCGTCTTCATCCGCTACTTCTACGCCCCCTGGCTTGAGGCGCGCACGCGGTTCCAGGCGCCGCGGGGCGTGCCGGCGGCCACCCGGGGGCACGTGATCCTGTGCCAGCAGGACAGCCTCGCCGCGGCGGTCATGGCCCGCCTCCGGCTCCTCGGCGTTCGCCATTTCCTCCTGGAGCCCGACCCCGTGAGGGGGGCCCAGCAGGAGCTCGAGGGGATTCCCGTGGTGGTCGGCGCCGTGGAGGACCGCGCCACCTGGGAGGCCCTCCACGTCGACCAGGCGCAGCTGGTAGTGGCCAACGCCGGGGACACGGTCAATACGAACATCACCCTGACCGTGCGGGAGGTGGCTCCCGACGTGCCCATCGCCTGTGTCGTGGAGCACGAGCAGTCGGTCGATCTCCTGGAGCTGAGCGGGAGCACCTACGTGATGCCCCTCACGCAGCGCCTCGGGGAGCACCTCGCCAACCGGGTGAGCGCCGGTCACCTCCACGGGAACGTCATCGGCCGGATGGGCGAGCTCCTCATCGCCGAGTTCCCGGTGCACAACACGCCCCTCGTGGGCCGCACCATCCGGGAGGCGCGGCTGCGGGACGCCTTCGGCCTCAACGTGGCGGCAGTCTGGGAGAGGGGCCGCATGATGCCCGCCACCCCGGACACGCGCCTCGAGGACGGGAGCGTGCCGGTGGTGCTCGGGACCTCCGAGCAGATGGGTGCCCTGGACGGGTACCTGGTGATCTACAACACCAACTACGCCCCGGTGCTGGTGGTGGGTGGGGGCAAGGTCGGGTGCGCCGCGGCCCGGGCGCTGCGAAGCCGGGGGGTGGAGGTGCACCTGCTCGAGCGGGAGGAGGGCTTGCGCCCCCGCCTCGAGGGCGTGGCGGACCGGCTCTTCATCGGGGACGCCGCGGACCGGGCGCTGCTGATGGAGGCGGGGCTGGCCGAGGCGCCCACGGTGCTCCTGACCACCAACGACGACGCGATGAACATCTACCTGGCGGTGTACTGCCGCCGGCTGAACCCCGGGCTGCGGATCGTCAGCCGGATCACCCACGACCGGAACGTCGAGGCCATCCACCGGGCCGGTGCGGACTTCGTGCTCAGCTACGCCTCCCTGGGGGCCGAGACGGTGCTCGCGCTCCTCCAGGGGAGGGATTCGGTGATCCTGGGGGAGGGGTTCGACCTCTTCTACTTGGCCGTGCCGCCCAACTTGGAGGGGAAGACCGTCGCCCAGAGCGAGCTTCGCCGGAGGACGGGGCTGAACCTCCTGGCCCTGCGCCTGCCCGGGGGCCGCACGGTCCCGATCGCGGCCGACACCGTCCTGGTGCCCGGGGGCGAGCTCGTGCTCCTGGGCAACGAGGCGCAGCGGCAGGCGTTCGTCGCCGCCTTCCACTGACCGGCCGTCCCGGGGGAGCGCGCAGGGGGCTGGGGCTTTCCCCGGTTGGCGCGATCCGTCGCCCCCGTGGCGCCTACAGGAAGATCTGCCGGAGACTGAGCAGGTGGGGCACCCGACGCAGGTCGTCCAGCACGGCCTCCGGTGCCGTCCCGTCGATGTGGACCAGGCTGATCGCCTTCCCGCCCACCTCGGTGCGGCCGTTGTACATGCCGGCGATGTTGACCCCGTGGCGGCCGAGGCAGGCCCCGATGCCGCCGATCACCCCCGGCACGTCCTCGTTGTGGATCAGGATCAAGGTCCCCCGGGGCAGCGCGTCCAGGCGGTAGTCGTCGAACCGCACCACCCGGGGCTCTCGCCGCCCGAACAGCGTTCCCTCCACCAGGTGGCGCCCCCAGGGGCCGGAAACCTCCGCCGAAAGGAGGTCCGTGAAGTCCTTGGTCTCGCTGGTGGTGCTCGTCGCCACCCGGATCCCGCGCTCCCGGGCCAAGGCCGGGGCGTTGACCGCGTTGACCCGGTCCGAGAGGACCGGCCCCAGGAGCCCCCGGAGGAACGCGGCCGTGACCAGGTCCGGTCCCTCCCCTGCGGCCTCGCCTTGACAGAGGACCTGAGCGGTTTCCACGGGTCCTTCGACCACCTGTGCCAGGAACCGGCCCAGCCGGTCCGCCAGGTCGAGGTACGGCCCCAGGCGGCGGAGCACCTCCGGGGCCACCGCGGGCACGTTGAGGGCGTTGGGCGCCGCCCCGCTGGTGAGGAAGGCGATGACGTTGTCGGCTACCTCCAGGCCGACGCTGGACTGGGCCTCGACCGTGGAGGCCCCGAGGTGGGGGGTGAGGATCACGTCGTCGCGTTCGTGCAGCGGACCTTTCGGGGGGGGCTCCACCTCGAACACGTCCAGGGCGGCGCCCCCGACCCGGCCGCAGTCCAGGGCCTCCAGGAGGGCGGTTTCGTCCACGATGCCCCCCCGGGCGCAGTTGACCAGGAGCAGCCCCGGCTTGACCTTGGCCAGGGCCTCGCGCCCGAGGAGACCGCGAGTTTCCGAGGTCAGGCCCGTGTGCACCGTGAGGAAGTCGGCCTCGGCCAGGAGCCGGTCCAGATCCACCTGCTCCAGGCCCAGTCTGGCCGCCCGCTCCGCCGGCAGGTACGGGTCGTACCCCAGGACCCGCATCCGAAGCCCCACGGCGCGCTCGGCCACCGCCGAGCCGATGCGGCCCACACCGACGACCCCGAGAGTCTTCCCCTGGAGCTCCCGCCCCAGGAACCGGGTCTTTTCCCAGCGGCCCTCCCTCATGGCGGCGGAGGCCTGGGGGATCTTCCGCGCCAGGCTCATGAGGAGCGCGAGGGCGTGCTCGGCGGTGGTCACGACGTTTCCGCCCGGGGCGTTCACGACCGCCACGCCGAGCCGGGTGGCGGCCTCCACGTCGATGTTGTCCACCCCGATGCCCGCGCGCCCCACCACCTGCAGGTCGGTGCCCGCCGCGAGCACGGCCGGGGTGACCTTGACGTTCGACCGCACGACGAGACCGTGGAACCCGGGGACCGCCGCGGCGAGCACCTGGGGGTCGCGGATGTCCCGGACCTCCACGGTAAAACCCGGCTGTGCCGAGAAGCGGGCCAAGGCCTCGGGGCCCAGGTCGCAGGTGACGAGGACCCGGTATCCGCCTTCCATTCCCTTCTCCTCTCCCCCGATCAGGGGATACGTCTCCGGTTGCCGGTGCTCTCGAGGACCGCGGCGGCCGCCGTGCCCCGTGCCTACCCGCCGATGCCGGGCGGCTCCCCGGGGTGAGCGCCCAGGCGCCGCAGGGCCTGCTCCATGTCCTCCGGAACCGGGGCGGTCAGCTCCAGGCGTTCCCCGGTGACGGGGTGCGGCAGGCAGACCTTCCAGGCGTGGAGGAACATTCGCCCGACTCCGCTCGCTGCCAACGCCTCGTTGAAGGCCGGGTCCCCGTACCGCGGGTCCCCGGCGACCGGGTGCCCTTCGCCGGCCAGGTGGCGTCGGATCTGGTGGGTGCGTCCCGTGACCAGCTGCACCTCGAGGAGCGCCGCGGCACAGGGGGTTTCGGTGCGCCCCAGGGTGCGGTAACGGGTGACCGCACCCTGGAGTACCTCCCGGCAGCGCGGGTGGTCCGGGGGCAGACGCTTCCGGTCCCGGGAATCCACAGGCCGGGGGAGCGGCCGGCGGATCTCGCCGTCGCCCGGCTCGGGCCACCCCGCTACCAGGGCCAGGTAGTGCTTCTCCACCCGCCCCTTCTGGAAGAGGCGGCCCAGGCGGCGCTGGGCAGTGCGCGTCCGGGCTGCGAGGACGACGCCGGAGGTGCCGATGTCGAGCCGGTTGGCGAGGGCGGGCTGGAAGGGGTCGGACCGCCGCACCCCCCAGTGGGCCCGGATCCGGTCCAGCAGGGTGTCCCCCGAGCGCTTCAGCCCCGGGTGGCTCGCGCACTCGGGGGGTTTGCCGGCCGCGAGGAGGTCCGGGTCCTCCCACACCACCCAGAACGGTCCCGCCGGCGTCTCCACGGGGACGTCGCGCAGGGTGGGCCGGGCCCTCGGATGACGACGGGGGCGCCGCAGCACCACGGTGACCACCTCGCCCTCGGACAGGGCCGACAGGGGGTCGCAGGTCCGGCCGTCGCGAAGGAGCTCTCCCCTGCGGGCTTTCCGGAACACGTCCCTCGGAGGGACTTCCGGAAAAGCCCTTCGGACCGCCGCGAAAACGGTGAGCCCGGCCCAGGACCGGCCGATGGGAAGGTGTTTCGGGACGAGTACGAGCTCTTCCGCCACAAGGCCTCCTGCCGCCGCAGCGGCCGCGGTCTGTCGGGTCCGAGCCGTGGATCTGCCGACGGTCGGCCACCCCGTGGAGAATAGCGCACGATCCGCCGCAGGGGAAACTTTGCGCCGCTTCGAGGGTTCTCGGCCTAGGCGGCTGGTGGGGTCCGGGAGCGCGTGTGTTACGCCCCGCAATCCGCGGCCCTGCGGAGGGGTGTCCCCCCAGGCCCCGGTGTGCCGGCCCCACCCGTCTGCCCGGGACTGGGCGGGGCGGGCGAGGTGGTGCGGGGCTGCGCTCCGCACCAGGGATCCCGGACTCGGCCCCACGACGGGCCGCTGGGTCCGGATTCTCCGTCCCGACCGCCCCGATCCCCCTCGCCGCCGGGGCGGCACGTCCAAGGGGGCGGGCGCGAGAAAGTGGGTTCTTCGGTAAACGACCGGGTGGGCCCGCCCACCCCGGCAGACGATGCCGGGCTGCACGGTAGGTGTTCTCCCCTGCCGCATCCGGAATCCTCGCGGCATCGCCACTCCCGAAAGGGCTGCTCACGTCGAGCGGCCGTCCGCCTACGTGGTCGGGCCCACCCGATCGTCCCTGGACACGAGGTCCCGGTAATCTCCCGGATGATCCAGAAAGTGCGAGGGATGTTGACGGGGGACCGGGAAACCCCTATGCTGTGCCAGTGCACGCTTTCACGAGTGCACAAGTGGTCCGACCGGAGGTGAGGGCCATGACCCGTGAGTACACCGCCTACTTGGCCGAGAAGTTCCTGCGCGAGCACCGGGCACAGGCCGTCGAGAAACGCCTGGCGTTCGATGCGTGGGCCGACCGTCAGGGATTCGGGGGGGATGCGAAGCGGCGCCTCTGGCAGGAGGTCAAGACCCTCACCCGCCGTCACGCCGCCTGAAGGGGGGGCGTCGCCCTCCCCGGCACGAGCAGGAGGCCTCGTGTCCGGGGCGTGTCTGCCCCGGACAGCGGCCTTCCCTGCTCCCCTCCCCTCCCGGACAAGGGGAGGGCGTCCGCCGAGGGCAGCTCCGCCGGGGATGGTGAAGGGGCCGTCACACGGGGAAGCCCATCTCCCTCCTCACTTGCCGGTACTGCTGCGACCAAGCCCCGGACCGCGTCCGGACCACCAACGGCTCGTCCTCCACCGGTTCTTCGGGCGGCCCCCTCCTGGCGCAGAAGAGGGTGATCAGGCTCTGCCTCCCCTCCCGGAACAGAACCGGGCGCAGGCGGATGCGGCCGAGCCCTGCGGACCGACTGTCCTCGAGGTTCTCCTCCCGGTACCGCGAGGCGTGCACCCAGACCGTGAAGCCCCGCTCCACCAACCGCTCGCCGGCTACCTCCAGATAGGCCTGTGCACCCCCCCGGTCCTCGAACCGGCAAGGGCCCCTCTGGGGCAAGGGGCTCCGGCGTCCCTCGCCCGCCGTGAGGTAGGGAGGGCTGCCCGTCACCACGTCAAACGCCTCCCCCGGCCGCAGGGCGGCCGGGTCGCGGAAGTCGGCCGCGCGGATCTCCGCCCGGTCCGCGGCGCCGTTGTATGCGATGCTCCGGCGGGCCAGCGCGGCGCTGATCTCCTGGGCCTCAACTCCCACGAAACGCAATCGGGGGAACTTCCAGAGCAGGAGCAGCCCCACCGAGCCGATGCCGCACCCCAGGTCCAGGCACCGCCCAGGGGTGACGCCGCTCCTTTCGGCTTCCCGGGCCGCATACCAGGCGGTCAGCAGGTCGTCGGTGGAGTACCGGTGCCCTCTGCGAAGCTGGAAGATCCGCCAGTGGCCGGCCAGGCAGTCCAGTGTCTCCCCCGGGCCCGGTTGCCTCCAAGGGGCTTCGGCGCCGGGCGGGACCGGACCCGGGGGTACCCACCCCTCCGGCCTCCTACGCACGCAGCCCCCCGAGCTCGGTGCAGCCCAGGTGCACGAGTTGCCGCCGGAGGTCCTCGGCCCCGCGAAACACCATCCCCTTCATGCCGGCGGCGGTCGCCCCGTCCGCGTACGCCGTCACGTCGTCCGTGTAGACCAAGGCAGAGGGGGGCATCCCCAGCCGGCGGGCCACTTCCCGGTACGTGCGGGGGTCGGGCTTCATGCAGCCGACCTCGAAACTGTACACGCGGGCCCGGAACAGGGACGCCTCGGGTGTCGTCTCGATGAACAGTCGGGCGTGCTCCGGGCTCGTGTTCGAGAGCAGGCCGAGCGGCCGGCAACCCGCGAGGCGCTCCAGGAGGAGGGATACCCCTGGAATCGGGGCGAAGACTCCAAGATAGGCTTCCAGGAAACGCCCCCGGCTGCACGGGAAGCCCAGCCGCGCCAACTCCCCGAGAACGTCCTCCAGCCCTGCCCGTCCCGTCTCGTACGCCACCTGTGCGGTGGATCCGACGAAGGCCTCCAGGAGCTGGGGTCCCCGATCCCCGGCCAGAGCCCTGGCCATGGCCGGGTAGTCCACGGAGTACAGTACGTTGCCGAAGTCGAACACCACCCCGGGCTCCCCCCCGGGCCCTGCGGCGCCCTCCCTGCCCGGCAGCGCGTGCGCGACGGCGGTCCTCATACGGCCAGGGTACGTGCACTTCCCGCAGGAGCTCAAGGGAGGTCCTTCCCCCGGATCCACCGGAAAGCGCCGGCGAGCGGAGTCCGGGAGCCCCTGCGTTTCACCTCGCGATCCGCGGCAATTCGAAGAGGTGCCCCAGCAGTCCCCGGTGCGTAGGGCTTCAGCCGCTTGCGCCGCCCTCATCGACCCGGTGGAGGCGGTGCGGGGCTGCACTCCTGGGCTCCCCGGCCCCGCCGGACAATCTGATGGTGGATTCCGGTGTCCGGGGAATGACGGGTTTCCCGGACGGGCCGCCGGCAAGGACCACGGCTTGGGTCTACCGGAAAGCACCGGCCTTGCTGCACCGCATCTCTCGGGTTCATCCGGCAAACGACCGGGTACTCGTGTCCAGGGACGATCGGGTGGGCCCGACCACGTAGGCGGACG
>JAWSUI010000085.1:0-11191 GCA_033551855.1 Deferrisomatales bacterium
ACCAGCCCTTGTACTCGTCGAGGACGAAGGGCACGAGGTTCGTGAGGCTGGCCGACAGCATCGCGGTGAAGGGCTTGTGCTGGGTGACCGAGGACCAGGGCGTCTGGCCCCCGGAGTAGAACCGCAGGAGGACCTGCTCGGCCGTGGAGCTCTTGCCGCAGCCCTTGGGTCCCCAGAGAAGGAGGAAAGGGAACTTGCGGGTGAGGCGCTTCGCCAGACGGGCTTTCCAGGCCAGCGCCCCCATCCAGCCGACCATGGCCGCCGCCTTGCCGGTGGCGGTGAATTCCAGCCCGTGGGCCATCAGTGTCCGGAAGTCTTCCGGAGAAGGTTTCGGGACATCTCCAGCGGCCCACCGCACGCCGGTTTCCCCGTCACAGTAGTGGATCAGATCCGAGGTCTCGCGGCCCCCTGGGAGGAGCGTCTTGTCGGTCAGGACGAGCGTCCACTCGCCGTCGCGCTCGTTGAGCCCGAGGACCCGGGTGCCCCGCACCGTACGCGCCTGGGACCGGGAGAGGTGGACCATGAGCTGCTGGAGGTGGTTGTCGGTGCCGAACCACCCGAACTCGGTCGTGGGAAGCCGCCGCTTGAACCCCACCCTGGACTCGCAGGCCTCGGGGGGCAGGGTGACTTCCCGTCGGATACCGCGATCCGGGCAGGCGGTGGTGCCGAGCATCACCTCGCCGTCGCCGTTCAGTTGCACGCGGCGGTCGATCTCGATGTGACCGGTGAAGATGACGTCGCCGTACTTGGTCTGCTCCCGGGGGTTGTACTGGACCACCTCGGTGCCCCGGCGGGTCTGGATGACCTGGCCGATGTCTGCGGCGTGGAGTTGCGCGTCGGAAGCGGCCGCGTGCTTGTCAGGAGAAGGAGGGGAGGGCGCTGAACTCTTGGAGACCTGTCGTGAGGCCTCGACTTCCGCTACGATCTCGCGGACGACCTTGGCGGTGACCCCGAAGATCCGGGCGGCCTCTTTCCCGTACTTCTCCCGGGCTGCCGGGCCCACCCGCAGAAGCAGGGGTGCCACTTCGTCGCGCAGAGTGCGTTCCACTGCGAGGGGGCGGTGGGCCTCTGTGGCGAGCCGCTGCATCCGCCAGAGGAAGAGGTCCTCGGCGGACGTTGCGCGACAGGGAAGGCACCAGGGGAAGGAATAAGGCACGTCAAACCGCCTGCCGGGCGGCGGTCCTGGGCGACGGTGAAGTGCTTGTTTCCATTGTCGAATCGTGACGCCTCCGCTGTCCCACGACTGACCCCTGAGACTGACCCCTCAAATCGGGGGACGGGGCGGCATCGGGGGTTCTCTCTTGTCCTCTCGGACGCTCTCATTCCTCGCTGGGACGGACGGTTGATCCCCTGTGGGCGAGGTTCGCGGTTCCAAGGTAGGGCGCCCTCCAGAAAGACCGCCCTTCGCAGCCGGGCGGGGGCTTGGTGGCGCGTGCCACTCCAACACGCCCCGCTGGGACAGTTCGCGCAGGCAGTTCTCGCAGCGACAATCGAGCACGGTATGTCTAGGCTCAGCAGACTTACTGTGCTTTAATTGCAGTCATGGAACGGGACCTTAGAGATCAGATCGGCCGAGAAGAGTTCGACTATCCCTCCCTGATGTCGGCGCTCGCCTCGTACGCCAACCCCCGGGACAAGGTGACCTCGCTCCTTCGCCGGGGCACGATCGTCCGGGTGAAGAAGGGCCTCTACGTCTTCGGGGAGGCCCTCCGGCGACGGCCGTACTCCAGGGAGCTCCTGGCGAACCTCATCTACGGGCCGTCGTTCGTATCCCTGGACTACGCACTGGCCTTCCACGGGCTCATCCCGGAACGGGTCGAAACAGTCACGTCCGTCACGCCGAAGCGAGGCCGCGCGTTCCGCACCCCCGTGGGGGCCTTCGTGTACCGGCAGGTGTCCGAGGCGTACTTCCCCCTGGGCATGGACAGGGTCGAGCAGGGCGACGTGGCCTTTCTGATCGCCGTGCCGGAGCGGGCTCTGGCCGACAAGGTGCGCGACGACCGAGGGAACCCGCTTCGGTCGTTGGCCGACGCGGCGGCTTATCTCTTCGAGAATCTGCGGCTCGATCCGGAGGCAGCGGCTGTCATGGACGCGGCGCTCTTGGAGGAGCTCGCGGAGGCCGCGGGTTCCCAGAAGGTCGCGCTGTGCGCCCGTGTGCTGCGGCGGCTGGAGAGTGGCCGATGAACCCCGCGGTCGCCGCCATGCTTCGGAAGTACGAGCGCCGCAGCGTAGACGACCACGTCAACGCCCTGCGGGAGATCTTCCAGGAGATCGCCCTGTGCGGTCTGTGGCGGGGTAAGTTCTTCGAGAGGGCTGCCTTCTACGGCGGCACCGCGCTGCGGGTTCTCTATGGCTTGGACCGGTTCAGCGAGGACATGGACTTCTCCCTCCTGACGCCGGACCCGCACTTCGACCTGGGCCCGTACTGCGCGATGATGATGAGGGAGCTTCGCGCTTGGGGCTTCTCGACGCGGGTGGAGAAGAAGGAGAAGAGCGCGGAGAGCGCGGTGGGGTCGGCGTTCCTCAAGGCGAACACGGCCGAGCAGTTGCTCCTCATCGAGGCGGGGGAGGAGATCGCGGGGGCGATCCACCGGGGCCAGAATCTCAGGATCAAGGTGGAGGTGGACACCGATCCGCCTCCTGGATTTTCCACCGAAGCCAAGTTCCTGCTCCTGCCGGTGCCGTTCTCGGTGCGGGTCTTCGACCTGCCCAGTCTCTTCGCGGGCAAGATGCACGCGCTCCTCTGTCGCGGGTGGAAGACGAGGGTCAAGGGGCGCGACTGGTACGACCTGGTCTGGTACGCGTCCCGAGGGACGGAGCTCGACCTCGCCCACCTGGAAGCCCGCATGCGCCAGAGCGGCCACTACAAGGGGAATGACTCCCTCGATGAGGGCACCTTCCGGCCACTCCTAGCCGAGAAGATCGACCGGCTGGACGTGGCGAGGGCTCGCGCCGACGTGGAGCGCTTCCTCGTGGACCCCTCGTCGGTCGAGATCTGGTCCCGGGAGTTCTTCCACGCGGTAGGCGAGAAGATCGCTGTCCGGTGAAGGATCCCTCTTCCTGAGCGGTGGAGCGACAGGGCAAGGGAAGCACGCGAGTCCCTGTGGGGGGCACCGCAAGCCGACCATGGCGGTCCGCCCTTGGGCTGCCGGGGAAGCCCATCGACGTCGGCAGGAGGACCCTCGGGGAGAGGGGAGGATCCCTGCAGCCGCTGAGGAGGGTACCGTGTCCGTGACACACCGACCCCAGAGAGGGCCCCTTACCGCCTTGACGGGGGAAGATGGTGTCCGGGAGCAACTGAGGCGGGCCCTCGCCGACTGCGAGCGGTTGCGGTGGGAGAACGACCACCTGAAGGCCGAGTTGGCTTTCCATGTCACCCCAAGTGTCACCCCGATGGTGCCGTCTCGTGCCGGCAAGTGAGGCCACAGCCATGGCGAGTACGGCGCATAAGAATTTGAAAACGTTGATCTTTCGCCACGTTTCGCGGGAAAGCAATTGCGGCTTTTTTCGCCTTCGAATCCCGTTTCCCGCTCCACGAAAAAATGCTCTGATTTCAAGAGCTTAGGTTCCATTCAGACCCCCGGTTTTGCCGCACTGACCCCTGAACTGACCCCTCAAATCGGGGGACCGGGCGGCATCGGGGGTTCTCTTTTGTCCTCTCGGACGCTCTCATCCCTCGCCGGGACGGACCGCTTTCCCGTTTCCAGCACCACGAGAAACGCTGTGATGCCGATGGGTTGGGCCCACAAAGGCCCACGTTTTCGGGGCACTGACCCCTGAAATGACCCCTGAAACGGGGGGTGACCCCCGACGCGGTTCGTTTCCGGGTCACCGGAAGTCCTCCCCCAGGTACCCGCGGATCGCTTCGGCGTCCTGCTCCACCCCCTCCACGTAGTCGCCGTACACCTCGTAGATCATCTGCTTCGAGCCGTGCCCCATGAGGCGCACGAGGCGGGTGGGGTGGACCCCCACCACCAGGCACCACACCGCGTAGGTGTGCCGGGTGGTGTAGGGCTTCCGCTCCGGGAGGCCCGCCCGCTTCAGGGCGTGGCGCCACCAGGTCCAGTACACCCGGGCGGCGAAGGGCTCCCCCTCCGGCCGGGTGACCAGGTGCTCGCCGTCGGTCCGGTCCTCGAGCACGGCGAGGCGCTCCCGGAGCGCGGCGGTGAGCGGGAGCTCCCGGGCCCGGTAGGCGGTCTTGAGCTGCTCGCTCTCGACCCCGTTGACGATCTTGTTGCGCACCCGGATGCGGTCGGGAAGCACGTCGCGCCGCCGGAGCCCGGCGAGCTCCGAGGCGCTCATCCCCGTCATGATCATGATCTCGGTGATGGGCCGGTTCCACTCGTCCATCGCCTCGACCAGCGCCGTCCACTCCGCGAACCGGAACGGCTGGGGCGGGTCCTTGCGCTTCTGGGGCAAGATCCGGCCGTACCGGACCCGGTGCTGGGCGTAGCCGAAGGGGTCCGACAGCGTCCACTGGTAGTCCGCGCAGGCCTCCCGGTAGATGATCCGGAGCGGGATCAGGATGTTGTTGATCCGCGCCCGGGAGAGCCCCTTCGCCACGAGGTCCATCACCAGCTGGACCACCAGGGGGCCCGTGATCGCGTCGAAGGTGAGGGCTTCGAAGCGCGGCCGCAGATGCATGCGGAGGATGGTGCGGTAGTCCCGGCGCTTGGTCGGGCTGGGGTCCCGCGCCAACATCGTCTCCTGCCATCGGTCCGCGTACTCCCCGAAGGTGACGTCCCGCGGCTCCTGCCGGTACTCCCGGCCCTCCAGCCGCGCGAAGAGCTCCTTCTTCTCTCTGTTGGCTCCCGGAAACGCTTCCTCGAACCGGAAGGTTCCCGCCTTGATTCCTTCTCCCACCCGGTCCAGGAAGGCCCTGAGCTTTCGTTCGTTCGCCGGGGTGCCCTCCAGGCCGGTCGCCTCGTTCACGATCTGTCCGAGGTAGGGAAACCGGACGTAGAGCCTCGTCGAGTTCTTCCGGCGCCGGACCGCGCCGAACGGGCGGGGTTTCAGCTCCTCTTCTTCCAGGAACCGGCCTAGGTCGATGACCTGTGCCTTGCGTTGTGCCATTCGTCTATCCTTCCCGCATGTCGCACCTCCCTTCCGGCCGTTGCGTGTGGGTCCGGAATGGAGGGTACCCGACGGGTCAGGCCTGCTCAAGGCCCCAGTCCAGGTTGACGCCGACGGTCCCGCTCCGGGTCCCGCGCCGGTGGGCTCGGGGAGGGGGAGGCGGAGAGGACGATTGGGCCGCGGCGCGCCGCTCGCGGCGGGCCCGGGCCTCCTCCAGGGGGGCTTCGAGACATTGAGGAAAGGGGAAGCGAAGGGCCCGGCCCAGCCGGACGTAGTGCACCCCCTCCCGGAGTCGCCCTTCCTTCATCCACTGGAAGACCGTGGAATCGCCGATCTGGGCGCGGTCGGCGAACTCCGAGAGCTTGAGGTAACGTTCCACGGCCATGGTCGTCCCCCTACCGGGTGCCGTCTGCGCTGACGGTCGCCCCGGTTGGTCGACCGGCGCTCGGCGGTCGCCACCGAAGCAGGCTGTCCGGGTCCTCGCCATCGGGGAGCATCACCACCCGGGCCTGGAGGCCTGCGGTCAGGCAGACCGGCAAGGCCCGGGTCAGGGCCTTCTCGCCGGCATCGTCGGCGTCCAGGAGGAAGATCACCTCCCGTGCGCCGGCCGCGAGGAGGAGCTTCGCCTGAGCCTCGGAGAAGGCCGTGCCGCCCAGGGCCACGGCGTGGGGCAGCCCGGCCAGGTGCAGGCGAACCGCGTCCAAGGGCCCCTCGACGATCCAGGCGAAGCCGGCCTTTCGGATGGACTCCCGGGCCTCGAAGAATCCGAACAGCGTCTCCCGCTTCGCGTACACGCCGGGGACCTTCCCCGGGTTCAGGTACTTGGGATCGGCGGCCCGGCCGTCCTCGTCGGGGACACTGCGGCCCACGTGGGCGACGATTCGGCCCCGCCGGTCGCGCATCGGGAAGGTAAGGCGGTTTCTCTGGAACTCGTATGCTGGGCGGCCTTCTTTGCCGGGGCGGAGGAGGTAGGCGTCGAGCAGGAGGTCCTCGGCGAAGCCCCGGCCCTGGAGCCACCGGGTAAGCCCGCCGGTCCCCGGAGCGTAGCCGATCCCCCAGGGCCCTACGGCCTCTTCCAACTCGCGCTCGTCCAAGTAGGCCCGAGCCCGAGCCGCCGTGGGGAGGTCGGCATGGAGCGCCTTGGCGAAGTACTCCTGGGCCGCTTCCAGGGCCCGGAGGATCTCCTCACGGCGGTCTTTCTCCGCTCGGAGCTGGGTAGGGTCGACGTGCGCCGCGGACACGTCCACGCCCGCGGCCGTCGCGAGCTCCCGTACCGTCTCGGCGAAGCCGAGTCCGATCTTCTCCCGCACGAAGGCGATGGCGTCCCAGGTTCGGGCGCAGGTGCCGAAGCACTCGAATCGCGGCGCGCCGACCTGGGGCTCCTGGTAGGCCACGAAGGAGGGCGTGTCCTCCTCGTGGAACGGGCAACGGGCGCGGGGCAGTCCGCTGCCGGGGACCCAGCGCACGCCGTGACGCTCACCCAGCGCCACGAGGTCGACCCGCCGTTTCAGGGCTTCGAGGTCGATCCCGGAGCGAGACACGTCGCCGGTCACCGCCGGTTGCCCCCGAGCCGGGGAAGTTGGTCGATCCACCGGTCCAGGTCCCGCTGGTCCACGAGGACCTTCCTCCCGTGCCGGATGTACCGGAAGGGAAGATCGCCCCGGGAGATTCGGTTCCTCAGAGTCCCGGGAGCGTGGCCGATGTACTCGGCAGCCTCCGGGATCGACAGCAGCCTCTTGCCCATGCCTGTGTCTCCTTCCCGTGCGTGATCGGGCAGTGCCTTCTCATGTCGGAGGACTGTCGTATGCCACTGACGGGGAGCCGAACGCACCCCCCTTCACCCGGATAAAACGGTCGGCGTGGAACACGGAGGAGGGAATTAGGCGGGAAAGGGCTCAGATTGCCTGGGAGGGGTGACGAGATCTTGGGGGTCCGGGGCAAAGAAGGAGAGCTTCGGCCAGTTCATGCAGCGCTCGGAGAACGTCTCGAGGTCACTCGGACGCGGTCCCAGGGCCAGCGGCAGTCGGAGGGCGACAAGCCCGCGGTTGCGGACGCCTCCCGACGCCTCCCGACCGTGCTGCGGTCGGGTGCGGAAGAAGGCGACCTTCCCCGCCTACCTCTTCCAAAACTCCGCTTTGAGCTCTTCGTACACCTGGAACACGATGGGGCACAGGGAGCAGTTCAAGACGGCCTGGGCGAGGCGGAAGACGAAGCCCTTCTTGTGGAGGTGGGGGAAGGACCGGCAGTCCCTGGGGCGGTGCTCGTAGACGGTGCAGCGGTTGTCCTTGAGGAGCGGGCAGGGCTTCGCGCGAAACCTCTCGCCGCGCTCCCCGTCGGCGGGCTCCAGGTACCTGGTCCGGAACTTCTGCACCGGAATCCCCTGGGCGGCGGCGAGTCGTTTCACGTCGGCCGGCCCCAGGACCGGCCCGACGACCTTGCAGCAGTTGGCGCACCGAGTGCAGTCGATTTGGGCCGCCGCCCGAAAGGCCTCGCGAACCGCCCGATCGATCCTCGCTGCCGGGAAGTCCGAGGCCTTGAGGAACGACCGGAAGGCCCAGTTGGCCCGCTCCCTCTCCTCCGCCAACCGCTGGATTCGCGTCAGATCGGTTTCGAGCTTCATCGGTCAGTCATCGAGATCTCGGTGGGCGACCTGGTCATGGCTCGGCCTCCGCTCCCTTCCACGGCTCGCCGGGTAGCCGGGCCAATAGCTCGTCCCGCGTGTAGCGGGCCGCCTCCTCGATGTCCCACGACGCACGGGGGGCGAGCAGCGGCTCAATGTCCCCCGTGAACATCCGGTCGGCGAGCTTGGCGGCCAGGTTGGCCTCGAACTCGGCCCGGCTCACGCGGTGGCTTCCCTCGTCCAGGTAGCGCAGGAAGCAGGAGACGACGCGATCCGGGTCGATCTCCGCGGACCGATGGGCCGTCCAGATGTCGAAGAGGTCCCGGCTCTTCTTGCGCTGGTAGAGTGCCCGGAGCTTCGTGCCGAGGAGCTCGTCGAGGTGGTACGTCTTGATGGAGGCGGCGCCCGAGAACCAACGCGAGCGGACCTCGTGCTTGCGCTCGAGGAGTTCGAAGACGCTGAAGTGCTCTCGCGAGTTGATCTCGATCTTGAGCCGCATTGGAAGCGGGGTCGGCCCTTCGGATTGCATCCGGTAGAGGAGCACGACGCGCCCTTCCTTCAGGGTGCGCCGCGGGGTGCCGAGCCAGGGATCGAGCCTCGCGCGCACGGCGTCGAGCAGCCCGCCGATCGGACCGGCGGCGACCTGTACGAGGTCGATGTCCTCGGAGTATCGGGCCGGCGGCGTCAGATGCAGCTTGTAGAGGGCGGTGCCGCCCCGGAAGGCGAGCGCCTCTCTGGCCTCCGGAAGGTCGAAGATCTCCACCAGCGCGCGGCTGAGGATGAGGTCTTGCTCGACCTGTGAGTCCTGGACCCAGGGCGCCGTCTCGCGCCACTCGGTGATGAAGTCGAAGGGGATCACAGGTCGGGCTCCACCGAGACGTTCACGAGGAGGCGCCACCGCGGGTCGTGCGGCGCTTCGTCTGCGGGTGCGCTCGGCACCAGCGCCGTCGTCTCGTTCACCACGCCGGCGATATACTGGGCGAGGGGTTCGGTCTTGTCGCCGGCGCCCACCTGCTCGAGGAGATGGCCGAGCCGCTGCGCCCACGGCACGGGCGACAGGGGTGCAAGCGAGGCCAGCATCTCCCCATCCAGCTTCTCGGCGAGCTCCGCGAGGACGGTGGCGACGTTGTCGATCCCGCCCGCGTGCTGCGGGTAGCCCACGAGGTCGAAGGCCGTGGCCTCGGGCGTCGAGACCGCGAGCTGTCCGCGCGGGGTGTTGACGCGCACCGTCGGCACCTCGGCGACGTTGCGCCGAGCGACGAAGGCGACCCGGGCGTCTCCGCAGGCGATCGGGGGCCGGTTCTTCGCCACCATGACCTGGAACACCTGGGGCTGCTGGTGCGCAGCCCCGTGATAGCGGCCGGCCGTGAGGAGCGCGGCGTAGTAGGAGAGGCCGAGGTGGTCCATGAGCTGCGGCACGAACTGATCGGCAGGCAGGCAACCGAGCCGCCGATACTCGGGCGGGACGACCACGTGGAAGCCGCGGTGGGGCGTGGCGACGAGGCCCTTGCGCTGGAGCCGCCGCAGGGCGGCCCGCGCCGCGGCGACCGACGCCCCGAGGCCTGCGGCCAGCTCGCCGGTCGTGAAGTGGTACCGTCCCCGGGACGCCAGGTTGTCGATGAGGTCCGCCGCCGACATGGTTCGCGCTCCATCAGGAATCACGGGAGAAAGATAACGGTATTCGTGGCGTTTGTCGAGCGATTCCTATAGCGATGTCCTGTGGCGAGGCCCGCAGCTCGCCTCATGGCCACGTCTCGGGGCACCAACCCGTCAGGCGCTGCGAGGGAGCCACCGTGGGCGCGCTTCCCTTGCATGGGCCGCCCCTGCCAGGTGTTCATGAAACTGCGGAGCCCCGATGCTCATCTGTGCCGCCGGCGACATCCATGGCGCCCTGAACCAGCTCTACGCCGACGTGCTCGCCTTCGAGGGCGAACTCGGCGTGCGCTTCGATCACGTCCTTCACGTCGGTGACTTCGGAATCTGGCCGGACCCCGAGCGCGTGGACAAGGCCACCCGCAAGCACGAAGGCGCCGGCGACTTCCCCGCCTGGCTGGCCGAAGGACGTGAGGCACCCCGCTCGACGATCTTCGTCAAGGGCAACCACGAGGACTTCGTATGGCTCGACGATCGCACCGACGATCGTGCGCTCCCTGGCCTTCAATACCTTCGCAACGGGACGGCCATCGAGGTCGAGGGACCCGACGGCGCGGTGCGGGTGGGCGGCATCGGCGGCTGCTTCGGTCCCTCCGACTACGAGCGGCGGTCGCGTAGCCTCCAGGGCTACGCGCGGCGCCACTACACCCGCGAAGACGTGGAGGCGCTGTGCGCCCGCGGCCGACTCGACGTGCTCCTGCTCCACGACGCGCCAGCCGGTGTGGAGATCGTCAAGTACGACCGGCGAGGCGGCCGCCACGGCTACGTGAGCGAGGCGCCGGGGCTCGAACGTGCGATCGAGTCCACCCGCCCGCGCGTGTGCTTCTTCGGCCATCACCATCGGCGCCTCGATGCGGAGGTCGCCGGCGTCCGTTGCCTGGGGCTGAACATCGTCGGCCGCCCCGGCAACCTCGTCGCCATCGACCTGCCCGCGCGAGGGAGAGAGTGGTCGACCCTCGGCGAGTGGCCGCCAGCCGAGCAGCGGTGATCTCTTCTCGGCCCCTGCCGTGCGGGGTACGGAGGGGCCGCAAGTTTGGCGATGCCGTACGGCGGTCAGAGGTGGGGCTGGAAGACCGCGGGGGGGTCCTTCAAGTCCGCCGGAGCGAATCGCCCCTCCAGGGCGAACGAAGGGCGCGGTTCTTGGCCGCTCGCCGGACCGCCGTCCCAGGGAGAGGGGGGCTGGGCACTGCATCGTCGGAGGGCGCCGGCATTCGATGGACGTCGGCCCAGCGAGCGGCTGGGGCGTTTCCACCGCGCCCTTCGGCGGGTCCTGCGCCCCGGCTGGCGCCGGCAAGGTAGGCTCCGGCCCCGACGGGGAGAACCCGGCCCTCCCCCTGGCGAGCGGCCCATGAACGATGGCCCTCGTCGGGTCGCCCGTCCTGGCCGCCCCTCCCGCCATAGCCCCTCCCGGGTGTGTGCTGGGGCTTCGCGTTTTGCCCTCCGGCCGGGCCCGGGGCTTCCGCGCCCCGAACCCCTCCGGCCTCTCTGCCCGCCCCTGAGCTTGGCCGGGAGGGAACACGCCCGAGCGGGACTCTCCCCATCCCCCCGCGCCTGAGGTCTTTCCACTTCGAGCTTCTCCTCCGCGTCCCGAGTCCTCCGCCACTTCGAGCCGCGCCCCCCTGCACAAAAAGATCGGGCCGAACGATCGGAGCCCGATCTTTTTCTGTTCCCGGCCGCGCGACCCGCCCCGCGTTCGACTGCGGCCGGCAGAGGGGCTTTCCCCTGGGGGACGGGACCGTCCGTCCCCCTCGGGGTTCCTCCTGCCGGCAAAGAGCCTCCTCCCCATCGGGGTGGACACACATGGGGTGTGTTCATTTCGAGCCTCGAGCGAGAGGCGAAGGAGGC
>JAWSUI010000086.1:0-11123 GCA_033551855.1 Deferrisomatales bacterium
ACTCCCCGCCCTGTCGCCGTTCCCTGAATGTTGCCCTGCGGCATCGTTCCCCTCGGGAAGGCCCGTCTTTAATGCATTTTTAACAAAACGCGGGTCGCCTTCGGTTTCTGGCACACGGGTTGCTTCTAAGGGGGGCGAAGCGCGGGGGCTGTGAGGTTGGGCACAAGGGCAGGTGTGAGAGAACCCGGGAGGCAGGCGGTGAAGAGGAACGGTCGGCACGGGGGGAGCACGGTTCGAGGAGTCGCCTTGGCGGCGGTTCTCGGCCTCTGCCTCGCGAGCCCGGGGGCGGCGAACCAGGGCGAGGGCGAGGCCCGGCCCGTAATCACGGCATCCTACCTCTACAGCCTGTCCGACTTCACCGGCACGCTCCCCTTCACCTGGGTCCGGGTCTCGGTGGACGACCTCCGGAACGAGGTCTACGTGGCCGAATCCGGGTCGGTCTCGATCTTCAACGAGGCCGGGATGGAGATCTACCGGTTCGGCGAGGACGAGCGGCTGGGCCAGGTGCTCGACGTGGCGGCGCTGGCGAGCGGCGACCTGCTACTGCTGACCCATCAGGGGCACGATTCCACGCCCTCTCTCGTCCGGTGCGACTATCGGGGCGGCTTCCTCGAGCGGCGGCCTCTCGCGGGCCTCCCGTCGGAGTGGGAGGGTTCCCGAGGGTTTCGGCCTACCCGCATGGTGCTCCGGGGCGAGACCCTCTACCTGGCCGACCTCTCGGGGATGCGGGTCGCCGTGGCCGACGCGGCGGGCGCGGTGCGCGAGACCGTGAGCCTGGGGCCGAAGCTCCAGATGACCGGGCAGCAGGTGGGCGACTCCGGGCTGGGGGGGTTCGACGCCGGCCACGACGGCACCCTGTACTTCACCGTGCCCACCCAGTTCCGGGCCTTCCGGATGGCGCCCGGACGAGAGCCCGAGGGGTTCGGGCAGGCGGGGAGCTCGCCGGGCAGGTTCGGGGTCATCGCCGGCATCGCCGCCGACCGCAACGGCACCCTGTACGTGGTCGACACCCTCAAGTGTGCCGTCATGGCCTTCGGGGCCGACCTTGAGTTCGCCACCGAGTTCGGGTACCGCAGCTTTCGCCGGCCCGAGGGGCTCATCGCACCCAAGGAGGCCACGGTAGCCGACAACGGCCGGCTCTACGTCACCCAGCAGGCCCGGAAGGGGGTGAGCGTCTTCCGGGTGGGCGTCAACTGAGGCTGAGGCGCGGGAGGCGCACCGGCATCATCACAACCGAGGCAACCGAGGCAACCGGGGCCCGTCGCTCGAAACCGCGATCCACCGGGGGAAAAGGAGGGGAGAAGACACCGCGAAGCGGAAGCAGCACCGGAGCAACGCAGCACCGAGTTGGTTACACAGGCGAGAACGGTCACGGAAGACGCACATCATCCTCCGAGAAGGGCAAACCCGCCGCGAGGCGGGGGCGCAACGCCGACGGGCCTCCCCCCGGGGAGGCGGCCGGGCTGCCGGAGGAACCACCAACCCCACACGGGAGGATGAGATGAGGATTCGCAGCTTCACCCTGGCCCTCGCGGCCGCAGGCATCCTGTCCCTGGGTCTGGCCTCCACCGGCCTGGCCCTCCACGACGGCGGCGTCGCCCGGTGCGAGGCCTGCCACACCATGCACAACTCCCACAACGGTGCGATCCACGACGCCGATTTGATCGCCCAGTTCACCACCGGCCCCATGCTCCTCAAGGGCTCCGACGCGAGCTCCGCCTGCCTGAACTGCCACGCCAGCACAACGTTGTCCAGCTACCGGGTCCTCACCACCGGGCTGAGCCCAGAAGGCATTCCCGCCCAGCGCACCCCCGGCGGCGACTTCGCGTTCCTGCTCGTCGGCACGAGCGCTGAGAGAAAGTCCATGCGGGGCCACAACGTCATCGCCCTCGACAGCGGCCTAGCCGCGGACACCCGTGATGGTATGGCGACCGGCCCCGGCGGCGACTACCCCAATGCGGACCTCGGCTGCCACAGCTGCCACGACCCCCACGGCAAGTACCGGGTGGACGCGGACGGCAACGTGAGCACCACCGGCCTGCCGATCTCGAAGTACGGCTCCTACGGCGAAGGTAACTCCGCATACGCCCCCACCGGGACCGCCGCGGTCGGCGCCTACCGCATCCTGGCCGGCACGGGCTACCTGCCCAAGTCCCTGGAAGATACCCCGGGTCTGGCCTTCGTGAACCAGGTCCCCATGGCTCTGACCAAGAGCACCTACAACGTGGCGAACACGGACACCAAGGTGGCCTACGGCTCGGGCATGAGCGAGTGGTGCGCCAACTGCCACGGCCAGATCTACAACGACAATTATCCCACCCACCTGCGGCACCCCTCGGGCGACGCGGCGAAGCTGCCCTCGGCCATCGTCGCCAACTACAACGCCTACGTGAAGTCCGGCGACATGACCGGCACCTTCGATACGGCCTACTGGACCCTGGTCCCCTTCGAGAAGGGCCTGGGCTTCGCCGACCGCGATACCCTGGCGGGCTTCCTGACCACCGACGAGACCAAGGGCGCGGCCGCCACCGACAACGTGATGTGCCTCTCCTGCCACCGCGTCCACGCCAGCGCCTTCGACCACATGCTGCGCTGGGACGACTCGAAGAACCTGGTGGCGAGCGGCGGAGCGTACCCGGAATCGGGCGGCCTCACAGTCGAGCAGATCCAGGCCGGCTACTACGGCAAGCCGGCGACGGATTTCGCCACCTACCAGCGCTCGCTCTGCAACAAGTGCCACGCGAAGGACTGAGCGGGGCCGGGGCGTGAGCTCCCTTCCCTCTGCGTGAGGACGGGAGGGGCCGGGTCGTCCGGCCCCTCCCCTTCCTTTTTTCGGGTTTTCGGCAGGTTTTGGCGGTCACGGACGAGAAGCGGGGCGGCGGGGAGGGTCCGATGGGTTCGAGACGAAGAGCCATTCTGAGCCGGGGCCTCGCGGTGGCGCTCGCGGCGGCGGCCGCGGTGGGGGCCCTCGGGGCAGGCGGCCTGGCCCACGGGTTCCACTTCGGCGGGGTCGGCGAGTGCGCCGGGTGCCACACCATGCACAACTCCCTGGGGGGGGAGCGGATGACGGTGAACGACCTGCCCGCCGGCACGGCCAACCCGTACCTGCTGCGGGGGTCCGACGCCAGCTCCACCTGCCTGGTCTGCCACCACACCACCGCGACCACGCCACAGACCTACCACGTGAGCAGCCCCCGCACCGGCGGGCCGCCCATGCCCAGCCAGATGACCCCGGGGGGCGACTTCGGGTGGGGGGCGGCCGGGCCGTCGGGGCAGCCTCCCATCTACCAGAGGGCCCACAGCATCGTCGCGGCCGACTTCGGGTACGGGCCCGACACCACCCTGACCCGGGCGCCCGGGGGCACCTACTCCCGCGACGACCTGAGCTGCGTGAGCTGCCACGACCCCCACGGCCGGTACCGGCATCTGCCGGGCACCGGCGAACAGGCGCTGACCGGGGCACCGATCCGCGAGTCGGGGTCCTACGGGGCCGAGCCCGACGCCGCCTCGGCGGTGGGGGTGTACCGGCTCCTGGGCGGGGTCGGGTACCGGCCCCGGGCCGTGGCCGGCGAGCTGGCGTTCGCCGGCGCCGCGCCCGTGGCGGTCTCGCCCGAGGACTACAACCGGGCCGAGTCCGAGTCCGACACCCGGGTGGCCTACGGCCTGGGCATGTCGGAGTGGTGCCAGAACTGCCACGGTCTGATGCACAGCGACGACTACCCCGGCTACCCCGGCAACTTCCGCCACCCGGCGGGCAACCACGCCAAGCTCGGGGCCCGGATCGCCGCCAACTACAACCGCTACGACCTGCGCACGGGCGCCGTGGACGCCGACGGCTCCCAGGCGTACACGTCCCTCGTGCCCTTCGAGAGGGGCACCGCCGACCGCGCCGAGCTCCTGGCCGCCACGGAGTCCACCGCGGGTCCCACCACCGGGAGCGAGAACGTGGCCTGCGTGAGCTGCCACCGGGCCCACGCCTCGGCCTTCGCCGACCTGGGGCGGTGGAATTTCAACGCCGTTCTGCTCACCCAGCCGGGGTTCTTCGCCAAGTACTACTACGACCGGCCCGCGAGCTACTTCGGGCCCTTCCAGCGGTCCCTCTGCAGCAAGTGCCACGTGAGGGACTGAGATGCGCGCCGCGAGGGAGTGCGACCGAGGGAACGGGAGCCGGGGAGCGCCGGGAGGGAGGGCGACCATGGGCGCGAGCAAGAGCGTGAAGGTGTTCCTGGCCGCCGGGCTCGCCGTCTGGGCGTTGGGGGCGGCCCCGGGGAGCGTGCGGCAGGCGCAGGCCTACACCGATTACTACCAGACGGGAGTCGCCACCTGCAACGACTGCCACGTGGGGCAGGGGTACGGCTTCCACCGGGGCGGAGTGGCCCGGTGCAACGGCTGCCACACCATGCACAACTCGCAAAACGGCACCCTCATGACCTACAACCGGGGCGGGTCGGTGGGCTCGTCCTTCCCGTCGCTCCTGCGGGCCAGCGACCCCACCTCGGTGTGCCTGTACTGCCACCATAACAACGCCGGGCACCGGGACGAGCGGATCGACATCATCGTGAGCACCTTCCCCACCCCGGCGAACCTGACCCCGGGGGGGGACTTCGGGTGGCTCAAGAAGAACTATGCCTGGTCCGGCGGGGCGAGCCCCGGGGCGGCCCACGGCCACAACGTGGTGGGCCAAGACTTCGGGTACACGGCCGACCCGCGCTTCACCGAGGGCCCGGGGGGCGCCTACCCGGCGGCGACCCTCTCCTGCGTGAGCTGTCACGACCCCCACGGCCGGTACCGCCGGCTCGGCGACGGCTCGGAGATTCCCGAGGGGGTGAGGATCCGAAGCTCCGGTTCCTCGGGCCAGGCGCCCGGGAGCTACGCGGTGGGCTCGTACCGCCTCCTGGCCGGGGCGGGGTACGCCACCTCCCAGGCCCCGGAACACGCCTTCGTGCACCGCACGCCGGTGGCCGTGCTGCCGAGCTACCCGGTGAACGAGGACTGGGACACGGGCAGTACCTGGCGTGACACGGTGAACCGCTCCGAGGCCGTCTCGGACACCCGGGTGGGCTACGGCACGGGCATGGCGGAGTGGTGCGCCAACTGCCACGCGGCGATCCACAACCCCAGCTACCCGGCAAACCTCCGGCACCCGGCGGGGAGCACCGCCCAGCTCGGCTCGGCCATCGCGGCCAATTACAACGCCTATGTGAAGACCGGCGACCTCTCCGGCTCGGAGGCCGCGTCGTTCACCTCGCTGGTCCCCTTCGAGACGGGCCAGACCGACCTGGCGCTCCTCCAGTCGCTGGCCACGAGCTCCACGGCCGGCCCCCAGGCCGACGCCAACGTGAGCTGCCTCACCTGCCACCGGGCCCACGCCTCGGGCTGGGACAGCATCGGCAGGTGGAACTTCCAGACGACCTTCGTCACCTACGCCGGAAACTGGCCCGGCACCGACGGGGGAGACCCCGAGGAAACCCACCAGGGCCGCACCCGGGCGGAGACCCGGCTGGCCTATTACGACCGTCCCCCGACGCGGTTCGCGACCTACCAGCGGTCGCTGTGCAACAAGTGCCACGTGAAGGACTAGGCTCGAACCGCCAAGACGCCAAGGGCGCCAAGGTTGGTTCCGTCGGTCGCGAATCACGGGCTAGTTCCTCCCCCTTCAAGGGGGAGGACAGGAGGGGGATGGGGTTTCTGAAGGGCAGGGGAGGAAAGTGGGCTGGGCAAGGGTAAGCCCCAGTAGAAACGGCGCCAACGGTTGCGGGATTCCATTCAGGTCGTGCTAGAATTCACTGGTCGTGACCCAAGGGGCCGGCGCGAGCTGGCCCCTTTTCTTGAGAGGGAGAGATGAGGCGACTCGCCACCCTTTGCGCCGGACTCTTGCTGCTGGCCGGGTGCCAGGTTCGGGCAGTGCGCACCGAGGCGCCCCGGGGGGATGGGGGCAGCGTGTACGTGTACCTGCGGCCCCTGCCCGAGGGGGCGGCGCGGCTCCGGTTCACCCTGGAGGGCGCAGCGGCGGTGAGCGCCGAGGGGCACGCCGTGCCCCTGGAGCTTCGGCTGGGCGAGCTCGACGGACGCGCGCCCGGGCGCCAGCGGCTGCTGGCCGCCGGGCGGGTGCCCCCGGGATCCTACCGGGGGCTCTCTCTGGCCGTAGGCAGGGCCTGGCTGCGGGGCGAAGACGGGGAGGCCGCGCTCCTCGTGCCGGAGGAGCCGGTTTCGGTGGAAGCGCCCTTCGCGGTGGGCCGGGCGGAGGCGGCGCTCGTGGAGGCGGCGCTCCGCACGGAGGGCGCGGTGGACCAGGCCTTCCGGTTCGCGCCCGCCTTCGACGCCTACGTGCCCCCACGCCCGGTCTTCAGCCGCATCGGGTACGCGGCGAGCGCGGCCGAGGACCACCTGGCGGTCTTCGACCGCAAGACCCTCGAGGTGGTCTCCGTGATCGCCACGGGGCGGGGGCCGAGCTCGGTGGTCCTGGACGAGCGCTCCCGCCGGGCGTACGTGGCGCTGGCGGAGGAGGACGCGGTGGAGGTGGTGGACGTGGCGGCGGGCCGGGTCACGGCCCGGGTGCAGCTCCGCTCCGGGGACCGGCCGCAGTGGCTCGCGCTCACTCCCGGCGGGCTCCTGCTCTGCGCCAACCGCGACACCGACAGCCTGAGCCTCATCGACGGCGGATCCGCGGTGGAGATCGGCCGCCTCCCGGTCGGCGACGAGCCCGTCTTCGTGCTCGTGGACCGGCCCGGGCGCCGGGGCTACGTGTTCAACGCCCGCTCCGACACGATCTCGGTCCTCGACCTCACCTCGCGGTCGGTGGTGGGGGAGCTCCCCGTGGAGGCCGGGCCCTTCCGGGGTTCGATCAACCGGGCCGGCGACCGGCTGTACGTGATCCATCGAGGCTCCCCCTACCTCCTGGTCGTCGACACCCGAACCCTGGCGCCGCTGGAGCGCGTCCTGGTCGGCCCGGGGGCGAGCGCGGTCCACGTGGACCTGCGCACCGATTTCGTGTACGTGGCGAATCGTGGTTCGAACCGGGTGGACCTCTACGACCCCTTCTCGCTCCTCCCCGTGGACTTCCTGGAGGCGGGCGGAGCCCCGGCCGACCTGGTCATCGGCGACGAGGAGAACCGGCTCTTCCTGGCCCTGCCGGAGCAGGGGGCGGTGTCGGCGGTGGACCTCATGGGCATGCGCCTCCGGGGCCTTTTGGAGGTGGGCCGCGAGCCGCGCTCGCTGGCCGTGTGGGGGGCCCGGGATTGACGCAGGCGGGCAGGCCTGCGATTCCGGTAGTCTCGGGAGCGGGCCGTATCTCGCACCCTCTCCCTCAGGGAGAGGGTTGGGGTGAGGGTGGGTTTGAAGGGGAGGGGACGACGGCGTTAGCGGCCGTTGCTCATGCTTTGCGGCGTCGCGCCCGCCTGACAGCCCTCTGGTCCGTCGTTCTGGCTACGCTTTCGGCTTTGCTCGGTCCGCCCGGAGCCCGGGCGGACAGCCTGCGGAGCACGGTGGAGTACAATTACTCGGTGGCCGACTCCGAGACCCGCACCGAAGGGGGCGAGACCACCCGTACGGAATCGCGAACCTTCGGCCAGCGCTACCGCCTGGGCTTCGAGAAGACCTTCTACCCGTACCTCACCCTGCGCGGGGGCGGGCTCTTCGAGAGGATCGACTCCTCGGTGGAGGCCGACGCCGGCGACTCGGACGCGACGTTCACGCGCCTGAACCCCTTCGCCGAGCTGGTGCTGGGGAGCCCCCTGTACTCCGCCGCCCTGGGGTACAACCGCCAGGAGGAGAAGAGCGAGAGCGGCGGCGTGAGCGACAAGAGGATCCGCGACCTGTACACCGCGCGGCTCGGCTGGCGCCCGGTGGACGCCCCGTCTCTCAACCTCCAGTACAGCCGCACCGACACCTACGACCCCGCCCGGCGGGACGAGGACGGCACCCGGGAGTTGTTCCAGCTCACCTCGCGGTACCGGCCGGTGAGCACGGTGGACCTGACCTACCAGGGCTCGCTGAGCCAGAGCGAGGACCGGCTGTCGGGCGTGGAAACCGAGGAGATGACGCACTCGGGCCGCGTCGCCTACGACGACCGGTACTGGGACAACCGGCTCTCCCTCAGCACGAGCTACGCCGTCTCCCACCGGACCACTGAGACCCGGGCCCCGGCCGGGGCCGAGGTGACGGTGGAACAGGGCGCCCTGCGGGCCCTCTCGGCGCTGGACGACACGGTGGACCCCATCGAGCTCGCCGACGCCCCGGCTCTGCTGGCCGGGAACGCGGGCGTCCCCATCGGCCTGCCCTCGGCCGGGGCCTTGGAGCCGCTGCGCCAACTGGGCCTGCAGTTCCTGGACGGCACCGAGGTCAACGCCCTCCGGGTCTTCGTGAACCGCGACGTCTCTTTGGACTCCCCGTTCCCGCCGTTCCGGTGGGAGGTGTACGAGAGCACGAACAACGAGGACTGGCGCCTGGTGCAGGGGGCCTCCGCCGCGACCTTCGTGCGGCAGTTCGAGACCTTCTGGTTCGAGGTCCGATTTCCCAGGGTCGCGAGCCCCTATGTCAAGGTCGTGGTGAGCCCGCTGGTCCTGCCGGGGGTCGCCGAGATCCGGGTCACGAGGCTCCAGGGGGCCTTGATCCTTCCCGGGGAGGAGGCGCGGGGCGAGACGCACCGCACGAGCCACCTGGTGAACCTGGCGGCCCGCGCGCGGCTGCTGGAGGACCCGAGCCTCTTCTACACCTTCACGCTGCTGCACAGCCGGAGCGATCCGGACACGGTGACCCGCACCCTCGTCTCCAACGGCCTCTCGGTCAACCGCCGGCTCCGGCCCTGGCTGACCGGGGCGGCCCAGGTCGCCCGGGACGACGCGGACGAGACGGCGGGCCGGCGGGTGGACTACCGCTGGGGGGCCTCCCTGAACGCGACGCCCCTGCCCACCCTGACCCAGACGGCGGCCTACAGCGGCCGCCGGTCGCAGACCGACGAGGGGACGAGCCGGCGGCAGTCGGTCTCTCTCAACAACCGGGCCGCCCTGTATCGGGGGGTGGATGTGCTCCTCAACGGGGGGGTGAGTGAAGCCTTCCGGGAGGACGGGCAGAGGACCCGGAGCTACCTGGTGAGCGCGGGCGCCGAGGTCACGCCCCACCCCGCGATGACGTGGAGCGTCTTCTACTCCGCCGATTGGTCCGAGCAGTCGGGGGGCGACCGCCCCGACGCGAGCACCTCGACCCGGCGGGCCCGGGCGAGCGTGGGGTGGAACCCCCTGCCCGCGGTGAACCTGTTTGCGTCGGTGGACCGCGTGGACCGGGAAGAGGGGGTGACGACCCTGTACAACTGGTCGGGCAACTGGTCCCCCTTGCGGGACGGGACCCTGCAGCTGAGCTTCTCGTACAGCGAGAGCCTGCGGCCGGAGGACGAGGCCAAGGACCGCATGATCGGCCCGAGCCTCCGGTGGGAGATCCGCAGGGGAACCTTCCTGGACCTCTCGTACAGCTACCTGGAGAGCGAGACCGCGACCCAGGAGACCGTCAGCCGGATGATGTCGGGGAACCTGCAGGTGAATTTCTAGCAGGCGAGGTTCCGGGCGCCCCATGCGGTGCGTAGGGGTTGAACATGGGCCTGAAACCTGCATCCTGGAACCGGGAACGGATTCCGGGACCAACGAGCGACGAGGGCACCCAACGATGAACGCGACCATCCGCAGCGCGATCGCTGCCTTGCTCCTCCTCCCGCTCGTCGGCGGGTGCGCGACCACCGGGGGAACCCGCTACCACAACCTCCAGATGGACTTCGGATCCCTCCAGAGCGTGGCGGTGCTGCCCTTCGCCAACCTCACCCGGGACCAGGCCGCGGGGGAGAGCGTGAGGGACGTGTTCACCACCATGCTCCTGGCCACGGGCGCGGTGTACGTGGTGCCGCCGGGGGAGACCTTCCGGGGCCTGTCCCGGGCGAACCCCCTGGACCCCACCCGGCCTTCCCCCGAGGAGGTCAAACGCATCGCGGGCATCGTGAGCGTGGACGCGGTGATCACCGGGATCGTGCGGGAGTTCGGCGAGGCGCGGTCGGGCCAGGCGGCGGCCAACGTGGTCTCGGTGACCCTGCAGATGATCGAGGCCGAAACGGGCCTGGTGGTCTGGACCGGCTCCACGACGAAGGGCGGCGTCACCTGGAAGGACCGCCTCTTCGGAGGCGGCGGCCAGCCCATGAACAAGGTGATCCAGGCGGCCGTGGAGGACCTGCTGGACAAGTTCTTCGAGCCGGTGGAGTAGGAGCGAAAGGCCGGCTGGCGGGCACGATGTCGGATGATGGGATGAGCGATGCTCCAAGGGATGCAGACCGGTTTCGTCAGGGTGTCTCGCCGGAAATTTGCCATTGTCTTTCGCGATGATGCGCAGTAGTTGGGTGGTCTGCGGCCTCTTGGGGCTCCTCGGGTGTGCGGGAACGGCCGTGCAGCCGGGGGGAGAGCGTGGGGCTGAGGCGCCTTTCGTGCGGGAGGCGGTCGTGCCGCCCTTGCGGGTGGAGGCCCTCGAACCGGACCGGCCCGCCCCCCAGGCGGCGGTGACCACGACCATCCGGTGGGAGGCGGAGGTCACCGGGGGCGTGGGGGGGCAGGTCCACACCTTCCGCCTGCGGGACCCCCGGGGAAGGGAATCTTCCGTTCAAGAGGGGCCTGGGCCCGCGTGGTCGTGGACGCCCGCCGAGGCAGGGCTCTTCCACGTGCGTGCGGGCGTCCGCGACGAACAGGGCAACGAGGCCTGGGGCCCCTGGGTCCCTTACGAGGTGGCGGAGCCCCTGGTCTTGTCGACGCCGGCGCCGGACCGGCCGGGCCCCCGCATGGCGACCACGCCCGTCCGGTGGGAAGCGGCGGCGATCGGGGGCGTGGGCGCGCGGGTCTATTCCTTCTATCTGCGCGAGGCCGAAGGACCGGAGGCCTTGGTGCAGGAGGGGCCGGACCCGGCGTGGGAGTGGGCGCCGGCGGAGGCCGGGGTGTACCGGGTGAGGGTCGCGGTGCGGGATGCCTTGGGAAACCGTGCTGCCGCCCCGTGGAGCGTGCCCTTCGAGGTGGCGCCCGTGCTCCGGGTGGCGCCGGTGTCGCCGGACCGGCCCGCCCCCCAGGCGGCGGTGACCACGACCATCCGGTGGGAGGCGG
>JAWSUI010000087.1:0-10748 GCA_033551855.1 Deferrisomatales bacterium
CTGGGATGTCAGGGGGTTCGCCTCGATTCAGGAACGAATTTTTCAGGAACTTCCGCATAGAAGCAAGAGCAAAGGGACAGGCGAAAAGACAGGCGAATAATCCGGAGCCTGGCCGAGCCCCCCGGTGGCTCCCACTAAGGGTGGCCTGGAGAGAGGGTGCGCCGGGCCAATACGGGAAGCCCGGGAACTCGGTGAAGGCGAAGGAAGTCGGAAACGACCTGAGGAACTGGCGGGCGCGCAGAAGGACCAGACTCCGGGGGGCGGGACCGCCGTGGGCAGGCAGACCTGTCCCTCGGAGAGGGCCGAGACGGCGGGAGTGGCGGCCGACTTCGGGCCTCAGGCGGGCCTTCGCAGCCGCTTGAGCGAGAACACGCCGTCGAGGTCCGGGACCCGGTGGGGTCTCCTATCCCGCCGCTGGGCCGGGTGCCCCCCGAACCGCCGGCAGCACGCAGCCACGAAGGCCTGGGTGCCGATCACCCCCGAGTCGGTGAAGTACCGGATCCGGCAGGAAAGCCGGTGGGCGGCGCCGATCTCGTAGCCCCGCTCCTCCTCCCTCTGCACGACCTCCTCCGGGATCCCCGCCCCCTTGTCGCCGGCAAGGGAACCGACCTGGTAGACATACTTCCGGTAGGCCCGAAGCCGCTGGCCCTCGTTCAGGGCCCCGAAAGGGGCCAGGCCTAGATCGAGGGAGAGAAGGCCCTCGGGGTTTCCCGCCTGCAGGTGGTAGCCAAGCGAGCTCCACCGGTAGTCCTCGGGGCGGTTCACCAGGCCTGCGCGCACGGGGTTCAGGTCCACGTAGGCGAGCACGTTGATCAGCGTGTCGCCGTTCTCCACCAGCACGCTCTTGAATCGCTCCCCCCAGAAGTAGCCCCGCCGGCCGTGGGTCTTGTTGAACCACCGAGAGAAGGACTGTTTGAAGTCCTTTACGAGTTCCGAGAGGCTCTCCCACTTGGCCCGGTAAAAGGGGATCTGACCGTCGAGGAGTTCCCGCTTCGCCTCCTCGCTCTCGCCGTAGTACAGCCGGAAGCGCTGCCGGACCTCTTGGTCAGACACGCCGGCTCCGGTGTGCATGCGAAGGACCAGGTGGACATGGCTGCCCATCCAGCAAAACCCCAGGACCTCGACGAAGTAGACCCGGGCCAGGCGGAGAAGGAGCTTCGTGAGGTGCTCCTTCTCCCAGTCGCCCAGGACGAAGCCCGGCAGCGCGGAGCGGGAGACGACGTGGTAGGTGGCGGACTCGCCCTGGACGAGAAACCGGGGGATGCGAGGCATGGCGGCACCTCCGGGGAAGGAGGGGAGGGGAAGCCGACAGAAGTTATCTCAAAACTTTACTCGCAGCCCCATGTCTGTCAAGAATAGTCGGCCTGTCCCCTCTTCCCTCTTCTTTGCCCCTCGCTCTCGACCTCCCCGTCTCGGCCGCTGAGGCCGTCAGAAGCGAACCGAAAGTCCTGCGAGGAGCTGATGGGTCCGGAGATCCACCTTGACCTCCTCGCGTTCCGCTGAGCCGGCGACCACCAACCAGAAGCCTTCCGACTCGCCGTCCGCTTTGAGGTCCGCCTGGAGATAGCGATACGCCCCGAAGGCGGCGAGTCGTCGGCTCATGTGCCAGGCCAGCCCCGCTCGGAGATCCACGCCCATTCCACTCCCCCCGCCTCGGACCTTCTCGGGGACCTCCGGACGGAAGTCCACGCTCATACTGGCTGTGACCAAGGCCAGTCCCACGGCTCCGTAAGGCTGCAGGCGTCCTCTTGGGAAGGCCTGGCTTGCACCCAACGGGAACCGAAGCATCAGCAGCCCGGTTAAGGGGACAACATCGAGATCGACGCCGTCTCCGTTCGCTTTGAAGTAGGAGACGTCCAGCGCCACGCCAAACGACGGCGCGCTCTCGAACCAGTGGCCGAGCCGTAGGCCGAAGACGGGGGCGGAGTCGAAGGAGACGCGGCGGTCGGCCTCGAAGCGCTGGCCGGGGCCCAGGATGGTCAGGTGCTGGTGGGTTACGGAAACGGTCGCGTCCTCGACCCGTGCCACTCCGAGGTACAGGTCCAGAAACGTTTCCGACCTCCCGGCTTCCGCCGAGAGGCAGACGAGGGCGAATGCGCCGATGATGACGAACCTCGTGTTCCCCTTCATGGCTGCCTCACTGGTTGCCGGATAGTTGGCCCGGATAGTTGGCCTGTCCCCTTTTCGGTTCCCTTTTCGGTGCCCCCAACTCCCAGGGGCCGAGCAGGGCAGCGGAGGAGCCGCAGGCGCCGATCGCGGTTCTGCTGGAGGGGCGGGGTCGACGGTCTCCGACTCCCCCCGGCCGACCGCCGGGTCGTCCTTCCGCGGGTGCCCTTGGTGTGCCAGGAAAGCAACTGGCGTGCCATGGGGCAGTCGGCCTTCGCATGAGCCGCGAGGGGGTCGGTTTCGCGATTCTCAGCCCGGCCTGGGCACTCCCCCTCGCGGAGTTTCCGAGCATTCCCGGCACACCCCCTCGGCATTTCCTGCCCATCGAGACCGTTGGGGTGCTCGGGGCGGCCGGCCGGCGGGAAGGCCCTTGGGGCCTTTCCTTGTGAGTGGCACCTCGCCCGGCTGGGGAGGTCTTGGCGACAGGGTAGCCCGGGGGAGGTAGCCGATGTGAAACACCACGAGAGACAGACGAGGAGATCACTACCCTGCCCCCGGGGGAGCTCGCTCGAACGACAGAGCGGCGGCGGCCTCGTCGAGACGGAGCAAACCTCAATCCGGTGACTGTTCCACTTCGGGCAGGAACCCCTGGGGCAGCCCCTGTGGGAAGCGCGCGAACTGGTACAGGCGGGGCAGATCGCCCGGGTCGACGTTCAGCTCGGTGCTGCGCCGTGCCCCGACCGACGACGTCACCCCGGTGGCGATCCAGGCCGGTCCCGTGAAGATCAGGAAGGAGCCGTGCGTGACGGTGGAAGCGCAGCCAAAGGTGGACCAGAGAGCGGTCTTGCCGCGGTCGCTCTTCGCGAGCTCGACGGTCACGCGATCGGTGGGTGCCACCGGAAACGGTTCGGCACCCTCGGCGGTCTGCAGCCAGATCCGCTCTTCTTCCACGGCCAGGAGCTCTCCGGACAGTTCTTCTCCCCCCGGCCGGGTCACCCAGACCCGGTGACCGCGCACGGGCACCTCTGCGACGTTCACTCCGGTCTTGGGTGTACCCGGGGCCTGGCTGCGGTCGAGCCCTCCCAGATTGGAGGAGGCACAGGCGAGGGCGAGCAAACACCCTGCGAGGCACCACGGCCGGCTCACGGGGCACCTCCGCCGACGGCAAGACCCCGGCGATCCACGCGGCTCTTCCAGAAGTACTCCTCCATCCTGCCCTCGATCTTCTTGTACTCAGGCGCAAGGCGCCGGAGGGTCGCCTCGGGATCTGCCAGCGCGCGGGCGGCCAGGCCCTGGTCCTCTTCGGTGAGCCACTCCCTACGCATCCATTCGTAGTAGTAGCCCCGAGACTCCAGGAAGAGCTCCGAATCCCCTTCCGGGAGCTCGAAGTGCAGGGTGTACGCGTCGCCCGGGTAGGTGACCAGATAGGCATCCGGGTCGAGCAGGAGCCGCAAGGCCTCCGGCTCCGTATGGCCGCCCCGGGTGACGTCGGCGAGCGGGATCGCAGCGGGCGATACCGGAGGCTCCAGCACGGCGAGCCCGGCGAAGTCGATCTTCCAGTTGCCCCGCGCGAGGGTCAGCCGGACTCGCCACCTCTCGGAGGGGAGCTGTGCGGCGACGTCGGGTGGGATCGGAACGACCTGCACCTCCCGAGCGATGGGCCCGACTTCGTGGAAGGAGCCGATGGGAACCCATCGGCCGTCCCGGTCCTGGACGCTCACCTCCACCGCGCCCAGCAGGCGACCAACCCCTGACGCGAGCTCGATCGCCTTCGCGTCCCCGCGATCCAACTCGATCAGCCAGTCACCCGCCCGGAGCCCCATGTACGCCAGGACCTGGTAGAAGAGGTAGGTATTGAGCAGGGAGTTTCGCCCGGCGATCACGATGCCGGTGCTCCCCTCCAGAAAGGGGAAGTCGAGTTCCACCGTCTCGCGGGCGGCCAGGTACTCGGGGTCTGCCGGGGAGAGGTACTCCAGCGCGTCCACCGAGCCCACGGCGGCCAGGCAGTCGCCTTGGCCGGAGCGGCATTCCACGGGGGGGAGGACGAGGCGCGCGGGATAGAAGCTCTCCCCGGCGCGAAAGACCCGGCCCCCTTCCGGGCGGGGCGCGGCGAGCACCCTCACCGAACGGACGGCGTGCGTCTCCAAGGCGTCGTTGGTCATCAGGAGCTCGAAACGGCGCCCTTCGGGCCGCGCCGTGTAGAGCGCGTCCACGTCCGTCGCTTCGAGGGAGCGGGCGACGCTCGCAGAAAACCCCTCGGCCTGGAGGGCGAGATCGCCGGCCTCGTCCAGGGCGAAGAAAGTCGGGCACGACCCGAAGCAGGCCTTGGGGTTCGCGAGGCAAGCGGCGGTGACCGCCAGAGAAACCCCGGTCATGACCCCCAGGACGACCATGTGGTTCTTGGCGACCGAGCGGGGCTCGTTGGTCTCCAGGAGGCGAACGTCCTGGATCGGTATGGAGAGGGCACCACGGGCCACCTCCTTGCGGTCTCGGTCATAGCGGACCCCGGTCCCGGCGATTCTCCGCTCCTGCTCCTCGACCGTCCAGTCGTCGAGCACGAACACCTCGCCCTGCTCGGTGTGGCACTTGAGAAACGGCACGGCCGGATCCACCCGGTGATATTCCGACGGCTGGATGAACTGGGCACGCCAGACCGTCGCCGAGCAACCGGCGGCGAGCGGCAGGAGCAGCAGAAGCGCCATCCTCTCCATCGGCCTTCTGACCCTTCGCAGCACCGTCGCATCTCCTTCCACCGCTAGCAGAGAAAAAGGGACAGGCGAACTATCGGGCGTTTCGTGGCCCGATCTCGTGTGACGGCGAGCACCCAAGGATAATTGGCCTGTCCCCTTTCCGCTCTTGCCAGGCTGTTCACAGCCCCGATGCCGCCCCGGACCGGGCGAGCAGGGCGCTGAGAAAGCACTCTTGCCCCGGAGGCGGGGCCGAGGTCCGGTCGAAGGTGGCCATGCAGGTGAGATTCCCGTGCAGGGTCACCAGGCCGTCCCGGCAGTCCGGGTCGCCGCCCCACCCCGCAAAGGCCGAGCCGCCGTAGGGGCTCGCCACGAGCCGGACGACCGTCCCCTCGGCGAAGCTCGCCTGGCACTTGGCCCCGCACTCCAGCCCGGCGGGCTGGCTCGTGACGACGCCGATCCCGGTTCCCCCCTTGGCCAGGTTGAGGAGGCGGTGGGCCGTCAGCTCGCCGGCGACGTCGGCGTCCGAGTAGGTCACGTAGGCGCGCCGGCCGTCCGGGCTCACGGCTACCCCTGCGGGGCTGGCGGGGGCCTCGATCGTCCAGCTCACCTCGTTCGTCGCTGTGTCGGCGACCGTCACGGTCTTGCTGCCCTCGTTGGCCGCGAAGACCCTCCTCCCGTCGGGGCTCACGGCCAGCCCCCTCGGCAGGGAGCCGGTCGGTATGCTTCCGGAGACCTCGCGGAGCGGCGTGCTCACCACCGTGACGGAGGCCCCGAGCTCGTGGGAGACGAAGAGTCGCTGCCCGTCGGGGGTGAGGGCGATGTCCAGAGGTCGGTACCCCACGGGGATCCTTGCCAGCGGAACCCCGCCAGACGGCTCGAAGACGCGGACCTCCCCGGGCTCGGTGAGGGACGAGAAGGCCGCGTACACCAGCAGGCCGTCGGGGCTCGGGGCCACGGCGAGGGGCACGAAGCCTGCCGTGCCGGGGAGGCTCGCGGTGATGTGGCCCCCCCGGAGGTCGACGACGCTCACGCCTCCCCCGTCCCGGGCGTCGGCGACGTAGAGGAGCCGGCCGTCGGGGCTTACCGCCAGGCCACGGGAGCCCCTGGGGGGATCTCCGCAGGGGGCCGACAGATTGCCCACGAGGACGTTCGACACCCCGTGCAGGATCGTCACCCCGTCTCCGCCCCCACAGGCATACACCCGCCTGCCGTCCGGGCTGATCGCCAAGGCCGGCGGGCCGGCCCCGGGGGTCGCGGGCACGGCGGTCGAGGACAGAATCTGGCGCGTGGCGGCGTCCAACATGAAGACGGCCGGTCCGTCGTTCGGGGTGAGGGCGGCGATGAATACCCGCCTCCCGTCGGGGCTCACGACAACCGCGCCCTGGAGTGCGTCGACCGGGATCGGCAGGAGTGAGGCGCCGGTCGGGTGCCCGGCCCGGGCGTCGAAGCTCCGGGGGCTGATCGCGACGCCGTGGGCCGTGCTGGCGAAGAGGTGCCCGTCGGAGGCCCCGCTCGGCACCACGGCTACGACCCGGTGCGAGTCCGCTTGGAGGACTGCCGCGGCAGGTGTGGCGTCGAAGAGCAGGTCCGCCGCCCCGATCCCCTCCAGCCCGGTGCCCACGATCGTCACGACGGTTCCCGGGGCTCCTCCCCGGGGAGAGAAGAAGCGGATGCGGGGTCCCCCGGGGGTGGCCACCTGGGTGCCGGTGAAGGAGCCCGCGCCGCCCGTCTCGGGCTTGGTCCAGGCGCCGCTGGCGCTGCGGGTGGCGAGGTCGAGCGCCGTGAGAACCCACTCGTTGTCGGGGCAAGGAGGCCGGTAGAGCCACCCCGTGGGCACTTCGCCGGCTCCGGCCAGGCCCTCGAGGCTCGCGTCGGCGCAGTCGACGTCGCCGTCGAGCACGACCGCCCCCGTCACCGTGGCGGCTTCCCGATCCGCCGTCACCTCCGCCTCCCAGTTCCCGGTGACCGTGCCGAAGATGGGGTCGGTTCCCCTCCAGGTGCCGGCCCAGACGCCGGTGAGGTCCGGGGGCGGCGGCTCGGCTTCGCCGCCCCCGGACCCGCCGCACGCGGCGAGCCCCAGGCAGGCCAGTAGCGTGATGAGGAGGTGCCCCCGGGGAAGGCCGGCGGGGGACGAGCCGTCGTACACCTTGGAGATACGTTTCATCGGCGCCACCTCCGTGTCACGGTGCGATCGGGTCACACCTCCACCCGGCCCCATCGGAGCTCCAGATCGCGTTGTCCTCTTGCCCTGTGGGTTTGCAGAAATGGGCGGGGATCCACACGGCTTCGGATGCATACGTTCCTGCATGTCGGGTTTGCTCGCCTCTACCCTCCGCCAGAGCTCATCCGCGCGCGCTGGTCAACGGTCGGCGCCTCCTTGCTGATGTGCGGCTGCAGCAAGCCACCGTGCCACGGGCGGGGAGCTTCCCATGGGGCCGAAACCGGCTTTGTTTCAATGGCTTGCCTCGGACGAAGGCACCTCACCGGCAAGACTCCTCATATTTCTTGATCTGTCGTCCGGGCATTTTGTGCACCATATCCCAGGCCGCTCGCTGGCGGACTTGCGGTCGCCGGCAGGCACCGACGGCACGGGTGCCCCGTCGTGCTGCACGGCGGGGCACGGAGGACGTTTCGTCTTGACGACAGGGTAGCAGAGGGGAGGTAACGAATGGCTAACACGCGAGGGCGACCGGGAAGGGGAGGAGGCCCGTGCGGGGGGGGCGTGGCAAGGGACGGACCGGCGGCGTGGGTACTGTCGACCGGAACGCGCCGTGTGCGCTTGGGGGGGGGCCCGCGGACGGAACCCGCTGAGGTCCGTGCCCGCCATGCGGAGGCCAAGCTCCGTCGTGTGCGGGTGGGGTGGGCATTGCCCACCCTTCTACGCTCCCCGCTGACGATTCTTTGCCGGGTCCTCAGGCCTGCGCCGGCTGGGGCGCGGTCATGAGCCGGTAGAGGGCGAGGCCCACCAGGAAGTCCGCCGTGGCCATGGCGCTGTAGGGGAAGGTCGTGTGCAGGAACCACCCCAGGGGGTCAGCGCCCGGCGTCACCGGCAGCTGGCCCGTCAGGGTCCGCACGAGGGTGAAGTCGGTCATCAGGATGATCCCGAGGAACGCGATGAAGCTGTTGAGGAGCACCCCCCACACGGCCGTGCGCCGCGAGAGGAAGAGGGAGCTGACGATGAGGAGGTCGGCCGCGGCGAAGAGGTTCCCCCAAAGGTAGACCGTCCCTCGACTGGGCGGGTGGATGCGGTAGTGCATCATCACCGCGCCGATGGCCAGGCCCAGCAGGGCCAACCAGAGCATCCGTCGTTCGGCCGCCATGAGGCCCCTCCCTAGAATTTCGCGGTATACCCCAGCAGGAAAACCAGCGTGACCGCCACCGCGTGGAGAACGATCCAGCCCGGCTTCGGGTACATCAGGTGCCGCAGCATCCCGTCACCTCCCCACGTAAAGGGCCGCGAGCCGGCCCGCTGTGTACACCACCGCCAGGCCCACGAAGTGCACCACCCACCACCGGGCGGTCAGGAATCGCCACTCCCGCTTCATCTCTCCTCCTCACGGCCTCAGATCGGTGCTCCCCCCTGCCGGTGGGCGCGCCCTGCTGAAGGCTGCTGCCGCTGCATTCGGCAAGCTCCGTCGCCGCCGAGCGGACAGCCTCGGCCCACACTGGATAGCACCGGGGTGGGGCTTGGTCAAGGCCATGCCGACAACCTGGATTCACCGGCTGGTCGGCAAGCGGAGTCCGGGATCCCGTGCGTTTCGCCCCGCAATCCGCGGTAATTCGAGGAAGTGTCCCCGCGGTCCCCGGTGCGCCGGGCTTCACCCGCTTGCACCGGGCTCGCCGACTCGGTGGATGCGGTGCGGGGCTGCACTCCTGGGCTCGCGGACTCCGCCCCACAATGTGGTGGATTCTGGGACAACTGACGCCCCAGCAGGGGTGCCCCCCGGCGGCTTCCGGGGGTGGGGGAAGAACGGCTTTTTCCCTGGAGTTGACCCACGTCATGTCGGCCCGCGCGGGTCCTCGGCTATCCTGCGTCCAAGTTGGACGGAAGAGCGAAGACGGAGGACCGACCATGAACTTTCCCAATGGGCTCGGCGACCGGGCCATCAACGACGTCGTCGCCGAGCACCCCACGATCGGCTCCATCCTGGAGAGGCACGAGATCGGCTGCGTCACCTGCGGCGTGGGCATCTGCCTGCTCAAGGACGTGGTGTCGATCCACGGCCTGCCCGCGGACGCGGAGCAGGCAATCGAACGGGAGATCACGAGCTACCTCGAGAGCGTACCCCACAGCAAAGAGGAGACCTGAGATGACCAACCTGGCTTGCGGCTGCCCCGGCTCCAACGTGCGCACCCTGCATCGATCCCCGAGTCCCGCCCCCCAGGATCCCGCCCGGGTCCCTTCGGAGCTCCGGCAGTGGCCCACCCAGCTCCGGCTGGTCCCCCCGACGGCCCCCTGGCTCCAGGGCGCGGACCTCCTGGTGGCGGCCGACTGCGGGCCCTTTGCCTACGGCGATTACCACCGGGATTTCCTCAAGGGCCGGGTGGTGGTGAACGCGTGCCCCAAGCTCGACGAGGCAGGGCCCTACGTGGAGAAGCTGGCCGAGATCTTCCGGCAGAACGACCTGCGGTCGATCACGGTGGCCATCATGGAGGTGCCGTGCTGCAAGGGGCTCGAGGTGATCGTGCGGCAGGCCCTGGCGGCTTCGGGGAAGGCCATTCCCCTCGACGTGGCCGTGATCGGGGTCGACGGCGAGAGGAGGCAGTGACCGTGCGCGACGTGACCTCCGTGCTCACCGAGGAGCACCGTCTGATCCTGCGGATGATCGACCTGGTGGAGCACAACACGCGGTTGGTCGAAGAGGGGGGGTTCTCGGACTGGGACTTCTACCTGGACGCGGTCGACTTCATCCGCCACTACGCCGACCGGTTCCACCACGCCAAGGAGGAGGACGTGCTCTTCCGAGAGCTCGTGCGGAACGGGATGCCGGAGCAAAACTCGCCGGTGGCGGCCATGCTGATGGCCCACGACCAGGGGCGGGCGTTCGTCCGGGGCATGGAGGAGGCGGCTCGTCGCGCCAAGGGCGGCGACGCCTCGGCACCGGCGGCCGTGGCCGAGAACGCCCGCGGCTACGCCGCACTCCTGCGGGACCACATCGACAAGGAAGACAACATCCTCTATCCCCTGGCCGAGCGGGTCCTCCCGGCGGGCTGGCGCGACGCCATGGCGGCCGAGTACGAGGGAGCCGAACGGCCGGGCATCCAGGAACGCTACCAGGAGTTGGTGGAGCGGCACGAGGAGCGCGCCCGCCAGGGCCGGGCCAGGGCTTCCGCGGCCTGAGACCGCTCCGCCGGCCGTTTCCCGGATGATCCAGATTTCGGGGCGCGCGTGGCCTCCCCCGGGGTGACCGTGCGGGGGAGGCCTCTCCGTTGTGCCGAGCGCCGCTTGACTCCCGAAGGCAATGCGGGCAGAAGAGGCGGGTCCGCCCTCGGCTCGGACCGGGGGCGGCGGCTCGGGAGGCGGCATGGACGGCGCGTGGGTCTACCCCCTGCTCTTCGGGGCGGGGCTGGTGGCGGGCACCATCAACGTAGTGGCCGGGGGGGGGTCGTTCCTTACCCTCCCGGTCCTCATCTTCGTGGGGCTCCCCCCCACGATCGCCAATGCCACCAACCGCGTGGGGGTGCTGCTCCAGAACGTGGGGGCCGTGTGGGGGTTTCACCGGCACGGCGTGCTCGACTGGCGCAGCGTCGCCTGGGCGGCCTTCCCGGCCGCCCTGGGTTCCCTGCTGGGCACGTGGGCGGCCCTGCGGGTGGGGGACGAGGCGTTCCAGCGCATCCTCGCGTTCCTGATGATCGCCGTGACCCTGTGGTCCCTGTGGAACCCGCTCCGGGGGCGGGCCGCGAAGGGCGGGGGCGGGCTCCGGGTGGGGCTGCTCGCGGCGGGCTTCTTCG
>JAWSUI010000088.1:0-10404 GCA_033551855.1 Deferrisomatales bacterium
TCGCGAGAAGGCCGACACCGGACCGACGCCCCCCCCGGCGGCCCCCTCCCCCCGGGCCGAGATGGGAGATACGAAGGTGCGCCAGGCTGTGGAGTCCATACGGGACCGCATCCGCCCGGCAGAGGGAGGGGGCGGGTCGGGGGCACCGGGGGCCGGTGGGGCCGTGGGGGTTCGCGGGGCCTCGGGAAACGTGATGCAGGAAGTCCGCCTCCGCTCCTTCTACAACCGTCTCTGGGAACACGTGAACGCCCATTGGGCGATCCCCCCCTCCCTCGAGGGGCGAGGGTTCACCGTCATCGTCTCCGCGGTGCTGGACCGCAGGGGGGGGCTCCTCCGGGCCTTCGTGGAGGAACCCTCCGGCAGCGCGGCCTTCGACCAGTCCGCCCTGAGAGCGCTCGAGCGGGCAGCCCCCCTTCCGCCGTTTCCCGACGAGGTGAAGGAGGACGTCCTTGAGGTGGGGTTCCGATTCCACGGCGAGTGAATCCCCGGGGACGGGGGCGGTGCACCGCGGCGCAGCGGCGGTCGTGATCCTGCTCCTGGCGGGCTGCGCCGCGGCTCCGCCGCCCCCCGGCGGGTATCGGGTCAAGGGACAGACCTACGTGCCCCTGGCTCGGGCCGACGGGTTCACGGAGACCGGCCTGGCCTCCTGGTACGGCCCGGGCTTCCACGGGCGCCGGACCAGCAGCGGCGAGATCTATGACATGCACGCCCGCACCGCGGCCCACAAGCTGCTTCCCCTGGGCACCACCGTGCGGGTCACCCGCCTGGACGACGGGCGGCAGGTCACGGCCCGCATCAACGACCGGGGCCCGTTCGTCAAGGGCCGCGTCATCGACCTGTCCTACGCCCTCGCCAGGGAGCTGGGCATGCTGCGGGAGGGGGTCGTGCGCGTGCGGGTCGAGGCCCTGTCGGGGCCCCGCGGGATGCCCGCCCCGCCGCCGGGCCTGATGGGGCCCTTCGCCTGGCAGGTAGGGGCGTTCGCCGTGGCGGCCAACGCCGAGGACCTGGCCCGCGCCTTGGGCCGGTCGTACGCGGAGGTGACCGTCGAGCCCTACGACCGCGGGGACGCGGTGCTCCAGCGGGTGTGGGTCGGCCGCTACGACTCCCCGGACCAGGCCCAACGGGATGGGGCGCGCCTCTCCGACCGGGGATTGCAGCCCATCCTCGTCCGCAGGGATTGACGGCGCATGGAACCCCCCGTCGTCGCCCCCGCGCCGGAGGCAGGATCGGACGATCCGCCCCGCCCCCTCGACCCAAGTCCCCTTCCTCGGCCGGAGTGATCTTGCCAGAGCTCCAGGGCGCTGCGCGCGGGGCCCCGTCGCCCACCGCCGGGCAGCCGAGACGTCCCGAGAGGCGGAGGACCCCCTTCCTCGGGCGGTGCTCCCCGTGAGCCCGGAGCCCCTCTTCCCTCCGCCCTCCGAGCGCCCTGGCTCGATAGCGGGGCTTCTCGCCCTTCCGGACGCCGCCCGCTTGCCCTACTGGGAGCTGCTCGTTCCCACGGAGCTCCGACAGACCTTCGCCCTGCCGGAGCCCGGTGCATGGCACGAGGAAACCGGTGGTCCTTTCCGCTGGTTCCGCGTCCCCGGCACGCCGGGGGTTCGGGTCGAGGTCTGGCCGGACCCCGCGTCCGAGGACCCCGCCCTGGCCGTGGAGCTCGCGGACACCTACCTTGGCCACCTGGAGGCGGCGTGGATCGTCATCATCGATCCCCGGCAGCCGAGATACGACGTGGACCGCGACCATTCGGGGGAAGCCATCCCCCTGGGCACCGAGCGCCGGAATCTGCGGGAAGAGCTGCGGGCCTTGGCCGCAGGGTTGGCCCCGAACCAGGTACGTCCGGGGCTCCGGATGTTTCGCCCCCTGATCCAGAGGATCGAGCGATTTGCGGAGCTCCTCGGCATCGGTATTCTGTACGTAGCGCCCCTCGCCTACCACAACGCCATCAAGTACGAGAAGTACGGCTTCACGTACGCGTCCGGGTTGGAGGAGCTCCAGTGGATGCACCGGGAGTTCCGGCCCGGCGGCGTGCTGCGGCGGCGGATGGACGGCACCCGCCCCTTTCGGATGCCCTGGATGGCGGACACGGTTCGGGGGCGGTCCTGGGCGATCCACGACGGGGTTCTCGGGCGGCGTTGGCTCGCCCCCCAGATGTACAAGTTCGTCGGCCGCTCCTTCTCTACGAACACCTTCCCGGGAGCCACCTGGTAAGCGCGCGAGGCCTCCGGTGCCGGAACATCCCCACGTGCACGCCGCCGCTGCCCCTCGACCGGTGAAGCCGGGGGAGACCCGCGTGCGGGTACTGCGGCGCCGGCCCCGCGGGGAGTCGGCTACGGAACCGGAGCCCGGCCGAGCGGCCCCGGAGCCGGGCGCGGAGGAGCGGGCCTGGCGGGAGATGCTGGCGGCCGCCGCGCAGGAGCTCAACGAGTCCTTTCGAGCCTCGGGCGCCCCCTTCCTCTGCGCCGTGGAAGAGGACCCCGAAGGGATCACCCTGCGCGTGAGCCGCCTGGGCGAGGAGGGCAGAACCGAAGACGTGGAAGAGGAGGTCCTGGATTCCCGGGAGCTTCCGGTCTGGCTTGGGCGGCTGCGCCTGGGGCTGGGCCTGCTCGTGGACGAGACCGCCTGACCCGCGGGCGCCCCCGGCAAGGGGCTCCTCCGGGGAAGGACGGGGGCCTCGACCCCGGGGCGGGCCGGCTCGGCCGGCCGTGTCCCGGATGAACCGGAACGGAGCACTTCGAACCCGAACCAGGAGGGAACCCATGTCCCGCGACTACGACACCGCCCTGCGGCCCTACGTGCAGAAGCGCCTCGAGGAGATCCGCGAAGCCGACATCCTCGTCGGCATCCCCTGCTACAACAACGAGGACACCATCGTCCACGTGCTCCAGATGGTGTCCCACGGGATCGACGAGCACTATCGCGGAGCGCGCGCCGTCATCATGGTCGCCGACGGCGGCTCCACGGACGACACCCGGGACCGGGTCCTCGACTTCCAGCTCAAGCCCTGGCAGGAGAAGCTGATCACGATCTACCGGGGCATCGGCGGCAAGGGCTCGGCGCTGCGCGCCATCTTCGAGACCGCCTACCGGCTCAACGTCAAGGCCTGCGCCTGCGTGGACTCGGACCTGCGCAGCATCAACCCCAACTGGGTCAAGTACCTCCTCGACCCCGTGTTCGAGAAGGGGTACGAGTTCGTCTCCCCCGTGTACTCCCGCTACAAGTACGACGGCACGATCACGAACAACATCGTCTACAACCTGGTGCGCACCCTCTACGGCAAGCGGATCCGCCAGCCCATCGGGGGGGACTTCGCGTTCTCCCGGGGCCTGGCCAAGCACTACCTCGAGCAGGACGTCTGGGGGACCGACATCGCGCGGTTCGGCATCGACATCTGGATGACCACGACCGCCCTGCGCACGGGCGCCAAGATCTGCCAGGCGAACCTGGGGGTGAAGATCCACGACGCCAAGGACCCCTCGGAGGCCCTGGGCCCCATGTTCCGCCAGGTGTGCGGCACGCTCTTCACCCTGATGGAGGAGCACGAGTCCTACTGGCTCCCCGTCCGGGGCAGCGAGCCCGTCCCCGTCCTGGGCATGGAGGAGACCCTGGAGCCCGAGCCCGTCGTCGTCAACCACGGACGGATGGTGACCGAGTTCCAGGAGGGGATGCGGCTCTTCGGCTCCCTGTGGAAGGAGATCTTCTCCGAGGAGGTGTTCTCGGCCCTCGAGGAAGCCTACGCCATGCCCGCCGAAGAGTTCCGCTTCACAACGGAGATCTGGGTCAAGCTCCTCTACGAGCTCGCGGCCAAGTACCACCACCTGGCCGACCACCGGATGAAGCTCCTCGCGGTCATGACGCCGCTCTACCTGGGCCGCGTGGCGTCGTTCGTCACCCGGACCCGCGACATGGACTCCAAGGCCGCCGAGGAGGTGGTGGAAGAGCAGGCCGTCAAGTTCGAGGAGCAGAAGGGCTACCTGGTGGGACTCTGGACCAGCGGCGCCTCACCCGCCTGACGGCGCCGTCCGTCCACCGTTTTCGGGCGTGGGCGGGGAGCCCCGCAGAACAGCCGCGACCCGCATCGAGCGACCCGCCGGGCCCGGCTCAAACGGGTCAGGCCCGGCGCACCGGGCCTCTGGCGACACCCCTTCGCCTTGCCGCGGATTACGGGGCGGAGCGGAGGGGCTCTCCGGCTCCGACCCCGTGCCAGCCGACCGCTCTCGGGTGTCGGTTCGCGCGGTCGGTTCGCGCTTGACACACCGGGAACGGTTCGTTATACATCTGCCTCCCTGACCCGTTGGGGGATCGTCTAATGGTAGGACAACAGACTCTGGATCTGTGTATGAGGGTTCGAATCCTTCTCCCCCAGCCAGGAATCAACGGTCCCTTCGTCTAGCCCGGCCTAGGACACCGGCCTCTCACGTCGGCGACACGGGTTCAAATCCCGTAGGGACCGCCACTTCAAGAAAGCCCGCAAAGCCAATAGGCACGCGGGTTTTCGCTTTTCTGGGGCACAGGCTCGCCTACTCCCTCGCCCGACCGGTTTCGGACAGAAGGCCGCTCCCTGCGCCGTCCGGGGCGCCCGCCGCGGACAGACTCGCCCCGGGACCGGGTGCCCTGTGCCCGTGCACGCCCACCCGGCGCTCCTCCACTTTTTCGGGCTTCTTGACCTTGCTCCGGGCCACACTGCACCGAGCCGTGAGAAAACGGCCGTGTCAGCCCACCTCGACTCACTGTGGGCCGACGGCCTCCCCGCGGCGGATCCCGGCACGGTCGGCCGGCAGAAGAGCTGTTGAAGGTGATCCTGCAGTACTCCCGCGGAAAGCGTGCTATTTCGGCCGCCACCTGGGCGTCGGCCCCCCGACGCAGCAGCACAGGAGGAGGCAGGCGACCAGGAGCCCGACCGCCGCCCAAGTACCCGGGCCCCACTCCGACACCCCGTAGTCGAATAAGCCCGCGGTGATCGCCAGCACGGCAGCGGCTAGGGCTGCCAGGCCGGCGACGATGCGGCAGGACTTCGAGTCCCAGTATCCCATGTGCATCCCTCCCTCGGGGAACGCTCCCGGCGGGACGAGGATACCCCTGGACGGACGGCGGGCAAGGCCGGAGCCGGAGCCTGCTCAGTGGGGGAGGCCGGGCCAACGGTCAAGAGCCCGACGGTGGATGGTCACCAGGTACTCGACGCTTCCGGACGAGAGCTCGGCGTTGCAGCACCGGCAGGCGATCATGGCGGTCGACCCGGGAAAGCGAGCCCCCGCGGCGCCGCCCTTCCTCTTCCTTTCCTGCCGACTTGCGAATTTGGGAGATCCGTGTATCTCTTGGCCCCTCCGGGCATCCAACGGCCGTCCGACGCTCCGAGACTGCCGCCGCGAGGGACACCATGGGCCGACGCATCACCGAATTCGCCGTAAAGCATCCCAAGCTCGTCCTCTTCCTCGCCCTCCTCGTGACCGCCGCGACCCTGGTGCGGGCAGGCAATCTCCGGGTGGACACCGACCCGGAGAACATGCTCGACGAGGACGAGGAAGTGCGGATCTTCCACAACGAGGTCAAACGGGCCTTCGACCTCTCCGACATGCTCGTCCTGGGCGTGGTCAACGAGACCCACCCCGACGGGGTGTTCAACCCCGAGACGTTGGGAAAGGTGTACCGGATCACCCAGGGCGCTCGGGCTATCGACGGCGTGGTGGTGGCCGACCTCATGGCCCCCAGCACCGTGGACGACATCCTTCAGGCGGGGCCGGGGGCGGTGCGGTTCCGGTACCTGATGGAGCGCCCCCCCGAGACCCGGGAGGAGGCGCTCCACCTGCGGGACCGGGCCATGGCAAACCCGCTTCTCCACGGCACCCTGGTGAGCGAGGACGGCAAGGCGCTCGCCCTGTACGTGCCCATCGTGGAAAAGAAGATCGCCCACCGGGTGGGGGAGGAGCTGCGGGCGCTGGTGGCCGCCGAGCCCCCCGGCGGCGAGGCATACCACCTGACGGGGCTCCCCGTGGCCGAGGACACCTTCGGGGTGGAGATGTTCCGCCAGATGGCCGTTTCCGCTCCCCTGGCCGGGCTCGTGATCTTCCTCCTCCTGCTCTTCTTCTTCCGGAAGCTCACCCTCGTGGTGGCCCCCATGGTGGTGGCCCTGCTCACCGTGGTCGCGACCATGGGGGCGCTGGTGAGCACGGGGAACACGGTCCACATCATGAGCTCCATGATCCCCATCTTCCTCATGCCCATCGCGGTGGTGGACTCGGTCCACATCCTGTCGATGTTCTTCGACCGGTACCAGCTCTTCAAAGACCGGGCCCGCACGCTGCACGCGGTGATGGAGGAGCTCTTCGCACCCATGCTCTACACGAGCCTCACCACGTTTGCGGGGTTTGCGAGCCTGGCCCTCACTCCCATCCCCCCGGTGCAGGTGTTCGGGCTCTTCGTGGGGCTGGGCGTGGGCTTGGCGTGGCTCCTCACGGTGACGGTCGTGCCCGCCTACATCCTGCTCTTCATCCCCGAGCGCGCCCTGGAGAGCTTCGGCGCCACCGCCCACGGGGCCGACGACGAGGGCCACTCGCCCCTGGCCCGCCTGATGGTGTGGACCGGGCGGATCACCCAGCAGCACGCCAAGGCATGGCTCGCGCTCACCGCGGGCGTGATCGCGCTGTCGGTCTGGGGGATCAGCCGCATCCAGATCAACGACAACCCGGTGAAGTGGTTCGTGCCGAGCCACCCCATCCGTGTGGCCGACGAAGTCCTGAACCGGCACTTCGGGGGCACGTACGAGGCCTATCTGGTCTTCGAGCCTCCGGCCTCGGCCGGCGAGCTGGACCGGGAGCTCGCCGGGGTGCGCCGCTGGCTCGAAGAGGCCCGGGCCGAGGCCTCCCCGGCGGGGGCCGAGGTCGTGCGGGAACTGGCCCTTCGCCTCGAAGCCCTGGCGGCCGAGCAGGCCCGGGCCGAGCGCCCGAATCCGGCGGCCGTGCTCGACGGGCTCGTGGTGACCCTGGGCGATCTGGCCGCGCAGGCCCCCGGGGAGCTGGCCGAGGAGGTCGAGCTCCTGGCCGAGGACCTGGAAGACCGGCGCACCGAGCTGCACACGTTCAAGGATCCGAAGGTGCTGCGCTGGGTGGAGGGGCTCCAGGAGCACCTGGCGTCCCACCGCATCGTGGGCAAGTCCAACGGCCTCACGGACGTGGTGAAGAAGGTCCACGGGGAGCTCTTCGAGGGCCGGGCCGAGGCGTTTCGCATCCCCGACTCGCCCGCGGCGGTGGCCCAGACGATCCTCTCCTACCAGTCGAGCCACAACCCGGAGCACGTGTGGCATCTGGTGACCCCCGACTTCCGGCACCTGAACCTGTGGGTCCAGCTCCAAAGCGGCGACAACAAGGACATGGAGGCGGTGCTCGGCGAGGTGGAGGCCTACCTCGCCGCCAACCCCCCGCCCCTGCCCCTGGACCACGCCTGGGCGGGGCTCACGTACCTAAACGTGGTCTGGCAGGACCGGATGGTGAAGGGCATGCTCACCAGCCTCCTGGGGAGCTTCGCCGTGGTCCTGGTGATGATGACGCTCCTCTTCCGCTCGGTGCTCTGGGGGCTCCTGTCCATGATCCCGCTCTCGGTGACCATCGCCTTCATCTACGGCCTGATCGGCCTCGTGGGCAAGGACTACGACATGCCCGTGGCGGTGCTCTCGAGCCTCACGCTCGGCATGAGCATCGACTTCGCCATCCACTACCTCCAGCGATGCCGCGAGTGCTACCGGGATTCCGGCTCCTGGGCCCGCGCGGCGGAGCTCATGTCGCTGGCGCCCTCCCGGGCCATCGCCCGCAACGCCGTGGTGATCGCGGTGGGCTTCTTGCCCCTGCTCCTGGCCCCGCTGGTTCCCTATCGCACCGTGGGCTTCTTCCTGGCCACCATCATGGGGGTCTCGGCGGTGGCCACGGTGGTCATCCTGCCGTCGCTCGCCAAGCTGCTCCAGGCGCGGCTCTTTCGCGGAGAAGCCTCGGCGTGCGAGATCAAGACTCAAGCGGCCTGACCCGAGCCGCGGAAGGAGAGAGCCCAATGCAACGACGATGGATTGCCCTTGCTCTGGCCGCCGCCCTCGGGCCCGGCGCCGCCCTCGCCCTGACCGTCGAGGAGATCGTGGACCGGGCCAACCGGGCCTCCTTCTACGCCGGCGACGACGGCATCGCCCGAGCCACCATGGTCATCTCGGACCGGCAAGACCGCACCCGGGAGCGGGAGCTCACGATCCTGCGAAAGGACGTGGAGGACGGCGGCGAGCAGCTCTACTACGTGTACTTTCACAGGCCCGGCGACGTGCGTCGCACGGTCTTCCTGGTGCACAAGCGCGTGGGGCGCGACGACGACCGCTGGCTCTACCTGCCGGCCCTGGACCTGGTGCGCCGCATTGCGGCCTCGGACAAGAGAACGAGCTTCGTGGGCTCCCACTTTTTTTACGAGGACGTCTCGGGCCGCTCCCCCGCCGACGACACCCACACCCTGGTCGAGGAGACGGCCGAGCACTACGTGCTCGACAACGTCCCCAAGGACCCGAGGAGCGTCGAGTTCGCCCGCTACCGGGTCTGGATCGACAAGGAGACCTTCCTGCCCATGGCCGCCGAGTACACGGACGCGCAGGGCAAGGTGTACCGGCGCATGGAGGTGCTGGAGGTGAAGGACGTGGGGGGCTACCCCACGGCAACGAAGGCCCGCATTGAAGACCGCAACACCGGCGGAAGCACGCTCCTGGCCTTCGACGAGGTGGCCTACGACCAGGGCATCTCCGCCGATATCTTCACCGAGCGCTACCTGCGCACCCCCCCGCGGGAGTACATACGGCGCTGATGCGCGTCGCACGTGGCGGGTTGGCGGGAGTCCGTGCCTGCCCCTGCAGGTCGGTGGCCACCCATGCCCGCCCTTTCTGCGCCGAGAGGTCCCCATGCGCCGCGCCCTCCTTTTCCTGGCCGTCCTCCTCGCCGCCGGCCCCGCCGCCGCCGTCGAGCTCCCCTTCCACGGGTTCCTCGAGGTGGCGGGGGGCACGCGGGTGGTGGATGACGCCACTGCCCGGGACGACGTGCTCCTCCAGGAGGCCCGTTTTCAGCTCGATTTTCTTCGGGACGGAGACCGGGGGACCTTGGCGTTACGGGCCGACTTCGTCCACGACGCGGTGGACCGGGAGAGCCGGGTGGAGATCCGGGAGGCCAACGTCGTCCTCTTGCCCTGGGAGAGCGTGGACCTTAAGGCCGGCCGCCAGGTGCTCACCTGGGGGACCGGCGATCTCATCTTCATCAACGACCTCTTCCCCAAGGACTGGCAGAGCTTCTTCCTGGGGCGCGACGACGAATACCTGAAGAAGCCGAGCGACGCCCTGCGCGCCACGTGGTTCGGCGGGTGGGCCAACCTGGACCTGGCCTGGACCCCGGTCTTTGCTCCCGACGACTTCATCTCGGGCGAACGGCTCTCCTATTGGAACGCCGGGGCCGGGCGGCGATTCGGGCCTCGGGATCCGGAGATCGACCCCGCCGATCCACCCAAGACCCTGGGGAACGGGACCCTCGCAGGAAGGTTGTACCGCAACTTCTCCGGTTGGGAGACCGCCCTCTACGGGTACCGGGGCCGGTACGGCCAGCCCAAGGGGTTCGACCCCGGGGCGGGGGAGGCTTTCTTTCCGCGCCTGGAGGCGTGGGGGGCGAGCGCCCGGGGAGCCGTCGCGGGGGGCATCGCCAACGCCGAGGCCGCGTGGTACCGGAGCCTGGACGACCCGGGCGGCAACGACCCCAACCGCCCCAACGACGAGCTGCGCGCTCTGCTGGGCTACACCCGGGAGGTGCTTTCCGAGCAGAGTCTCGGCCTCCAAGCCTACCTGGAGCGCGCGCTCCAGCACCCCGCCCCCGGCTTTACCGACCAGAACCGCTGGTGGCTCACGGCCCGCTACACCGGCTTCTTCCTCCAGCAGAACCTCACCCTGTCCCTGTTTGCCTTCTACTCCCCCAGCGAGGACGACGCCTATCTTCGGCCCAAGGCCGCCTACAAGCTCTCCGACGAGGTCCTCGTCACCCTCGGCGCCAACGTCTTCCTCGGCGCCCACGACGACACCTTTTTCGGCCAGTTCGAGGACAATACCAACGTCTACGCCCGGGTCCGGTACAGCTTTTGAGGAAGCTGAGGAATCGCGTGAGGGTCGCGGGCGATGACTCCGCCCCGAGTGTTGCCCGAAGCCGGGTTGCCCTACCATGGGTCCCATGAGCGACGCCCCCTCTCCCCCGCCGAGCTCCCCCGGCCGCAAACCCGCTTGGCTCAAGGTGCGGGTGCCCGGCGGGGAGCGGTACCGAAGGGTGCGCGCGGCCCTGCGGGCGGGGGGGCTGCACACGGTCTGCGAGGAGGCCCGGTGCCCCAACGCCGCCGAGTGCTGGGAATCGGGAACGGCCA
>JAWSUI010000089.1:0-9979 GCA_033551855.1 Deferrisomatales bacterium
GAGCTTGGCGGCCACCAGATCCCCCGCCCCGGCGAGGTCCGGGGCAAACCCGGTCGCGTCGGCGCTTCCCGCCCGGTGACAGACACAGCAGGACCGGGCGTACACCGCGCTTCCCCTCAGGATCCCCGCCACCTCCCGCTGCTCCGGCGAGAGGGACCCCACCACCCCCTCCCGCAGCAGCTCCGCCCCTTCCCGGATCGCGGTCAGGGGCGTCTTCAACTCGTGCGACATCTGGGCCAGGAACCGGGTCTTCTCGGCCTCGAGCTCCGCGAGCCGCAGCCGCAGCCAGTCCAGCCTGCTCCCCAGGAATTCCAGGTCGCGCGGCCCCCGCACCGCGATGGAGTGCCAGAAGTCCCCGGAGCCCAAGCGCTGGATCGCCTGATCGATCTGTCGGATCGGCCGCGCTCCCCCTCGTATCCGCCACCCGGTTCTTCGGCGGGGCCTGGGACCCTTGGAGCGCAGCCCCGCACCGCCTCGACCGAGCCGCCGAGTCCGGCGCGGACGGGTGAAGGCCGGCACACCGGGGCCCCCGGGGACACCCCTTCGCGGGGCCGCGGACTGCGGGGAGAAACGCAGGGGCTCTCCCGGACCCCGCTTGCCGGACAGGCGGGGAATCCGGGCCCCCGGCTTCCCTGGGCCTCCCTTGACACCCGGAAGCGGATCGTCTAGAAGCCAGCCCTGCAGCCCAGCGCACCGAGAGGCAGCGTTTCCTGCAGTAGGGCTCCGCGCCCCGAGAGAGAGGCCGATGAGCGCCAAGTCCGCCCCGCGCGCCAAGAAGAAGCGGGTCCCGCCGGGACGCAACCCCATCACGGTGTACCCGGCGTGGTGCAAGCGCTGCGGCATCTGCATGGCCTTCTGCCCCAAGAACGTCCTCGAGCCCGGGCCGGGCGGAAGCCCGGTCGCCGCCCGCCCGCAGGACTGCATCCTGTGCCGCATGTGCGAGCTGCGCTGCCCGGACTTCGCCATCTCGGTGGCGGCCGAGGAGGAGGCGTCATGAGCCGCGACGGGACCCGCGAGTTGCTGCTCCAGGGGAACGAGGCGGTGGTGGAGGGGGCGATCGCCGCGGGCTGCCGGTTCTACGCCGGCTACCCCATCACCCCGTCCACCGAGATCGCCGAGGCCCTCTCGGCCCGCCTGCCCGCCCTCGACGGCACCTTCATCCAGATGGAGGACGAGATCGCGAGCCTGGGCGCCTGCCTGGGGGCGAGCCTCGCCGGAGCCAAGACCATGACCGCGACCTCCGGGCCGGGCTTCAGCCTGATGCAGGAGCTCATCGGGTACGGCTGCATCGCCGAGATCCCCACGGTCATCGTCAACGTGATGCGGGCGGGTCCCTCCACCGGGCTCCCCACCAGCCCCGGCCAGGCCGACGTGATGCAGGCGCGGTGGGGGACCCACGGGGACCACCCCATCATCGTGCTCACCGCGGCCGGGGTCCGGGAGGCCTTCGAGATGACCGTCAAGGCCTTCAACCTCTCGGAGAAGTACCGGAACCCCGTGATCCTGCTCCTGGACGAGGTGGTGGGCCACATGCGCGAGAAGGTGCGCCTGCCCGCCCCCGAGGCGGTGGAGCGGGTCGACCGCATCCGCCCGAGCATGCCCCCCGAGTGGTACGCGCCCTACGAGGAGACCAACACGGGGGTGCCCCCCATGGCGGCCTTCGGGGACGGCTACCGGTACCACGTCACCGGGCTCATCCACGACCGCATGGGGTTTCCCACCCAGAAGCCCACGGAGATCCTCGCCGGCACCGACCGCTTGTTCAAGAAGATAGAACGGGGCTTCCGGGAGATCTGCGTCACCGAGGCCGTCGGCCTGGAGGGGGCGACCGCCGCCGTGGTGGCCTACGGCGCGGTGGCCCGGAGCGCCCGGGAAGCCGTGGAGGCGGCCCGGGCCCAGGGCCTGAAGGTTGGCCTGCTGCGCCTCGACACCCTCTGGCCCTTCCCCCGGGCGGCCTTCGAGAAGGCCCTCGGGGCAGGAGGCGTCCGGTCGATGCTCGTGTGCGAGATGAACCGCGGGCAGGTGTATCGGGAGGTCCTGCGGGTGGCCCGGGGCCGGTGCGAGGTGCACAAGCTCTCCCGGGTCGACGGGGAGCTCATCACGCCCCAGGAGATCGCCAAGGCCCTCCGGGAGGTGAGCTGATGGAGCTCTCGAACCGCGAGATCATCCACGAGTACCTGCGCCACGCCAAGAAGTTCCCCCACATCTGGTGCCCGGGCTGCGGCAACGGCACCGTGCTGGGGGTCCTGCTCCGGGCCGTCCACGCCATGGGCTGGAAGAAGGACGACGTGATGATGGCCAGCGGCATCGGATGCTCCAGCCGGGCGCCGGTGTACGTGGACTTCAACACCCTGCACACCGCCCACGGCCGGGCCCTGACCTTCGCCACCGGCGTGAAGTTGGCGCGGCCCGGGCTCCACTGCGTGGTGGTCATGGGCGACGGGGACGCCCTCGGCATCGGGGGCAACCACTTCATCCACGCCTGCCGCCGCAACATCGACATGACCGCCGTCGTCGTCAACAACTTCATCTACGGGATGACCGGGGGCCAGCAGAGCCCCACCACCCCCCGGGGGGCCAAGGCCACCACGGCCATGTTGGGAGCCCTGGACCAGCCCTTCGACGTGGGGAAGCTCGCGGCCGCGGCCGGGGCCACCTTCGTGGCCCGCAGCACCACCTACCACGTGCGGGAGGTCGAGGCTCTCCTGGTGCGGGCGTTCTCCCACAAGGGCTTCGCCGTGGTGGAGGTCATCGCCGGCTGCCCCACCTGCTACGGGCGGCGCAACCGCATCGGGGGCGCGGTGGAGATGATGCGCTCCCAGAAGGAGCTCGCGGTGCCCGTGGCTAAGGCGGCGTCGATGACCGCCGACGAGCTCGCGGGGCGGATCGTCACCGGGGTGCTCGTGGAGCGAGAGGCCCCCGAGTACGTGGAGCAGTACGCCAGGCTCCGGGATATCGCCCGCCCGAGGGCGCCGGAGCGCGCGGAGGTGGACCGCACCGACAAGGCGGGGGACGAGCCGCGCTAAAGGCCTTTGGACGGGATGACAGGATGTACAGGATGGGTCGGGTTTTGCGGCGACCAAGTGCCGGGTCATGCTTGGCTGGCTGGATATCCTTGAGGACCTGCACTGTTGGGCCATGCGTCAGATTTCAGGGCGGGCCGGGTGTCTCCCCGGAGGCGGCGCAGGCTTCCTTGGCGATGCGCTCTCGGACCGCGAAAGTCCCTCGCGTCCTCCCTGGAATGCGGCGGACACGAGACGAACCCACGGGATCCTGCGCCGCTGGAGGGGAGACCCCCGGCCCGCTCACACCCGGGCGGTTCGAGGCCCAGCCTCGTCAGACCGGTGCCTTGGGGATCCACGAAGCACCCCGAGCACAGCCGGAGCCGGTTTCTTGGTGCCTTTCGCGGTAGGACGCGGCGAGGAGGAGGATCGATGAGAACCGACATCCGGCTGGCGGGGTCAGGGGGGCAGGGTCTGATCACGGCCGGGGTGATCCTCGCCGAGGCCGCGGGCCTCCACGAGGGCAAGTACGTGGCCCAGACCCAGTCCTACGGGCCCGAGGCCCGGGGAGGCTCCAGCAAGGCCGAGGTCGTGATCTCCGACGAGCCCATCCACTACCCCAAGGCCCAGCGCCTCGACATCCTGCTGGCGATGACCCAGGAGGCCTGCGACCGGTACTTCCACGACCTCAAGTACGAGGGCACCCTCATCGTGGACGCCGACCTCGTGGCCAACCCGCCGACCTCCGCGGCCCTGGGCGTTCCCATCACCCGGCTGGTGCGCGAGGCGCTGGGCCGCGACCTCTTCGCCAACATCGCGGCCCTTGGGGTGGTGGCCGGGGCGACCGGGCTCGTCGGCCTTCCGGCCCTCGAGGCCGCCGTGCTCTCCCGGGTGCCCAAGGGAACCGAGCAGGTCAACCGCAAGGCCCTCGAGACCGGCTTCGCCGCGGGCCGCGAGGCCGCCCAGGGCGGACCGGTCGAGGAGTTCCTGGCCGACGACTGACCCGGCGATCGCCGGGGCCTCCTGCCCCCCCACCTGCCCTGCCTCCCGGGGTGCCCGCGCGGGCCCCTCCTCCCGGCGGCTCCCACCCACGTCCGACGCGGCTCGGACTCCAGCGGACGAAGCGGGGGGTTGCGGCCGCGGGGCGCGTCCCCTCGTGCAGGTGTGTCTTGCCATCCGCCGAACCGGGCTTATGTTTCGGTCCGGCGGCCGAGGCCGCGAAGGACTCGCAGACACACCGCCCGGCCCCGCGCGACGGGGCTGTGGCTCGACAGGAGAGAAAGAGGATGGACCCGAGCCGGTTGACCCAGAAGTCCCAGGAGGCCCTCGCGGAGGCCCAGAAGGCGGCGCTCCAGCGGGGCCACGTGGAGGTGGACGGCGAGCATCTGCTCCTGGCCCTCCTGGACCAGTCGGAGGGGCTGATCCCCCGCCTTCTGCAGAAGCTCGACGTGCCGGTCCCCGAGCTCCGGGCGCGCCTCGAGCAGTCTTTGGACAAGAGGCCCTCGGTGAGCGGTCCCGGGGTGGAGGGGGGCAAGGTCTACGTCACCCAGAGGATGAACCGCCTCCTCATCCAGGCGGAAGAGGAGGCCAAGCGCCTCCGGGACGAGTACGTGTCGGTGGAGCACCTCACCCTGGCGCTCGTGCGGGAGGGGGAGCGCTCCGAGGCAGGCAGGCTCTTCCGGCAGCTCGGGGTGACCCCTGAGCGGTTCCTCGAGGCCCTGGCGGGGGTGCGCGGCCATCAGCGGGTGACGAGCGCAACCCCCGAGGGGACCTACGAGGCCCTCAAGCGGTACGGACGGGACCTGGTGGAGGAGGCCGAGAGGGGCCGCCTCGACCCGGTGATCGGCAGGGACGAGGAGATCCGCCGCGCCATCCGGATCCTCTCCCGGAAGACCAAGAACAACCCCGTCCTGATCGGGGAGCCGGGGGTCGGGAAGACGGCCATCGTCGAGGGGCTCGCCCAGCGCATCGTGCGCGGCGACGTGCCCGAGGGCCTGAAGGACAAGAGCGTCTACGCTCTCGACATGGGGGCGCTCATCGCCGGGGCCAAGTACCGGGGCGAGTTCGAGGAGCGCCTCAAGGCAGTCCTGGCGGAGATCAAGGAGAGCGAGGGAGGCATCCTGCTCTTCATCGACGAGCTCCACACCATCGTCGGCGCGGGCAAGGCCGAGGGCGCCATGGACGCCGGCAACATGCTCAAGCCCATGCTGGCCCGGGGGGAGCTCCACTGCATCGGCGCGACCACCCTCGACGAGTACCGCAAGCACATCGAGAAGGACGCTGCCCTGGAGCGGCGTTTCCAGCCGGTGCTCGTGAACGAGCCGTCGGTGGAGGACACGGTTTCGATCCTGCGGGGGCTGCGCGAGCGCTACGAGGTCCACCACGGGGTGCGTATTCAGGACAACGCCCTGGTGGCCGCGGCCGTCCTGAGCCACCGGTACATCTCGGACCGCTTCCTCCCGGACAAGGCCATCGACCTGGTGGACGAGGCCTGCGCCATGATCCGCACGGAGATCGACAGCCTCCCGGCCGAGCTCGACGAGGCCAGCCGGCGGGTGATGCGGCTGGAGATCGAGGAGGCCGCCCTGCGCAAGGAGAAAGACAAGGCCAGCCAGGAGCGGCTCGAAGAGCTGCGCCGGGAGCTCGCGGACCTGCGCGCCCGGGCCGACGCCATGCGGGCCCAGTGGGAGAACGAGAAGGGGGCCATCAAGGGGGTACAGGCCCTGCGGGAGGAGATCGAGAGGCTCCGCCACGAGGTGGAGCTGGCCGAGCGCAGCTACGACCTGGAGCGGGCGGCGGAGCTGCGACACGGGAAGCTCCCGGAGTTGGAGCGGGAGCTCCACCGCAAGGAGGCCGACCTCCAGGCCAAGCAGGGCGGCCGGAAGCTCCTCCGGGAGGAGGTCACCGAGGACGAGATCGCCGAGATCATCTCCCGGTGGACCGGGATCCCGGTGACGCGCCTCATGGAGGGGGAGCGGGAGAAGCTGCTGCGCCTCGATGAGGTGCTCCACCGCCGGGTGGTGGGACAGGACGAGGCGGTGGGCCTGGTGGCCGACGCCGTGATCCGGGCCCGGGCCGGGATCAAGGACCCGCGCCGCCCGATCGGGTCGTTCATCTTCCTCGGCCCCACCGGCGTCGGGAAGACCGAGCTCGCCAAGACCCTGGCCGAGGCCCTCTTCGACACCGAGGAGAACCTCGTCCGGATCGACATGAGCGAGTACATGGAGAAGCACACGGTGAGCCGGCTCATCGGGGCTCCCCCCGGCTACGTCGGGTACGAGGAGGGGGGCCAGCTCACGGAGGCCGTGCGGCGGAAGCCCTACTCCGTCATCCTCTTCGACGAGATCGAGAAGGCTCACCCCGAGGTCTTCAACGCCCTGCTCCAGATCCTCGACGACGGGCGCCTCACCGACGCCCAGGGCCGCACCGTGGACTTCAAGAACACGGTGATCATCATGACGTCCAACATCGGCTCGCCCCACCTGCTGGAAGGGGTCACCGACACGGGCGAGATCCGCGAGGGCGCCCGAGACGCGGTGCTGCGGGAGATGCGGGTCCACTTTCGTCCCGAGTTCCTGAACCGCGTCGACGACATCGTGCTCTTCAAGCCCCTCACCCGGGCGGAGATCGAGCAGATCGTGGGCCTGCTCACCCAGGACCTGGTGAAGCGGCTCCACGACCGGCGGATCCAGTTCGAGCTCACCCCGGAGGCACGGCGTTACGTCGCCGACGCCGGCTACGACCCGGTCTACGGCGCGCGACCCCTGAAGCGCTACCTCCAGCGGCACCTCGAGACCCGCATCGGCCGTGCCCTGGTGGGTGGGGAGATCCTCGACGGGGCCACGATAACCGTCGCCCTGGAAGGCGGGGAGCTGGCCGTGCGGCACCGGAACCCCTCCCCCGAGGGTGGGGCGTAGGGGCGACGCATGCGTCGCCCCCGGTGACCGCCCCCCCGGTGATCCCCTGACAGTAAGAGCCGTAGGGGCGACGCATGCGTCACCCCCGGTGACCGCCCCCCCGGTGATCCCCCGACAGTAAGAGCCGTAGGGGCGACGCATGCGTCGCCCCCGGTGACCGCCCCCCCCCGGTGATCTCCCGACCGGAAGAGCCGTAGGGGCGACGCATGCGTCGCCCCTACATGCCCCGACCCATCCCGAACCGGAAGAGGCTGAAGTCGAAGCGCACCGGGTCCCCCGGGTCGTACCGGCGCAGGGAACGGGTGACCTCGCAGGCGGTCTTCCAGTCGGCGGTCTTCCGGGCCGTCAGGCCCAGCCCCCTCCCCACCCGCGCCACGTGGGTGTCGAGGGGAACCACCAGCCGGGCAGGGTCCACGGCCCCGTGCCAGAACCCGGGGTCCAGGGCGTCCCTGCGCACCATCCACCGCAGGTACAGGCAGAGCCGCTTGGAGGCCCCTCCACGGGCGGGACAGGGCAGGAGGTGGCGGACCGGGTGACCCTCGGGCAGCGACCGGCGGGGGAGGAAGGGGCGAGGGTCGCCGCCCAGGACCTTCCCGGCGAAGGCCGTCAGGGCCGGGCCGAGCTCCCCCCCGGCATCCCCGGCGAGAAAGGCCTCCCGGAGGCTGCCGTGCCGCTCCAGGACCTGGCCGACCAGGTGGAGGAAGAGGGCGAGATCCTGCTGCTTGTGGAACCGGTAGGAAAAGCCTCTCGTCAAGCTCCCCAGGGCATCCGGGGAGGACTCCCGGACGAGGCGGGCCGGGCATGGGCCCAGGGCGGCGAAGACCCCGCCCAGGGTGGCCACGATCTGCTCCACCTGCCCGTAGGCAAGAGCGGCCGCCACCAGGCCCGCGACCTCACCGTCCTCGGGCCTCCCGTACCTCCGGGCGAAGACCAGGGGGTCCGGTTCGAGCCGCTCCAGGCGGTGGTGCCGTCGGTACAGCCCCTCGAGGAGCTTCCCCAGGCGGTCACGGCGCCCGGCTCGTCCGGGGGCGGATCCCGCCCTCACCGCCCCCCCACCTGCCCCCTGCGACCCGACCCGGGGACGGGGCAGCCCTGGAACCACCTCGGGCTTTGATTCCAGCGGGGGGGCCTGTACACTGTCCGCCTGCGGCAGGCTTCCCCCGGGGCGGGGGAGCGGTCGCCGGAGGGACCCTCGAGGTTCCCCGCAGTCCGCATCGCCGGGGTCCGTGTCCTCGGGAGCCCCCTCCCCGTTCCCGACCCTGGCCCGGAAAGGCTTCGACGATGAAGAAATGGTATCACCTCGTCTTCGTTGGGATCTGCGTTGTCGTCCTGGGTGTCCTGCTCTCGGCGCCGAAGGTCACCACCCCTCGCCTCCCGGCGGACGCCAACCACCAGGACCCGCGAAACTACGCGAGGTGCCCCCAGTGCCACGGCGCGGACTCCCCGGTGCCCATGCCGACGGAGGGGGAGAAGGTCCACTTCCTGCCGGACGGCTCCCTGAGGACCGAGTTCGTGAAGTGCTACATGTGCCACCGGGTCCAGGAAAGCTGACCGCCCCGCCACAAGGAACCCCGCCCTCCCTTTGGCCGTTCCCGGAAGGCGCCCGGCGGGGGAGCCCCGCAGAGCGGGAACCTCCCGCCCTTCGGTTTCACCCCTCGGGAAGACCGAAGGTCACGGCTACCCGCTCCCAGCCCGGGGACCGAGCACCTCCCGGATCACCGAGGTGGCGAAGGCCCCCGCCGGGCAGGTGAAGGACACCCAGCACCCTGCGCCCTCCTCGGCTTCCACCCCCCAGTCCCGCAGGGGCGCGCGAAGAGGCCTGCGGGTTCCGGTTTCCCTGGCGAAGAGCTCCTCCGCCAGCCCCAGCGCCTCCAGCACAGCCGCCTCGGAGGCCCCCGGGGACCCCGCCGGCCGGACCATCTTCCGGCCGTGCAGGGGGCCGGTAGGGCTGACCTGGAACGCCGCCGCCCGCTCGGAATCGACGGCGGGGTCGGCGCACAGGAAGAGCCCGCCCGAATCCTCCCGGCGCAGCACGTCCCCCTCCAGGGCCACGCCCACCGTGCCCTCCTCCACCCGCCGGGCCAGCACCTCGTTGCACACGAAGGCTTGCAGGGCCGAGACCAGGAGATCCCGCTTCCACCGGCCCACCCGCCGGCGGCCCTGGAGCACGGCGACCCCTTGGACCGGGTTGTCGCCCCGGGCGCCGAACCGCTGCGGGCCGAAGTAGTTCGGGAACCCCGTTCGGCCCAGGGCTTCCAGGACGGCAGCGGCCATCCCCGGATCCGCCCCCGAGAGCCGGGCACGAAAGGCGTTTCCCGCCAGGTGCCCCAGACGCAGCTTGTTCCGGTGGCGGGCGGTGCTCAGGACCCGCGCCCCGGCCGCCTCGAAGGCCGCCGCCGCTCCCCCCTCGTCCACACCGGTCACCGTGAACCCCTGCACCGAGACGCACGCCTTGTCCTTCATCCCGGCGTACCCGACCGCGGCCGGGGGCACCCCGAGACGGCCCGCCGCGGCCAGAGCCAGGTCCCGGGTGGTCACGCCGGCCTTCTCCACCACCAGGGCCGCGTGCTCCCCGTCCCCGGAAAAGGGGTACAGGGGAACCTCCCGAACCTGGAAGGTCTCGGGCGAGGGCTCCCACCGACCACCTGCGGCCTCCGAGGTCCACAGATACGGGTAGTCGAAGTCCGTGTAGGGGGAGGCCCCCAGGCGGCAGCGGCCGAGGCCTTCCGAGCAGCTCACGCTCACCTCCCTTCACCCCGCTGCGCGGGACCGCCGCGTCGCTGGCCCCGCGCCCGTTCCCGGGGGCGGCCGACCCGGGGGTACGGTGGACGAGGAACGGGTCCCCTGTCAACGGCTGCACGCTTCCCGGCACCGCGGGTTCTGCAGCGACCGGGCCCAACCCTCCGGCAGCTGCGGGGCGCGCTGGGGGAGCGCTGGAGAGCAGTCCCACACCCCCTCTGCCGACCAGCCGGTGGATCCGCGGGCGTCCAGAATCCACGTCAGGTCTTCGGGCGGGGTCGGGGAGCCGTGGAGCGCAGCCCCGTACCGCCTCGACCGATG
>JAWSUI010000090.1:0-9835 GCA_033551855.1 Deferrisomatales bacterium
CCAGCAGGGCGGGATCGAGCAGTTCCTGGAAGGCCACCGCGTCGGCGTCGAGGCGCTGGAGGGTCTCCCGCACCGCGACCCGGTGCCGGGCGAGCCAGGCCCGGGTCTGGGCCGACTCCTCCCCCGAGCGGATGCCCAGGTTCTCCAGGTTGAAGGTCGCCAGGCGCAGCCTCACGGGCGGCCTCCCGGGGTCCGGGGGGGGAGACACACGGCGGTCCGGGGCGTTGCCACGGGGGTCACCTCCCTTGCACGACGATCTGAAGGTTTCGGGTGCGCGGCCCGTCGAGCTCCACGAGGAAGACCCCCTGCCAGGTCCCCAGGGCCAGCCGCCCGCCGGAGACGGGTACCTGGACGCTCGACCCCAGCAGGGACGCCTTGATGTGGGCGTCGGAGTTGCCTTCCCGGTGGAGGTAGGGCCAGCTCCGGGGTACCAGCTCCGCCAGGAACTTCAGCAGGTCCTGCTGCACGTCGGGATCGGCGTTCTCGTTGATCGTGACCGCCGCCGTGGTGTGGGGGACGAAGACCGAGCAGAGCCCCTCGGCCACCCCGGCGGCCGCCACCGCCTCCGCGGCGCGACGGGTGACATCGACCACACACTCTCGGGACGGCGTGGCAAGCTGGAAGGTCGTCACGGGCTTCTCCTGTCCTGGTCCGCGGGGCCGCGGGTCGTTGCGCACGTCACCTTAGCACACCCGCAGAGACCATCAAAGCGCGGATTCTCGGGCTTTTTCTTGACTTCGCGCGACCCGTCGGGTAAGAAGGGATCCCCGTCGCGGAGGCCGAAACGGCCCGGCGGTGCGGTCGCGCCGCCCGGCCCGGGAGGAGGACCCATGTACACGATCACCAACATCCTGGCCCGAGAGATCCTGGACTCCCGTGGCAACCCCACGGTCGAGGCGGAGGTCCACCTCTCCAGCGGGGTCAGCGGGCGGGCGGCCGTACCTTCCGGGGCCTCTACGGGGGAGCACGAGGCCGTGGAACTGCGTGACGGCGACGACGGGCGCTATGGGGGGAAGGGCGTCCTCAAGGCCGTGGAGAACGTCAACTCGGTGATCGCGCCGGAGCTGCTGGGCTTCGACGCCCGGGAGCAGGTCCACATCGACCGGGCGCTGTGCGAGCTCGACGGGACCCGCAACAAGGAGAAGCTCGGAGCCAACGGGATCCTGGGCGTGAGCCTTGCCTGCGCCAAGGCGGCGGCGGCGGCGTGCGAGATGCCCCTGTTCCGGTACCTGGGGGGCACCCCGGCCTCCCTCCTGCCCGTGCCCCAGATGAACATCCTCAACGGCGGAGTCCACGCGGACAACAATGTCGACATCCAGGAGTTCATGGTGGCCCCCGTGGGCGCGGCGAGCTTCCGCGAAGGCCTGCGCGTGGGCACCGAGGTGTACCACTTCCTCAAGAAGATCCTGAAGGAGAAGGGCTACCGCACCTCCATCGGTGACGAGGGGGGGTTCGCACCCGACCTGGGCTCCAACGAGGAAGCCATCGAGCTGATCCTGGCGGCGATCGAGAGGGCAGGCTACCGGCCGGGGGAAGACGTGCTCCTGGCGGTGGACGCCGCGGCCAGCTCGTTCTATCGGGGCGACCACTACTACCTCGCGGCGGAGGCCGAACCCCAGAAGACCTCCGCGGAGCTGGTCGACTACTGGAAGGGGCTCGCGGGCAAGTACCCCATCTACTCCGTGGAAGACGGCCTCGACGAGAACGACTGGGACGGCTGGAAGCTCATGACCGACGCCCTGAAGGAGAGGGTCCAGATCGTCGGGGACGACCTCTTCGTCACCAGCGCCGAGCGCCTCCGGTCGGGCATCGTCATGGGGGTGGGAAACTCGATCCTCATCAAGGTCAACCAGATCGGGACCCTCACCGAGACCTTCCAGGCGATCGAAATGGCCCACAAGGCGGGCTACACCGCCGTGATCTCCCACCGGTCCGGGGAGACCGAGGACACCGTCATCGCCGACATCGCAGTGGCCTCGAACGCGGGCCAGATCAAGACCGGCGCCCCCTGCCGCACCGACCGGGTCGCGAAGTACAACCAACTGCTGCGGATCGAAGACTCCCTGGGGGCCGGCGCCCGGTACAACGGCGCCGGGCTCCTGGCGCGCCGCGAGGGCTGATGTAACCCCGAGGATTCGCCGCGCCCTGCGACGATTTTTCCCTCTCCCCCCTGGGGGAGAGGGTTGGGGTGAGGGGGTGGGGTTGTCTCGGCGCGCCCGGGGGGATAAGGGGGGATTCGGTTCTGTTTCGATCTGTGTGGGCAGACGGATATGGGCGGTTCTTGCCTCCTGTGCTCCTCCCCCTTCAAGGGGGAGGCTGGGAGGGGGATGGGGTGCAATGCCGGCCCCGGCTGGGCGACAACCCATCCCACCCTAGCCCTCCCCTTGAAGGGGAGGGAACCGTCGGCGCCCCTGGAAGGAAAGGATGCGTGGGAGCCCGTTGGAGCTCGTTCGAGCGTCCACGACGGCGCGGGAGGCGGGGGAACCCACACGATCCGGAACAGAGCCGGAGATTCCCCCCCGAGATGATGTTTTCCGGCGGATGCCCGGGCCCCCGATGGGGCATCGGCGGTCCGCAAAACGTGCCCACGAAGGCCCCCTTGAGGGGAGGAGACCGAGAAGATGGCCGTCGAGCAGACCCTGGCACTCATCAAACCCGACGCAACCGCCCGGAATGTGACGGGGCGGATCATCGCCCGCATCGAGGAGGAAGGCTTCACGATCCGGGCCATGAAGAAGCTGCACCTGAGCAAGGCCGACGCCGAGTGCTTCTACGCCGTCCACCGGGGGAAGCCCTTTTACGACAGTCTCACGGCGTTCATGTCCAGCGGCCCCATCGTAGCGCTGTGTCTCGAGCGCGAGGGCGCCATCGTCAGGTGGCGTGACGTGATGGGGGCGACCAACCCGGCCAACGCCGCCGAGGGGACCCTGCGCAAGCTCTACGCCGTCGACATCGAGAAGAACTCGGTCCACGGGTCGGACGCCCCCGAGACCGCCTCGGTCGAGATCCCCTTCTTCTTCAGCGGGCTAGAGCGGGTCTGACCGCCGGGGTGCGCCGTCCGACCGCCGGCAGCCGGACCTCCCCGCGGCCCCGGGGAGGTGCGGCGGGAGCCGAACGCAGGGGGGTTCGCATCACCTCCGGCGGGCTCCGGGGTCGGTTGGTCCGGACCCCGGCAGGGGAGGGCACCCGCCCGCTCCTCACCCGCCTGCGCAAGGCCCTCGCCGACGTCCTCCGACCCCGCCTCCCCGGGGCGAAGGTGCTGGACCTCTTCGGCGGCTCCGGCGCCATCGCCTTCGAGCTCCTCTCCAACGGGGCCGCCTCGGCGGTGATCTGCGAGCTCGACCGCGCCGCCGCGGAGCTCGTGGTCCGCAACGCCCGGGACCTGGGCCTCGAGGACCGGGTGCGGGTCCTTCCCGGCGATGCCCTGGCTTGGATCGAGCGGCTCGCCGGGTCGGGCGAAGTCTTCGACGTGCTCGTCGTGGCGCCCCCCTACGGCCTCGGTCTCCAGGACCGGGCCCTGGCCCTGCTGGGGGCCCACCCCCTTGCAGCGCCCGACGCGGTCATCGTGGTCCAGCGGGACGCCGGCGAGCCCGGCGGCGAGCCCCCGCCCGGGCTGGAGCTTTGCCGCTCCCGACGGCACGGCCGCACCCTCTTCGACCTCTACCGGCCCCGCGCGGTGAGCGGGTGAGGGGCGCAGGCACGGCAGAGGGGCGAGGACGTTCTTCGCGATCGGCATCCGGTCTCGGGACCGCGTCTCGGGTCTCGAGTCCGGGGGGGTTGCCGATCCCCCAAGAGCGATCCGGATGGCGATTTCGATGAGGCGCCGGAAACCCATGGCGAAGCCGAAGGGCGACCCACCTGCTGCGAGGAGCTCCGTGAGCCAGACATCGTCCGACCGCCCCGGGTGGGCCTGGTGGGGCGCCCGCCCGGCGGGGGAGCTGCCCCTCCGGCACGCGGTGCGGATCCTGCGAGCGGCGGCCCCCCTGGAGGAAGTCGTCTTCTCCGGGGGGCGGCCCCTGGACCGGGCGCTCCGGCACTACCAGGCGGAGCACCCGAAGATGGGCCGCACCGACCGGCTCCTCCTGGGCACAGCGCTGTACGGGCTCGCGAGGAATCGGGAGTTGCTCCGCTGCGTCCTGCCCGATGCCCTGCCCGGGGACGGCGAGCACCTTATCCTGGCCTTCCTCGACGCCCGGGGGGAAGACCCCGGCAAGGTCGCCCACCTGCCCGGAGGTCCGCTGGTCTGGGTGCAGCGCCTCGAGGCCGCGGACTCCCTCCGGAGGCGCTGGACGGCAACCCTGGAGGCCTCCTGGAAGGCCCCCCCGACAGGCCTCCCCCGGGCCGTCTCCGAGGCCCTCGAGGGGCTCCTGGGCGTGCCGGCCTGGTGGCTCCGGGAAGGTCCCTGGGGCACGATAGGGGAAGCGGTCCGGGAGCTCGCCAAGCTCAAGCGGCCCCAGAACCTCATCCTCCGGGCGCAGCCCGCCACCCCCGAGGGGAGGGCAGGGGCCCTGGCCGGTCTCCGGGACCTGGGAGTCCCGTGCCGCCCGACGCGTCGGAGCCCGTGGGGCATCGTGGTGGACGGCCGCCACAACGTCCTGGGCTCGGCCCCGTATCGGGAAGGGCGGATCGAAGTGCAGGACGAGGGCAGCCAGCTCGTCGTGTGCCTGTGCGACCCCAAGCCGGGGGAGCGGGTGCTCGATTATTGCGCGGGGGGCGGGGGGAAGGCCCTGGCCTTGGGAGCCGCGATGGGGGGGAGGGGCACCGTCGTCGCCACCGACGCCGCCCCCCGGCGCCTGGAAGACGTGCGCCGGCGCGCCCGGCGCGGGGGCCTCGGGAACATCCGGGTGCTGCGAGACCCCTCCGCCGCCGCCGGAGAGGGCCCCTACGACCTGGTGCTGGTGGACGCCCCGTGTTCCTCCACGGGCACCCTGCGGCGCAACCCGGACGTCGCGTGGCGGTGGACGGAAGCCGACGTGGGGCGCCTGACCGCCCTCCAGGCGGAGATCCTCGACACGGCCGGGGCCCTGGTGCGACCCGGGGGCCACCTGGTGTACGCCACCTGCAGCCTGCTGGAGCCCGAGAACGGGGCCCAGGCCCGGGGCTTTCTCGAGCGGTTCCCCGGGTTTCGGCCTGCCCCCCCGGGGGACCGGGCGGGTCACGCCCCTCTCGCGGACGTGCCCGGCGCCGACGGGGGCGCCTTCCGCCTCCCCGCCGATCTCCCCCGCTACGACGGGGACGCCTTCTTCCTTGCCCGCTTCCGCCGCGAGGCGTAACCCTCGGGGCACAAGGACCGGGACCGAGACCCGGCCACACGTCACGCCTCACCATCCGGTTCTCTTGCGATCCGTGTCGGAGGACGGGTGTGGACGGCACCCCGCCTTGCTCCTCCCCCTTTGCCCCCTGGGAATCGCCATCGGAAGCCCCCCGAACCGAGACCCGATCCGGGGGCTTTTCCGTTTCCGGGAAGGTGCCTCTCGCCTCCGGCGAGGCCTCCGGCAGGGCTCGCCGCCTCCCCATCGGGGTGCTATTCTCGGGGCCACACACCCCTGTGTCTTCGGAAAGGAGAAGGGAAGGCCCTTCCGGAAGAAACTCAGTGGGTCAATCCAGGGCAAGGACGATCTCGCGCAGAGCCCCTGGGACGCAGAGGAATTCTTCGTCTTTCCCGGCGCCTCTACGCCACTGCGCGAGAACGCGATGGTTCCTCGCACCCACAGAAAACCCGGAAGCTCCGAGGGGAGGCCATGTCCGAGGACCACGTGCACGGTGCCCACTGCGGCCACTCTCAGGGGGGAGGGGCCGCACCCGGGGCTAGGCGCAACCTGCTGCTGGCGCTGGTCCTCACCCTGTCCTTCATGGTGGCAGAGGCCGTGGGGGGCTGGCTCACCAACTCCCTGGCACTCCTGTCCGACGCGGGCCACATGCTCACCGACGCCGGGGCCCTGGGGCTCGCCCTGCTGGCCCTGCGGATCGGCCAGATGCCCCCCTCGGCGACCAAGACCTTCGGCTACCGGCGGGTGGAGATCCTCGCGGCTCTCCTCAATGGGTTGGCGCTCTGGGCCATCGTCGGCGTGATCCTCCGGGAGGCCTGGGAGCGGTTCCGGGACCCCCGCGAGATCCACGCGCTGGGGATGATGGCCGTGGCCGCCCTCGGACTGGCCGTGAACCTCGTGTCCCTGCGGCTCCTCCACCGTCACAAGGACGCGAGCCTCAACGTGCGGGGGGCGTTCGTCCACGTCCTGGCCGACTCCCTGGGGTCCGTGGGGGTCCTCGCCGCCGGGGTGGTCATCGCCACCACCGGGTGGACCCTGGCCGACCCCTTGGTGAGCGTGGTCATCTGCGGCCTGATCCTCTGGGCCTCGTGGGGGCTCGTCCGCGACGCCGTGCACGTGCTCCTCCTCGGAGTCCCGCCCCACCTGGACCTCCGCCGGGTGGAGCGGGCGATCCTCGAGGAGGAGGGCGTGTGCTGCCTCTACGATCTCCACCTCTGGTCCATCGCCCCCGGCCGTGAGGCCCTCTCGGCCCACGTGGTCGTCCCGGACGGCTACTCCCGGCAGCGAGAGCTCCTCGACGGCATCGTCCGACGCCTCCGGGAAGGCTTCGGGATCGACCACGCCACCATCCAGATCGAGGAGACGCACGAGATGAAGTCGTCGCGCGCAGACACCGTGTGCGCGGTGCCGGGGCAGGGGGCCTCCTGCGCGCTCCTCCCGGACCCGCCGGCGGGTCCGGGGCGGGGGCCCACGTGATGAGCCCGGCACCCGGGACCCGTCGGCCCGGGGCATACCTGGCCCGGGCGGCTCTGGCCCTCACCCTGGGGGTGTCCCTCGCCGCGACCCGAAACGCCGCCGACCGCCCGACCGGTGAGGAGAGGCAGGGCACCCGGGTGCCCGGGACCCCGGAGCCGTCGGCGGCCGCCTTGGCACACCGCCTCCGAGACCACGTGGTGGCGCTCGCGGGGACCACCGGCCGCCCCTGGAGCGATCCCGCGGCCCTCCGGGCAGCTGCGGCTTACGTGCAGTCCACCTGGGAAGCCCAGGGCTATCGGGTGGAACGGCAGGAGATCCCGGGCCTCGGCGACGCCTACGTCAACCTCCTGGCCTTCGGGGGGCTCGGGTCCTGGGAGGGCGCGCCGTTGGTCGTCGCCGCCCACTACGACACCGTCGAGGGCACGCCCGGGGCCGACGACAACGCCAGTGGGGTGGCGGTGCTCCTCGAGACCTCCCGGCTCCTGACCCCGGCCCGGGCCGCCGCGGGACCCGTGGTCTTCGCGGCCCTGACCCTCGAAGAGCCCCCCTTCTTCCAGACCCCCCGGCAGGGCGCCTGGGTCCTCGCCCGCAGCCTCCGCAGGCAGGGGATCGATCTGGCCGGGGCTTTGGTTCTCGAGATGGTCGGATACTACCGGCCGGGAAAAGGGACCCAGGCCTACCCGTTTCCCGTGGGGCTCCTGGGATACCCCGACCGGGGAGACTTCGTCGGCCTCGTGGCGAACCTCCGCAGCCGGCGTCTCCTCGCCCCGTTGGCCGGGGCGATCGAACGGGCAGGCCTCCCGGTCGAGACCCTCCCGGTCCCCGGGCGGGGCCGCCTCCTGCCGGCCGTTCGCCTGAGCGACCACGCCGCCTTCTGGGACCTCGGGTACCGCGCCGTCATGCTGACCGACACGTCGTTCTTCCGCAATCCGCATTACCACGGCCCGGGCGACACCCCGGAGACCTTGGATTACCTCTCCATGGCCCGCCTCACACAGGGGCTCGCAGAGTTTCTCGGGTCGGCCGGGCCGACTGCCGGAACGGACGCCCGTACGGGCGTCCGCTAGCAGGACCCTGGCGGGACCCAGTGCCCATGAACCTTCTCGCGCCGCGGGGGGGCCGGGCCGGTCTCTACGTCGGGGGCGATCAGGACGGCCCCCGACGCCGACCCAGATCCCGATCGCAATTCCATCGCTACCGATATCCGAACTCGGGGTCCGCTCTCGACTCTCAGGGCGTTGATGCCGACCCAACGAAGGGGAGCAGGGAAGCCGTGCCCACAGGGGCATCTACCGGGAGCACGCTCAAGTTAACATAATATATCTTATCAGACCTTGCGTGTCCGGTGGCCGCAGCGGGGGGTGGCGGGTCCCGCCGCCCTTCCAGTTCCGCCCCGGGAAGGAACGCGCCACCACAACACACGTCGAATACAAGTTGTTCCCCCGCGATACCGAATGGTTGTTGCGTCACAGCTCGCGCAGCACCTGAGGACGTCGTGGGGGGGGCCTCGGCCCCCCGACTTTCCCGCTTTGCCGGTCGGCGCATTCTTGCGTAGTATCGCGCCCATGGAGATTCGCTGCCCCACCTGCCGAGCTCGGGTCGTCTGGGAGCAGAGCCCCCACCGGCCCTTCTGCTCCGAGCGCTGCAAGGCGGTGGACCTGGGCCGCTGGCTGGCGGAGGACTACCGTGTCCCGGTCTGGGACGAGGCGGACGGGGCACCCGACGGCGACGCCCCCCCGGACCTCGAGAAGCTGTGTTGAGGGACGGGTCCGGCGGCGTGCGCCGGTGAAGCCCCGGCTGGCGCTCGTATTTCGAAGGGAGGCGACCCATGGAGAAGACCCGCATCCTCAGCGCCCTCGACCGGGCTATCCAAGCCGAGCGCGAAGCCCACGCGTTCTACGCAAAGGCCGCCGGCGAGACGGACGACCCGGGGGGCGCAGAAATGTTCCGGGAGCTCGCGGCGTTCGAACGCCACCACGAGGAGCACCTGAAGGGGCTCAAGGCCTCCCTCGAGTCGCAGGCAGGCTGGATCCACTACCCGGGCCGGAAGATCGCGAAGGTCCCGGCCGCCGAGGCCCAGGGCCGCAAGGCCGCAGGATCCCACGCCAACGCCCTGGACGCGCTGCGCATCGCCATCGGGGCCGAGGAGCGCGCCATCACCGAGTACCGGACCCTGGCCGCCGAGGCCCCCGACGCCCGCGGGCAGGACATGTTCCGGAAGCTCGCCGAGGAGGAGGAGCTTCACCGGAAGCTGCTCGACGACCAGTACTACGCCCTCACCAATCGGGGCGTCTGGATCTGGGGGGACTGAGACCCCGCGGAAGCATCGTCGCGAGCAGATCGGAGCACGGGCGCTTGAAGGAGCGACCCGACATGTCCCGCAGTTCGGCGAGGAGTGAGCGAGTGCGGAACGAAGCTGGCCGGCCGCGCAGCAGATGGGTTCACAGGCCCTGAGCGAGATGGCGCCGGGCGGGATATCGGGGCGCAGCCCTCGGCTGCTCCTCCTTCACGGCAGCCCCCGCGCCGGCGGGAACACCGACACTCTTCTTGCCGCCCTGGCGGAGGGGGCCGGGGAAGCCGGCGCCCGGGTGGAGCACCTCTACGCCCGCAAGCTCGACGTCCGAGGGTGCACGGGCTGCGGCGGGTGCGCCGAGACCGGAGAGTGCGTCGTCCGAGACGACATGGACCAGGTGTACGCCGCCGTGGACGAGGCCGACGCCCTTGCCGTGGGGGCTCCGGTCTACTTCCTGGGCCCTCCGGCCCAGTTCAAGGCGGTCATCGACCGGTTTCAGCCCCGGTGGGCTCGCCGGTATCTCCTCCACCGCCCCTTGCCCCCATCCCGTCCCGGCGTGTTCCTCTCCACGGCCGGGGCCCTTACCCCCAAGGTCTTCACGGGCCCCCGCCACACGATGGACGCCCTCTTCGACATTCTGGGCGTCGTCTCCCGGCCTCCCCTGGTCTACGAGGGGGTGGACGAGCGCGGCGCCATCGCCTCCCACCCCGGGGCGCTCGAGGCCGCCCGGCGCACCGGCCGGGAATTGGCGGAATCGGCGGTCCTGCACCAGGCCCCCGCCCCCAGCCCCTGACCC
>JAWSUI010000091.1:0-9530 GCA_033551855.1 Deferrisomatales bacterium
ACAACCGAACTGGAACGCCAGCTGGATAACTATAATGATGCACTTGATAAAGCAGCTCGACTCCATCCTCGCGACCCGGGTCGTCCAGGACCAGGGGGTCGACGTCCTGGCCCTGCACTTCATCACCCCCTTCTTCGGGGACGACAAGCGGGGCCGGGAGGCCGAGGTGGAGGCCGCCTACCGGGAGCGGTACGGCATCCGGCTCCGGGTGGTGGACGTTTCCCAGGAGTACCTGGAGGTGCTGGCTTCCCCCCGGTACGGCTACGGGAAGAACTTCAACCCCTGCGTGGACTGCAAGATCTTCTTCGTCCGCAAGGCGCTGGAGATCATGCGGCGGGAGGGCGCCCTGTTCCTGGTCACCGGCGAGGTGCTCGGCCAGCGGCCCATGAGCCAGCGCCGGGACGCGATGAACGCCATCGCCCGGCAGACCGGCGCACGGGAGCTCCTGGTCCGCCCCCTCTCGGCGAAGCTGCTCCCCCCCACCGCCCCCGAGCGCCGCGGCTGGGTGGACCGCCGCCGCCTCTTCGACTTCTCGGGCCGCAACCGAAAGCCCCAGATGGAGCTCGCCGCGCGCCTGGGGATCACCGAGTACCCCACCCCGGCCGGCGGGTGCCGCCTCACCGACCCCATCCTGGGCGGGCGGGTGCGCCGTTACTTCGAGACCACCCCGGCCCCGGACCGCCGGCCCGACGACCTGCGCCTGCTCCTCACCGGGCGGCCCTTCCGGTTCCCCGGGGGGAGCCTCCTCACCCTGGGCCGCAACCACGGGGAGAACGACGCCGTGGCGGCGCTTCGCACCCCGGGCGACGAGCTCGCCCACACCGCCGACGTCCCGGGCCCCTTGGGCCTCTTCCGCCCCCGGGGGGCCGCCGACGAGCGCCCCCTGGCCGCGGCGGTGCTCCTGCGCTACACGCCCAAGGCCTCCGCGGGCACGGCGGTGGTCTTCGGCCCGGACCCGGAGCGCCCCGTGCGGACCGTGACCGCCTCCCCGGCACGGGAGGAGGACCTGGCGCCCTGGAGGCTCTGACGCGGTGACCTCCCCCGAGCCCCTCGAGGCGTACCGCCGCATGCTGGGGGTCCTGGCGACCCCCCTCACCGCGGTGCGCGGGGTGGGCCCGAAAGTCGCCGAGCGCTTGGCCCGCAAGGGGCTGCGCACCCTGGGGGACGCCCTGGTGTTCCTCCCCCTCCGGTACGAGGACCGCACCCGCCTCCTCCCCCTGGCCCGTCTCCTGCCCGGCGCGCCGGCGGCCTTCCGGGGGGAGATCGCGGCCATCGGGGTGCGGGAGTACCACCGGCGCCGGGTCCTGGAGGCCGTGCTCGACGACGGCTCCGGCCGCCTGACCCTCAAGTGGTTCCGGGGCAACTTCCCCTGGCTCGAGAAGGCGTACCCCGTGGGCTCGCGGGTGGCCGGCTCGGGGGTGGTGCGGCTCTTCCAGGGCCGGCGCGAGGTACACCATCCGGAGCTGGAGGTGCTCGACGAGGACGACGCCGGCGCGGGGTTCGAGCAGGTCGTCCCCGTCTACTCGGAGGTCGAGGGGGTCCACCCCCGGGCGCTCCGGAAGATCCTGCGGGCGGCGGTGGAGGCCGCCGCCCCCCACCTGATGGACCTCGTCCCCGGGGGGCTCGCCGCGGGCCTGGGGCTGCCCCCCCTCTCGATTGCCTACCCGGAGCTTCACTTCCCTTCCCGGGGGGGTGCGGGCCTCGAACGCCGCGCCCAGGAGCACCGTCGCGCCGTCGTCCTGGAGGAGTTCTTCTTCCTGCAGCTCGGGCTCCTCCTCAAGAAGGAGGGCGCCGGGCCGCGGCCCGGGATCGCCTTCCGGCCCACCTTCCGCCTGGTCAAGGGGCTGCTCGCCTCCCTCCCCTTCCCCCTCACCGGCGCCCAGCGCCGGGTGCTCGGCGAGATCCGCCGCGACATGGAGTCCCCCCGGCCGATGCACCGGCTGCTCCAGGGGGACGTGGGGTGCGGCAAGACCCTGGTGGCCCTGGTGAGCGCCCTGATGGCCGTGGAGAGCGGCTGCCAGGCCGCCCTCATGGTCCCCACCGAGATCCTGGCCGAGCAGCACGCGCTCAACCTGAGGCGCCTGGTGGGGGGGCTCCCGGTCCGGGTCGCCCTCCTCACGGGCTCGGTTTCCCGGCCCGACCGGGAGGCGGCCCTGGCGGGGCTCGCCGCCGGGGAGGCCCACCTGGCGGTGGGCACCCACGCCCTCATCCAGGAGGGGGTCGCCTTCCGCCGGCTGGGCCTCGTGATCGTGGACGAACAGCACCGCTTCGGGGTGCTCCAGCGGGCGGGGCTCGTGCGCAAGGGGGAGAGCCCCGACCTCCTGGTGATGACCGCGACCCCCATCCCCCGCAGCCTCTCCATGACCGTCTACGGTGACCTGGACCTCTCGGTCATCGACGAGCTCCCCCCGGGCCGACGGCCCATCGTCACCCGGGTGGTCCGCGAGAAGGACCTTCCCCGGGTCCACGCCTTCGTCCGGGAGGAGGTGGGGCGGGGCCGCCAGGCCTACCTGGTCTACCCCCTGGTGGAGGAGAGCGAGGCCCTGGAGCTCCGGGCGGCCACCACCATGGCCGAGCACTTCGCCCGGGAGGTTTTCCCCGACCTCCGGGTGGGGCTCCTCCACGGGCGGATGCGGCCCGACGAGAAGGAAACGGCCATGGCCGCCTTCGCCGCGGGCGAGACCCAGGTGCTGGTGTCCACCACGGTCATCGAGGTGGGGGTCGACGTCCCCAACGCCACGGTCATGGTGGTGGAGCACGCCGAGCGCTTCGGGCTGGCCCAGCTCCACCAGCTCCGGGGCCGGGTGGGGCGGGGCGAGCACCCTTCCCACTGCCTCCTGGCAGCCGGGGCGCAGGTGTCCCGGGACGGGTGGGAGCGCCTGCGGGTGCTGTCCCGCACCCAGGACGGGTTCGAGATCGCGGAGGAGGACCTGCGGATCCGCGGCCCCGGCGACTTCCTGGGGACCCGCCAGTCGGGGCTGCCGGACTTCCGGGTGGCGAACATCCTCCAGGACGGGCCCCTGCTCCAGCAGGCCCGGGACCTGGCGGCGGCGGTGCTCGCGGAGGACCCGGGGCTCCGGGCGCCGAGAAACGCGGCCCTGCGCCGGGCGCTCCTGGACCGCTGGGCGGGCCGGTTGGAGCTGGCGCTCGCGGGGTAGGGGCCCCGCCCAAGCTCGCCCCGATCGAGCGTCCGCATCCACCGACCACGTGCCGGGCGGGATCGGGGAGTCCTGGAGTGCAGCCGCGACCCGCATCGACCGAAGCGCAAAAGCCGATCGAAATCGGTGAAGCGCGGCGCACCTGGTCCCCCTGTGGGCAGCGTCTCGAACAACCGCGGATGTCGCGGCGAAACGCAAGGGCTCCCCGATCCCGCTCTCCTCCGAGACGGGGGACCCTGGGGCCCGATCGCAATTGACACGCCGGACGGCCTGTGCTCTTCTACGGCCGGTTTCCGGTTTCCGGAAGGGGGAATGTGCAACCTGGAATTCCGAAGAGGGAGGACGGCATGGCAGCGAAGATCATCAAGGGGGCGCCCATCGCGGAGGAGATCCGGGCCGAGCTGAAGGCGGAGATCGACGGTCTCAAGGCAAAGGGGCACACCCCCAAGCTCTCCGTCGTCCTGGTGGGCGACGACCCGGGAAGCGTCTGGTACGCCCGCAACAAGGTGACCACCGGAGAGAAGATGGGCGCGGTGGTCGAGGTACACGAGCTCGCGAAGGACACCCCCGAGGCCGACGTGGTGGCCCTGGTCAAAAAGCTCAACGACGCCCCCGACGTCCACGGCATCCTCGTGGAGCTTCCCCTGCCCGGCCACATCAACAAGGCCAACGTGATGAACGCCATCCTGCCCGCCAAGGACGTGGACGGCGTCACCGCCGAGCAGCGCGGCTACGTGCTGGGCGACATGGAGGCCCTGGCCCTGGTGCCGGCCACCCCCCTGGCGTGCATCGAGCTCGTCAAACGCTCGGGTGTCGACATCAAGGGCAAGCGCGTCACCGTCGTGGGCCGGGGCGACACCGTGGGCCGGCCGCTGGCCATGCTCCTGCTCTCCAAGGGCCGGGACGCCACCGTCACCGTCTGCCACAGCCGCACCGCGGATCTCGCCGGCGCCTGCCGGGAGGCGGACATCCTCTTCGCGGCCGCCGGGGCCGGGGTCAACCACCTGATCAAGGCCGACATGGTCAAGCCCGGGGCCACGGTCATCGACGCGGCCATCAACGAGAAGCCCGACGGCTCCATCACCGGCGACGTGGACCCGGCGGCGGCCGAGGTCGCCGCGGTCCTCACCCCGGTGCCCGGGGGCGTGGGCAGCCTCACCACCACCATCATCATCGGGAACACCGTCAAGGCCCTGAAGCTCCAGAAGGGGCTGTAGGCCGAATCGCCAGCGGGTGTGCCGCAACCTCTTGATCGAGTGTCGCGGGCCGTGATCGGGGAGTAGGCGTCCAGCCTTCCAGCGTCCCGGCCAAGCGACGAAGGAGCTTCCAACATGTCCATCTACGAGAAGACCGTCAGCGAGTACCTCGACGTCGCCGCCTCCAAGAGCCCGACCCCGGGCGGCGGGAGCGTGAGCGCCGTGGTCGCCGCCAACGCCGCGGCCATGGTCAGCATGGTGGCCAACCTCACCCTGGGCAAGAAGGGCTACGACGACGTCCAGGGCCTGGCCCAGGAGGTCGCCGACGGCTGCGCCCGCCTCATCGCCAAGCTCAAGGACCTCACCGCCAAGGACATGCAGGCCTTCGACATCTTCATGCAGGCCTGGCGGATGCCCTCGGGCACCGACGCCGAGAAGGCGGCCAAGGACGAGGCCATGGAGAAGGCGGCCCAGAACGCCTCCCAGGTCCCGCTGGACATCTGCAAGGCGTGCCTCGAGATCCTCGAGTACGCCGCGAAGCTCGCCCCCGTGGGGAACAAGGGCGCCATCTCCGACGTGGGGGTGGGCGCCTACGTGGCCGAGGCGGCGATGAAGTCCTGCATGCTCAGCGTCGACATCAACCTGCCCTCCATCCAGACCGCGGCCTTCAAGGAGATGCTCGTCTCCGAGCGGGCCCGCCTCTTCACCCAGGCCGAGGAGCTCAAAATCCTCGCCGTGGCCGACGTGAAGAAGCGTCTGTAAGGTCATTGCCGTCCCGCAGGAAGCGAAGGCCCGGGGAGACCCGGGCTTTCGCTTCTTCCGGCCCCGCCCCGAGGCGGCTCTCCCTCTGAGGGAGCGGGCTCCCGCCATCCTCTCGCGCCCCCGTGGGAGCGGGCTCCCGACCGCGGCGCCCTGCCACGACACGCCCTGCCACGGCACTGCCCTGCCCCGGCGGTTGACCCCGCCCGAAGGCAGGAGCATACTGTGGACAGGATCGACCAATGGGGGCGATCTGGTTTCGACGGGGATGCTGAAGCCGGCGGTCGCGTGCCGAGGTGCCCGTAGGCCTCGTAAAACAACGGGCAAAACGATAGCTGCCGACAACTACAGCTACGCACTCGCCGCCTAAGGGCGACGACGTCCGACCCATTCAGCCTGCGGGGTGGACTCGGACGACAAACTAGCAGGATAGTCCCGCCGAGGCGCTCCCCGGCGGCGGGGCAAAACGCAGGGGAGATCGCGGGGCCGGGATCCTGTCCGTGGGAGCCCGACCCCTCTAAAACAAATCATGGACTACGCACGTAGTGGCTCCGGTAGAAGGTCTTCGGACGGGGGTTCGATTCCCCCCGCCTCCACCATCTTGGGCTCCCAGGATTCCTGGGAGCTTTTGTTTTTCGGGGGCGCGACCTCCCCGGCGGGTGCCGGGATCGTCTGCGGAGAGGGCGCCGCAGGGCACGACCAGGGCCTCGGGGACCTCGGGCAGGCTGCGACGGGACGACACGGGGGCCAGGCACCGAGGGCAGTTCCGCTGCGGTGCCTGCCCGACATCGTCACGACGTTTCCGCAAGACACGCAATCCGTCATCCCTAGGGGAAACCTGACCCAACGGGTCTGCCGGTCCGAGGGAGCACTGCTCTCGTGAACCAGCGGTCTGCCCCGGTCGGCGTTGCACAGACTCGCTGCCGCCTGTACCGGCGACCGCTTCTCCGACCTCGGCACTCATGGCACCCAAGGGAACCCGCCGGCTGATGCGGTCGCCTGCCCCTCGAAAAGGCCTCAAAAACCACCGACGGCCAAGGTGCGCCTCGTGGACGAGGCAAAACATAACCTATTGAAATCACGTCACTTTCTTTTCTCTTGACCGGAGGCCTATAGGATTTCCCGGAGGGCGGTTGAGGATGCACGGCAGCCTGCCGGGCACGGCGCTGGCCTTGACCCGCCGAGGGCTCAACCATTACAAGGGGTTGGCTTGCTGCGTGAATCGAGTGGAAGGGGGAAACGATGGGCGGAGTGCTACGGCGCCGGCGAGGGAACAGGAGTCGGGCGGTGCCAGCGTCTTCGGACGCGACTCACATGGTCGGGCCCCCCGATTCGAACGTGACCGCTGCCTGGTCCAATTTCCCCTCTCGCCGTTCCGCACGTCCCACTCTTCACGGATGGCCTCGCAACTCCCTCCCCCGTAGCCTCGCGGGGTGCTTCTTCCCGGAGGGGGAGCCTGCCGGATGAACGTCTTCGACACCCACGCCCGCATCGTCAAGGACTACGCCACCTACATCGGCAGCTTTCTCAGGATCGCGGACCCGAAGATTACCCGGGAGAGCCCCTGACCATGGCCAACCCGTTCTTCGACCAACCCATCCTAAACTCCCCCTACGAGGACCCCCGCCGGCACTGGGAGCTGGACCCTTCGGGCCAGCCGACCCAGCGCATCCTCGAGCGACGGCGCCGCGCCGAGTTCATCACCCCCATCCCCAAGCCCAAGAAAAAAAAGAAGGGGAAGGGGCAGCAGCAGTTCATCTTCGACGAGGGCTTGGGGCTCTCCACCGAGGCCCAGCAGTACGACGTCACCTCGATGATCAACGAGGTGCGCCAGCAGGTGGACACCTGGCGCACCCTGCCCCTCGGCATGTGGCAGGTCACGCCGGAGACCGCGCGGCTCCTCCAGCACTGGCGCCACCACGACTTCGCCAGCGTGCGGCCGTTCTTCTGCCAGGTCGAAGCAGCCGAGACCGCCATCTGGCTCACGGAAGTCGCTCCGCAGACCGCCTCCGGCAAGAAGGTCCTGGAGCACCTCGGCAACGCCAACCGCGACGCCAACCCGCTGCTCCAGCGCCTCGCCCTCAAGCTCGCCACCGGGGCGGGCAAGACCACCGTCATGGCGATGCTCATCGCCTGGCAGACCATCAACGCCGTCCGGCGCCCGGGGAGCAAGCACTTCACCCGCGGCTTCCTGGTCGTCACGCCGGGCATCACCATCAAGGATCGCCTGCGCGTCCTCCAGCCCAACGACCCCGACAGCTACTACGCCAGCCGCGAGCTCGTGCCCGGCGACCTCCTCGACGACCTCAACCGCGCGAAGATCGTCATCACCAACTACCACGCCTTCAAACTGCGCGAGCGCATGGAGCTGAGCGCCGGCGGCCGCGCCCTGCTCAAGGGCCGCCTGGGGGAGGACCTTCGGACGCAGGAGACCGAAGGCCAGATGATCCAGCGGGTCATGGCCGACCTCATGGGCATGAAGAACATCCTGGTGCTCAACGACGAGGCCCACCACTGCTACAGGGAGAAGCCGCCGGACCCCGACGACGAGCAGCTCAAGGGCGACGAGCGGAAGGAAGCCGAGAAGAACAACGAGGCGGCGCGCCTGTGGATCTCGGGCCTCGAGGCCGTCAAGCGAAAGCTCGGAGTCGCGCGGGTCTTCGACCTCTCGGCCACACCCTTCTTCCTTCGGGGCTCGGGCTACGCCGAGGGCACGCTCTTTCCCTGGACCATGAGCGACTTCTCCCTCATGGACGCCATCGAGTGCGGCATCGTGAAGCTGCCGCGCGTGCCCGTGGCCGAGAACATCCCCGGCGACGAGATGCCCGTGTACCGAAACCTCTGGGAGAACATCCGCAAGGACATGCCCAAGAAGGGCCGGGGCAGCGGCGCCGAGCTCGACCCCCTACGGCTCCCCACCCGGCTCCAGACGGCCCTCCAGGTGCTCTACGGCCACTACGAGAAGACCTACCGCCTCTGGCAGGAGGCCGGCATCTCCGTCCCCCCCTGCTTCATCGTCGTATGCCAGAACACCGCCATCTCGAAGCTCGTGTACGACTACGTCTCGGGCTTCTACCGCAGGCAGGAGGACGGCACCTCGAAGCTTGAAAACGGCCGGCTCTCCCTCTTTCGCAACTTCGACGACACCACGGGCAATCCCTTCCCGCGCCCGAACACGCTCCTCATCGACTCGGAGCAGCTCGAGGCCGGCGACGCGCTGGACCCCAACTTCCGGGCCATGGCCGCCGACGAGATCGACCGCTTCCGCCGCGAGATCATCGAGCGCACGGGCGACGCCCGCGCCGCCGAGAGCATCTCGGAGCAGGAGCTCCTGCGCGAGGTCATGAACACCGTGGGCAAGGCGGGCCAGCTCGGCGCCGGCATCCGCTGCGTGGTGTCGGTCTCCATGCTCACCGAGGGGTGGGACGCCAACAACGTGACCCACATCCTCGGCATCCGGGCCTTCGGCACACAGCTCCTCTGCGAGCAGGTCATCGGCCGGGCGCTGCGCCGCCAGTCATACGACCTCAACGAAGAGAGTCTCTTCAACGCCGAGTATGCCGACATCTTCGGCGTGCCCTTCGACTTCACCGCGAAGCCCGTCATCGCGCCGCCCCGGCCGCCGCGGGAGACCGTCCAGGTCCGAGCCATCCGGCCCGACCGGGATCACCTGGAGATCCCCTTCCCCCGGGTCGAGGGCTACCGGGTGGAGCTCCCCGAGGAGCGGCTCAACGCCACCTTCAACGCCGACTCCGTCCTGGCGCTTACCCCCGACATCGTGGGCCCCTCCAAGACCCTCAACCAGGGCATCATCGGCGAGGCCGCCAACCTGGACCTCGAGCACCTGGTCGACCTGCGGCCCTCGACGCTCCTCTTCTACCTCACCCAGCGCCTGCTCTACACGAAATGGCGCGACCCCGGGGAGGAGCCGAAGCTCCACCTCTTCGGGCAACTCAAGCGCATCACCAAGCAGTGGCTCGACACCTGCCTCGTCTGCAGGGGCGAGACCTACCCGGCCCTCCTCCTGTACCAGGAGCTGGCCGATATGGCCTGCAACCGTATCACCGCCGGCATCACCAATGCCCTGGAGGGCAAGCGGCCCATCAAGGCGCTGGTGGACCCCTACAACCCCACGGGCTCCACCCTTCACGTGCGGTTCACCACCTCGCGACCGGACCGCTGGGACACGGCGGGGCCGCCGCCCAAGAATCACGTCAACTGGGTCATCCTCGACAGCGACTGGGAGGGCGAGCTCTGCCGGTGTGCCGAGGCGCACCCCAAGGTCCTGGCCTACACCAAGAACCACAACCTCGGCTTCGAGGTGCCCTACCGATACGGCTCCGAGGTGCGCAAGTACATTCCGGACCAGCAATTCCCGGGCACGGCTGAAACGGCGGAAACTGGGGCCTCTTGAGCG
>JAWSUI010000092.1:0-6902 GCA_033551855.1 Deferrisomatales bacterium
AGTGATCGTCCGTCACGTCAGGAACATCTACGCGACCGGCGAGTTGGATCGCGCCACAACCTGTGCAAAAAACGCACAGGTTGCAGCCGACGGCAAGGTGCGTCAGATGGACCTGTACAACCTCGATATGGCCATCGCCGTTGGCTACCGAGTCAACTCGAAGCGAGGTACCCAGTTCCGCATCTGGGCGACGCGCGTGCTGCGCGAGCACCTGGTCCGGGGCTACACCGACAACGCGCACCGGCTCAGGGAGCTCCGGCAGGCGGTGCGGCTGGTGGTCGACGTGGCCGAGCGGCGCGACCTCTCGGGCGACGAGGCGAAGGCCGTGCTCCGGGTCGTCTCCGACTATGCCTACGCCCTCGATGTCCTCGACGACTACGACCACCAGCGGGTGCAGCTCCGGGAGGTACAGCTGGGGGCGGCCGCCCCCCGACCGGGAGACCGGGACGTTCCTTTCTAATTGAGTTGCGGCGGCGCTTCGGCCCCTGGCGGGACATCCCTGGGAAGACCAGGGGGAAACAAGGAGGCGGGAGGTGATCGTGTGTTCCGGTGCCCGCACAGATCCCCGAATTCGCCTTCGAGGACTGGTGGTTTACGATCGAGAACGGCCTCGTCCTCCCCATCCCGTCTGAGGCCGAGTTGCCCGAGCGCTACCGGTCCTTGCACCCGGACGACGTGTCGGATCTTTCGGTGGGCCGTGACCTTCCCCTCCCTGGCCGTCGCGGCATTCGGGTCGTCGTGACCCTCGCCGTGGTCTGCCCCTCCCTGGGGGGGCACCGCGTTCGGGCGACGGCTTGGTGAAGCTGCGGTGTCGCTGTGGTAGAGTTGGCGAGAACGTCGTGGGGCGAGACGGGGAGGAGCCCATGAGGACGCTGTCCGACATCCATCTGCAACCGAAGGACCGGGAGGCGATCGCCGCCGCGGTCGCGCTCCTCAAGGAACGCTTTCCGGTCCAGAGCGTAACCCTCTTCGGCTCGAAGGCCACGGGTCGAGACGACGCCGAGTCCGACATCGATCTCCTGGTGCTCACGTCGCGCAAGCTGACCTGGAGGGAGCGCGACGCCGTGACCGACGCGCTCTTCGACGTCGAGGTGGCCCACGACGTGGTCATCAGCACGCTCGTTCTGCCCGCTGAGGAGTGGGAGGGCGGACCGTACCGGGTGCTCCCCATTCGATCGGAGATCGAGCGCCACGGGGCCGCCGCGTGACGCTGGACGACGCGCGGCGCACGGTGGTGGCGTACTGGACCGAGAAGGCCACGGAGGCTCTCGCGTCGGCCGAGGCCGAGCACGCCGCCGGCCGTCTCTCGTTCGCCGTGAATCGAGCCTACTACGCCTGCTTCTATGCGTTGAGCTCGGTGCTTCTGGGCGAAGACCTCCGGTTCGTCAAGCACAGCGGCGTACGGGCCGCTCTGCACCGGTCCCTCGTGAAGACCGGGCGGTTGGAGGCGCGGTGGGGGCGCTTCTACGACCGGGTGTTCGAGAACCGGCAGCGGGGCGACTATCAGGAGCTCGTGACCTTCGAGGCGGAGCAGACGGCCGAGATCATCGCACAAGCGAGGGGCTTCGTGGCCGAGATGCACCGCCTCCTGGATGAAGCTCCCATGCCTCGCATCCCCTGATTCGCGCCTCCCACGTCTCTGGGCAAGCTCGTCGCCGATCACCTATACGCCCACGTCTCCCTGATCCCAGAACTGCCTGAGGCGGTCCGTGACCTCGGGACCGGGAGACCGGGACGTTTCTTTCTCGTTGAGTTGCGGCCGCGCTCCGGCCCCTGGCGGGACAGCAGTGGGAAGACAAGGGGGAAACGAGGAGGCGGGAGGTGATCGTGTCTCCCCACGTCACCATCCACCACAACCTCGACCCCCGCCGCTTCGTCTGGCTCTGGATGAAGTACGTTACCGGCGTGAACGATGCCCACCACTGCACGAACGTGCTCCGTGGCCGGTACTCGAAGAAGCAGAGCAAGCACGCGGCAGAGCCAGCGGGGCAGGGGTCGGGGTGCAGGGCCCAGGGCCCAGGGCCCGGAGCCACAGGGCACGGGGACTAGGGGACGGGGGCCGGGGGACATTGGGGGCGGCTCACGGGAACCGAGTCTGGCGAGTCCGATCGTCTGCGACGAGCAGCCGGCGGGCTCGTTTGCCGCGCTCTACGTCTGCGGCGTCGCGCAGAAGGGTTACCGCCAGAAGCAGAACTACCCCCACAATCTGCACCTGCCGATTTTTCCGGTGCCCGGACAGATCTCCGAATTCGCCTTCGAGGACTGGCGCTTCACGATCGAGAACGGCCTCGTCCTCCCCATCCCATCTGAGACCGAGTTGCCCGAGCGCTACCGGTCCTTGCCGCCGGAGTACACGACGTGCCGGATCTTTCGGTGGGCGGTCAGTTGGGCAGCTGGGAAGCCAGGCGGCTAGGAAGCTGGGAGGCTTGCAGTGAAACCCGACGGGTGCGGCACGCGGCGACGAACATCGTGCCTGCTACTTCCGTGCGTGTAGGGTGTGGTAGATCTCCCTCACAGCAGGGGACGCCGGGACGGACGAACCTGTCACGGGCCGGGCGTGTCTGACGGGACGCTGGTACGCAAGAGCATTGCCCGCCGAGGACGCAGCGAGTGCCCGGCCGACGGCACGGAGATGCACAAGAGCGTTTCGGCTGAAATGCCGCTTGGGACGGCGCGTTTCGCGTGGTGCCGGTCTTGTGTGCGTTCCGTCCCGATTCCAGGGTGTCGTTGGGCCTGGGCGAAGACGCGGGCGGGAGCCGGACCTTCACGGAGTAAACCCCTGCTCTCCTATGCCGCCCGCAGCAGAAACTCGACCTTGACCTCCTCGAACGGAAACTCGATGCGCCCCTGAGGCGTTCGATTCAAGACCCCTGCTGCCAGCAGCGCCTGTACGTCGCCGTGGACGGCCTTGACATCCCGGCCTACCCGTCGGGCCGCTTCGCGAATGGATACGGGGCCGGTGCCGCAAAGGCACTTGAGAAGCTCCCAGCGTTTTGCCGTCAGCACTTCCCACAAGAGCTCGGGTGTGGCAAAGCTGATACGTACTTCTCGGTTCTCCTTCCCCGCTTCCATCGCTCGGACGGCATCCGCCAATGTCTTGTCGAGAGAGCGAACGTCAAGAACGACCGTTCTCATGATTCCACCTCAAGATATCTGTGGCAAAGTCAGCCATCAGCCGTTCGGGGGTCGAAAAGCTGTATGGCTCTTCCGCGGTTTCCGTGTGCCTGTGGTCCCCCTTCCCCCGCTCGTTGTCGTAGCGCAAGACGCACTGGCTCCCCACTACGTAGGCGAATCGATACTTGAACGAGTGGGTCGACGGCAAGACCGGCTCGGGAACCTGCCAAATCACGACATCGACGAACGCGTCGGCCGCGACGACAACCCGGCGGCGAACGAGGGCCACGGCCTTCATGTTGGAGATGATACCAACATCGATTTATGTTGTCAATTGCTCCAACACGGGAACGGCCAGGGAACGGAGGTGTTCCGAGGAAGTCGACCAGTGATTTCGGTTCTGTCGACCAAGGGGTTGTGTGGCCATGGCGTCGTAGCGTGAGGCGGGTTTGGGCTGTCGCACGAGGGCAGATGGGGGGGCTATATTCGGTTCTGTATTCAGGTCCCAATGCAGGCCAACGGCGAAACCCATGAAGCCCCTGCGGATCACCGAGGACATCGTTCCGGTGGGCACGTTCAAAGCCCACGCGTCCCAGCGCATTCGAAGGCTCAAGGCTGAGAACCGACCCATCGTCATCACTCAGAACGGCCGGCCGGCGGCCGTTCTGGTGAGCCCTGAGGAATTCGACCGCCTCAACGCGCGGGAGCGCTTTGTCTCGGCTGTGGAGGAGGGGCGCGCCGATTCGCGTGCCGGGCGGGTCACGGCAGACGAGGACCTGGACGGCGAGTTGAGGGCCGCGTTTGGGGCCAAGGAATGACGCTGCGCTGGACCGCTCGAGCCAAGAAGGACCTTCTCGAAATCGGCGCCGACATTGCGCGGGACGACCCGGCAGCTGCACGGCGTTGGGTCGAGAGGGCCTCCTGGAGTTGCGTCTTCACCCACGTGTAGCTGCGTGCGCCGACATCGCGCGGATACCACGCGTAGAATGCTTCCCCTTCCAGCCCTGGTGCCGCGCCCGGTAGCGCGCCACCACGTCCTGCACCTCGGCCCCCGGCGCCTTGCGCGCGGAGGCCTGCGTCAGGCGCTTGTCTCGCATCCCCTCCATCCCCTCGTCTTCGTAGCGATCTACGTAGCGACGAAAGGTCCGCTCCCCGACGCCCAACAACCGTCCCGCCGCCTCCTGCGTCAGCCGCCGTGCTTGCCACCCGTGGTAGGCTTCCTCGAATCTCATCTGCCGCGTCTCCTGTAGCCATTCCGTCCGTCGCATGTCGGCTCCTCCTGCGAGCCTTCATGAACCGGACAGATCATGTGCTACAACCCCGGACAGTTTATTTGCTCCCGACATCTGGAGGGCGTGGCTTGACCCGCTCGCCTTACCAAGATATCTTACATGGTAAGGAGAAAAGGAGGCCCGCGATGCTCGTCAAAGTCACCGCCAAAAGGCAGGTCACGTTTCCGGCCCAGGTTCTGGAGGCCCTTGGGGTGAAGCCCGGGGACCGGCTGGAACTCGTGGAGAGCGTGGATGGTTTCCTGCTTCGGCCACAGCAGGTGGACCCGTCCAGACTGGCGCCGCTGCGAGGCAAGCTCCGACGCGGCGCGGGAACGTTCAACCTCGAAGCCTTCCGCGGCCAGGACCATGACTCGGCGCTTCGGGATTGACACCTCCATCCTCGTCCGCCTTCTGACCGGGGATCCCGAGGAGGGTTTCCGTCAGTGCGTCGCCGCCCTGACCGCGCTGGTGCAGGGCGGGGCAGAGGTGTTCGCCTCGAACCAGGTCGTGGGCGAAGCGTACGCGGCCGTGCAGCACCACTACGGCGTGTCCAAGGGGGAGGCGCGGACGGCCCTCACGGACGTGCTGAAGAGCGGGATCGTCTCGCCTCTCAACGGCGCCTCCGTCCTGGCCTCCCTCGAGGCCGAGGGGGGCTGCGGCCTCCTAGACCGCCTCATCGCCGACGACTACCGCCGTGCGGACCGGTTCACCCTCACGCTGGACGAGCGGATGGCCAAGCTCCCGGCTGCCCTTCCGCTGCAGCAGAGGAGTCCAGTCTAAGGGCGGACACGCGCTCTTTCGTCGCGGGGTCCTGAAGGCTCGCGCAGACCCGGACGAGCCAGCCATGTGGGTCAACCGGGGAATGCCTGGGCGGCCTGGTTTCGGGGGGGACAAAACCGAAGGGGTTAGGCTTTCGCCTAACCCCTTGTTTTTCGTGGTGGAGCTGATCGGGATCGAACCGACGACCTCTTGAATGCCATTCAAGCGCTCTCCCAGCTGAGCTACAGCCCCACGCGGGAACCCGCCTTATACCAGAGCGCCTCCGGGGGTGTCAACGGCGCCGCTGCGGCGTTTCGGGCCTCCTTGACACCCGCGCCGCCGGCTCCCTATACTCCGCCCTCATCTGCCGGAGTGGTGGAACTGGTAGACGCGCTGGACTCAAAATCCAGTGGGGTAACACCCGTGCCGGTTCGATTCCGGCCTCCGGCACCACGCGACCGACCGAGGGTTGCAGCTTCTTCGCTGTAACCCTCTGCGTTTTTCACCGCAACAGCGCGCGGATGAAGCAAAACCCCCCCATGCCCGAGCCTTCGGCCCCGGAGGTCGGGGTTCCGCCGTCGCTCGCCCCCGACGCGTTGGGAAGTCCCAGACCGGCGATGTCCACGATCACGCCGTTGGCCGTTGCGTCGTTGTCCCCCATTCCCCCGTCCACCAGCCTCACCAGGAGCGCCCTTCGGTCCGTGCCGGGTACGAACTGGGCGCCCACAGCGCTGTAGTTGACCCAGCCCGTCGCGGGGTTGTGCTTCATCCAGACGTAATTCTCCGGGGCTGGCTCCGGCAGGTACACCGACAGCTCAACCTGCCCTCCCGGCGCCACCTTCAGCTTCAGGTCGAGGACCCCATAGGGGAGATCGAGGGGCAGCGACGGCGACGGAGGCAGCCCGCCGGAGTCCAACGTCTCCAAAGCCACCAGGCTGCCCCCGTTCCGGACCTTGAAACCGATCGGCTCGCCGGTCGATCCCCACACCGTGGTGGCGCCCTCAGGGACCCCCTCCATGTCGATACCGTTGCTCTCCACGGTGATCCGGACAGTGGCGGAGGCGGTGAGCCCCCCTTCATCGGTGACCGTCAGCTCGAAGGTCAACTCCTCTCCCAGGCCGTCCACCGGCGGGGCCACGAAGGTCGGGCGGGCGGCCGACGGGTTCGACAGGGTCACCGCCGGCCCCTGTGCCACTCTCCAGGCGTAGACGAGCGGGCCGCCCTCCGGGTCCCGTGAGGCGGAACCGTCCAGCGTCACCGTCCTCCCTTCCTCCACCGTTTGGTCGGGCCCCGCAGCTGCGATCGGGGGCTGGTTGAGGTAGGTCACGGTGATCGTCACCGTGTCGGTTGCCGTCAGGCCGCCGTCATCCGTCACGGTGAGCCGGAAGGTGAGGCTGGCCCCGCTCGGCCCCACAGTGGGCGCCGTGAAGGTGGTCTGGGCTGCCGCCGGGTTCGAGAGGGTCACGCTCGGGCCCGCCGTCTGGGCCCAGAGGTAGCTCGTGATCGCCCCGTCGGGGTCGAAGGAGTTGGTGCCGTTCAGGGTGACCAGGGCGCCCTCGCCCACCGTCCGGTCCGGCCCCGCGTCGGCCGTCGGGGGAAGGTTGAGGTAGGTGACGGTGATCGTCACCGTGTCGGCCGCCGACAGGCCGCCGTCGTCGGTCACGGTGAGCCGGAAGGTGAGGCTGGCCCCGCCCGGCCCCACGGTGGGCGCCGTGAAGGTGGTCTGGGCTGCCGCCGGGTTCGAGAGGGTCACGCTCG
>JAWSUI010000092.1:7002-9419 GCA_033551855.1 Deferrisomatales bacterium
TGGGCCCAGAGGTAGCTCGTGATCGCCCCGTCGGGGTCGAAGGAGTTGGTGCCGTCCAGGGTGACCAGGGCGCCCTCGCTCACCGTCCGGTCCGGCCCCGCGTTGGCCACGGGGTGCCGGTTGACGCTGGTCACCGACAACGTGAAGCTCTTCGAGTCCGCGAGGGGCGGCGTTCCGTCATCGGTCACCGTCACGGTGACGGAGTAGCTTCCGGCGTGGCCAAAGCCCGGAGAGCACGCGATGGACCCGGTCCCGTTGCCCGCGTCATTCAGGGCGCAAAACCCCGGCAAACCACTCGCGGACAGACGCAGCCCGTCCCCGTCGGGGTCCGAGGCTGCAAGGGAAACCGTGACCGTCTGTCCCTCGAGGACGCTCTGGTTGGGGATGGTCGCGAGCACCGGGGCCCGGTTCACGTTGGTGACCGTGATGGTGATCGTCTCGCTGTCGGTGAGCCCGCCGGCCGTCGCGGTGAAGGTCACCTGGTAGATGCCTGCCTGGGTGAAGGTCGGGGTCCAGGAGAAGGTCGTCCCGTTGAATGCCGCCCCCGCGGGCAGGGGGGTCGCCGTGATCGTCACCGGGTCCCCGTCCGGGTCCGACGCGCTCACCGTGAAGCTCAGGAGCTGCCCCTCAGCGATGGTCTTGTTCCCCACCGGGTCGAGCACCGGCGGTTGATCGACTACGTCGATCACGGTGACCCTCACCCTGGCGGTGTCTTGGCCGCCGAGATCTTCGGTCACCGTGAGATCGAACCGAATCGTCACGCCACCGGGATTCACCTCCGGCGCCCGGAAGGTCGCGACGGCTGTGTTCGCGCCGCTGAGGACGACCCGAGGCCCCCCGGGCGCCTGCGCCCAGGTGTACCGCGTGATGGTTCCCCCGTCGGAAGGCGTGGAGCCCCTCCCGTCGAGGGTCACGAGGGTGTTCTCGACGACGACTTGATCTTCGCCGGGGTCCGCGGTGAGCGCGGCCGCAGTCCCGGTACCCATGAGAACCGCCAGCGCGGCGAGGCCTGCGACGACGATGATCTGACGGGCGACGCCTCTCATGACTGCTCCTTCTCGAGCTCCCGTACCCCCCGAGCCCACGGCGTTCCGCCCGCCCGGGAAGGTCCCGCACGGCAAGCCGGATGCTTGTCCTGTAACGATACCCAGTCTCAAAGGAAACGCAAGTTTGGCGCTTCCCCAGAATTCCCCGACTGTCACGCGCTCGGAGCCGGGGAGCCCCTCCGCTTCGCCCCGCAATCCGCGGCCATTCGAAATGGTGCCCGCCGGAGGTCCGGGTGCCGTCTAGCCTCACCGGTCCCGATGGGTTTCTGCCAGCAGCTCTTTCGCAGCCGCTACGATCGCTCGGGCAGGGAGGCTCTCCCAGCAGGCCGGCTCGCGGCAGCCGATGGGTTCGCCCGCGGAGCAGGGGGCACACGCCCGGCCGGTTTGGACGATCCGGACCCGGGAGCCCAGAGGCTTCCAGAGGCGCGGGTCCGACGGCCCGAAGGCGGCGACGGTGGGGATGCCCAGGGCGCCGACCAGGTGGGACACCCCGGAGTCGTTCCCCAGGAGGAGGCGGGCGCGGGACAGGGCCGCCAGGAGCTCCCTCAGGGTGGCACAGGTCCGGACAGCTTTCGCCGCCCGGACCAAACACTCCCAGTCCCCCCGCTCCTGCTCCGCCGACCCGAGGACGACGGCGGCCGGAAGAAGGGCCTGGAGCTCTCCCAGCACCTCCGCCCAGGCGGCGGCGGGAAGGTTCTTGCGGGGGTCGCCGCTCCCCGGATGCACGAGGATCTCGGAAGGGAGGGGGGCGGGGAGGACGCGGGACCTCCAGGCGGGCAGCCACGGCGCCCGCAGGGGCGGCACCCCCTGGGCGTCCAGCTGGCGGGCTTGGTGGGCCGGCACCCACGCCCCTCCGGCTGGGGGGAACGACGCCACCCGCACGAAGCGGACAGCCGCGGGGACGTTCCAGGGCGGCGGCTCCCGTCCCCCGAAGGCCAGAACCAGCCGGGCCTCCCCCAGGCACCGGAGGACCGCGGGGTCCGGCTCGGCACCCCACAGGGTGTGTCCGGCGCGGAGGAGGACTGCGGGGACCGGACCGAAATCCGGGAGAAGGGCGAGCCGGTCCGCAGGACCCCAGAAGCGCCAGGTGAGTTCGGGGTGGGCCGCGGCGACCCGGAACACGGCGGGCAGGGAGAGCACAAAGTCTCCCAGTGCCCCGGCGTGGTAGACGAGGCCGGCCGCGGGCCCGGGGCGGGGCTTGGGGGCATCGACGGGGTTTTCGGCCATGGGTGCGCACCGGGGTGCCGGTTCTTCGCCGGTGCCCAGCCTGGCCGTCCCGGGTCTCCTTGTCAATCCACCCGCAAGGCCTGGATCCACCGGAAAGCGCCGGTCAAGACCGGCGAGACGTCGTGACGGAAGGAGTCACACGGT
>JAWSUI010000093.1:0-9257 GCA_033551855.1 Deferrisomatales bacterium
CCTCTATGTTTCTGAAACCCACGCCTCGACGGTCTGAGGCGGAGCCTCGTTAGAGTATCGTATTCAGAAAACCGCTCCTCTGGTTTCGATGAATGCAAGCAGGCTCAATTTAACCGAACAAAAAAGGAGAAAGACATGTCAGCTACCTACATTGACAAGAAGCAGTTCGGGGGAAAACGAGTGGAGCTCAGCGATATCAGCATCAGAGACGGTTTACAGTCTCTGGAAACAATAGTGGACACCGACACCAAGATAAAGTACCTGGAGGGCTTGATCCTCGCAGGGTTCAAGCGATTGGAAGTGACGAACTACGGCCACCCGAAGTTCGTGCCGTTCTTCCCGGACGCCACGGAAGTGCTGAAACGCCTGCTGAACAGCGAGACCAAAGCGCCGGACGGCAGGACGGTCGGCGAGATGATGAAACGCAACGGCGGCGATGTGGAACTGACCGCCGTCACCATCCACGAGGCAGGTGCCGAGCGCGCGTTCAAGGACTTCGACCGAGGGCTCGGCCCGGACCGCATACTGCAGATGACATCCACGTGTCCGGAACACCAAAGAGCCAACTCGGGCAAGACGCATGACGAGTACTTTGCCATGACCGAGCAGACCATAAGAGCCGCTCACAGCCGGGGGATCGTTGTAAACGGCACGGTCAGCACCATCTGGGGAAGCCCCTTTGATACGTTCAACAAGCAATACACCATGGCGGAGAAGCTGGACATCGCCATTTCCTTTGTAAAGCGCTACCTGGATTGCGGGGCCGACGACATCGAGCTGGCCGACCATGACGGCTCGGTCACCGACTATCACAAGGCCTACGAGTTCTTCAGCCGCGTGCTCGACCCCAAAGAGATGGGCACCGGGCCGGACGGTCGCGACTATTCCGATCCCAAGCTCTACATTGCGCACTTCCACACCAAGAACATGGCCTCGGGCCTCAGAAACGCCGCAGCCGCTCTCAAAGCCGGAATCATTCGCTTTGAATCCTGCATGTCGGGCATCGGCGGGCAACCGGCCAACATGGTTGACGGGGTTCCCATCGCCGGACGTGAGGGCGACTACTACAGTGACCACTTCAACCATGGCCTGATTTCCACGGAAGACCTCGTGGCGATGTTCCATGAGATCGGGGTTGATACCGGAATAGATCAGGAAAAACTGCTGGCCTTGGGGCGTGACTTTAGAACCGAGGTGCTGGATACTTTCGCCGCACGACAGACAAAAATTGGGCGCCAGTACATGCCGTGCCGCTCATTGATGTTGTTACATGGGCATCTAGCAAAGAGCGTTACCGAATTATACAGCGATTAATGGTTATGTCTAAACAGCGCGCGAGAAGATAGCAGTGATGCTGTGACGTGTTTGAACATGTCGAGCGGGCAAATAAATCCGCTTGACCCGCCCCGCCGCCCCGTGCTACCGAGGCCACACAGGGTGGACACCGGGGGCACCCACAGCCCCGCAAGCCCCTTCGGGCCTGCTCCCGGCCGGACCGGCCGAAAGCAACTTCCTATCAGCAAAAAGAGGAGGAGGCGATGGGAACGTTGCTCAGAACGACCCTTGGTGATTTGTTTGATGAGGTGGCCTCACGATTTCCCGACCGGGAGGCTCTGATCGATCTTACCCGGGACCGGAGGTATTCTTACCGGGAATTGTCTGCCGTCGTGAACCGGTTGGCCCGGGGATTCCTGAAACTTGGTATCCAAAAGGAGGAACACCTCGCCCTCTGGACGCCCAACCTCTCCGAATCGATCATCACCCAGCTTGCCGCAGCGAAGATCGGCGCCGTCCTGATGACGCTGGATACCAATGCCGACCCACAGCAGCTCGGATACCTGCTCCTGCAGTCCGACTCCAAGACCCTCATCCTGTCCGAAGGAACAAACGGTGCGGAGCATCTCGAGATGATCCGCGGGCTCTGCCCGGAGGCGGATGCGTCGGCGCCGGGGCAACTGGATTGTCGCGCGCTGCCGGAACTAAGGCGTCTCATCGTGATATCGGACCGGTCCCTCCCGGGCATGCTGACCTGGGAAGGGGTCCTTGAGACGGGCGGAGACGTTCCCGAAAATCTGCTGTCGGAGCGGCAGCGCTCTTGCGATGCGGACGAGGTTGCCACGCTGCTCTACACCTCCGGGACCACCGGGGCTCCCAAAGGGGTGATGTCGACCCATTTTGGAATCATCAACACCAGCCTGGCCAGTGCAGAGAATCAGCGATTGACCGAAGAGGACAGGCTCTGTCTCTCCGTCCCGTTGTCCCACACGTTCGGCTGCATCTGCGTCCTTTTGGCGGGAATGGTCAAGGGGGCCGCCATAGTCATTCCGTCGGAGACCTTCGATCCGAGGAAGGTTCTGGAGGCGATTTCCGTGGAGCGGTGCACGACGATTTATGGATCTCCCGGCGCCTTCATCGCGATGATGGAGGACCCGGAATACGGCAAGTTCGATCTCCAGTCGCTGCGGACCGGGATCATGGGGGGCGCCCAATGTCCGCTGGAGGTAATGAAGAGGGTTGCCGGGGAGATGGGGGCCGGCGAGATCGTCATCGGCTACGGCCAGACGGAGGCCTCCTCCTGGATCACGATGACCCGGCCGGACGACCCGCTGGAATTGCGGGTCTCCACGGTTGGAAGAGCCCTTCCCAACGTGGAGGTGAAGCTGATCGATCCGCTGAGCGGCCGGGAGGTTTCCACCGGCGCCGTCGGCGAGATCTTTGCCAGGGGATTCAATATGAGGGGCTACTACAGGATGCCGGCCGCAACCGCCAATGCGATCGATTCCGAGGGGTGGCTCCACACCGGAGACCTTGGAACGATGGATGCGGACGGTTATCTTAGGACAACCGGCAGAATGAAGGAGGTGATCGTCCGAGAAGGCGAGGCGATCTATCCCACCGAGATTGAGGAGATACTCTTTTGCCACCCGAAGATCTCGAACGTTCAGATCTTCGGGGTTCCCAGCAAAACCTCGGGCGAAGAGGTGGCGGCATGGATCAAACTGGAGGAGGGGACCTCGGCCACGGAGGAAGAGATGCGTCAATATTGCCGTGCGAAGCTGCCCGCCTCCTGCCTGCCGCGATACATCAAATTTGTCAGGGAATTCCCGGTGACGCTGCTGGGCAAAGTCCAGAAGTTCCGGATGCGGGAGATCACGATACAGGAGCACGGACTGGAATAAGGGGAGAGAAAAGGGGGTCCAGGAATAACGACAGTCCGCCCTTGCACCTTGCATGAAACAAAAGAGGCCATACGGTGAGAAACCGTATGGCCTCTAAAAAAACAACCATACTTCTTCAGCATTGTCCAGTTATGTAGTTGCATGTAACCAGGATGCGGCCATATTATTTATGCCTAAACAGCGCGCGAGAAGATAGCAGTGATGCTGTGACGTGTTTGAACATGTCGAGCGGGCAAAAGCGGGTGTCCTGTCCGGGTGGTCGTGTATGCCGTAAAGGGCGTCGATGCACCGGGCGTGCAAGGCGCAAAAAAGCCCAGCCTGGGTGCGGAGGCGCCGGGAAAGTCAAAGAATTCCTCCGCGTACCCGCGGCTCTACGCGAGATCGTTCTTGCCCTTGATTGACCCACTGAGTTTCCGGAAGGACCTGCGGAACCGCGCGGACAGGACACGAGGATGGGGGTCTGCACCGGCATCGGCGTCCAGAAGATGCTGGCGGCGGGGCGACGCGCAGAGGAGGTCCTGGGCCGCCAACTGCGGAGCAACTTCCTCCGGGCCGGCCCGGTTCCCCGCCAAGGGATCGCGTCCGACAAGCAGAAAGGGATCATCAGCGACCGGGGGTGAGCCCCTCGGAGCCCCGGTCCAGGTCCAGGGCCGGGGCCCCGCCCTCCCTCCCCACCCAGGGGAGCACCAGGAGGAACTCCAGGCGCACGCAAGCCTTCCCCTCCCAGCAACCCTCGGGGGCGAGCCAGGGCCTGAGTGCGAGGTGGGCTCCCGGCGCCACCCGCTCGAACACATCGACCTCCTCCCGCAGGAAGGGGAACCCCCGGGCAGGGCGCCCCGAGAGCACCTCTCCGCAGAAGGCATACGACCCAGCGTACAGGTGCAGCCCCCCCTCCAGGGGTGAAACCAGCCGGACCGAGAGCTCCTTGCGGCTATCGACGGCCAGCGCGCCCAGGGCCTGCCGGAAGGGCTCCGGGTACAATCGGGGTCTTACCCGATCGAAGTTTTCGCACGCGGAACACCCGCACGTCTCGGCCGCTCCCGCACGGATTCTCCGGTAGGCGGCGCGGGTGGCCGCGGCGTCGATCTCCACCGTCCACACGAGCACCGAGCGCCGCATCACACACCGGGACGGCGGGAGGGCGCCGCCACTCGACGTCGGGGTGTCCGGCGCAGGCCGTCAGGACACCCGAAGCGGTGTGCCGCGCCACCGGATCGCTGGGTCGCCACGTGCTCCTCGCTCGCCCGGGGTGGAGGGCCCCTCGCGTGTCTGCGGGGACCGAAACCAGGGGGAGGCCGGCAAGCCCCCTTCACAGGGGCTCGTCCAGGACGCGCAAGCGAAACACCCCCTCTCCCCGCTCGGCGAGGCGAAGTCTTGCGCGAAAGCCCAGGCGCTCGGGCGGGCCCTCGAGGGGAGGGCGCTCGAGCACCACCCGCACAGCTGCGGCGTCGGCCTCGACGTAGGGGGTCGATGCCTCCGTCACCAGGAGAGTCTCCGGAGTGGGCGCGAACACGAGCACCGTGCGGCCCCGGGCCGCCACCCCCTCGATCCCCTCGAGGACTCCCAGGAGGAGCCCGGGGCTGCGACCCAGGGCTGCGACCCCCTCCCCCTCCAGGAGGAGGTAGGGAACACCGCCCGCGTCCCGCCGGGAGAAGGAGATGTCCCAGGGGTGTCGGCGGGCATCTTCCCGGAGCCGGGCCGCCAGCTCCGCCTCCCCTGCCCCCCAGCTCCGGGCCAACTCCCCGGTGACGAGCTGCCGGTGGCGGTCGCACAGCGCCGCCGCCACGGCGCTGAACCCGCTCCCCCTGGCCAGGACAAGCCCCTCCCCGGGGTCAGCCACCAACACCTCCCGCAGGAACACCCGGCGCCCGCAGAAGCAGCGATAGGGCCGGACCGACCGGCCGAGCTCCGCGGCGAGGTCGGCCCACAACGTCGCCCACTCCCCGGAGGGGTCGCGAAAGACCTCGGCCCACTCCTCGGGATCGAGGACGAAGACCCTACCGGTCTTCGGGTGCCGGAGCCGGAGCACCCCCTCACCGAGGGGTTCCACGGAGATCTCCCCCCGGTTGTCCTGCACCCACTGAACGATCTCCCGACGATCCCGCAGGCGCCCCTCCGCGAGGGTGACCACCGCGGCCGCGACCCCGGAGGTTCCGAGCCCTTCCGCCGCCGCGCGGTACGCCCACTCCTCGAGGGAGAAAGAGACGGTTTCGCCCCCTCGGCCCAGGCGAAGCTCCCCCTGCGCCATCGAGGCCCGGAGGGAGTGCCCGGCAGCCACCTCCGCCACGGCACGCCCCAGTTCTTCGCGAGAAATCCGCACCCACAAGACCTTCCCCTCGGCATCCAGGCGCGCCGCCAGGCGAGGCATCCACTCTCGGGCCGTAAGCCGGGGGACCCAGGGGAGCTCCATCCGCCAGGGGTAGGCGGGCACCCAGTCCGGGCCCCGGGGGCCCTCCCCCGCCTTCCGCAGGAGCGCCGCCTCCCCGCGGTGCGGAGGAGGCGGCTTGGATCCGGCCAGAGCTCCGGCCAGCCGCCTCCGGAACCGGGTCGCTTCCGTCAAGGCATGGAGCGAACCCTCGTGGGGAAGGGCTCCCCGACCCCGTTCGAGGATGGTCAGGGCATCACCGTAATCCTCCCGCCGGGTAGCTTCCCAGGCCCACGAGAGGTAGACCTCCCGGAGCAGCTCGTCCCCGTCTCCCAGGAGTCGCCCCCGGGGACCGACCAAGAGGTCTTCCGCTTCCCCGTGCCTCCCCAGCACGACCAGGCACTCCACGAGGAGCCGCGCCGATTCCTCCGCCGCGCCGGACTCGGGCCGGACCTCCTCCAGGTAGCCGAGAGCTTCGCGGCAGTCGCCGGCCTGCCAGCTGTCCCACGCCAGGCGCAGCTTGCCCCGGTCCACGGCCTCCGGGGACGGGGCGGCCGGGGCAGGAACGGGCGAAAGGGGCCACACCGCGGCCAGAAGAAGAAGAGGAAGAAGGCGGGGGTCAGGTCGCATGGAACCCAGGTCCCTTTCTGCGCCGTGCGGCTCCGCCCCGCTCATCCGGAAGCGTCAGGACAGGCCCGGTCCTTCGCCGGGAGCGCTGCCCCCGCCGCGAACTCACGGGAAACCGCATGGGGTCCAAGACTCACCGCACGCGACGCATCTCGGGAGGTTCAGCCGCGTCGGCAGTTCCCCCGGCCCCTTACACGGGCGGTGCCCGCGGCCTCGGACCGGAGGTACCGGCGATCCGCGGTCGACCGCGTCCCGCGCTCTCCGAGGCGCGGCCGGAGGTCTACTCCCCAGCGGGACCGCCGGGATGCCCCACCATCCCCTCGGGATCCAAGAGACGCCGAAGCTCCTCTTCCGTCGCGACGCCCAGCTCTTGGGCGGCCTGCAGGAGGGGGATGTTGCGTCGGGCCGCCTCGCCCACCACCCGGGCCGTGGCATCGTAACCGAACAGCGAGGCGAGGGGGGTAGCCAGGGCGAGGCTCCCCTCGAGGAGCTCCCGACAACGGCTCGGGTCTGCCCGGATTCCCTCCACGCACTTCTCGGCGAGGAGTCGTGACGCGCCCGAGAGGAGCGCCACCGAGTGCAGCAGGTTGCAGGCGACGAGGGGCATCATCAGGTGGAGGTCCAGGACGCCGCCCAGGCCCCCCTGGGTCACCGCGAGGTCGTTTCCCACGACCTGGGCCGCCGCCTGGAGAACCGCCTCGGGAACCACCGGGTTGACCTTTCCGGGCATGATGGAAGACCCCGGCTGGAGCTCCGGGAGCCGAAGCTCCCCCAGGCCGCCGTGCGGCCCCGAGGCCATCCAGCGGAGGTCGTTGGCGATCTTGGACAAGGAGACCGCCAGTACCCGCAGGGCCCCGCTCGTTGCGAGGCACGCGTCGCGGGCCCCCTGGGCCTCGAAGGGATCCGCCGCCCGCACGAAGGGGAGCTCGGTCTCCGCAGCCAGCCAGGCGATCGTGCGCCGGGCGAACTCCGGGTGGGCATTGACACCGGTGCCCACCGCCGTCCCGCCCAGGGGAAGCTCCAGCAGACCTCCCAGGGTGGCCCGGACCCGCTCCTGCCCCAACTCCACCTGCCGGGCGTAGGCGCCGAACTCCTGCCCCAGGGTCAGGGGGAGGGCATCCATCAGATGGGTGCGCCCCAGCTTCACGACGTCCCGGAAGGCGCGGGACCGCTCCCGCAAGGCCTCCTCCAAGCCCCGGGCTGCGGGGAGCAGGTCGTCCCGCAGGCCCTTGGCGGCGGCCACGTGGACCGCGGTGGGAAAGGCGTCGTTCGAGGACTGGCATCGATTGACATGGTCGTTCGGGTGCACCGGGGCCTTCGCGCCCCTCGCGCCCCCGAGAAGCTCGTTCGCCCGATTGGCCAGGACCTCGTTCACATTCATGTTGGTCGACGTGCCCGAGCCCGTCTGGAAAGGAGAGAGGGGAAAACACTCCCCCAGCCGGCCCGCCAGCACGTCGTCGGCCGCGGTGCGGATGGCTTCGGCCGTCTCCGAGGGGATGAGCCCCAGCTCGCCGTTCACTTGGGCGGCGCCCTTCTTGAGCAGCACCAAGGCCCGCAGCAGCGCCTCGGGCATCCTCCCCACGTCGATGCCGTTCCCGAGGGCCCGCTGGGTCTGGGCCCCCCAATAGGCCTCGACCGGGACCCGCACCTCGCCCATGGTGTCGCTCTCGACGCGGTACCTCACCTGTCCTGGCCTCCTTCCCCGGAGGGACGCCCCAAGCTTACCAAGATACCGCGCAGCGTGCCCGGCGCAAGGCGCCGCACACGCGCCTGGGTCCCCCGTCTCGGAGGAGAGCGGGGTCGGGGAGCCCTTGGGTTTGGCCGCGACGTCCGCGGCGGCCCGAAACGGTACCCACCAGGGGAACGGGCACACCGGGTTTCACCGATCCCGATCCGTTTCTGCGCCTCGGACGATGCGGGTCGCGGCGACACTCCGGGCGTCCCCGACCCCCCCCAGCGTGTGGCGGTGGGTTTGGGTCGGGCCGGGCAGGACGAATCAACCGGCCGTTTGGTTAGCCCATTGCCCGCCGGGGGCGCTCCTGCTATCATGCGCCGCCGTGGCAGGAGGGCGACCCGTACCCGAAGCAGGAGGAGCGCCATGCACCTGGAACCATTCGACTACCAACGCCCTGGGAGCCTGCGGGAGCTCGAGGGGGTGCTGGCACGCCACGCGGGGCAGTGCCACCTGCTGGCGGGGGGCACGGACCTGTTGGTGCTGGTGAAGGAAAAGCTCCTGTCGCCGCGGCTGGTGGTGGACGTGGGGGAGCTGGGGGAGCTGCAGGGGATCGGGGAGGGTCCCGGGGGGGAGCTGACGATCGGAGCGGGCACGAAGGTGGCGGAGATCGAGGCGAGCGAGCTGGTGCGCGAGCGCGCCCCGGCGCTGGCCTTTGCCGCGGGGCAGCTGGGCTCGTCGCAGGTGCGCCAGATGGCGACGATGGGGGGCAATTGCTGCCACGGCTCTCCCTCAGCGGAGACCCCGCCGGTGCTCCTGGCCCACGGGGCCGAGGTGACGCTGGCCCGGGAGGGGGGCGAGCGGCGGCTTCCCATCGAGGCGTTCTGGCTGGCGTATCGCAAGACGGCGCTGGAGCCGGGGGAGTATCTCAAGAGCTTCCACCTGCCGGCGCTGCCGGCGCGCGGGTGCGTGAGCTACCGGTTCCAGGGGCTGCGCCGGGCGATGGAGATCGACATGGTCAACGTGGGGTGCTACCTGGAACTGGATCCCAAGAAGCAAAAAGCCGCGGCGGTGCGCATCGCGCTGGGGGCGGTGGGGCCGATCCCGTACCGTGCGGTGGGGGCGGAGGCGGCGCTGACGGGCGCGAGGGTGGGCCCGGGGTTCTTCGAAGAGGCGGGACGGCTGGCCGCCGAGGAGGCGAAGCCCATCGACGATGTGCGGGCGAGCGCCAACTACCGCCGGCGCCTGGTGGCGGTGCTCGTCGCGCGGGCGTTGGCCGCCTGCGCCTCGTAGGGGCGACGCATGCGTCGCCCCTACCACCCATACCCGGAGGCCGCCGGACGGGGCAGGCCGGGCATTTCGTAGGGGCGACGCATGCGTCGCCCCTACCACCCATACCCGGAGGCCGCCGGAC
>JAWSUI010000094.1:0-9025 GCA_033551855.1 Deferrisomatales bacterium
GGTGTGCGGAAAGGATGACACAGAATGGCTTCTAAGTGAACAGTATTGGGCCTAGGGTGCGGGCGTCGGCCGCGATCACCCGGGCCCGGCTGCGGAGCTGCTCCGGGAAGGTCCAGCGGGTGGTGGTGTAGCTCGCGTTGAGCGCCCGGATGAGGAGGTTCTGGCCCCGGGGCACCCGGGGGGTGATGGCCGAGCCCTGGGCGGCTTCAAAGGTGATGAGGGAGTTGTCGATCGTCTGGCCTCCCGCCCAGGGCGCCGCCACTCCCGTGACGACGAAGACGTCGGGCCGAAAGTCGTGCATGGTCAGGGCGCCCGGGTCGGCCTGCAGCTCGGCGAGGGTCATGAACCGCCCGCACGAGATGCCGGCCCCCGGGTCTTGCCCGTGCAGACTGTTGGCTGCCGCGACGGCGTGCCAGTTGGTGTCGATGTCGTCGGCCACCCAGAAGGCCTCCCGGCCGTAGGGGGTGGGGGTGTTGCCCACCAGGGTCACCCCCGGGCCGCCGTCCTGGAAGGGGGCGCCGTCCACGTCGGGGTCGACGATGAGGAGCCCGTACATCCCCATCTCGAAGTGGAGCACGGTGTTGACGTGGCAGTGGTAGAAGTAGGTGCCGGCCTCGTTGGGCAGCCACTGGTAGTCGTAGAAAACCCCGCCGCCCACGTCGAAGGTCAGGTGGCCCACCCCGTCGTTGGCCGCGGTGGGCTCGATGCCGTGGTGGTGGATGGTGTGGGGGCCCCGGCGGTTGCTCATGGACGAGCGGACCACCCGGCCCTCCCGCACCCGCATGGTCGGCGCCGGCCAGGTCGCCGTGCCGGAGAGGTTGTCCCGGAAGGTCCAGATCTCGACGTTGCCCAGGCCCGGGACGTTGAGCTGCAGATCGTGCAGGCCCCGGTGGTCCAGGGGGGTCTGGAAGTCCACCCGGTCCGGCGTGGGGAGGTACTGCGGCTCCGGCGGCGGCAACACACTGTCCGGGTCCGGCGGCGGCTGGGGGAGATTCAGGCCCTCGATCAGGCTCGGGTCGAACAGGCGCATCGCCCGGCTTCCCTGGGCCTCGAAGAAGAGGTCCGCGAAGATCCCCGAGGTATCGGGGGGGCAGCCGAACTCGTCGAGCTCCTGCTGCTGGAGGGGGTCGTTCGGGTCGAACGGCGTGCCGGCGTCGCGGGGGATCACGTGGTCGGACATAGCTGTGCTCCTTCGTCTCTCAGCGCAAGTTCAGCCGCACGGTGCGGCTGGCGTGGACCACCGCCGGGTCGGCCGGGTCGTGGAACATGAGCGTCACCAGCCGGTCGGCCAGGGCCCTCAGGGACCGGCCCCGGAAGGACCAGCGGCCCTGCCCGTCGACGGGCGCCTCGCCGAGCATCGTGGTCGTGTCGTTCCCGGGATGAAGGGACAGGTGAATGTCGGGCGTGGAGCTTCGCCCCTCGAGCACGATGCGGCCGCTGCGCACCCGGTACTCGGCCCGCTCCACCTGGATGACGGCGGCCAGGGGGTCGACGTCGCCGTCGATCTGCCAGTGGGTGGCCAGGCCGTGGGGGTAGTTGCCCCCGGCAGCGGTGTTCGAGATCTCGTTGTGGTCGTGCATCGGGTAGAAGAGGGGGAACCTCTCCTGGACCGGGGGCCAGGCCGTGCGCCCCACCGGAACGCCCTGGGCGTCCACCACCGGCCGGTCGCCCGGGATGTCGGGGGGCCGGATGAAGGGCAGGAGCATGTCCTCGATGTCACCCGGGGCGTTCGTCCAAGTGTCGAGCATGAGCAGGTTGTCGAAGACGGTCCGGGTCCCCTGGAGGTAGTTGGACCGGGCCAAGTAGTAGACGTGGTTGCCGTGGATGTGGGGCGAGTGCCACATGAGGCCGGCGTTCACGTTCCGGATCAATACGGGCTGGCCCACCCGGCCGCTGACGGAGATGTTGGCCTGGAGGTCGAAGGTGAAGCGGTCGAGGAGGTTTTCGTGGGTGTGCTCCCCGTCCCCTTCGAGGTGTTGGTGCTGGGCGGCGAAGAAGCCGCTCTTCCCGTTGATGGTGAAGTACTGGGGCAGGTAGCCCTGCCGGAACGCCTCGGGGGAGAGACCGGCCTCGCTGTCGAAGGCGGCCGCGTTCTTGACGGGGTCCACGGTGCTGAAGACCCAGATCGCGTTGCGCGCCGAGTCCCAGGGGTGGCCGGGGAAGCCCCGGTCTGCTCGGCCCAGGTCGTTGAAGAGGTCGCGGACCCGGGGGGTCGGGTCGCTGTAGGGGGTGAAGTTCCCCACGGGGTTGGGCAGCACCACGAGCACCCCGTGGAGCCCCATCACCCGGTTGACCGGGGCGTTGAGGGGGTCGAGGTAGACGTAGGTGCCGGGCTTGGGGGCGGTGAACTCGACGATCTCGCGGTCGCCGTCCTCCAGGGGTTCGGTCTGGACCACCCCGGGGATCGCAAAGGCGTGGGGGCCTCCGTTGGGGATGCGGTTGCGGACCCGGAGGCGGATCGTGTCGCCTTCGAGGGCGAACAGCGCCGGCCCCGGGATGCGGGGGAGGCCCAGGAGCTCCGGGGCCCCGATCGGGGAGCTGTCGTCGATCTCGAAGGCCCACATGGGCACCCGGACCTGGTCCACCATCTCGGCGTCGACCTCGACCATGTCCAGCTCCAGGGCGGACCCGGGAGCGAGCTGGGCGTAGGCCGGGTTTCCCCGCAGGAGGAGCGGCAGGGTGCTTCCCACGGCTACGAAGCTCACGCCGCAGGAGCTGAACTTGAGGAACTCGCGTCGATTCATGGGCTGACCTCGTTGGATCTCAAGGGCCCGCCGCTCTCGGCGCGGGCCGTGCTCGGTGTCTCGGTGTACGCCGGTGCCGGCTCCCCTGGTGTGCCTAGCGCAGCCGCAGGGGGAAGCCCAACACCGTCACCCCGCCGGCGGACCGGGCGTGGACCTCGCGGAAGGCGCCGGGGCCGGCGGGGGCCTTGCCCTCGAACCGCCACTCGCCGGTCTCCACCCCCGGCGTCACCGCGACGGTGCCCAGGGGCGGCAGGGCGATGTCGCCCCGGAGCTCGCCGGCGCCGAAGGAGTGCTGCACGGTGTAGACGTTCAGGTAGGCGCGGCCCTCGAGGACGCCCGCCAGGACGTCGTCGAAGGTGTTCACCCCGGCGGCGGGCCGCGGCAGGAAGTTGCTGGCGGTCGCGAATCCCTGGAAGGACCCGGGGAATGGCCCGTCCACCGCGCTGTCGAAGAGGAAGAGCACCGCGGGCCCCGTCGTCGCCCCCACCGGCGCCACGTGCAGCGTCAGGAAGATCACGGGGGTGGCCGGGAGGGGGTCTAGGGAGATGCGCACGTCCACCCGGTCGGAGGACAGGCCCAGGGCCGCGAGGCCGCGGGCGGCCGTCGCCACGGGCGCGGGCTGGACCGCGTCGCCGGTGAGCTCTGCATGGGGTGCAGCGAAGAGCTCGACGGTGTTCCCGTCCACCTGGCTGCTCGTCCCCTCGAGGCGCCAGGTGCCCGTGCGGGGGCGGAACTCGGCGCGGAGCGCCTGCAAGTCCTCGACGATCACTGTCACCTCGGCCGGCGCGCTGATCAGGCCGCCTTCGTCCTGCACCACGTAATGGAACGCGTCGAGGCCGGTGAAGCCGGCCGGAGGCGTGTAACGGAAGGTGGACACCCCGCTGGAGACGCTGGTGAAGCGCTGCACCGTCCCGCCCTCCCGCGTCGTCAAGGGGCGGGCCAGGCGGATCTCCGCCAGGAGGTCGGTTGGGTCGGTGGGCAGGCCGAGGGCGTGGAGCGGGGCCTTGATGCCGTGCTCGTTGACCCCCGGGACGAGCTCGTCGCGGACGTGGCCGCTTACGTCGATGGTCAGCGGGGTGTTGCGGGCCGTGGCGACGGCCACCGGCTCGGCCGTCGGCGGCAGGTTGGGTCGGTCGTCGAAGAGCTTGCCCATGATCTGGAACCGGGTGACGGTGACGACCTGCGAGTCGTCGGCCGCGTTCAGGAAGAATTCGCGGGCTGCCGGATCGACCTCCACCGTAAATGCGCCGAGCTCGTCCTGCTCCAGGAGGGCGAGGAGCTCGAGGCGGAAGAAGTTGTCCCCGGTGGGGCTCCCGGTGACCGGCACCTCCAGGTGCAGGGCGCCCGCCCCGGGGTCGGCCAGATAGCGCGAGCCGTCGACGGCCTCGATGAAGTTGAGGGGGTCGCCTCCGGGCTCGTCGGCGGCCACCAGGAAGGGGCCGATGCTTCGGCCGTCCTCGTCCACAACGCCGGCATTCAGGGAGAAGTCGAAGCCGAGGGGAGGGTCACCCCCGCCGAAGGGGGCTTCCCCGTCGGGCAGAGCCCGGGTGAAGTCCCCCAGGGGCGGGGGCCCGGGGAGGAAAAAATTCCCGATGTCCTGTGTCTGGTTGATGGCCCGCCGGCCCGGGTCGGTGATCGCGTAGGTGAAGGTGCCGTAGGGGTGGGTCACCCGGTAGATCCCGGGCCGGGGTACGCTGATCCGCAGGCGGATGCGCGCGAAGCCCACCTGGTCGCCGTCCTGGGCCCCCAGGTCCGCCGCGAAGGCCGCCTCGAGGGCTCCCACGAAGAGCATGTCGCCGCCGGCGACCAGGACCCCGTCCTGGCGGCTCGTGTAGACGCCCGCAGCGTTGGCGAGCCACCAGAAGGCCTCGGCCCCGAAGTTCAGGGGAAAGGAGATCGGGGCGCCGGGGAGCGGCTCCTCGGTCGGGCACGGGAGGAAGATGCCGCCGTCGGCCCGCTCCACCGCTTGGTCGAGGCAGAGCTGGAGCTTGAGGCCGTCGGCGTCCCGGTACCAGAGGGGGAACCCGTTGGCCAGGCTGTAGGCCACCAGGGTGGGGTCGCCGTCTTCGAGCACCTGGGTGAGCTCCGGGGGGTCCCCGTCCTGGACGCCCGAGACCGCGTCGAGGGCGGCGTGGGCGGCCCCGGCGGTGAGCCCGCCGGCCAGCCACAGGGAGAGCAGGAGGAACCTCAGGGTGCCCCAGACGGTCTTGTCCAAGATGGCGGTGTCCTTTCCGTTCCGAAGGGGGTCGTTCTCCCCCGCGGGCTCGTTCGTGAAGGAGCGCTCGAGGCCGGTGGCGGAGACAAGGGTACCAAACTCGGCCCGCGGAGCCAGTCCGGCCCGCCGCGGGCGGGGGGATGAAGGGGGCAGGGGGCGGATGCGGGTCATGAATTCTCCGTGGTGCCGCCCGCCAAGGGGCTCTCCCGTTCGATCCCCAGGCCCAGGAGCTCCCCCACGAGCTCCATGAACCCCACCTCCGCCAGCCGGTCCTTGCACACGAAGTGGACGGCGCCGCACCGGACGGCCTCCTCCCGGTGCTCCGGCAGGTCGTGGGCCGTGCAGACGACCACGCGGACCCCGGGGATCTCGCGGGTGAGGGATCGGGTCAGGTCGAGACCGTTGCCGTCCGGGAGTTGGAGGTCCATGAGCACGACCGCGGGCGGGTGGGCCCGCGCGACGAGGCGGCCGTCGGCTACCGAGGCGGCCTCCCGGATCACGACGTCGGGGTACCTGGACTGGAGCCCGTACTTGAGGAGGTTCCGGAAGATCGGGGAGTCCTCCACGATCAGCACTTCCATTCCGGTCTTCCGCAGGTGGGGGATCGCACAGGCCATCGTGCCTTTGGACGCGAGGGATCGGATCCGAAATTGAGCCATTGGTCGGTTAGGATACAGAAGGAACCATCCGAGCGGGATGGGGGAAATCCCCCATTTTTTACGGAAGCGGTCGTTTTTCTTTCTGTTGCAATCCGTCTGGTCGGGGCCGCCCCCCCGTGCCCCTCCCCCTTCAAGGGGGAGGTTGGGAGGGGGATGGGGTACAGATCAGGCGCCGCTCGGGCGACAACCCATCCCCACCCTTGCCCTCCCCTTGAAGGCGAGGGAACCGTCCGGGCCCGTCGGGCCGGCAGCGGCTCGCCGCCGGAACCGCTCCGCCAACCGGGCTTTACAGGGGGCCCTGGGGAACAGTACTCTTCGGCGCGGTGGTGCCCCCCCTTGAGCGAGGTCCGCGGTTCCATGGAGCAGTGCCGGGTGCTGATCGTCGAGGATCACACGATCCTGCGGGAGGGCCTGCGGGCCCTGCTGAGCGCCGGCGGAGACGTGGAGGTCGTGGGCGAGGCCGAGGACGGCCTCGAGGCCGTGCGTGCAACCGCCTCGCTGCAGCCGGACGTGGTGCTGCTCGACCTGTCGCTGCCCCGGATGAACGGCCTCGACGCCATCCGCGACATCAAGCGGGCGTCGGCGAAGACACGGGTGCTGGTGCTCACGGTCCACCAGGAGGAGGAGTACGTGCAGGCCGCCCTCCGGGCGGGCGCGGACGGGTACGTGCTCAAGGACTCGACCTCCACGGAGCTCGCGAAGGCGGTACGGGAGGTGCGGCAGGGGAAGCGGGTCCTGAGCCGCCAGGTCTCGGCCTGCGTCATCGAGGGGGGGGATGGTGGGGTGGGCGACGGGTCCGTCCGCACCATGTTCGACACCCTGACCCAGCGGGAGCGGGAAGTCCTGAAGCTCCTGGCGGAGGGCCACAAGAACCGCCAGATCGCGGATCTCCTCTGCATCAGCCCCAAGACGGCGGAAAAGCACCGGGAGAAACTGATGCGGAAGCTCGGCCGGAACGACGTGGCCGGGCTGACCGCCTATGCCATCGAGCGGGGGCTGGTGGGGAGGTGACGCCCCGTCACCTCCCGTAGTTCTGGGTCAGGTAGTCGATGATGGCCTGGGCCTGCTGGTCGGTGACCGGGGCGCCGTTGACGTTCTTCATGCGCAGCACGGTCCTCTCCCAGCCGGCGCGGTCCTTCCGCTTGGCGGTGGGGCGCTCGATCCCGTGGCAGATGCTGCACTTCTCCTCGAAGAGGGCCTTGACGTCGCCGGCCTCCTGGGCCCCGACGGGGGCCCACAGGCCCAGCCAGAGGGCACCGGCGAGCCCGGTCAGCCACAGCTTCCGCATGGTGTGCTCCTCTCGTTGCGGCCCGGCGGGGGCCGTCAGCCTCCGAAAGCGACCTTCTTCTGGGCGGCCTTGCGCCAACCCTCGTCGTAGAAGCGTTTTTCCCGCTCCACCGCCCACTTCTTCAGCGCCTCGAAGTGGGCCCGCGTGTCCCCCTCGGTCTGCTTGGCGATCTCTGCACGCTCCGTCGAGCGCTGGGCGTTGTCCTCCGGGCTGAACCCGACCCAGGTGACGAACTCCTCGTCGAAGACCTTCTCGGCCGTCACGCTGTCGGGGTTCATCTCCATCCGGGGGGCGAAGACCCGCAGCACCTCGGGGTCGAGCTCCAGGACCCAGCCGTTGTCCTGGACCATGGACACGGGGTCCAGGTCGGCGGTGGCGCTGCACTGGGGGCAGTACACCTGCCGCACCGCCGCCTCGTCGAGGACCATCTTGCCGAAGAAGATCTCCGAGGTCCTCTGGCCGCAGGCGCAGGCCTTGCGATAGCTCTGGCACATGGGGTTCCTCCTCCACCGAAGGGGACGACGTGGGCCCGAATTATAACCAGACCACTCTCTAGTGCAAGGGGGACGGAACGCCCGGGATCCCCGATCCCCGCCCCCCGTTGGTGGGTCCGCTGCGCTCGACCCACCCTACGAATTGATCGGATAGCGTGAACATCGCGCACCGGCAGGCCGGCTCTTAAACCAATCCACCCAATCAACTGTCCTCCGTCCTCGGTCCTCCGTCCTCCGCCCTCGGTCCTCCGTCCCCCGTCCCCGCCCTCCGTCCTTCGGCCGCACCGGTTGTCCCCAGAGCTCGGCTTCTTCAGAATACCGGAGATCGCCGGGAACGCCAGAGACCTTTCGGAGGAGCCCATGACCGCTGTGCTCGACGGGTTGCGCGTGCTGGACCTCTCGCGGCTCCTGCCGGGGCCCTTCGCCACCCAGCTCCTGGCCGACTTCGGCGCGGACGTGGTGAAGGTGGAGGAGCCGGGGAGGGGGGACTATCTGAGGGAGCACGCGCCCCTGCGCGACGGGGAGAGCCTGTTCTTCCTGAATCTGAACCGAAACAAGCGCAGCGTCGCCCTGGACCTGAAGACCCCGGGGGGGCGCGAGGCCTTCCTGCGCCTGGCGGCGTCGGCGGACCTGGTGGTGGAGTCGTTCCGGCCCGGGGTGATGGACCGGCTGGGGGTGGGGTACGAGACCCTGCGGAGGGACAACCCCCGGCTGGTCTACTGCGCCCTCACGGGGTACGGGCAGGACGGTCCCCTGAGCCGGCAGGCGGGGCACGACGTGAACTACCTGGGGATCTCCGGGGTCCTCGGCCTGGTGCGCGACGCCGAGGGGCGGCCGGTGGTGCCGGGGGTGCAGTTTGCCGACCTGGGGGGAGGGGCCGTGACGGCGTGCGTGGGGATCCTGCTGGCCCTCCTGGCCCGGGAGCGCACCGGCCGGGGGCAGTTCGTGGACGCGGCCATGGTGGACGGCCTGGCCCCCTGGGTCGTGTACCGGTGGGCGTTCCGGGGCCGCGAAGGGGAGGCGCCGGGACCGTGCCTGTCGGGGGAGTATCCCTGCTACGGGGTGTACGAGGCGGCCGACGGCCGCTACCTGGCGGTGGGCGCCCTGGAGCCGGTGTTCTGGGAGAGGCTCTGCCGTCACCTGGGGCGCCCGGAGTGGGCGCCCCAGCAGTTCGCCGGCGGCGAGGAGCGGACGGCGGTCTTCGCCGCCCTCCGAGAGCTCTTCCGGACGAAGACCCGGGATGCCTGGGCGGCCGAGCTGGGGCCCGTGGACTGCTGTGTGACGCCCGTGCTCGAGGTGGAGGAGCTGGAGGACCACCCCTACTGGGCCGCCCGGGGCCTGGTGGAGCGGTTCCTCGCCCCCGGGGCGGGCGAGGTGCGGGGTCTCGCGGCGCCGGTGCGGCTCGGAGAGACGCCGGCGCGGCTGCGGAGCCCGCCCCCGCGCCTGGGCGAGCACACGGAGGACGTGCTGCGGGAGGCGGGGTACGGCGACGCGGACCTGGTACGGCTCCGGGCGTCGGGGGCGTTGGGGTAGGGGACGGAGGACGGAGGACGGGGGACCGAGGACTGAGGCTTGGGGGACATCCTATAGGCCTCCGGTCAAGAGAAAAGAGAGTGCTGTGATTT
>JAWSUI010000095.1:0-8964 GCA_033551855.1 Deferrisomatales bacterium
CACGAACCCGGCCGATACCCGACTGCTGCAATAACCTAACCGGACAATGCTGGGTTTTATTGGTTTTATTGGTTTGATTGGTTCGATTGGTTCAACGGCCCACTCGATTACTTTTACAGGGTCGCACGAGTCAACGAATCAAACGAATCAAAGCGCAGAGCCGCTGAGACGCGGGGGGGGATGGGGGGGCTCTCGGCGGGTGCTGCGGGGGCGCCCTTTGTGATATACAGTCCCCGCGCGGACCCCGACCGGGGGGATCACGCCTCCAACGACCGAGGTGACGGAACGCCATGGGATCCCCCTCCCGCGCGGTGCTGGCGCGACGCCGCAGGGCCATTTCGGAGCCGAGCCTGCCGGGGGCGCTCTTCTGGGCCTTCGCGGGCCTCCTGATGCTCGCCCCCCTGCCCTTCGGGATGGTGCACGAGGCGGTGCAGGCGCTGTTCGCCTGCCTGGTGCTGACCCTGGTGTGCCTCACCGCCCTGCCCCGGGCCCTGGCCCCGGCCGGGGCGCCGTCCGGCGATCCGCCCGCGGTGAGCCTTCGCACCATCGCCCCGGAGGCGGCCGCATTCTGCCTGGTCTTCCTCTGGGCGGGGTTCCAGCTCCTGCCCCTCTCCCCCGAGGCGTGGCGTCACCCCCTGTGGGCCGAGGCCGGCGAGGCCCTGGGCCGCGACCTGCCGGGGGCGATCCACCTGGCCCCCGGCGCCGGGTGGGCGGCGCTGCTGCGCCTGGCGACCTACGGGGCGGTCTTCTGGCTCGCGCTCCAGTGGGGGCGCGACCGGGCCCGGGCCCGCCGGCTCCTGGGGGCGGTGGTGCTCGCCGCGGCGCTCTACGCCCTGTACGGCCTCGCGGTGCAGTTCGCGGACGTGCGGTCGGTGCTCTGGGTGGGCAAGACCCGGTACGTGGAGGACGTGACCGGGGTCTTCGTGAACCGCAACAGCTTCGCCACCTACCTGGGCCTGGCCCTGCTCTGGGGCGGGGCCTACTACCTGCACCTGGTCTACCGGGCCCTGGAGTCGGGCCGGGAGGGCCGGGACCGCACGGTCTTTCTGGTGCAGCAGCTCCTGGTGCGGGCCGCGCCGCACCTGGCGGCGCTCCTGATCCTGCTGACGGCGCTGCTGCTCACCCACTCCCGGGCCGGCACGGTGGCGGCCCTGGCGAGCCTGGTCCTGCTGGCTCTGCTCTACGGGCCCGTGCAGCGCATCTCCCGGGCCGGGAGGCTGCTGTCGGGGGGGACGCTGGCCGTCGCCGCGGCGGCGGTGCTGTTGCTGAGCGGCGCGGCGGTGCTGCAGCGCCTGGCGGCCACGGACCTGGAGCGCGAGCAGCGCCTGCAGGTGTACGAGCGGGTCGCCCAGGCGGTGGAGGGCGCGCCCTGGACCGGCCACGGCCACGGGAGCTTCGCCCAGGCCTACCCCCTGTACGCGGACCGGGGGAGCGCCCACTGGGACAAGGCCCACAACGACTGGCTCGAGGCGATCTTCGAGCTCGGCCGGCCGGCGGCCTTCCTCTGGTTCGCGGTGTTGGCCGGCCTGGGGCTTCGCTGCCTGATCGCGGTGTTCCGCCGCCGGCGGGACCGGCTCTACCCCGCAGCGGCGTTTTGCGCCTGCGTGCTCGTGGGCTTGCACTCGGCGGTCGACTTCAGTCTGCAGATCCCCGCGGTGGCCGTGACCTTCGCCGCCCTCCTGGGGGTGGGCACGGCCCAGAGCCGCAGCTCCGGGGAGACGGCGGGGCCGTGAGGGCAGGCCGGAGACCCGGAGGACGGAGGACTGTTCGAAGTTAACGGCTGTTCGATGTGAAGGGCGGTTCGATGTGAAGGGCGGTTCGAAGTTCAACATCGAACGTCGAACAGATTCTAACATCGCACAGGTTCTAACATCGAACGTCGAACAGATTCCAACATCGCACAGGTTCTAACATCGAACATCGAACAGGTTCTAAAACATCGCACGGGCTCTAACATCGAACAGAACTTCTTGGCCTCTCTTTTCGTCTCTGCGCCACTGCGCGAGAACACGATGGTTCGTCGAACCCGTAGAAGACTCGAAAGCGCCGGCGCCGGGCGGAAAAGGCACAAAAAACGGGAACGTCCCCCGGCGGGGCTCAAGGAGTTGGGCTCTGCCGTCGATATGGGTTTTCAGATGGTCGCAGCGCTCAAAACCACTGGATCCGCATGGATATTTTTCTGGCCCTTCGGGGCGGTTACCCCATATACTCCATCCCGCTTGACGGGCACCCAACCACACCGGAAGGAAGGAGGGGGAAGTCGATGCAGAGAGCCTTTTGGAGAGGTCTGGGCGTGTTCGGGCTCGCCGCCCTGCTGGCGACCGCCCTGGCGGCGGTTCCGGCCTGGGCCCAGGGAGCCCGCGGCCCCCAGGACCGGGAGTGGGCCGCGGTGCAGGCCCTGGACGCGGCCCTGGCCTGGGAGGGGGCGGAGCTGGGGACCGCCACCACCGAGCAGCTCACCGCCGCCGTCGCCCGGGTGGTCGAGGAGGACGAGGCTTTGGCCCCCTTCGTGGTCGCCCACGCGATCCAGACCCTGGAGGCCGGCCCGGAGCTCACGGCCGCCGTGGTGAACGCGGCGACGGCCGCGGCCCCGGAGCGGGCCGCGAGCATCACCATCGCGGCCGTCAACGCGGCCCCGGCCCAGGCGGCCATCATCGCCGACGCGGCGATCCTCGCGGCGCCCCACAAGGAGCGCGTGGTGCGCGCCCTGGCGGGCCTGCCCCCGAGCTCGCCCCCGGGCCAGGCCGTCGCGGCCACGAAGGCTGCCGATCCGCCGCGCCGACCCCACGACGTGCGCCCCCGCACCCCGCCTCTGCCGGACCCCTTCCCGGGCCTGGCGGGGAGCTTTCTCGGGGACCTGACCGCGCCCCCCGGGGCGCGCGACAACGTACCCAGCCCGACCCGGCCCTAGCCGGCGTCTTCCGAGAATCGTCCTGGAACGTCCCGGACCGGGTTGCGGCGGGTAGGCCCCGCAGCCCGGCCGGGAACGCCCTTGCCACGTTCTGACCTCTCGGACATGAGGGGGGAGGAAGAGATGCAGAAGCCCGGTGCGCTTCCCGTCGTGCTCGTTTCGTTCCTGGCCCTGGCCCTGGCGCTGCCGGCCGCGGCCCCTGCCCAGGAGACCCGCGGCGTCTCGGTGATCGAACGGCCCCGGCCCGACTACGACCCCCGGGGCCTCCCCTTCGGGGCCTTCACCCTCAAGCCCGAGCTCCAGGTGGGAGGCGAGTACAACGACAACATCTACGCCACCGAGCGCGACACGACCTCGGACTGGATCACCACCGTCGCCCCCCGGTTCCGGCTCGAGTCGGACTGGCCCCGCCACTCCCTGGGTCTGGACGCCGGGGCCAAGGCCGGCTTCTACGCCTCGGAGGGCGACGAGAACTACCTGGACGCCCACGTGCTGGCCAAGGGCCGGGCGGACGTGGTGCGCGGCTCCTACCTCCAGGGGCAGGCCTCCTTCCAGCGCCTCCACGAAGAGCGGGGCGACCCGGACACCACCACCGACTTCGACGAGCCCGTGGTCTACAACCGCGCCCAGTTCGACGCCCTGGCCCACTACGGCATGGGCCGGGCCGCGGTGCGGGTCGGCGGCGGGTACGGCCGGTTCGACTACCAGGACGTGGACCTAGTGGCGGGGGGCAGCCTCAGCCTGGACCACCGGGACATGGACGTCTACCAGGTGAACGGGCGCCTGCTCTACGAGCTGCTGCCCAACGTGGTGCCCTTCGTCTCGGCGACCCACGAGTGGCGCCGCTACGACGAGGTGGAGCCCGGCGGCATCGACCGCGACTCGAACGGCTGGCGGGTCGGCCTGGGCACGGGGTTCGACCTGGGCGGGGTGACCACCGGCGAGGTCTTCGCCGGGTACATGCGCCAGGACTACAAGGATTCCCGCCGGGACGACATCGGGGGCCTGTGGTACGGGGCCACGCTGCTGGCCAACGTGACCCGGCTCACGTCCCTGGAGCTCCAGGGCCAGAAGAGCGTGAAGGAGACGACCCTGGCCGGAGCCTCGGGCATCGAGGCGCTGGACGCCCGGGTGCGCCTGGACCACGAGCTGCTGCGCAACCTGATCGCGGGGGCCTTCTTCCACTTCACCGAGGACGACTACGAGGGGGTGGACGTGAAGGACCGCTACTACACGGTGGGCCCCCGGCTGACCTACCTGTGGAACCGCTATCTGAGCGCAGGCCTCGAGTACGCCCACCGGACCAAGGACAGCAACGTCTCCGCCCGGGACTACTCCGAGAACCGGTTCCTGGTGTCGGTGACGGGAAAGCTGTAGGACGGGGGCTGGGGACTGTCCCGAGGACGGAAGACGGAGGACGGGGGGCGATCCCGAGGACCGAGGACGGAGGACGGTTTGATTAGGTTGATTGGGTTGGGTTGTTTGGCTCACAGGAGGAGGTCGCGGCGGTTGACGACGCTGGTCACCCAATGAACCTAATAAACCAAATAAACCCAATCAAAGCGAGGTTCGACGGGGGGGGTTCCGGCGTCCGGTCAAAGGGCGCCGGGTGGTTTTTTGTCGCCCTCCTGGCGACGGTGCTCGCTCTCGCCCTGGGGACTCCGGGGGCGGGGGCGAACGATTCCCTCCACGACTCGTACCTGCTGGGGAGCGGGGACCGGGTGCGGGTGTCGGTGTTCGGGGAGCCGGACCTCTCCGGGGAGTTCGAGGTGGACGGGACGGGGATGGTCGCCCTGCCGCTCATCGGGGAACTCGGCGCCGCCGGGGGCTCGGTGCGCCAGCTGGAGCAGGCCTTGCGCGACGCCCTGGCCGACGGCTACCTGGTGGACCCCCGGGTCAGCGTGGAGGTGCTGAACTACCGCCCCTTCTACATCCTCGGCGAGGTGAAGTCCCCCGGCAAGTACCCCTACGTGAGCGGGATGTCGGTGCTCAACGCGGTCGCCATGGCGGGGGGCTACACCCACCGGGCCCGGGAGGGCCGGGCCGAGATCACCCGCGGCGGCGACCCCGGCAACGTGGTCAAGAACGCCCCGCCCGCCACCCCGGTCTACCCCGGCGACATCATCCGCATCCCGGAGCGCTTCTTTTGACAGGAAAGCCCACGCCGCTGCCCGATCGGCCCGCCCTGCGCTTCGAGCCTGTAGACCTCCCGGGCCGCTTCCCCGAGACCGACGACGAGACCATCGACCTGCGGGAGCTGCTGCGCAAGCTCAACCGCCGCAAGGGGGCCATGGCCGGGGTGTTCCTCCTCGTCCTGGTGGCGGTGGCCCTGTACGTCTTCCAGGCCGTGCCCCGCTACACCGCCGAGGCGCGCCTGATCCTCGACCTGCGCCAGTCCAAGGTGGTGGACGTGGAGGCGGTGCTCTCGGGGATGCCCAAGGACGTGGCCGCCCTGCGCAGCGAGATCGACGTGATCCGCTCCCGGACGCTGCTGGAGCGGGCGGCCGGGAAGCTGGCCCTGCACCGGGACCCGGAGTTCAACCCGGAGCTCCCCGGGGCCGCCGCGCCGCCCCTGGCGCAGACTGTGAAGGGGTGGGCCGAGCCCGTGCGGGAATGGCTGCAGGGGCTGTGGCTGACCGAGGCGGTGGAGCCCACCCCGGAGGAGCGCGAGCGCAGCATCCAGCGGGGGGTCGTGGACCGCCTGGCCGCACGGCTCGAGGTGGACAACCCCCGCCAGTCCTACACCATCAACCTCTCCTTCACCGCCCAGAGCCCGGAGCGCGCCGCCGAGGTCGTCAACGCCGTGGCCGAGCTCTACCTGACCGACCAGATGGAGGCCAAGTACGAGGCCACCCGGCGGGCCAACTCGTGGCTGGCCGAGCGCCTCGAGACCCTACGCGGGGAGGTGAACGCCGCGGAGCTGGCGGTGCAGGAGATGCGCCGGCGGGGCGACCTGGTCCAGGCCCGGGGCGCCACGGTGCTGGAGCAGCAGATCGCCGACCTCAACGCCCAGCTCGTGATGGCGCGGGTCACCCGGTCCCAGGCCGAGGCCCGCCTGCGCTCGGCCCAGGGGGCGGTGGCCCGGGCCGGGGACGCCGCCTCCCTGGGGGACGTGCTCGCCTCGCCCATCATCCAGCGGCTGCGGGGGGAGGAGTCCTCGCTCCAGCGCCGGGAGGCGGAGCTCTCCCAGCGCTACGGGCACCGCCACCCGGAGATGATCAAGATCAACGCCGAGCTGGCGGACGTGCGCAGCAAGATGGCCGAGGAGACCGGCCGGGTGGTGGAGTCGCTGGTGAACGAGGTGGAGGTGACCCACGCCAAGGAGCGCTCGCTCCAGGCCTCGCTGAACGAGCTGCGGGAGCAGACCGCCGGGGCCCTGCACGCCGAGGTGGAGTTGCGGGAGCTCGAGCGCCACGCCCAGTCGGCCCGGGTCCTGTACGAGAGCTTCCTGGAGCGGTTCCGGGAGACCGGGGAGCAGGAGTCGCTCTACCGCCCCGACGCCCGGGTGGTCTCCTGGGCCGAGCCCCCGGAACGGCCCTCCTACCCGAGGAAGGCCCTGGTGCTCGGGCTCGGCGCGGTCGCCGCCCTGATGCTCGCCGTGATGGCAGCCTTCCTGCTGGAGACCCTGGACCGGGGCTTCCGCACCGGCGACCAGGTGGAGCAGCTCACCGGGGTGCCCGTGCTGGGCATGATCCCGGCCCTGGGGACCGGCAAGGGGCGCCCGGAGAACTACGTGCTCGAGAAGCCCTTCTCGTCCTTCGCGGAGTCGCTGCGGGGGATCCGCACGGCGATCCAGCTCTCCAACGTGGACCAGCCGCCCAAGACCGTGCTCGTGACCTCCTCGCTCCCCCGGGAGGGCAAGTCCACCTTCTGCCTGGCCCTGGGCCGGATGGCCGCCGCCTCGGGGACCAAGACCATCGTCGTCGACGCGGACCTGCGCCGGCCGGTGCAGGCGGAGAAGCTGCCAGAGGCCCGGTCCCTGCACAAGCTCGAGGAGGTGCTGACCGGGGCGTCGTCGGTGCGCGACGCCGTGGGGGTGGACGCGGCGAGCGGCCTGCACGTGCTCGCGGCCCACGGGAAGACCCCCGCCGCCGCCGAGCTGCTGGGCTCGCGCCGCATGGCCAAGCTCATCTCGGAGCTCGCGAAGATCTACGACCTGGTGCTCGTCGACACCCCGCCGGTGATGGGGGTCTCGGACGCCTGGCCCCTCACCCGGGCCGTGGACGCGGTGCTCTTCGTGGTGCGCTGGGCCGAGACCCCGCGGGAGACGGTGCGGGCCGCCCTGCGGCAGATGGAGGCCCTCAACATCCGGGTCAACGGGGTCGTGCTGGACCGGGTGAACGTGCGCCGGCAGGCCAAGTACGGCTACGGGGCCTACGGGTACTACTACGGCCGCTACCGGAAGTACTACCGAGAGTGAGGGCCGACGCCGCCATGTGGTCTTTCCTGCTGCCCTGGAAGAAGCGCGCCCCCCGGCCCGCCTACCGGATCCCCGAAGGGACCCGGGTGTACGCGGTGGGAGACGTGCACGGCCGGGCGGACCTGCTGGTGGCGCTCCACCGGGAGATCGTGCGCGACGCCGCCCGGGCCGGCGGCCGGGAGACCCCGCCCCGCGAAAACCTGGTGGTCTACCTGGGCGACTACATCGACCGGGGGGCGTTGACGCGGCAGGCGGTAGACCTGCTCCTCGCGGGCCCGCCCGAGGGGTTCCGGGCCGTGCACCTGCGGGGCAACCACGAGGACCTGCTTCTGCGCTTCCTCGACGACCCCTCGGCCCTGGGAGCCTGGCTCGCGGTGGGGGGGCAGACGACGCTGCTCAGCTACCGGGTGGCCCCCCCGGCCTCCGGGTTCTCGCCGGAGAAGGCCCGCGCGGCCCGGGACGCCCTGCGGGAGGCCCTTCCGGAGGCCCACCGGGAGTTCTTCCGGGGGCTGCGGGCGAGCCTGCGGGTGGGAGACTACTTCTTCTGCCACGCCGGGGTGCGGCCGGGGGTCCCCCTGGAGGACCAGGCGCTGGAGGACCTGCTCTGGATCCGGGAGGAGTTCGTCTACTGCCGGGAGCCCTTCGGGGCGCGGGTGGTCCACGGCCACAGCATCTGCCCCCGCCCGGAGCTGCGGCCCCACCGGATCGGCCTCGACACCGGGGCCTACGCCACCGGGACCCTCACCTGCGCGGTGCTCGAGGGGGAGGGGGTGCGGCTGCTGTCTTCGCGCCCCGGCCTCCGGCCGGAGCCGGCGTCGCGGGCTTCTGCGGCCCGCGCCCGGCCCGCGCCCAGCCGGTGTGCGGCCGGTCCGGCCTCCCGCCCCCTGAACCCGTGACCCGCCGGGAGGCCTGCCTGGTCGTCGCGGCGGCCCTGGCCGCCCTGGCCGGGGCCGCGGTCTGGCTCGCCGCCGAGGGGAGGGCCTGGCCGGTGTTCCTGGTGGAGCGCCTGCTCCTCCAGGGCAAGGAAGTGCCCCCGGAGGCCCTGCACGCGGCCTGGGAGCGCGCCCCCGACCCGGAGGAAGCCCTCCTCCCCGGCCGGAGCCTCCACTACCGGTCGCTTCTGGCCGTGCCCCTGACGGCCGACCCCGACCGCCCCCTCGCCGAGCGGGTGGAGCTGCTGGCCGCGGCCCTCCCCGACGCGGAGAGCGCCCTGGCCCGGGACCCGGCCGACGCCCACGCCTGGGCCCGGCTGGCCTACCTGCGCCACGGCCTGCACGGCCCCTCGCCCGCAGTGGTGGCCGCCCTGCGGATGAGCGTCTACGCCGCCCCCGCCCAGCCCGACCTCCTCAACTGGCGCCTGGAACTCGCCGCCCGCAGCCGGGACTACTGGGACCCGGACTTCGCCGACCTGGTGCGCAGCCAGCTCTTGCGGTCCTGGGAGGCCAACCCCCGCGCCCTGGCCCGCACCGCCGCCGCCTCCGGCCTCGCCCCCCTCGCCCGCGAAGCCCTCGCCCGCGACCCCGACGCCCTCGCACGGTTCGAGGCGCTGCTGCCGTGACCGTTGACGGAGGAGGGGGACAGTACCAGAGGAGAGAGGACGGGGGACGGGGGACGGGGGACGGGGGGCGGGGTA
>JAWSUI010000096.1:0-8926 GCA_033551855.1 Deferrisomatales bacterium
TTCGTCAGTCTACCTCCAAACGTGAATTGTGTAGGTCTGACACCTCTGCCTCTCGTAGAAGACCAGCTTGTCGAAGGCCCGGAGCCCCTACACTTCTGGGGACGGGGCTTGGGGGGAAAGGGCACGGCAAATGCGACCGAGAACGTCCATCCCCGGGCCAGGGCGGAGCTGTCCAAACCCGGGGCCTGTCGGGGCGGCGTTGAGAACTGCCCCCGCCTCCAACCGGGACGGGGTTGGCGCCGAAACCGCTGCGGAAGGTGCGGGCCACGGCAGACCGGCAGACCGCTCGGGCGGCGCCGAGTCGGTCCGCCCTACCCTCCTCGGCCTGCCTTCCTGGCCTCGAGGTAGGGCTCCACGCGGTCCAACTCCCGCGAGAGACCGGCCAGGGCCTCCTCGGCCCCCTCCAGGCTGCCCTCCGCCGCCCGCGCCTCCAGGCCGGCGGCGATCTCCAGGAGCCGGTCCGTCCCGAAGTGGCTGCAGGAGCCCCGCAGCGTGTGGGCGTGCCGGGCCGTCTCGGCCGCGTCGGAGCGCCCCACGGCTCCGGACAGCGCCCTCAGGAGGCCCCGGGCTTCCCGAGGGAAGAGGTCCGCGAGATTGTCGAAGACCTCCGGGGGCAGAGCTGCGGCGAGCTTGCCCATGCGCGCCTCCAGCCCCGCGAACCACTCCGGGGCGCCCTCCTCCGCAGGGCGGGTCCACCGGTCCAGCACATGGGAGATGTCCCCGAATTCCACGGGCTTGCTCAGGTAGTCGTCCATGCCGGCCGCCAGGCACGCCACCCGATGCTCGCCCAGTGCGTGGGCCGTAAGGGCGACGATGGGCACGCCGCGGTTCGGGCCCTCCCGCCGGCGGATCTCCCGCGCCGCGGCGAGCCCGTCCATCCCGGGCATCTGCCAGTCCAGCAGGATCAGGTCGTAGGCCGCCGAGAGCGCGGCAGCCACCGCAGCGGAGCCGTCCTCCGCCACGTCGGTCCGGAAGCCGAGCCGATCCAGGAAACGCACCACCACCATCCGGTTGATGGGGTCGTCCTCCGCCAGGAGGACGCGCCCCCGGGGCGTGGAGGCCGCGGGAGGGGCGACGGCCTCTTCTTCCTCGGCAGCGGGCTGGCATCCTGCCCCCAGCATCGACGTCACGCACCGGCTCAGGTCCTTCTCCCGGACCGGCTTCCAGAGGACGCGGAGCCCGCCCTCCTCCCGGGCCTTTGCCGCAAGACCGAGGGTCGTGAAGGGCGCGAGGAGCGCAACGGCGGCGGCCCCGGCCTCGAGGCTTCCGAGCTCCCGGGCCAGCCCCAGGCCGCTGCCGTCGGGCAGATCCATTTCGACGAAGGCCATCCGGAACGGGCGACCTTCCTCCACTGCCCGCCCGGCGACTCGCACCGCCTCCTCCCGGCCGGCCGCCCCGGCGGCCTGGGCGCCCCAGGCCGCGAGCCGGTCCCGAAGAAATTCACGGCTCACGGAGTTGGGCACGACCACGAGGGCTTGGATGCCCGCCAGGGACGGCTCTGCCTCCGCGGGCCCGGACTCGGGTGTCACACGCACGGTGAACCAGAAGGTGGAGCCGCGGCCCTCGGCGCTGCGGAACCCGATCTCGCCGCCCATGGCCTCCACGAGGCGCCTGGAGGTCGCCAGGCCCAAGCCCGTCCCCCCGAACCGGCGGGTCGTGGACGCGTCGGCCTGGGTAAAGGCCTCGAACAGGAAGGGTTGGGCAGCCGAGGGAATCCCCACCCCCGTGTCCTCCACCTCCACCCGCACCACGGCCGCGCCCCCCGCAACCTCCTCCAGTGCCGCCCGCACGACCACCTGCCCGCGCTCGGTGAACTTCACGGCGTTTCCCACCAGGTTGAAGACGACCTGCCGGAGGCGCACCGGGTCGCCCCGCACGAGGGCTGGGACCTCCCGCCCCACGCGGCAGCAGAGCTCCACGCCCTTGGCGTGGGCGGCCTCGGCTTGGAGGTGCACGGTGTCTTCCAGGGTTTGACGCAGACCGAAGGAAACCGAGTCCAGGGCCACACCCGCGGACTCGATGCGGCTGAAGTCGAGCACGTCGTTGACGATGCCCAGGAGGACGTTCCCGGAGAGCCGGATCGCCTCCACGCACTCGCGCTGCTCCGGGCTCAGGGAGGTTCCCGCCAGGATTTCGGCCATCCCCAGGACGCCTCCCAGGGGCGTGCGGATCTCGTGGCTCATGTTGGACAGGAAGCGGCTCTTGGCCTCGGCAGCGGCCTGGGCGGCGTCCCGGGCCCGGCGCAGATCCGCCTCGGCCGCCTTGAGGGTGCCGATGTCGGTCGTGGTGCCGAACCACCGGACCACCCGGCCCCGGTCGTCGAGCCATGGCACGGCGCGGGTGAGGTGCCAGCCGTAGGCGCCATCCCGCCGGCGCACCCGGTGCTGCACCTGGTAGACCTCGCTCCCCTGCACGGCCGCGCACCACGCCCTCTCGGTACGCTCCAGGTCTTCGGGGTGGATCAGGGGCGCCCAGTTCCAGATGCCCTCGGGGGAGCGCGAGATGTCCGCGTACTCCTCGAGCCGAGTGTTGCAGTAGTCGACCCCTCCGTCGGGCCGGGCGGTCCAGACGAGCTGGGGCATGGCGTCCGCCAGGGTCCGCAGGCGGCGCTCGCTCTCCCGGACATCCTCCTCCGAACGCCGAAGTGCGGTGACGTCGTGGATCGCCCCCAGGAGCTTTTCGGCACGCCCGTCCCGGCCGCGCAGCACCACGGAGGCCGAGTGGAGGGTGCGCTCGGCACCGTCGGGCCGCACGATCCGGTACTCCCGGCGGAGGCGGCCGCCTGCCTCCACGCACGCCTCTACGGCAGCCTGCAGGCCGGCGCGGTCGTCCGGATGCACCAGCCGCAGGAAGTTCTCGTAGGACGGCTCGAAAGAGCCTTCCGCGACACCGAAGATCCGGTAGCACTCGGGGGACCACCACCCGCCGGGCCCCGTGAGGCTGCGCTCCCACGTGCCGAAGCGGGCGACCCGCTCGGCGAGGGAAATGCGCCTCCAGTGCTCCCGGAGCTCGGCCGCCATGCGTTTCCGCTCGCCGATCTCGTGGATGACCGCGACGAAACACACCGGGGCGCCCACCTCGTCCCGCAGCAGGGAGCCGTGGAGCTTCCACCCAGACCGCGGTCCCGTCCTTTCGCAGGTACCGCTTTTCCATGCGGTAGCGGTCGATCTCGCCCCGCCCGAGGCTCTCGGCCCGGCCCAGGTCCTCCGGCAGATCCTCGGGGTGGGTAATCTCCGGGAAGGCCCGGCCCACGAGCTCCGCCCGGGGGTAGCCGGTGATCTCGCAGAGCCTGTCGTTCACCCGCAGGAACCGTCCGTCCAGGGAGACGTGGGCCATGCCCACGGCGGCCTGTTCGAAGGTGGCCCGAAAGCGTGGCTCGTCCTGCAGGAGCTCCTCCAAGGACCGCTCCGGCTCCCCAAGCCCCCCCGGCACCTCACGGACCCGGGCACCGGACCGCGGCTCCTCCGGGCGCTGCGTCGCACCCTGGTCCCCGCTCGTGCCCACAGGACCTCCTCTCCCCCCGACACGTTTCCCTTCGCCCCCCGGTCGACGCGGGGCTCCCGGTCCCCGCCGGGTGCGTCCCCGCACCCCCCCTCCGACAAAGTACCGCGAAGACCGCGGAATCGCCAGGAGGCCCCGGGCCCCGTCGTGTTCGTGCAGCAGGGGGCCAGGTTCCGGCCCCTCCCCCGGGGGGGGTCTTCACGGAAGGGGTTGGGGCGGGGGGCTGCCGTAGCATGTTCTCCACCGACACCTGCCGAGGGCCGCCTCAATGCACCGCGGGGGAACCGTGAACGGACCCGACCCGACCTGCACCCATCCCATCCCCGCCTTCCCCCGGGTGTGTTTTCTCCGGAACATCGTGACGAACCCCGACATCCAGGTGGGCGAGTACACCTATTACGACGACCCCGCGAACCCGGAGGGCTTCGAGCGGAACGTCCTGTACCACTACCCCTTCGTCGGGGACCGCCTGATCATCGGCCGGTTCTGCGCCATCGCCGCTGGTGTCACGTTCCTCATGAACGGGGCCAACCACCGGCTGGGAGGGATCTCCACCCACCCCTTCGAGATCTTCGGGTCCGGCTGGGAAGCGACGCAGGACGCCGGGGAGGAGCCGAGCCGGGGCGACACGGTGGTGGGCAACGACGTGTGGCTGGGATACCGCTCCAGCGTCCTGCCCGGGGTGCAGGTCGGCGACGGGGCCGTCGTCGCCGCCCTTGCCGTGGTTGCTGCCGACGTACCCCCCTACGCGGTCGTCGCCGGCAACCCGGCACGGGTGGTCCGGCGGCGGTTCCCCGAAGAGGTCGTGGAGCAACTGCTTCGGATCGCCTGGTGGGCTTGGCCGCCCGAGAAGATCACCCGGAACCTGGCCCGGATCGTCTCCGCCGACGTGGCGTCCCTCCGGAACGCCGTGTAGCGCCCCGTCGGACCGCTCCGCGGGCGGATATCCGGCGCCCCTGCCCGGCCTGGGCGTTGGAGGGTCTCGAGGGGGCGGGGGGCCGCCCTACTCGGGCACCATCCGGATGGCGCCGCGGGGGCAGAAGGCGGCGCAGATGCCGCACCCCTTGCAGTAGTCGAGGTCGATGAGGATGCGCCCCGAGCCGGGGTCGCGGGTGACGGCGAGGTCGGGGCAGAGCAGCCGGCAGGTGTCGCAGGCCTCGCAGGAACGGGTGCCCAGACACCGGGAGGCCTGCTCGAGCACCTCGGCGAGCCCGGGCTCGGCGGGGAGCGCCTCCCCCCGCCCGGCGAGGGCCAGGGCTTCCAGGGAGCAGTCCCGGTTGAGGGCGGTCATGGGGCCTCCCCCAGGTGAGCCAGCACGCCGCGTGCCGCGGCACGGCCCGAAGCCATCGCCGCGACCACGTAAGAGGGGCCGCTGACGGCGTCGCCGGCGCCGAAGAGCCCCCGCCGCCCCGCCACCTGGCCGCTCCCGTCCAGACGCAGCCGCCCGTCTCCGTGCAGGGCCTCCGCCGGCAGGCAGGGGTGCTCGGGGGTCTGCCCCACGCCGGCGAGCACCCAACGCGCCTCGAAGAGCACCTGCCGGTCGGTGACGACCACCCCGGCTCTGCCGTCGGCGTCGGCCACCCCCGGTCCGGTCTCGACGCACCGCAGGACGGCAGGGCCTTCTTCGCTCCGTTCTACCACCGCGGGAAGCACGCGGAAGATGAAGCGGATCCCCTCGGCCTCGGCCTCGGCCACCTCCTCGGGGGCGGCCGGCATCTCGGAACGCCCTCGCCGGTAGGCGACCGTGACCCGGGCCGCCCCGGCGCGCCGGGCGGCCCGGGCGGCGTCGAGGGCGACGTTCCCCCCACCGACGACCACCACGGGCCCCTCCAGGGACGGCGCCTGCCCCCGCCGGACCCCGCGGAGGTACGAGAGGGCGTCGAGACACCCCTCCCCCTCCCAGCCCGGGATTCCCAGAGGCACCCCGCTCCCCGCCCCGAAGGCGAGGATCACGGCGTCGTGGCGGGCCAGCAGGGCGGCCAGGGCCGCGGGGTCGGCGACCCGGCTACGGGTCTCCACCGAGATCCCCAGGCGCGCCAGGAACGAGAGCTCGTGGGCGAGGACCTCGCGGGGGAAACGGAAGTCGGGGATCGCCTGGCTCAACAGGCCGCCGGGCTCGTCGCCCCCCTCGAGGACTTCGACCCGACACCCTCCCAGGACCAGATCGTAGGCGGCGGCGAGCCCCGCGGGGCCCGAGCCGACCACCGCGACCCGCAGCCCGTTCGCGGGGGCCTTCCTCGCCGCGAGGGCCGCCACGACGTCCTGCCCGTGCTCTCGCTCGTACCGGACGGCCAGGAGCTTGAGGCGGCGGATGGCGACGGGGCTGTCGACGGCACCGCGCAGGCACTCCCCCTGGCACGGGTGGTGGCAGAGGGTTCCGCACACCGACGGAAGGGCGTTGTCCCGACGGATCGTCAGGAGGGCCTCCTTCCACCGGCCCCTTGCCAGGTGCCCCACGTACCCGCGCACGTCCTGGCCCAGGGGGCAGGCGGCCCGGCAGGGGGGGAGCCGCTCCGTTGCGGCCAGAGGGGTCTTCGTGTACAGGGCGCCCCGAAGGGTGTCCTGCTCTCCCCGCAGCTCCGGCAGCACCTCGGCCGGGCAGCCCCGGGCACACGCCCCGCACACCTGGCAGGCCCCGGGGTCCACCACCGGCCGGTGGCTCCTGCCGAGGGACATCCCCTACCCCTCCTGCCCCGGGAGCCCCAGCCGCTCCGCCCAGGCGGCCAGCGCCACGCCCGCCTCCCCCCGCGCGGCGTGCCCCAAGGAGAACCCCGCCGCCAGGGCCCTGCGGTTGGTTTCCCGGAACCCCGGCGGGGCCCCGGCCTCCACGGCGCTCGTGAAGGCTTCCTCGGCGATCAGCCGGGTCAGGGCCACCGCGGTCGCCGCGAGGACCACGTTGGCCGCCTGCCGGATCCCGAGGGCCTCGACGGCGGTCCGGGTGGCCGGCACCCGCAGGTGGAGCCGGGCGTCGCCCGGGACGGGCACCACGGGGGGATGGTCACAGAGCACCAGGCCGTCGGGGCGGACCTCGGGGAGCCAGGCGGCGTAGGCCTCCTGGGACATGGCCACGAGGAGGTCGGCCTCGTCCACGTGGGGATAGTCGGCCGCCTCCCGGGCCAGGACCACGTCGGCGCGGCACGCGCCGCCCCGGGCCTGGGTTCCGTAGGTGCTCGAGCCCCCCGCCCACAGGCCGTCGCGGACCGCCGCGTCCCCCAGCAGGCTCCCCATGAGAAGGACCCCCTGGCCTCCCGTTCCGCAGAACCGCACCCGGACCGCCTCACGCATCGGTGAGCTCCCCGTAGACGACCCGGGACCGGAGCTCGTCGGCCGTCAGTCGCCGGGCCTCCTCCCGGGACACGAGCAAGCCCTGGAGGTGCTTGAGGTGATCGGCGGCGTCCCCCAGCGCGTTGCGGCGGCCGAACTGCGTCGGGCACGGGCTGACCGCCTCGACGAAGGAGAACCCCGGTGTCCGCAGGCCCCGGCAGATCGCCTCCTGGAGGAGCCGGGGCTGCACGACGGCGTAGCGGGCGACGAAGGCCGCGCCGGCCGCCGCCACCAGCCGGGCGAGGTCGAAGGGCCGGTGGGGGTTGCCCCCCGGGGTCGTCGCGGTGAACGCGCCCACCGGGGTGGTGGCCGCAACCTGCCCCCCCGTCATCCCGTAGATCGCGTTGTTGGCGCAGATCACCGTGACGTCGAGGTTGCGCCGGGCGGCGTGGATCAGGTGGTTGCCGCCGATGGCCGAGATGTCGCCGTCGCCGCTCACCACCAGGACGGTGAGCTCGGGGTTGTAGAGCTTCGCCCCGGTGGCGAAGGCCAGCGCCCGGCCGTGGAGGGTGTGCAGGGTGTCGGCCCGGAAGTGCGGCGAGGGGATCCAGGCCGCGCAGCCGATGCCGGAGACGAACAGGGTCCGTTCCATGTCGAGACCCAGCTCGTCCAAGGCCCGCAGCAGGGCCCCCATGAGGATGCCGTGGCCGCACCCGGGGCAGAAGGGGGTGGCGCGGACCTCCTCCCGGAGGTAGGCGGACATGTCGCGGGCTATCAGAGCACCTGCTCGGCCCATCGAACCAGGGCCGCGGGGCGGATGGCGGCCCCGTCGACCTGGTGGTAGCCCTCCACCCGGCACCGGGCGACCTTCCGGACTTCGCCCTCGACCTGGCCCAGGTTCATCTCCGGGACCAGGAGGCACCGGACCCGGCGGCCCACCTCGGCCACCTCCTCCTCTGGGAACGGCCACAGGGTCTCGAGGCGCAGGAGCCCCACCCGCACCCCGCGAACCCGCAGGTCCTTCACGGCGCGCAGACTCGAGCGGGCCGTGAAGCCGTAGGCGACCACCGCCGCTTCGGCATCCTCGACGAAGTGCGCCCGCGTCCGGCAGATCTCGGCCCGGTGGTCGAGGACCTTGCGGTGGATGCGCCGGACCAGCCGCTCGTGGACGGTCCCGTCCTCGGTGCGCCGAAAGCCCCGGGCGTCGTGGGTGGAGCCGGTGACCAGGAGCCGCGCTCCGTCCCCGAAGGCCGGCATGGGGGGCACGCCGTCGGGGGCGTCGGCGCCGAAGGGGGTTCCCGCGGGGTCCCGGTTTCGGCGCGTCACCTCGACGGCGGCCGGAAGGGTCACCCGTTCCTTCAGGTGCCCCACGGACTCTTCCGCCAGCAGCACCACCGGCACCCGGTAGCGCTCGGCCAGGTCGAAGGCGCGCACGGTCAGATCGAACATCTCCTGGACCGACCAGGGGGAGAGCGCGATGGGCTGGTAATCGCCGTGGGAGCCCCACTTGACCTGCATGATGTCGCCCGCGCCCACGCGGGTCGCCTGGCCCGTGCAGGGGCCGGCCCGCTGGACGTCGACGATCACCACCGGGGTTTCGGTGAAGGCCGCGTACCCCAACCCTTCCATCATGAGGCTGAACCCCGGCCCCGAGGTGGCGGTCATGGCCCGCGCCCCCGCCCACGCCGCCCCCAGAACGGCGCAGATGGACCCGATCTCGTCCTCCATGGGGACGAACGTGCGCCCGAGCTCGTGAAAACGCTCGGCCATCCGCTCCATCACCTCGCTCGAGGGGGTGATGGGGTACCCGGCGTAGAAGTCGCACCCGGCCGCCAGGGCCCCTTCGGCCGCGGCCTCGTTGCCGGAGAGGTAGCTGTCCCCCGGCGGGAGCAAGCCCGGGAGGGTCTCGCGCGACATCGGAGTGCTCCGGTGGTTGGGGGGCGCTCGGACGGCACCCCCGGTGCGGGGGCCCGTGCAAGGCCCGGATCGCGGCATCTCCTCTACCACAGGCCCACCCCCGAATCCAGGGAGCGGTGCGGCACGGGGTGCCCGGGGGCCCCCCCGCGGGGAAAGACCGCATCACGCCTGGATCAGGTCGAGGGGGATCGCCGCCAGGGGGCGCGCGCCGGTCTCTCCCAGCAGGAAGGTGTCCTCGACCCCC
>JAWSUI010000097.1:0-8422 GCA_033551855.1 Deferrisomatales bacterium
CGCCCCGGCGCCCGCAGGACAGCGTGCCGAGCACCAGCAGCACCAGCAGCGCCGGCAGGGCGGCCCCTGCCCCGCGTCTTCGTCCCCGCGCCCGGGCCAGCGGCAGCCCCTGCCCCGCGTCCCACGGACCGGTCGCCACGTCACGCCCTGCGGGGCCAGACGGCGTCCAGGCGCGCCCACCCCTCCCGGGCCTCCCGCCGGACGTTCTCCGGGTTCGGCCCCCCCAGGGCCTTGCGGGCCGCCACGCTGGCCCGGGGGTCGAGCACGGCGTACACGTCGTCCCCGATCCGCTCCGAGAAGGAGCGGAGCACGTCGAGGGGCAGCTCGTCCAGACTCCCCCCGGCCGCCTCCAGGTGGCCCACGATGCGCCCCACCACCTCGTGGGCCTGGCGGAAGGGCAGGCCCTTGCCGACGAGGTAGTCCGCCAGGTCCGTCGCCGTGAGGTGCCCCGCCCGGAGGGCTTCCCTCGCCCGCTCGGGCCGGACCCGTAGGCTCCGGACCATCTCGACCGCGATCGCCAGGCTCCCCGTCACCGTGTCCAGGGAGTCGAAGACGGGCTCCTTGTCCTCCTGCATGTCCTTGTTGTAGGCCAGCGGCAAGGCCTTCAGGGTGGTCAGGAGCGCCACCAGGTTCCCCACGGCGCGCCCGGCCTTTCCCCGCAGGAGCTCGGGCACGTCCGGGTTCTTCTTCTGGGGCATGATGGACGACCCTGTGCAGAACCCGTCGGAGAGCTCCACGAACCCGAACTCCTGGCTGGACCACAGGACCAGCTCCTCGGACAGCCGGGAGAGGTGGGTCATGGCCACCGAGGCCCCGAAGAGGAACTCCAACGCGAAATCCCGGTCGGAGACGGCGTCCAGGCTGTTCCGGCACACCTCGGGGAACCCCAGGTCCCGGGCCGCCCGCTCCCGGTCCAGGGGGTAGGGGGATCCCGCCAGGGCCCCCGCCCCCAGGGGAGAGCGCCGCAGGCGGGGCAGCGCGTCGCGAAAGCGCTCGGCGTCCCGGAGGAACATCTCGAAGTAGGCGAGCCAGTGGTGCCCGAAGGTCACGGGCTGGGCGCGCTGCAGGTGGGTGTAGCCCGGCAGGAGGAGGTCGGCCTCGGCCTCGGCCCGCCCCAGGAAGGCCTCGCACAGCCCCCGCAGGAGGTCCAGGACCCCTTCCGTCTCGTCGGCCAGGTAGAGCCGCAGATCCAGGGCCACCTGGTCGTTGCGGCTCCGGCCGGTGTGGAGCTTCCCCCCGACCGGGCCCACCAGCTCGGTGAGGCGTTTCTCCACCGCCATGTGGATGTCCTCGTCCGCATCCCGGAAGGCGAACGTGCCCCCCTCGATCTCGGAGAGCACCCGGTCGAGCCCCGAGACCAGGGTCTCGGCCTCCTCCGGGGTCAGGACCCCCACCGCCGCGAGCATCCGCGCGTGGGCCTGGGAGCCCCGGATGTCCTGGCGGTACATCCGCCGGTCGAACCCGATGGAGGCCGTGAAGCGCTCCACGATCCGGAGGGTCTCCTCCCGGAACCTGCCGCCCCAGGGTTTGTCGGACATCCGTCTGCTCCGCGGACGGCGGCCAGCGGCCCGCTGTCCGCCGTCAGAATGTTTCACCGTGCCGCAGGGCGGGGCTTGCCCCGCCGAGACCGGCTCAGCCCCGCAGCTTCTTCAGCGTCCGCAGCCGCAGGGCGTTGAGCCGGATGAAGCCGGTGGCGTCGGCCTGGTCGTAGACGCTGTCGGCCTCGAAGGTGGCCGTTTCGGGGTCGAAGAGGCTCCGGGGGCTCTTGCGCCCCACGACCGTGCAGCTGCCCTTGTAGAGCTTGAGGCGGGCCGTGCCCGTCACCTCCCGCTGGGCCTCGTCCATGAAGGTCTGCAGGGCCTCCCGCTCGGGGGCGAACCAGAACCCGTTGTACACCAGGGCGGCGTAGCGCGGCACCAGCGAGTCCCTCAGGTGCAGGACCTCCCGGTCCAGGGTCAGGCTCTCCACCGCCTGGTGGGCGGCCCGCAGGAGGGTGCCGCCGGGGGTCTCGTAGACGCCGCGGCTCTTCATGCCCACGAAGCGGTTTTCCACGATGTCCACCCGGCCGACGCCGTGGCGGCCGCCGATCTCGTTGAGCCGGGCCAGCAGGGGCGCCGGGGCCAGCCGCTCGCCGTTGACCGCCACCCCGTTGCCGCCCTCGAGCTCCACCTCCACGTACTCCGGCCGGTCCGGCGCCTTCTCGGGGCTCACGGACAGGACGAACATGTCCTCGGTGGGCTCCCGCCACGGGTCCTCCAGGATGCCCCCCTCGAAGGAGATGTGCAGGAGGTTCCTGTCGCTCGAGTAGGGCTTGGCCTTGCTGACCGGCACCGGGATCCCGTGGGTCCGCGCGTATTCGATCAGGCTCTCCCGGGAGTTGAGCGTCCACTCCCTCCACGGGGCGATGATCCGGATGTCGGGTTGGAGGGCGTAGGCCGTCAGCTCGAACCGGACCTGGTCGTTGCCCTTGCCCGTGGCGCCGTGGGAGATCGCGTCCGCGCCCTCGGTCTCGGCGATCTCCACGAGGCGCTTGCCGATCAGGGGCCGGGCGATGGACGTGCCCAGCAGGTACGCGCCCTCGTACACGGCCCCGGCCCGGAACATGGGGAAGACGAAATCCCGGACGAACTCCTCCCGCAGGTCCTCGACGTAGATCTTGGAGGCGCCGGTCCTTCGGGCCTTCTCGTCCAGCCCCGTGAGCTCCTCGCCCTGCCCCAGGTCCGCGGCGAAGCACACCACCTCGCAGCCGTACTCCTCGATGAGCCACTTCAGGATCACCGACGTGTCGAGCCCGCCGGAGTATGCCAGGACCACCTTCTTCACGCTCTTCTTGGCCATGGTACGTTCCTTGTGGATGGTCCGTTGGCGTTCGATGTGCGAAGTTCGATGTTCTAAGTGCGATGTTCGATGTTCGATGTGCGATGTTCGATGTTTCCACAGCCCTTCACCTCGCACAGCCCTTCACCTCGCACAGCTCTTCACCTCGCACAGCTCTTCACATCGAACAGCCCTTCACCTCGAACAGCCCTTCACCTCGCACAGCTCTTGACATCGAACAGCCCTCAACCCGTCCCCAGCAGCGTGACCAAGACGGCCTTCTGCACGTGGAGCCGGTTCTCGGCCTCGTCCCAGACGGCGGACTGGGGCCCCTCGAGGACCTCGGCCGTCACCTCTTCCCCCCGGTGGGCGGGCAGGCAGTGGAGGAACACCGCCGAGGGGTCGGCCGCCCCCATGACCGACGCATCCACCGTGTACCCCTGGAAGGAGCGGGCACGCAACTCCTGCTCGGCCTCCTGGCCCATGGACGCCCACACGTCGGTGTTCACGGCGTGGGCCCCCCGGGCGGCTTCCCGAGGGTCCCGCACCACGGCCACGTCCGCCCCCGCCGCCCGGGCGGCCTCCAGCACCTCCGGCACCGGCCGGTAGCCCTCGGGGCAGGCCAGGCGCAGGCGGAAACCCAGGACCCCGGCGGCGTTGATCCAGGAGTGGGCCATGTTGTTCCCGTCCCCGACCCACGCCACCCGCAAGCCCTCCAGGTTCCCGCGGCGCTCCGCGATCGTGAGGAGGTCTGCCAGCACCTGGCAGGGGTGGAAGAGATCGGTCAGCCCGTTGATCACCGGCACGCCGGACCAGCGCGCGAGCTCCTCCAGGAGCGATTGGGAGAAGGTCCGCACCATGACCCCGTCCACGTACCGGGAGAGCACGCGTGCCGTGTCCTGGAGGGGTTCTCCCCGGCCGATCTGCGTGTCGCGCGGGGAGAGGAACAGGGCCTGCCCCCCCAGGTGGAACATCCCGACCTCGAAGGAGACCCGGGTGCGCGTCGAGCTCTTCTCGAAGAGCATGGCGAGGGTCTTCCCCTCCAGCAGCCGGTGAGGCTCGCCCCGGGCCAGGCGGGCCTTCAGGTCCCGTGCCAGGTCGAGCACGGCGAGAAGCTCTCGCCGGTTGAAATCGGTCAGGCGGAGCAGGTGCCTGGGCATGGAGGCTCCTTCCGCGGCCAGGGCGCCGCTGCCGTTCAGAGGCTCGAGAGGGTCTCCCCGAGGGCCGCCAAGAGGGCGTCGATCTCCTCCCGCTCGACGATCAGGGGGGGGGCCAGCCGCAGCACCCCCTCCCCGGCGGTCCCGGTGAGGAAGCCCCGCTCCAGCAGCTCCCGCACCACGTGGGCCGCCGGGTACCCCGGGGCCAGCTCGACGCCGACCAGGAGGCCCCGCCCGCGCACCGAAGCCACCGCGGGGTGGGAGGCGACGGCCGCCCGCAGGCCCGACGTCAGGTAGGCCCCCATGCGGCGGCAGTGGGGGAGGATGCCGTCTCCCAGCAAGGTGCGTACCGCCGCCAGGGCTGCCGCCGCTGCCAGGGGGTTCCCCCCGAAGGTCGAGGCGTGGGTGCCCGGGCCGAAGCTCTCGGCGGTCTCCTCGGTGGCCAGGAGTGCCCCGATGGCCACCCCGCCCCCGAGTCCCTTTGCCAGGGAGCAGAGGTCCGGGGCCACGCCCTCCTGCTCGCAGGCCAGGAAGGTTCCCGTGCGGCCCATGCCGGTCTGGACCTCGTCGAAGATCAGGAGAGCCCCCCGGGCGTCGCACAGCTCGCGGACCTGCGGGAGGTACCCCGGCTCGGGCACCCGGATCCCCCCTTCCCCCTGGATGGGCTCGAGGAGGACGGCGGCCGTCTGGGGCCCCACGGCGTCCGCGAGGGCCTCGATGTCGTCGTAGGGCACGTAGCTGAAGCCCCCGGGCAGGGGGTCGAACCCGGTGCGCACCTTGGCCTGGCCGGTCGCCGTCAGGGTGGCGAGGGTGCGGCCGTGGAAGCTCATGGTGGCCGAGACGATCTCGGTCCGCCGGCCGTGCCCCCGGTCCTTCTGGTACTTCCGGGCGAGCTTGATCGCCGCCTCGTTCGCCTCGGCCCCGCTGTTGCAGAAGAAGGCCCGGTCGGCGAAGGTGTGCTCCACCAGGAGCTGGGCCAGCCGCGCCTGGGGCTCGATGTGGTACAGGTTGGACACGTGCAGCAGGGTCCCCGCCTGCTCCCGGATGGCCGCCACCACGTCCGGGTGGCAGTGGCCCAGGTTGCAGACCGCGATCCCCGCCAGGAAGTCGAAGTACTGGCGCCCGTCGGCGTCCCAGACCCGCACCCCCTGGCCCCGCACCAGGGCCACCGGGGACCGGGCGTAGGTCGCCATCAGGTAGCGCTCAGAGAGCTCGATGATCTCCCGGTTGCTCATGCACGCGCTCCGTGTGGGGCAAAGACTGTTCGACGGGATAACGGGATCTGCGGGATTCGGCGGGCGTTTCAGAGATCAGGGGGGGTCTCCGCCCTCCCCACCTCCAAACCCGTCATCCAGACCATCCCGTCCCATGCCATCGTCAGCTTCCCAGGATCTCCGTGCCCACGCCGCCCCGGGTGAAGACCTCCAGGAGCACGGCGTGGCGGACCCGGCCGTCGACGATGTGCACCTTGCGCACCCCGTCGTCCAGCGCGTCCAGGGCGCACTGGAGCTTCGGGATCATCCCCCCCCGGATGACCTGGCGCTCCACGAGCCCGGGGGCCTCGGCCTGGCGGATGGTGCTCAGGAGCTGCCCCCCACCGTCCAGGATCCCCTCCACGTCGGTCAGGAGGATCAGCTTCTCGGCCCGCAGCGCCCCGGCCAGCTTGCCGGCCACGAGGTCGGCGTTGATGTTGTACGTCTCCCCGTCCTTCCCCACCCCCACGGGGGCGATCACGGGGATGAAGCCCCCCCGGTCCAGGGTCTCGATGACGGCGGGCTGGATGGCCTCGACCTCCCCGACGGAGCCGATGTCGATGATCTCCGGCGGCAGGTGGGCATCGATCTTCTTCTGCATGAAGAGCTTCCGGGCGCGGATCAGGCCGCCGTCCTTGCCCGAGAGGCCCACCGCGCGCCCCCCGTGGAGCTGGATGAGGTTGACGATCTCCTTGTTGACCTTCCCCACCAGCACCATCTCCACCACGTCCATGGTGGGGGCGTCGGTGACCCGCATCCCGTCGACGAAGCTGGACTCGATCCGCATCCGGTCCAGCACCTGGTTGATCTGGGGGCCCCCGCCGTGCACCACCACGGGGTTGATGCCGATGTACTTCATGAGGACCACGTCCTGGGCGAAGCTCCGCTTCAGGTCCTCGTCCACCATGGCGTGGCCCCCGTACTTGATCACCACCACCTTCCCCTGGAACTGCCGGATGTACGGCAGCGCCTCGTGGAGCACCTCGGCCTTCTCGATGAGCTCTCTCACCGGCTTCGCTCCTGGGCCTACCGTCCGCTCGCCGCCAGGATTCGATGGGACGTATAGGACCAATGGGACGAATGGGCGGGCAGATCCTGTCGTCTCACAGGATGTACCGCGCCACGTCCGCGTCGGCCACCACGTCGGCGAGGCGGCGCTGCACGTAGTCCCGGTCGATGTCCACGCTGTGGCGGTCCAGGTCGGGCGCCTGGAAGCTCAGCTCCTCCACCACCCGCTCCAGGATGGTGTGCAGCCGGCGGGCCCCGATGTTCTCGGTCTTGTCGTTGACCTGCACCGCCATCTCGGCGATCTCGTCCACGGCGTCCTCGGTGAATCGCAGCTCCACCCCCTCGGTGTCCAGCAGCGCCGCGTACTGGCGGGTGAGAGCGTTCTGGGGCTCCGTGAGGATCCGCACGAAGTCTTCCTTTCCCAGGGCCTCGAGCTCCACCCGGATGGGGAACCGCCCCTGGAGCTCCGGGATCAGGTCCGAGGGCTTGGACGTGTGGAAGGCGCCCGCCGCGATGAACAGGATGTGGTCCGTCTTCACGGTGCCCTGCTTCGTGTGGACCGTGGAGCCCTCCACGATGGGCAGGATGTCGCGCTGCACGCCTTCCCGCGACACGTCGGGCCCCCGCCCCCCCTCCCGGGAGGCGATCTTGTCGATCTCGTCGATGAAGATGATCCCGTGGTTCTGCGCCCGGTCCAGCGCCAGCTCGGTGACCCGCTCGGGGTCCACCAGGCTCTCGGCCTCCTGTTCCCGGAGGAGCTGCAGGGCCTCGGGCACCTTCACGGTCCGGCGCTTCTTCTTCTTGGGGAAGAAGCTGCCGAGCATGTCCTGGAGCTGCATCCCCATCTCCTCCATGCCCTGCCCCGTGAAGATCTCCATCCCCGGGCCCGAGGCCTGGGCGGTGATCTCCACCTCCACCATGCGGTCGTCCAGGGCGCCGGCCCGCAGCATCTGGCGCAGCTTCTCCCGGGTGGGGTCCGGCTCCTCCGAGGGGGTAGCGCGCCGCGGCAGGAGGAGGTCCAGCAGCCGCTCCTCCGCCAGCTCCTCGGCCCGGGCCGCCATCTTGGAGGTCTCCTCCTCCTGCACCATGGCCACGGCCACCCGGGTGAGGTCGCGGACCATGCTCTCCACGTCCCGGCCCACGTAGCCCACCTCGGTGAACTTGCTCGCCTCCACCTTCACGAAGGGGGCCCCGGCCAGCCGGGCCAGGCGCCGGGCGATCTCGGTCTTGCCCACGCCGGTGGGCCCGATGAGGAGGATGTTCTTGGGCGTGATCTCGTCGCGCAGGTGCTCGGGCACCTGCTGGCGGCGCCACCGGTTGCGCAGGGCGATCGCCACCGCCCGCTTGGCCTTGTCCTGGCCTACGATGTACCGGTCGAGCTCCGAGACCACCTCTCGGGGGGTGAACGCGGCCATGGACTAACCTCCCAGTTCCTCGAGCTCCACCGTGTCGTTCGTGTAGATGCAGATGCGGGCCGCCGTCCGCAGGGCCTGCCGGGCGATCTCGCCCGCCGGCAGGGCCGTGTGCTCCAGGAGGGAGAGGCCCGCCGCCAGGGCGTAGGGCCCGCCGGAGCCGATCGCCACCACCCCCTCCTCGGGCTCCACCACGTCTCCGGTGCCGGACAGCAGCAGGGTGGCCTCCGCGTCGGCCACCAGCAGCATGGCCTCCAGCCGGCGCAGGTACTTGTCGGTGCGCCAGTCCTTGGCGAGCTCAACTGCCGCCCGCTGCAGGTTCCCCCGGTGGGCCTCGAGCTTGCCCTCGAAGCGCTCCAGCAGGGTGAACGCGTCGGCGGTGGCGCCGGCGAAACCGGTGATCACGCTCCCGTTGCGCAGGCGCCGCACCTTGCGGGCCGTCCGCTTGAGCACCGTGTTGCCGAAGGTCACCTGGCCGTCGCCGGCCATGGCCACCCGGCCGTCCCGGCGCACGCACAGGACGGTGGTCCCGTGGAACATGAGCACCTCCTCCCGGTCGAACCCGTCCATCCCGTCCGACCCGTCCGACAGCGGTTTCACGCCCGGGGGTGGGCCCGGTCGTAGACCTCGATGAGCTTCTCGATCCCCACGTGGGTGTACTTCTGGGTGGTCGAGAGGCTCTTGTGCCCGAGCAGCTCCTGGATCGCCCGCAGGTCCGCCCCCCCGGCCAGCAGGTGGGTCGCGAAGCTGTGGCGCAGCGTGTGCGGGCTCACCC
>JAWSUI010000098.1:0-8299 GCA_033551855.1 Deferrisomatales bacterium
TGATACGGAAAAATGAAGGATTTCAGATATATTGACAATACGGCCATTCTCAGGTCCTCCCCCCCCACCCCCAGGAGGTCGGTGGCCAGGGCCGCCCGCACCCGGCCCTCGCGGCCGGGCTCGGCCAGGGCCGCCAGGAGGCGCAGCATCTCCTCGGCCTCACGGGAGGCGAAGAGGCTCGAGGCGCCGTGGATCACGCTGGGCACCCCGCCCTCCCGCAGGGCGTCCTGCACGAGCTGGGCCTGGCGGTTGGTGCGGACCAGGCACGCGATGTGCTCGGGCGCCACTGGCCGGCCGCCGATGGTCGCCCGGCCCTCCTGCCCGGCCCGCAGCAGGCGCACCACCTCCCCGGCCACCGCCCGGGGGATGTCCGCCCAGGCGGAGGCCTTGTCCAGGAGCTTGGCCTCGCCCCGGGGCGCGAACCACACCTGGAACGGGGCCGTGTCCGGGGCGCCATCGAAGCGCAGGGGCTCCTTGCCCCCGGGTTCCCCGGAATGCACGGCCTGGTACCCGATGTCTTCGAAGAGGAAGGGCGCCTCCCGGCGGCCGAAGAGGGCGTTCACGGCCGCCAGGAGGTCCGGGGTGGAGCGCCAGTTGCGGTCCAGGGTGAAGCGGGCCTCGGCCTCTCGGGCCGCGTCGAGATACGCAAAGAGGTCGGCTCCTCGGAAGCTGTAGATCGCCTGCTTGGGATCGCCGATGAGGAAGAGCCGCGCCCCTGCTCCCCCGAACGCCCGCCGGAAGATCTCGTACTGGACCGGGTCGGTGTCCTGGAACTCGTCGATGAGGGCCGCCCGGTAGCGCGCCGAGAGCGCCGCCGCGAGCCCGGGGCCGGCCGGTCCCGCGAGGGCGGCGTGGACGTCCCGGAGGAGGTCGTCGAAGGAGCGCAGGTTGCGCTGGGCCTTCCACCGGGGCAGCTCCTGCCGGACCCAGCCCAGGAGCCCCTGCTTCAGGGCGAGGAGCCGCGCCCCGTGCTCCTCCTCCAGGGCGTCGCGAAGCTCCAAGAGCTCCTGGCAGGCCTCGAAGAACGGGTGCTCCAGGGGCGCAAACCCCTTGGTGGCCGCCGCCGCCACCGCCGAGGCCGACCACCGCGGCAGGGCCTCGCAGGGGGCGAGGGGGTCTCCGGCCGCCGCGAAGACGTCCATCTCCCGGGCGAACTGGGGGACCATCCGGGGCTTGTACTTCCCCCGGTGCACCCCGGGGGCCTCGGCCAGGAGCCGGGCAACCTCGGGGCCCGAGGCCCGCCAGAGCTCCTGCACCCGGCGGTAGGCCTCCCGAACGGCCGCCTCCCCCTCCGCCGAGGGCGGAACCGCCCCCTCTGGGACGACCGCCAGGTTCGGGGCGCCGGCCCAGTCGGAGGCGAAGCGAGTGAGGGCCTGGAGCGTGACCTTTCGGTCCTGTAAATAGTGGAGGAACCCCGAAGGGGCACCGTGAAGCTCCCGGCGCCAGTAGTCCGCGACCACCTCCTCCAGGAGCCCGCTCTCGTCGGGAGTGACCTCCGCCTCGAACGGGGCCCCGCACTCGAAGGCCTTCTCGGCCAGGACCCGCTGGCAGAACCCGTGGATCGTGTGGACGGCCGCCTCGTCGAACCCCCACAGGGCGTTTCTCAGCCACCCCGCCGCCCACTCCCGGTCGATCGCGGGGTCGGACAGAAGCCCCGCCAGGAGGTCGTCGCCGCCGCTCTCGCCGGCGCGAAAGGCCTCGACGGCGTCTCGGATGCGTCGGCGGATGCGGTCGCGCAGCTCCTCTGTGGCCGCCTCGGTGAAGGTGACCACGAGGATCTGGTCGACACCGAGCCGGGCCTCGAGGAGCAGGCGGACGAAGAGCCCCGCGATGGTGTAGGTCTTCCCCGTGCCGGCGGAGGCCTCCACCAGGTTGCGCCCCTCGAGGGGGCCGCGGACGAGATTGAAGACCTGCGGTCTCACGGGGCCTCCCGGTGTTCCAAGAGGGGCCGGCCCAGGGCCAGCGCCAGGCTCTCGAAGCCGTCCCCCAGGGGCCCGCGTGGGTCCAGGGGGTCGATACCCCCGAAGGCCTGACACAGGTAGGCATCGCTCCCCTCCCCCGGCCTCCGGTACCCGCCCTCCCACACCTTCCGGGCCTCCGCGAGCTCCCGGCCGGCGTACTTGGGGTCCAGAGAGCGCCGGGCGTACTCCAGGGAGGTCTCGGGGAAGAAGGGGAGCGGCGCGCACAGTCCCCGGGCGTAGGCCTCCAGGAGGGCGGCCAGGAGCGCCTCCGGGTCGGAGGGCCGGCGGAAGCGCCAGCCCTCGTCGGTGCCGAGCACGACCGTCTCCTCCGGGTATCCCGGGGCGGCGACAACCGCCAGGGCCAGGTGCTCGACCCAGGCGCGAACCAGATCTCTGCCCTTGAGGCGGGCGCAGCGGTAGCGCAGGAGCACGCCGGAGCGCGCCCCGGCGAGGCGCCCCGCGAGCCGCGCCGCCCCCACCCCCACGTCCAGGTCCAGGGGGGGGAGCTCCGCCCCCGCCAGGTGGGGCCGCGCCGCCTCCAGGAATCCTCGCACGCGGCCGCGAAGCACCTCGAAGGCCACCTCGCCGGGACGCCCCGGGGGCAGGCGCCCCTGGGCGCGCAGGACCGGGTAGGCCCCATCCAGATCTCCCCCGGCCAGGGCACGGGCCGTGAGCTCCTCCTCCACCCGGTACCGGTCGAGCCCGGCCACGGCGACGGGCTCCCGCTCCTCCACGCCGTAGGCGTCCTCCCCGAGCCGCAGGCCCAGCCGCCGCTGGAGAAAGGCCTTGACCGGGTGGGAGAAGAAACGGACCAGCTCCCCCAGGTCCACCGCGGGCTCGAGGCCATCAGGCTGCGGCAGGGGCGACCGGACGAAGGGTCGGGGCTCGGTCGCCGGGCCGAAGAGCGCCCGCACGCCCTGCAGGTTCTCGACGGAAGCGCTCGAGAGGGCCGAGCCCGGCCGGAAGTAGTCCGGGCTGAAGGGCTGGAGGCGCTGGTGGGTGGTGACGGCGCCGGGGAGCTCGCCCCCGGGGTGGGCAAATCCCTCGGCAAGGGCGTCGAAGAGCTCGCTCACCACCACCGACGGGGGAATCGGCTGGTTGTCGCGCACCCGGCGGCCCACGAAGCTCACGTAGAGCTTCTCCCGGGCGGCGAGCAGAGTCTCCAGGAAGGCGTAGCGGTCCTCGTCTCGGCCGGTGGGGTCCCCAGGCCGGGGGTCCCGGGCCATCCGGTCGAAGCCGGGCGCCCGCCCCACGCGGGGGAAGACACCGTCGTTCATCCCGATCAGGGCGATCACGCGAAAGGGGACGCTGCGCAGCGCCCGAAGCCCCGCAAAGGTCACCCGCCCGGGGCGGTAGCCGCCGCCGGACGCCTCCCGGCCGAGCTCGGCCTCCAGGTGGACCCGCACCGCCCGCAGGGACACCTCGGCGCCGAAAGCCGCCTCCCGGGCGAGCTCGGCCAGCCGCCCGAGCTCGCCGCGCACCCGCTGGGCCTCGCTCTCCTCCTCCTCGTCGGGGAGGAAGAAGCCCTCGAAGGCCGCCAGGAGGTCCTCGGCCCACCGGGACAGAGGCCGGGGCCGCTCGAAGTCCCCCGCCCAGGCGAAGAGGCGCTCGGCGAGCTCCGCCAGGCACCCGAGGATCCGGCCGTCGCTCCCCTCCACGTCGTCGTAGGGGAGCACCCCGGCGAAGAGGCGCTCCCCGCCTTCCGGGCCCCGCGAGGCCCCGAGGCCCGAGCCCAGAGCGTAGCCCAGGAGCAGCCGGGCGAGGCCGGCCCTCCAGGAGTTCTCCTCGAACGCCGGGAGCCCCTGTGCCGCCCGGTGGGCCGCGTCCACGCCCCAGCGCACCCCCGTCTCCTCCACCCACCGGCGCACCACGGCCCGGTCCCCGTCCTCGAAGCCGAACCGGCGTCGCAGGGCGCCCACCTCCAAGAGGTCGAGCACCCCCGCCGCCCCGAAGCGGCTCCCGGGCAGCCCCAGGAGCGCCAGGAAGGCCCCCGCCAAGGGGCTCTCGCGGCGCAGGCTCCCGTCGGCAAGGGCAAAGGGGATGCGGCAGGCGGGATCGGGGCAGCCCCCGAACACCGCCCAGACGAAGGGCGCGTAGGTCTCGGGGTCGGGGGTGACCACCAGGATCTCCCCGGGCTCCAGACCGGGGAGATCCTGGAACCAGGCGAGCATCTGGTCGTGGAGAACCTCCACCTCCCGCTGGGGGCTGTGGCAGACGTGGACTTCCACCGAGCGATCGCCCGCGGCTACCTCCACGCGGTCCGGCGTGCCACGCTGGCGCAGGTGGAGCACGTCGGACTGGAGGCAGGCCAGGAGAGAGCCCTCCCCGGGGTCTCGGAAGAGATCAGGCGCCTCGACAGCAGGCACCTCGGCCAGCTCGTCGAAGAACTCCCGCCCCAGCCGCCCCAGGGAGGCGAGCAGCGGGTTGCCCACCTCGTAGTGCTCCCCTTCCGCCGGCAGGGGAGCGCCCCCCGTCGGCGCCCTCATTCGGGCCCGACGAGCCATCTCCCGGTGGGAGCGCAGATCGCTCCAGTAGGCCTTCGAGGGGTTGAGGGCGAACAGGTGCACGGGGACGAGCTCGGCCAGGGCGGAGAAGACCTGAAGCCGCACCGGGGCGAGGGTGCCGAGACCGAAGATCGAGATCCGCTCCGGCAGGCCGGCCGGGGGCCCGGCGGCGGCCGCCCGGGGCAGCGCCTCCAGCAGCGCGGCCATCCGGGCGGCACGGTGGGCTCCGGGGTGCTCGGCGGCCAGGGAGCGCCAGAGCTCGGCCTGCCAGTCGCCGGGCTCATCCCCGGCCTCCCAGCCCCGGAGGAGGTCCGCCCGGAAGACAGTGTACAGTTCCAGGGTCTCCGCCATCGTCCGGGCGAGCTGAAGGGCCTTGAGATCCCGGGCCTCCGGGTAGCCCCCGCCCTCCAGATAGTGCTCGAGGGCCCTCCCCGCCTGACCGCGGGCCGCCTCGGGAAGGCGCACGAGCACCCGCCACGCCAGGACGTCGGTGTCGAAGGGCCGACCGGCCGGGGCCCCGGGGAGGAGCACCCGTGCTGCCTCCTGAAGGAACTGGTCGGGGAAGGCAAAGCGCACGTTGGAGCAGACCCCTAGGCGCTCGGCGAGTTGCCAGGAGAGCCACCGGGAGAGCCCCCGGTTGGGAACCACCACCCGCTCGACGGCCAGGGGGTCGGCCAGGGGCCGCCCGACCACGCCCACGAGGGCGTCCAGGAGGGCCTCCAGCCGGTTGCTGGTGTAGAGCCGGAGTCCTCTCATCCCCCGCCGCCGGCCCCCGGATCGCTCATCCCTCCACCCGCCGGTAGGATTCCCCCTCCCGGGCATGGAGCTCTTCGTAGCGGCAGCCGTTCTCGTCGAGAAGGTGCGCGACCTCCTCCCGATCCGCGAAGCGGAACGCAAGGGAGAGCCCACAGTCCGAGGAGAGTTGGCGGGGCACGGGCATCAGCCGCACGTCCAGGCCCGCGTTCTTGAGGACCTTCTCCGCCTTCATCACCCGGTGGATGCTGTGGAAGATCAGGATGGCATCGCGCTCCATGGGGTCTTCCCTTCCCGGGGCCGGCCGGGTCCGGTACCCTGCAGGGAACCGCTCTTCCCCCAAGGACCGCAATGCCCCAGAGTGTAGACGATCTCTCCCGGGTGCTCCAACAGCTCCTCGAGCGGGCCGAGAGCACCTACCCTACCCGGGACCACCGGGTGTGGGAGGTCTGGGACCAGGCGGTGGGGCCCCAGGTGGCCTCCCGGAGCCGCCCGGTCTCCCTCCGCGCCGGACGCCTCACCGTAGCCGTGGCCAACGCCGCGTGGATGCAGCAGCTCTCCTTCATCCGGGACTCCCTGAGGGACGCCGTCAACCGGGCCCTGGGCGAGCCCCTGGTCCGGGACGTGCGGCTGCGCATGGCCGAGGCGGAGGCCCCGCCTCCCCCCCCTCGCCGACCGCAGGGGCCGCCCCCGTGGCTGGGGCAGGACGTGCCCGAGGAGGTGATCGCGGCAGTCGACCGGGAGGTACGGGAGATCCGGGACCCCGAAGTCCGGGAGGCCGTGCGCCAGACCCGGCTCCGGGCCGAGCAGATGCGCAGGTTCAGGGAGGGCCGAGAAGCCGCTCGGCCTCGGCAGAGTAGCGGGCGCCGGGGGCGTGGAGGAAGAGGGGGCTCCTGACCTCCAGCCCCTCGCCCCCTCCCCGCGTGCACCGCACGAGGGCGAGGCTCGCGGCCTCCCCCGGACCCGGGTGCACCGGCCACAGGGCCTTGGGCTCGAGCCCCGCCTCACGGCACCCCCCCAGCAGGCTCGTCAGTCGAGTCGCCGGGTACACCGCGCAGAACTCCCCCCCGGGCCCCAGGAGGTACGCCGCGGCCCCCGCGACGTCGGGAAAAGAGCACGAGACCTCGTGCCGAGACAGGGCCGCGGAGGCGTCGGGGCTGACCCGTCCTGCCCCCAGGGGGCGGTAGGGGGGGTTGGAGACCACCCGGTCGAAGGACTGCGGGGTGAAGTGCTCCCGCACGGTGCGCAGGTCGGCCACCCGGAAGGAGGCCTTCTCCTGCCATCGGTTCCAGCGGGCGCTGCGCAGGGCGCGATCCACCATGGCGTCCTGGACGTCAATCCCCACCACCTCGCGGGCCCCCCCGAGGGCGATCAGGCACAGGCTCACAGCCCCGCACCCGCAACCCAGGTCCATGGCGCGCCGCCCCGGGTGCTCGGAGGCGAACCGGGCAAGCAGGACCGAGTCCAGGGCGAAACGATACCCCCGGCGGGGCTGGATCAGGCGAACCGCTCCCCCCAGGGCCGCGTCCGGGGTCTCCCCCGGTTCCAGGGGACCGTCGGGACCGCTGGTCCCGCCCTGGTCGATCACAGGCGGCAGATCTCCGTCTCGTCGAAGAGAGGGTTGATCACCAGGCCCGTGACCTGCTTCGGGAAGAAGAACGTGCTCTTCTGGGGCATGCGCTCCCCGGCCTGGGCGACGGCCTTGACCTCCTCCACCCGGGTCGGGTTGAGGAGGAAGCCCAACTGGATCCCGGGCTCCTCCCGGACCACCCGCACCAACTCGTCGTGCCCCTTGATGTAGCTCAGGTTGCGCTGCTCCTCCTGAGCCCTCTGGTCCACCCCCAGGAGATGTTCGAGCACGAGGGAGTGCAGGACCGTGACGTCGAGCGTTCGGAGCACCGACGCCATCCGGCCCTCCAGCAGCTCCTTCATCACCGCCTCGTCGCGCAGGACCAAGAGGCGGAGTCGGTCGTCTCCCGGGGCGACGAGCCCCAGGGCGTGCGCTCGGCCCCGCAACTCCTTCATCCGCCCCATGAGGCCGTCGAGGGGACCGGAGTGCTCCTCCACCTGGAAGTACCGACCGGCCCGTTCCAGGAACTCCCCCAACCGAAACCCCTCCAGCCCGAACACGGCCCGGTGGGTAGGAAAGACCGTCAGACCGGGGGCACTCAGGTTGGTGAGATACATCAGCACGTAGTTCCACGGCTCGCGCCCCGTGAAGCCCGGGGACTCCGCCCGCCGCAGATCGCGGTAGGTCAGGGCCGTTTCATAACGGTGGTGACCGTCCGCGATGACGAAGCTGTTGGCGCTCAGGCCGGCGGAAACGGCGCGCATCAGGCCCGGGTCGCTGATCCGCCAGAGGCGCGTCACCGAGCCGTCTTCCATCCTTACCGTCAGGAGCGGTCCCGACGTCAGGGGCACGATTTCCACGTCCCGGAGAACGCGGAAGGTGGGGTCGTCGTACAGGCCGAAAATGGGGCTCAGGTTCGCCCGGCAGGCCTGCATCAGCCGCAGTCGGTCCGCCTTCGGACCGGCCAGGGTCCTCTCGTGGGGCAAATAGAGCCCCGACTCCGGGTCCTCGAGCCGGACCGCAGCCAGGAACCCCTTCCGGGTCGTCGGTTCCCGGAACTCCCCCGCGTAGTCCTGCTCGGTGTAGTAAATGGAACATTCCCGCTCCTGGGTCAGCACCCCGATCGCGAGCCACTGGTGCAGCAGGCGCCCCGCCCGCGTGTACCGGTTCTCCACCTCGTCGTCACCTGGGAGGATCTTCCCGTAGTCCAGGCGCACGATGTTGTACGGGCTGCGCCGGTAGAGCTGCTCCTGCATCTCGGGCCCGATCACGTCGTAGGGGGGCGTCATGACATCGTTGAGGTCGGGCACGTGCCGGGGGTTGAACCGGATGCCCCGAAACGGAAGGACTTCTGCCATCGGCTGGGCTCCTGCGCGAGAGTGGCGTCGCGGGGCTTGGTAGCACACGGATCCGGCCGGCGCAACCGCGCGCCGGCCCCCGTGGGGCAAGCCACTGCAGAAAACGCCCCCGGGAGGGGGGACCTCCGCGGGGGCGCTTTGGGCAAAAAGATC
>JAWSUI010000099.1:0-8229 GCA_033551855.1 Deferrisomatales bacterium
GATCCCCCTGTCCCAGAGTCACCGCACGAACCCGGCCGATACCCGACTGCTGCAACAACCTAACCGGACAATGCTGATACTGGATGAATTCTATGCGACGACGCGGCAGGGTACAAGTCCTCCCCCCGGCGATAGGACCATCCCGTTCATCCCGTCCGAAAAATCCTCCACAGTGCCGCCTAGGCTGTGCCGGCGCGTCCTTTCCGCCTACCCCACCGCCCGAGTCCGTTCTTCGTCCTGGACCTCGACGCACAGCCGTTTCCCAAGAGCCGCCAAGGCCGCCTCGACCTGGTCCAGACGCGAGGCGTGGTGCAGGTCGAGAAGCCGATCGACTTGGGGCATGTGGCGGCCGAGGCGGCGGGCCAACTCGGCCTTGCGGACTCCTTGAGAGCGCATCGTCTCATAGAGCGCCAACTTCGCCGCCGTCAAGGCGGGAAGGGCCACGGTAGGCCGTCCTTTGGCTGGTGAAGCCGCAGGGATGTCGCGCTGGTCCTTCACGTACGCGGCGAGCACCGTTTCCAGCGCGTCGGGCGCCCGCATCAGCGCTTCCTCTTCGTCATCGCCAAAGGTAACGGCACCGGGAACGTCCGGGAACGTGACGAGAACGGTTCCGTTCGTGTCCGCATCGAGATCTACCGGGTACGCCCACATGGCCTCTCCTACTTCAAGCCCAGATCCTTCTTGATTCGTTCCACCAAGCCTTTGCCGAGCTCCCGCCCGCTGCCATGCATCGGAAGCGACGAAACTCTTTTCCCGCATCGCACGGTGAGATTCCCTCCCTTACCGGGTTCGAAGGTGCATCCCTGCCGAGCAAGCCAGCGTTTCAGCTGTGCCGCGGTCATAGCACATCAAAAATACAACACTTATGTTGTAAGCACAAGAGAGAAGTATTGACAGCGAGAGGTATCGCTCTCCACGGTTGACCCTGCCCCAGCGCCTCCATATCACGTGCGATATGAAAACTGGTGCTGTCCGACCCCCAGGGAGTTCCTGCAGCGCCTGCGGACAGAGGAGTGACCCACGCATCACGGCATCATCGTTGCCCGGTTTCCCAACGAGACGACAGGGAACCACTCCAGCCCCGGTCACTCCCCCGGTGCCGCGTCTCTCGCCAAGAGTTCCTCCGGCGTCCAGGCAGGAACGGGAGACTTCGCGAAGTCGGCGATGTTGCGGGTGACAATGAGGTCGCACCCGCCCCGCACGGCACAAGCCGCCACGATGGCGTCCTCGAAGTCGGCGAATCCCAGGTTCCTCGCCAACACAAGGTCAGTCTTGCCCGTCTCGACGATGTCGAAGTCCCGAAGGAGCCAGTCGATGAGCTCGCCTGCCTTCTCGCGGCTCGCAAAACGGCCAACGATGTAGTGCAGGATGGGCACGGCGTGAGACGGCAGAGCCCCTTCAAGATGCCGCTCCGCGACCCGGCTCAGCACGAGCGCGGAGGCAGCGTACCGGGGCACACGTCGTTGGACTACATCGAGCACCACGTTCAGGTCGATGATTGCCCTCATCCGTGCTTGGCCTCGAGATACTCTCGGTGAAGCTCGCGGGCATCCACATAAGGGGGCACGAGACCGGTGAACCGCGCGACGTCGGGATGGATGGGCGTCGGAGGCACCGTCTGCAGTCGCGAAAAATAACGACCGATCAGAGCGGTCACCGTCACGCCGTGGTCACGCGCGTAGTGCTTCACGAGCTCCAATTCGTCCTTCGGCAGGCGGACGGTCAGCTTGGCAGTTTCCATGTCACCTCCAGGAGTCAAGAATACGTACATCCTACCAAGAACGCACGGCTCCGGGAATCGACGCAACTTGGCCATCGTCGAACCCGAACGCATCCGCTTGCGCCGCAAACCGGCGTGAACATCCTGTCCATCCCGTCCATCCTGCAAAAGGAACAGACGCCCAATGACCCCGCTGAAGGGTCAGGTGATCGAGTTGATCCGCGCCCTTCCCGATGTCGGTCAGGGAGCCGCGACCCAGTTCTCGAGGGCGAGTCCCGTGACGCGGGAGAATTCGCGGACGTTGTGGGTGACCATGACGGCACCGAGGCTCAGGGCATGGGCGGCGAGAAGCGTGTCGAGAGGACCGATCGGCGTGCCGGCGGCTTCCAATTGAGCTCGGACGGAGCCATAGGCGCGGGACGCGCCCGCGTCGAAATCCCTCTCTTCGAACCGCGCCAGAAACCTCTCTAGCCGGTCCCGATTCCTTTCACGATGGCCGCTCTTGGCGACGCCGTACCGGAGCTCCGCCAGGGTGATGGTCGACAAGAGCACATCCCCGTACCGCAGACCGCCTATCCTTCCGAGGATCCCTTCGTACCCAGGCCTCCGGTTGATCATGTAGATGCACATGTCCGTGTCGAGCAGGTAGGCCATCAGTCGTCGAAATCCCTGACCTCGGATTCGCTCGGCTGGTTTCGCTCGATCTGGAAGTCCGCGTCGAGCTCATCCAGGTCGGCCTTCAGCCCGGCCGCGTCGTAGTGGATCGGGAACAGCATCACCGCATCGCCGACCCTCTTGATGACCACCTCGTCTTCCTCGAAGCGGAATTCCTTCGGCAGTCGAACCGCCTGGCTGTTTCCGCTTTGAAACACCCGGGTCACAGGCATGGCCACCTCCCGCCCATCGTGTGCACACGCAGTATATACCCACCCACCGAAGGTGCCAAGAAGGAGCTGTGACAGAAGGAGCTGTGACCAGGATCCACCGGCTGACACGTGCCCGGGGCCGGGGAGCCCCTCCGCGGCGATTCGAAGGGGAGTCCCCGCAGCCCCCGGTACGCCGGGCTTCCCCCGTTTGCGCCGGCTTCGGCGGGTCGGTCGAGGCGGTACGCGGCTGCGCTCCAGGGCTCCCCGGCCCCGCCCGAGAATCCGGTGGATCCTGGGTGACGGTGCCCCAAGAGCCACCTGGCTTGCATCCGCGCCGAAAGCGCGTAAAATCAGATTATCATGTCTCAAGGGGGTCCGGTCATGGGCATCACATGGGTCACTGCAACCGAAGCGGTCCGGAGCTTCTCGGAGCTCCTGAACCGGATCCGCTACCAAGGGGACCGCTACACGATCACGCGAGCCGGCAAGCCCGTGGCAACCATCGGCCCCGCGGCGGGGGCCCCATCCATCCGCACGCTCGGCGAGCTTCCCGCCCTGGTCCACGGCTTGCCCGGCCTCGATCCCGAAGACACTTCCTTCGCAAACGACGTCGCCGCCGCGGCTCAGCCTCCCCTCCCCGAGGAGCTGACTTGGGGGTGATCTTCGACTCGAGCGAGCTGATCGCCCTGGAGAGGAACCGGGCAGCAGCCGACAGTCTCGCCCAGGGGCGGGAGGACGAGCCGTTCGGCATCAGCGTCGTCACCGTGGCGGAGTTGCTCCACGGTGTGGAGCGGGCCGATAGCGAGGGGCGGCGTGTCCGCCGCAAGGCCTTCGTGGAACAGGTAATCACGGCATTCCCCGTGTTCCCTTTCGACACGCCGGCGGCACGCATCTACGCCCGCCTCTGGGCGACGCTGGCCCGAAAGGGGCAAGTCGTGGGGGCACACGATCTGATCATTGCCGCCACCGCCATCTCGCTCGACTACGCGGTGGTCACCGCCAACCGCAGGGACTTCGAAAAGATCGACGGGCTCAAGCTCGAAGTGACGTGAACATCCTGTCCATCCCGTTCATCCCGTCCAAAAACCCCTCCCTCACTGCTTGAGCCACCGGTACGCCAAGCGCGTCCGCCAACGGAACACACGGTGAACGGCGAGGGGTTTCAGCACGCAGTAGCGCTACCCCCATCATTCCGCTGCATCCAGCGGCTCCCGAAAGCTGAGGGAGCTCAGGGCGCCCGTCCAGAGGCTGGCTACCGGCACAGCAGACAGCCGGTCCCCGAACGAGACCGCAGCTTCGCCATCGTACAGCACGACACCATTGGCAAACCGGTCCCCCGCGGCTTCACGCAACTTGCGCAAACCCCGGAAATCCGCCGCCGTCACGGTTGCCGAAACCTTGACCTCGACCCCCGCAAGACGCTGCCCTTCCCCCTCCAAGACCACATCAACCTCGACCCCATCCTTGTCACGGTAATGATAGAAACGGACCGGTTCCGCCAACCAGCTGGCCTGCCGGCGCAACTCCTGGAACACAAAGGTCTCTGCCAGTTGGCCCAAGAGCTGGCGGTCCGCTTCCAGTGATGCAGCATCGACGGACAACAGAGCACAGGCGAGGCCGGTATCCCCGACGTGCAGCTTGGGCGTCTTGATCAACCGGCTCAAACGATTGCTGTGCCAAGGGGGCAGCTCTTCCAGCAAGAAGACGCGCGAAAGCAAGGTCAGGTAGTCGCGGATGGTCGGCCTGCTCAACTGGAAGGGTGCGGCCAGGTCAGCGACATTCAACAGGCGGGCCGTCTGTCCGGCTGCCATGGACAGCAGCCTCGGCAGCGCATCCAGGGAGCTGATACGTGCCAGGTCGCGAACATCGCGCTGCACCAGGGTTTCCACGTACTCGCGGTACCAGGCTGCCCGTCGGCGCGGCACATTCCGCGCCAGTGCCGCCGGATACCCTCCGGCGGCAATCCGTTCGATCAGCGCCCGGCCGAGGCGCGTCTGGGGTCCGGCCTTGCAGCCGGCGCCAAAGAGCGACGCAAGGAATCCGGACGGCCGCGCGGACAATTCGGCCTGCGCGAGCGGATGCAGGCGCAGGATTTCCATCCGGCCCGCGAGGGAGTCCGTTAGTCGCGGCAGCAGCAGCACATTTGCCGAGCCTGTCAGGATGAACCGCCCCGGGCGACGATCCCGATCGATCGCCGCCTTGAGGGTCGCGAAAAGGCCCGGAACCCGCTGGACTTCGTCCAGTATCGCCTTGGCCGGCAGGTCGGCCACAAAACCGACTGGGTCGGCGTGTGCCGCCGCGCGCAGCACCTCGTCGTCGAAGCTGACGTATGCGTAGCCAGCCTCATCCCCCACCATGCGGGCCAAGGTCGTCTTGCCGCACTGACGCGGCCCGTGAACCAAGACAACCGGGGTATCGGCAAGCGCCTCGGTCAAACGGGGAAGAATGAACCTTGGGTGGAGGTCAGGAGACTTCATTCGGCTGATCGTAAGTCATCCTTCGTCCAAATGAAAGCTTCCTGTCCGGCCAGGTGAAAGATTCGCCCGGATTCCGTCGGGCCTGATTCCGGCCTGCCTGTACCAGAGCCAGCATGGGATCCCCCGCGAGGACGTGCTGGCGGCCGGCCCGTGTGCCGACCATGCCGTGCTGCGACGGTTCCACCAGATTGCCCTCTCCGGCAACCTGGTCATCGCCGAACCCGACCGCATCCGCTTGCGCCGCAAACCGACGGGAACATCCTGTCCATCCCGCTCATCCCGTCCAACGAGGCCCTCCCTCACGGTTTCAGCCAGCGATACGCCAAGCGCGTCCGCCAACTAAAGACCCGATGGACCAGTAGGGCCGCCTGCCCCTTCCACCCGAAGGCTGCCGCGTGTTCCCGAGCCGTCCGCAGGGCCGCGTCGAGCTGGGCGCCCGTGTGCCGGCTCCCCTTCGCCCCCGCGTGAATGCGGAAGTCGGCCAGGTCCTCCCGCAGGACCCGCGGCTCCGCGACCTTCGCGAACCGCAGCCACAGGTCGTAGTCCACGTCGAGGTGGCGCTCCACGTCCAGGGGTCCGGCCGCGTCCCACATGGGCCGGTTCCAAAAGACGGCCATCCGGTCAGGACACGCCCATGGGAGTGCTGTCCCTGCTCGGAAACGTCGGAGACAAACTGCCCTACGAACCGAGATGCGTCCCCTCGGAGCCCGCGAACCAGTTCTCCACCTCGAGCCCCCGGAAGCTCTGGAAGTCGGCCACGTTCCGGGTCACCAAGACGAGGCCGTTGACTTTCGCCGTTGCGGCGACTTGGCCGTCTGCGAAGGCCGGCGTAAGCCCTTCCGCCCGGAGGCGCGCTCTTTCTTCGCCGTGCCAGCCCGCGGCCGCCGCATCATAGGGAACGATGGGAATGCACGGCTCTACGACCTCTGCGAGAAAGCGCTCAATGGCCCGCCGCCGTCGCGAGCGGGGGAGGCGCCGAGCCCCAAAGACGAGTTCGTGCCACACGACGGCGGCGATCGCCATCTCCATCTGATTTTCCTTCAGCTTCGCCAGGACGTTCGGATCCGGAACAGGGGCCACCGGCTGGGACACTACGTTGGTATCGAGCAGGAACCGCAGACTCACAGCGCCACGTCCCTTCCCCCGGCCCGGTCCCGGACGTCTTCGAACACCTCGGCACCACCTTCCAGGTCCTCCGGTGCCACGGTAGCCCGAAAGGCCTCGAGGGCCTCCCAGAACCGCTGCGGGCGTCCCGTGAGCCGCTCATACTGGCTGTGCGACAGCAGAACGGCAACGGGCCGTCCCCGGCGAGTGATCCGCACGGGGCTCCCCGCCTCCGCATCGTGAATCAGGGCGGCAAGGTGATTTCGGGCTTCCGCGATCGAGTATCCTCTTTCCATGCCGAGCGCCTCCACAGATAGCCATATGCATGGCTATCATAGCACGAGGGACGGACCAGATCACCTGGCTCCTCGGCCGGTGCCGTAAGGATCGCAGGACGTCCAGTCCGACTTTGCGGTTGCCCGACGAGAATGACCTCTCCGGCAACATGGCCATCGCCGAACCCGACCGCATCCGCTTGCGCCGCAAACCGACGGGAACATCCTGTCCATCCCGCTCATCCCGTCAAAAAGCGTTCGCCTCTCCGTCCCGTGGCGTCGCGACCTCGGCGTACCCGACGGCCTACTCCGGATTGTCCAACAGGTCCCGAAAAGAAAGCCGGTAGGTCCTCAGAAGCCGCCTGAGCTCGGCCCTGGAGATCCTCCGGTTCGCCATGATTCTCCGCCGCTTCTTCCACATCTCGGGAAGCCCTCGCAGGGCATCGGCGGCCCCCCGCAGCACCGCCCCAAAGACCGCCCGCCGCGACGTCCCCGCCAGAAACTCCCCACCCGTCCCCCGGGACGTCACGACGGCCTTCGCCTGCTCCGCGTAGCGCCACACCGTAAAGGCGGGGAGCGCCAGGAGCTGGCCCCAAGGAAGGTTCTTCACCGCCACCCAGTAGTGGTTTCGCTCCACCAAGTACACCTTGAACGGCGAGAGGCTTCCGCTGCTCTGCGAGTACTTGTGATGAACGACGGCACGGGTGGCCGCCACGGCTCCCCAACCCGCGAGCCGCCCCCGCAACCCGAGGTCCACGTCCTCGGCGTAGGCAAAGAAATCGTCGTCGAAAAACCCGGTTTCCTCGATCATGCTCCGTTTGTAGAGGGCCGCGCACGCGCTCGGGAAGAAGACCTCCTCCACCTCGCCCAAGCCCAAAGAGGACCAGCGGCGGTTGCGGTAGGCCCCCCGCGCCATCCCGTCCCGACACACCGCCATGCCGATCGAGTCGATGAGATCGGGGTCGGAGAAGGAGCACACCCGGCTTGCCACCATGCCTGCCCGGGGATGGGCCTCCGCCACCCGGACCAGGTGCTCCAGCCAGTCGGGCTCGGCCCGCGTGTCGTTGTTCAGGGTGACGAGATACTCACCGCTGGCGTGCTCGAGTCCCCGGTTGTTCCCCGAGGCAAAACCGACGTTCTCAGGCAGCGGCACGAGGACCACCCAAGGATAACGGGTCCGCACCAGCTCCACCGAACCGTCGCGGGAGCCGTTGTCCACCACGATCACTTCGAAGTCGCGGAATGTCTGTGCAGCCAAGCTTTCGAGGCACATCGGGAGATGCTCGAGGCCGTTCCAGTTGAGGAGAAGGATCGAGACCTTTGGACGGCGGCTCACGAGCGATCGCTCACCTGGCGATCCTGGTCAAAACGGACTCCAACCGCTCCCCAATTCGCTCCCAACCGAAATCCCTCAAGACCTTCGCCCTCGCAGCCCTCCCCATTTCCTTCCGCTTCTCCGGCTCTCGCGCGAGAAACTCGATCTTCTCCTTCAAGTCCTCCACATCCCCAACCCGCGCGATCAGCCCGTCCTTGCCCTCTTCGACGAGCTGCGCCGGTCCCGGCAAGGAAGAGACGATCGCGGGAAGGCCGGTAGCCATGGCCTCCAACACGACAAGACCGAAAGACTCGGAATGGGTTGACGGAAGAACAAGAAAATCCCCTAACCGGTAGTGGGCAGGCAGGGCACCACTCGGCGCCTGAGGTCCAGCGAAAAGGACTCTATCGTGGAGCTCAGCAATTCCCGGGCACGGCTGAAACGGCGGAAACTGGGGCCTCTTGAGCGTAGC
>JAWSUI010000100.1:0-7660 GCA_033551855.1 Deferrisomatales bacterium
TATTGAAATCACAGCACTCTCTTTTCTCTTGACCGGAGGCCTATAGGATGTCCCCATAGCACGGCCCGGCTGGCCCCGAACGGCTCCAGCCTCGTTCCCCAAGCTTTTCCGGTTCCCGTCTTCCGCTTCCTTGGAACCACCACGGCCGCCGGCCCAGCGGGGGTTCGCAATCCTCGACTTCCTTGGACTTCTGGCTCTGCCACCGCTGTAGCGCTATACTGCGCCCAAGTCTTCGGCACAGGGATTCGCATGGTGGATGCAGAAGTCCTCAACAAGACGGTCGCACGGCTCGTCGAGCAGTTCCATCCGGAACGAGTCATCCTGTTCGGTTCGCAGGCCAGGGGCACCGCGGACAGCCGAAGCGACGTCGACCTCCTCGTCGTCTGCCGCGACCCGGGAGACCGGCGGGCTCTCATGACGGCCATGGACCGGTCTCTCCGCGGGCTCCCGGTGGCGACCGACATCATCGTCATGACCCCCGACGAGTTCGAAACCGATCGCCGAATCCCGGGCACCCTGGCGCGACCGGCGGCCCGGGAGGGGCGGGTGCTGTATGAGCGCGCCTGACCCCGAAGTGCTCCGCAAGGTTCAGCAGTGGGTCACGTTCGCCGACGAAGACCTCCGGCTCGCCCAACTCGTCCTCACCCTCTCCACCGGCCTCCCCTACCGCCTCCTCGCCTTCCATGCTCAGCAGTGCGCCGAGAAGTACCTGAAGGCCTACCTCGTCTCCGCCGGCGTCGATTTTCCCTATACCCACAACATCCGCCGTCTCCGCGAGCTCTGCGAGGCCTCGGCCGGATGGACCGGCGTTCTGGACGCCGCAGACGACCTCTCGGTCTTCGCCACCACGGTCCGCTATCCTGGCGAAGCCGCCGAGGTGAGTCGAGAAGAGGCTCTCCGGGCCATCGCGCTGGCGGAACAGACGCGCAACGTGGTAAGGCGCGCCTTGGCCGAGCACGCAATCGCGCTCACCGAGAGCGAGAACGTCTGAACCCAGAACCGCCGCGGTTCCCCTCGCCCGAGACCGACTCCCCAACCGTATGGCTGCGTTCGTCCGCAGGTTCTCGAGCCCCTTCTGGTCTTCGAACCCACGGTCCCCAGCCCACTCCGGGATCTCGCGGATGATGTCGCCGATGCCGGGGCCGGGGGCGCCCCGTGCGTCCGGGGGTGGTGATGCACGTGAAATCATGGAATTCGCGTCGTCACACCGTCTGGGAGAAGTCCAGCCAACGGCCTCGGTTCCTCGGAACCGACGCGGTCTACCGCGGACAGAACAACCCCACATGGCGCGCCGCTACCGCATCGGCGTGTTTCAACTCCCGCACGGCCGGCCGGGTGAATACCGGACGCCCCCCACCGCCCGGGGGCGCTTCACGCCACCGCGAAGATCCCCCTCCCTCCCCGGACCCGGCCCCGGCAGCACCACCCTCCTCTGCCCCTGCCAGGCCAACAATGCTCTTGTGCACCAGCGTCCCCTGCGGGCCTTCCTTCTCCCCGCTCGGGGGAAACAGGCAGGCAGTTTAGGCACTGACCGGGCGGGTTCCACGGCAGGCAGGGTACTTCGTGCACCCCCAGAAGGCTTCACCAGCGGAAGCCCCCCTTTTCGCAACCCGTCGGACCATGGAGGTGTTGCAGCGCGGACAAAGCGGTGGGGCATTCTCCGAAACCGAGGTGCGCGAAGCGGCCTCGTCCCCAGCGACAACCGGGGCGGCACTTCGCCCACGCTTCAACATCACAGACAACCCGACACCATCGACGAGCTCGATGTTACGGCCCGCCGCAAAATCCTGCGCGTCGGACGTGAAGGTGCCAGACGTCACGACGAAGCCGCCCGTGGCGCCCTTGGCTGCCATCACGCCGAAGAGCTCTCGGATGACTGCGACGCCAACCCGCCGGGCGCGCCATTGTTTGCACTGGACGAGAAAACGCTCGCGCCGTTTCGTGAGGACCAAGTCAATGCCGCCGTCAGCGCCACCACCGCCGGTCTCCGCGACGGAGAAGCCTCGTTGGCGGAATCCTTCGCCTACCAGCATCTCGAATTCCCGCCAAGTCATCCCGTCTATCAGCGACATCCCTTGCTCACCACGGCCTTGGCCGTAAAGCTGTCGGCGCTGATGCGCGCGATACGCCGAGATGCCGGCACCGAGTAGAAACACTACCGGCAACACATACTGTCCCATGGACGCCATACCGCGCAGCAGAGCTGGTGTGGCGTTGGCGACAAGTCCTCCTCCCGGCTGTGGCGACGGCAAAGGTCGGTTCGCGTATAGACTGAGGAGGACGTAGCTGATCAAGGCGAGGGTGACGCCGGCCCACCAAGGGAGCTTGGCCGCACCTTCCACGAAATCCTCCAAGCCGCTCTGCCGGCGCCTTACCATCATCTCCTCCCCGTAGCGGCAATCCACGTCTGCCTCAAAATTTCTGTGCCGAGCCCGTGGTCTCAACCTGCGATCACCCTCTCCTCGTGGTACACGTCAGAAGGAATCGCATGCCGAAGTCGCCAGACCATTCTCATCGGCCGTGCGTCTTCGTGGCGCAAGCGAGAGACCGGGCCGACGAACCGCTAAGGCACCGAAACTCCGCGCGAGTCTCGCTTCCTCTATCGCAGGAAAGGGAGCATATGGCTTCCCTCGCGCTCGTGGTTCACGTAACGGAACCCTCTTCTGCGTCTAGGCCCCGGGCGTCCCCAAACCTTTTCCAACTTTGCAGTGTCCGAGCTTCACGACAGCCGAGAAACCGAACAGGCCAGAATGCCTTCGGTGCCTGTCTCCACGACTCCCCGCCCCCGGGTTCCGGATAGTTCGCCCGTCCCCTTCGATCTCTTCCGTGTCGAGCGCATCGTTCGTGTCAGGCCGCTCAGAAGGAGTTGCGCAACAGTCGCTCCTAGCCGTCACAACCGCCGGCCGTCCACTGCGCGCCCTTCCTCGGCGCTCTTCTTGCGAAGCGCCTCGTCCTCCCGCACGGCCTTGTCCTTTAGGGGAAGGTCCACGTAGCGGAGGGCGAGAACGCCACCGAGGCGCCTCTCCAGGAGGACACGGTCGGTGGGAGACGGCGACCATTGCTTCACGCCGCGCTGCAAGAGGGCGGCATCTAGGCTCCCCGGCAGGGGTCTGCTGAAGGCCCCGTACTTCTTCGAGAGGATCTCGACCAGGTTGTCCTCCAAGAGCTCCCGATCAGTCTTCGTGGCGGTGGGCGTGATCCACCGGACCTCCACGGTGTGGAGCTCCCGGGTGTACGGGGTGAGCTGCAGCGTGACCGCGGCGGGCCAATTCAACAACCTGGCCTGGTATTTGTACGCGGAGTGTCTCCCGGCGCCCTTCGACGCGACCGCGTGGTTGTACCCTTTCTCGAGGTGGATGATGGGTGCGGGAGCGATGGGAAGATCGTGGTCTCGGGCCGTCGACAGCACTTGCGAGAGCCCCATCCCCGAGCGCCACACGTCGAACTCGAAGGCGGCCGAGGGCTGGGGCACCACGAGAAGGAGCAAGGCTCCAAGTTGCAGAAGTCGGGTGTACATGATTCCCCCCAAAACGGTGGGCGGCGGGTTCACCGCCTTATCGGCCTAACCGATTCGTTTCGCCAGCCCTGGCGCCGCTCACCCCGCCACCACCTTCGCCTCCTGGAACAGCTCTGCTGGCATGGCGTGCCTCAGTCGCCACACAATGCGCATGGGCCTCTCCCCCTCGTGCCGCACATAGGACACCGGCCCGAGGAATCGATACGGCATCGTCTCTCCCCGGCCGTCCTTTTTCCTCTGCCGCACGAACAGGAGGACGTGGCCTCCTTCCCGCTCGTGGTTCACGTAGCGGCGACCCGTGGGCGAGACCGCTCGTGTAACGCTCTGCGACTCCCAGTGGAACTCCGTCGGCGAGATCGGGTAGTCGTCGTAGCGCGTCGTCGCCGAGTACTCCTTCTCGGACTTCTCGAGTGTCACGAAGAGGAGGGCCGACCGGGTGGCCTCGTCATAGAGCACGCCCTCGCGCGTCTCCCGGAGGCGGCCCTTGGCCAGCGTCCGGAACGCGGCCAGGATCTCATAGAGGGCGTAGGTGCCGTGCACCTGGAGCGGGACGGGCTTGCCGAAGTCGAGCGAGTAGACGGCCGAGCGGCTCCGGTCGGCAAGCACCGTCAGAAGTTGGAGGAACTCGGTGCGCATCGCCGGCTCGCCCCACAGCTCGGCAAGGGCGGCGCCGAGGTCGGTGACCGGCCGCTTCCGATTGCCCAGGGCGGCGAACAGCATGAGCTGGAGGCGGCCTTCGAGGGTCTCGAGGGGCATCAGCTCGGGTGGCTGGTGGCCGGAAACCCATTCCTGCCAGGTTCCCAGACGCAGGGGATCGTCCAGGTGGAGCAGCCGGCCAAACGCCTTGGCCAGCCCTTCCTCGTTCGGGCCCGCGACGGCCTCGGGGAGCCCGGCCGCCCTGCGGAGCGCAGCCCACGAGTTCGTCGCCGCGGGCCGCGAGTAGACGTCCTCGAGCTCCACGCCGGTCTGAGCCAGAAAAGTGGCGAGGCCCACGTCGCCGAGGCTCCGCAGGTCTTCCATCAGGGCCGCTCGCCCGAGGCGGAGCGCGTCCTTGACGTTAGCCAGCACGACCTCCCGGGCCAGACGGTCGAGCTGCAGAGAGCAGCCGGGGGGAAGGAACGGGAACTCGACCTCCACCTGCTTCGAGAAGTCCCGCCGAGTGCCGCCAAGGATCGCCCGGTACTTGAGGTCGAAGCGGAACTTCCGGTGGGCGTTGCCGATGAAGTCGAGGACCAATAGCGACCCCTTCCCCGGTGCCCACCGAAGCCCGCGCCCTAACTGCTGGAGGAAGACCGTGGCGCTCTCCGTGGGGCGCAGGAAGAGGACGGTGTCGACCTCGGGCAGATCCACACCCTCGTTGAAGAGATCAACGGAGAAGACCACCTGGACCCGGCCGTCCCGCAAGTCCCGGAGGGCCTTCCGGCGCTCGTCGTCCGGAGTGCCGCCGTGAATCGCCACGGCGCCCACGCCCGCCTCGGTGAAGCGGCGGGCCATAAAGACCGCGTGGTCAACACCAGCACAGAAGCCGAGCGCCCGCATCCTAGACGGGTCGGCGACCCGAGCCTTCACCTCCTGGAGGATCCGCGCGGCTCGGCCGTGGTGCCCGGTGTAGAGCCTTTCGAGCTCCCCCAGATCGTACCGGCCCCGCGTCCACCCGATGCCCGAGAGGTCGGTACCGTCGTGAACCCCGAAGTAGTGGAACGGGCACAGGAGCCCCTGGTCCAGCGCCTTCCAGAGTCGCAGGTCCGCGGCCACTCGGCCGTCGAACCACTGGAGCACGTCCTGGCCGTCGGTGCGTTCCGGGGTGGCGGTCAGCCCCAGGAGCACCCTCGGGGAGAGCGTCCGCAAGAGCGCGTCGTAGCTCGGGGCGGCCGCGTGATGGAACTCGTCGACGATCACCACGTCGTAGGCGTCGGGACGGAGCCCGGCGAGGCGCTCGGCGCGCAGCGACTGGATCGACGCGAAAACGTGGCGGCCCGCCTCGGGCCGTGCGCCGCCGACCAGGAGCTCGCCGAAGCTGTTATCGCCAAGGACGACCTGGAAGACGAGACGGCTCTGCGCCAGGATCTCCTCCCGGTGGGCCACGAAGAGCAGGCTCGCCTCGCCCCGCTCGCGCCGCAGGCGGGCGTAGTCGAAGGCCGCGACCCAGGTCTTGCCGGTGCCGGTCGCGGCCACGACCAGGTTCTTCCAGTGCCCGCGCTGCCGCTCGGCGTCGAGCCGCTCCAGGATCTCCTGTTGGTGCGCCTTCGGCGCCACCTCAATGCGCAGGTCGATGGCCGCGGTGCGTCCCTCTCCCGTCTGCCGCCGGAGCGCCCGTGCGAGCCGGTCGCCGTCCCCCGCGGGGTCGTAGGGCTGAAACTCCGCCTCGGCCCAGTACTGGTCGAACACGGCCCGGAACCGCGCCACGATGCCCGAGTTGTCGGTCTCGCTCGCGCGGACGTTCCACTCGAGCCCGTCCACAAGCGCCGCGCGGGAGAGGTTGGAGGAGCCGATATAGGCGGTGGAGAGCCCCTCGGCGCGGTGGAAGAGCCAGGCCTTGGCGTGGAGTCGTGTCTGATCGGTCTCGTAAGAGACCTTGATCTGCGCCCCGAGGCGGCACAACTCGTCGAGGGCCCGACGCTGGGTGGCGCCGGTGTAGACCGTGGTGAGGACCCGAAGCTCTCGGCCCGAGCGCAGGAACTCCGCCAACGCGTCCCGGATCACCAGAAACCCGGTCCAGCGGACGAAGGCGCAGAGGAGGTCGACCCGCCGGGCGCTCGCCAGCTCGCTCGCCACCGCGCGGCCGATCCCCTGGTCCCGGTGGCCGTTCACGAGGAGGACGCTCGACCGAAGCGGGATCACGGGGCGCGCCGGAGGCTGGTTCGCACCCAAATCCCCGGACGGCTTCACCAGATGGAGCAACAAGCGACCGGGCTCGTCGACCGCGTCGCCTTCGATCACCGGGTAGGCCGTGGATTCCTTCAGGAAGTCGAGCAGCTGGTTAGCAAGTCCGATCTGCGCCGCCACCTGCTCCGCACCCTCGCCGGGGACGGAGCGAAGCGCGCCGAGGAGGTGCCGCCCCACGTAGCGGGCCAGGACATCGGGCGCCCCCTCGCCCTCCAGGTCGCGGCGGCCTGCGTCCCAGCCCCGGGCCTCGAGGCCTGCCAGAGCCTCCCCGAGATCTCGGGTCACGAGGTCCTCGTACAGCCCCGGCAGAAGCTGGCGGCCTCCGGGTCCTTCTCCGGCGCCCTTCCGCCGCCAGCCGTCACCCACCCTGCGCCGCCTTCTGCTGGAAGCAAGCTGCTTGCAGGAACGCCACCGTAGGCAGGTCGGCCGGCGCGAACTCGTACGCCCCCATCTCCTCCGGCCGCACCCATTGGACCTCGTCGTGGTCCCGCAGTTCGAACTCCCCGGCGACGTGAACGGCCCGGTAGCTCAGGAGCTCGATCGAGAGGTGGGGGTAGTGGTGGACGTGGGACACCAGAAACTCGCCGATCTCGGCAGCGATGCCGAGCTCCTCGTGAAGCTCACGAGCCAGGCAGTCCCGCGCGTCCTCCCCGTCCTCGATCTTTCCCCCGGGAAACTCCCACAGGCCGCCGAGTCGGGCGTCCTGGCGGCGCTTGGCGATCAGGATCTGCCCGCCACGATCAATGACGGCAGCCGTTACTCGGACCATGAAAACCCTCGCTGGAATCGGGCGGCTCGCGGCTGGTGCCTCCGGAAAGCCCCCACACGGCGACCTGTTTTCTCCACGGGCCGCCGACTACGGCCTGCCCGGCCTGCCCCACCGCTCGGCGGCTTCTTGGATGGTTTGTTCGTCCCCAAGTGTCTTGGACAGCTGCCGACGGCCACCGCCGCCGAGATCTGGCCACAGGGCGTGGGAGCCTCGCCCAACGGCGTCACCAGCCTGAACTCGCGCTATTCGTTCGTGGACAGCAGTGCCTCCGGCTAAACACTACCTGTACGTATTTCACCAGCATTTCCGCTCCATTGGTAACGAGCCCTAATCTTCTCCCCTGTCCTTAAGACAAATGGATGTCGACTCAGTGCCGGAACCAGCGCCTGCCATTGACCAACTTCCAGACCAAGTGCAGCCATTACCTCGGATCGCAGCAATTCCCGGGTAGGCCACCAAATGGCCGTGTGAAGGTTGCGGTGAGGCAT
>JAWSUI010000101.1:0-7638 GCA_033551855.1 Deferrisomatales bacterium
GCGCAAGCCACACCTGATGGGGTGCCTGGGTCGTGAGCTCGTGATACCGGAGGGCGGAGGACGGAGGACGTTCTCGGCGGCTCCGCGCGAGAACACGATGGTTCCGCGTCGACATCTCTACGCCCCTTTGGTACGGTGAGGCCACGTGCGCGGGGGATGAACGTCTGCAGGGGAGTGGGGGCCGGCCATTTTCGGGGGTGGGGATGCCAACGATCAGCGTCTTCTATGGGATCGTGATCCAGATGTTCTGGAACGAGCACGCGCCGCCACATTTTCACGCACTCTACGGAGAGCACGAGGCGTTGATCGACATTCGGGGCATGGAGGTTCTCGCCGGATCGCTTCCGCGCCGGGCGCTGAATCTCGTGCTGGATTGGGCGGAACTGCACCAGGCAGAGCTGATCGAGGACTGGGAGCTATGCTCACGACTGCAAACGCCAAAACCCATTCAGCCCTTGCCGTAAGGCCGTCTGCGCCATGGCGGGTGAGACAGCTCGAAGTGCTGCCAAGATGGCGACTCCGCGTCACCTTCATGGACGGCCTGGCGGGCGAAGTGGACCTCGCGGCGTGGCTGGAGTCGCCCAAGGTGGCGGGAACGGTTTTCGAACCGCTCCGTGAGGAAGCCTTCTTCGGCAAGGCGTTTCTGGACCTGGGCGTGGTCACCTGGCCGAACGGGGCGGACCTGGCGCCTGACGCCATGTATGACGAGATCCGGGAAGCCGGCCGATGGGAGCTGGAGTAGGCCCTTCCGGAAACTCGGTTCATCCGCAGAATCTGGGGACGGCCGAGGGGACATGGCCGGGACCGGGACGTTCTTTTCTACTTGAGTTCTCATGCTCCTCACCCCCTCCCAAACCCCTCCTGCCGAGGCCACCGCTGCCTCTTCTACCCCATCTACCCCATCCCCACCCTCACCCTCCCCTTGAAGTGGAGGGAAGTGCACTCCCGACGAGGGAACGAGGGCCGGGGGACGAGCCGGTTTCATTGGTTTGATTGGTTCGAATGGGTTCATTGGGTGAGGGCTTCCGGCTTCCGGCTTCCGGCTTCCAGGCGTCCCAGCCGGCCCGCCCCCGTGCTCACCACCGGCGGAAAAGGATTCGTGCCAGCCTGCGCTCCAGCAATCTACCCACGGAAAGGCCTGAAGGGCCACATCTCCCAGGTCACTTCTTGGCCGGGGACGCGTGCCGACGCACCGATTGCGTGAACCCGGCCCGATCCAGTCTCCCGGCGGCGAGGGTCCACGATGACGTCTTCCTGCTCGTCCACGGAAGCGTCGAGCTCGAAGCCGTTCAGAAGGAGGAACACCTCCATGGATGCGTGACCCGTCCTCTTGTTCCCGTCGACGAAGGGATGGTTCCGAACGATGGAGAAGCCCAAGGCAGCCGCCTTCTCGATCACCGTGGGATAGAGGTCGGCCCCTCCGAACGTGGCCCGAGGCTGGGCGAGGGCAGACTCGAAGGCCGGCAGGTCGCGAATTCCAGCCGCGCCGCCTGACGAATCGATCACAGCTCGATGGACCTGCAGCGCCTCAGCGATGCTGAGGAAGCGCACTAGGCAAGTCTCCGATACAGCTCCGCGTTCTTCTTGAGCACATACCCGACCGCTTCGAGGAAGGACTCCTCGGGTTGGGCGAGCAGGTCGTCGATGCTGGCCCGCACGAGCTCCTCCGGGGTGGTCCGAAGCTTCGAGGCCGCCGCTTGGAGCTGGGCAAAGCGGTCGTCCGGTATGGATACGGTGATGTTTGTCATCTTGGTGCCCTCATCGATGATGGAAGTCTTCGGTGGGCGGCCCTTCCCGGTGGGCGCTACGCTGGTGCACGAGAGCATTGCTCGCACGTTCCTACTGCCCGAGGATCACGTCCAGCACGCGGCGGAGGTTCTGCCGGCCGGCGGGGGTGAGCTGTCCGAGCTTCCTGACTACGAGCCTTTTCTCGATCGTGGTGAGCACGGGTTTCAGGACACCGGGTTTCACGAGGCCTGCGTCCTGCCAGTGGGTGATGGGAGCTTCGCCGATCCCAGGGGTGGGGCGGACCTGGCTGGTGATGGCCGGGACGAGGAGGTCGGGGCGTTCGCGGGCGTATGCTGCGGAGCTTATGACGACGGCCGGGCGCTTCTTGTGGGTGGTCTGGTCGCTGAAGGGAAACGGGACGAGGACGACGTCGCCGAATTCATAGCTCGTCATAGGCGGCATCGTCTTCGTTGTCCCACGCGGCGCGGAAGGAGTCCTCGGAAAGCTTGGCGGCGGCCTGGGTGAGGCGGCGTTCGTCGTCCCTGTGCCGCAGGAAGTCGACGAAGTCTTCCACTTCCGCCACTTTTTCGGGGGGCAGCATCCGGATCTTCTCGATGAGGGCCTCTTCTTGTGCAGCTTGGCTCATGGCTCCCTCGTATCCCCTGCGGTTGCGTTCTTTCCACGTCCACCGCATTTCCTGCGCGCATCAGTCTAGTGGCCGGGGGGGACGTCCTTACCTTGTTACCTTTTCTCAGAACCCCGACGAGAGGACGCAAGTGAAACCGCGCCTTTCCCTGGCTGTGGGGGACAACTGTTCGATGTTCGAGGTTCGGGGCGAAACCCCCGGGAGCTGGGGCCTGTCCCCGGCTTCCAGCTTTGAGCTTCCCGCTTCACGCCCGAGCGGGGTGAGACGGCCGGGGCTGGGGCAGGGTCTCGAGGCCGAGGAGGGCGGCGGCTTGGGTGAGCCGATCGTCGAAGGCCGCGAAAAGTACGTCGCCGGAGGTCTGGACCCGGACGTGCTCGGCGGCAGCCAGATGGACGCTGTCGTACCCGCGCAGCGAAAGAAGCTCGGCGAGCTCGCCGGCCCGGTGCAGCAGGGGTTCCGTGGCTTGGACCCTCGCGAAATGGCCCCACTCCCCCTCGAACGCCGCCTTGGCCTCCGTGAGGCCGTCTGCGGTCAGGCGGCCTTCCCGGTGCAGGCGGGCAAGGGTCGCCCGCGTCTCCGGATAGGTGATCGTGTGCGTGGTGACCGCTTCCGAGCGGGCGACAACCTCCCGGACGGCCTCGGAGTGCTCCTCATCGACGTACAGTTTGATCAGGGCAGAGGTGTCCAGGTAGAGGATCATCGCCGGTCTTCGAGGACGGCCGTCGAGGCCGTTCCACTTCCGGGCCGAAGCGCAACTCGAGCCCCTTGGGGCTTGCCGCCGGACCAGACGACCCCGGGCGCACGGGCGAGGCGCGCGGAGACGTCTTCCGCTGCCGGCGCCCCCGCGGGCTCGAGGCGCGCCACGGGCTTGGCGTGGCTCGTGATCACCACGGCCTCCCCCGATTGAACCAGCCGCAAGTACCGCGAGAGGTGGACTTTCAGCTCTCGGACCGAGACCTCCACAGGGTCCTCCCGGAAAGAGGTTTCATCGCAGCAACTGTAGTCGCGCTGTCGCGAAGGAGCAAGTGCAGAGGACGGGGGGACGTCCTTACCTTGTTACCTTTTCTGTGGGCGTTTGTCTGGGCGCTTACTCACCGAAGTGCGAATTCACCACTTTGAGCTTGGAGCGGGTTCGGTTCTTCTGTGCGCCGTCGCGTCGTTGCGCGAGGTCGGCCGCCTCCGACCGGAGCCGCGTCGCGACGTCTCGCAGGATGTCCGTCACAGGTCAACCCCGCGGGTGTCGACGGCCCGGCGGAGCTCGCCGGGGCAGGTGTCGAGGTCGACGACATCGATCTTGACCCCGAGGGCCGCTCCCAGGTCGAGGACCGCCCCGGCCGCATCGTAGTAGAGACCCGGCTCCAGGCCGGACACGGCCAGGTCCACGTCGGACCAGGGAGTGAACGCCTCCTTGCTCAGCAGGGAACCGAAGGCGGTTACGCGCTTGGCTCCGTAACGCTCCTTCAGCAGCTGGGCGCCCGCCTGGGCGGCCTCCCATGCAAGGTTTCTTCGCTCCTCCCGGACGGGGTCGTCGCGCCACTGCGCGATCCGGGCCCAGGGCCGGTAGGACCGGAGCTCCTCCGAGGTCAGGTCCCTGACGGTTCTCGCCATGTTCATCTCCAGCGAGCAGACATTGCCTGCGGCGTGGGCAGGATAACAGGATCGGGAGGAGGGAGGACAGGAAACCGTGACGCGTGAGCGAGGACAGGGGACAGGGGTTGGGGGACGGGGAACGGGGGACGATCCCGAGGAAAGAAGACAGAGGACGGAGGACGGAGGGCGGAAGACGGGGGGAGGGCAGAACAACTGTTCGACGTTCGATGTTCGAGGTTCGGAGTTCGGGGTGAAACCCCGACGACGGAGGCGGGAGCTGGGGCCTGTCCCCGGCTTCCAGCTTCCCGCTTCGAGCTTCCAGCTTCCAGCTTCAGGCCCGACCGGGGTGAGACGGAGGACGGACTGGGGGCGGGGACGGTTTCTGGCTGCCGGGCCGCAGTTTTCGGTTCCAACCGCCAAGGACGCCAAGGACGCCCGGAAACCGCGGCCCCCGGGGCTGGTGAGGTGACCGAGGAAGTGGGCTGGGGAAATGAGCAGGGTGGGGCGGATCGCGCGCGAATAGGCCGAGGCGGGGAGAAGGAGGGCAGAAGGGGATCGGTAGGATGTGGCTGCGAGGCGACGTTGAAAATCCAGGGCGCTTGTGACAGATTCCCTCACAGGCTAGGGTGGCACAGAGGAGGGCCGATCATGATCGATGTGCAGGAGCAGTATTTGGTGGATGAGGCCGGCATCAGGAAGGCCGTCGTGATTCCCCTCGAAGCCTGGCGCCGCATTCAGGAGGACATGGAGGAGTTGGACGACATCCGGGCGTACGACGAGGCGAAGGCTCGCCCTTCCGACCCCATTCCTTTCGAGCAGGCTGTGGAGGAGATCGAAAAAGCTTCTCGGGAATGAGCTACCAACTCCTGATCGAACGGCCCGCACAGAAGACCCTCGGGTCGCTGGGCGGAGCCGACCGGGCCCGTATCACCGAGGCGATACGGAGCCTGAGAGAGGCCCCACGGCCTGCCGGTGCCAAGAAACTTTCGGCCCGAGATGCGTGGCGGATTCGTGTCGGTGTCTACCGAGTTATCTACGAGTTCTACGACGATCGACTCGTGGTCTTGGTGATCCGCATCGGCCACCGGCGGGAGGTCTATCGCCGCTGACATTCCTCTCGGCGCCGGGGGGGGGACGTAATGGCGCCACCCCGGTGCCGAACCCCGACGAGGGGACGTTGTTGCTTTTTGGAGGACCGAGGACGGAGGACCGAGGACAGAGGACGGAGGACCGAGGACGGGGGACCGAGGACAGAGGACGGAGGACGGAGGACGGACGGAGGGCGGTTTATTGGGTTGATTGGTTGAGGAGCCGAACCAAACCCACTTGAACCCAGGTGACAACTATCCTGCCGCCGGGGGAATCCAACCAATCGACCCAATCGATCCAATCGACCCAACAGGACGGGGGGATCAGCGCAGGCGGCCGCGCTGTTCCACCAGGTCGGCGAAGTAGGCGATGGTCTTTTCGAGGCCTTGGGCGAGGGGGATGCGGGGCTCCCAGCCGAGGGCGGTCTGGGCCAGGGTGATGTCCGGGCGGCGCTGCCGGGGGTCGTCTTCCGGAAGCGGGAGGAAGTTGAGCTCGGACTTGGACCCGGTCATCTGCAGGACCTTCTCCGCCAGCTCCCGGATGGTGAACTCCCCGGGGTTGCCGAGGTTGATCGGGCCGGTGACGTCCTCCGGGGTGTCCATGAGCCGGAGGAAGGCCTCGACGAGGTCGTCGATGTAGCAGAAGGAGCGGCTGTGGGAGCCGTCGCCGTAGATGGTGATGGGGTCGCCCTGGAGGGCCTGGACGATGAAGTTCGAGACGACGCGGCCGTCGTTGGGGTGCATCCGGGGGCCGTAGGTGTTGAAGATGCGGGCCACCTTGATGTGCAGGCCGTGCTGGCGGCGGTAGTCGAAGAAGAGGGTCTCGGCGCAGCGCTTGCCCTCGTCGTAGCAGGAGCGCGGGCCGATGGGGTTGACCTGGCCCCGGTAGGTCTCCGGCTGGGGGTGGACCTCGGGGTCGCCGTAGACCTCGCTGGTGGAGGCCTGGAAGATCTTCGCCTTCACCCGCTTGGCGAGGCCCAGCATGTTGATGGCTCCGTGGACGCAGGTCTTGGTGGTCTGGACGGGGTCGAACTGGTAGTGGACGGGGGAGGCCGGGCAGGCCAGGTTGTAGATCTCGTCCACCTCGACGTAGAGGGCGAAGGTGATGTCGTGGCGCAGCAGCTCGAAGTGGGGGTGGTCGAGCAGGTGGACGATGTGGTCCTTGCTGCCGGTGAAGAAGTTGTCGACGCACAGTACCTCGTGCCCGTCGGCCAGCAGCCGCTCGCACAGGTGCGACCCGATGAACCCGGCCCCGCCGGTGACCAGGACTTGTTTGCGGAGAGGATTTCTCAAGGGAATCCTTCGAGAACCGGTGCGACGATCTCGGTTCGGTGTTCGAGGTCGAGGGCCGTGCGAAGATCGAGTTTCGGGGGTCGCCCGGGGGGATCGGCGATCTGCGCCGGCACCCGGGTCCCCGGGGTAGGAGCCCCGCTCGCGGCGTCGCCCGGAGGGTAGCAGATTCTGAGGACGGAGGACAGAGGACGGCGCCGAGGACGGAAGACAGTCGGGACGGAGGGGGGACGGAGGGGACGTCGTTACCTTGTTACCTCTTTTCGACGTCCCCTCTTCTCCGTGCCTTGTCTATGGACCTGCTCACCGAAACCGTGCTCAAGCCGCACAACCGCCCGAGTTGCGTCATGGACGTTCCCGCTTCTTCCACGCACCGCGAGAAGAAGGCGCCCCGCGCCCTCGCTACGGCCCGACTCCGCACCCCGCGCAGGATCCGGGCCTGGTCGACTTCGAAGCGTTCGGCAACCTCCTGCAGGATTTCCTGCCATCCTCGCCTGGGTGCTCCAGACATCCCCTCTTCCCGGGCCCGCCAGATCGCCTCCACGAATCGTCCGCTCCCAAGAATCCGCTCGTCGGCGGCTTCTCTCTCCTCCGGTTTCCGCCGAAGCACTTCGGCCAGCCCGCCCGCGCTCCGAACCATGCCGCCCCCGGTGAGCTCGTTTCTGTGGCCCTGATCCCATCCGTCGATCACGAAATCCCGGTACCGAGCGATGGCTCGAGCCCTGTGCCGGCCGAATCGTGCCAGAACTTCTTCCGTGTCCTGCCAGGGCGCCGCTCTCCGTGCCACAAGAACCGCGTGGCCGCTCCACGGATAATGATCCAACTCGGCCGGTTCTCGCACCAAGCCGGCGCGGACAGGGTTCAGAGCGACATAGCGGACGAGCTCCAGAAAATACGGCTCTTCTTCGACGACGACACTCTTGTAGCGATTCTGGAAGAGATGGCCCGATCTCCCGTGGCGCAGGTTGTACCGAACCGCGTGGCCGGTCATCAGGCGCTGCATGAGCCAGGGCAGCGGACGCTCGCCGGACCGGATGACCAAGTGGAAGTGATTCGAGAGAAGGCACCACGCATGGAGCCGCGCACCGGCGGCGATCACCAGTTCGCCGAGCCTCTCGCAAAACCGTTCCCGATCGCGGTCGTCTCCGAAGATCTCTCTCCGTTCGATTCCGCGAGCCATCACGTGATGCAACAACCCAGGCAAATCCAGGCGAGGCTGTCTCGGCATGCGTGCCCTGTAAGCCCAATACTGTTCACTTAGAAGCCATTCTGTGTCATCCTTTCCGCACACCCGCA
>JAWSUI010000102.1:0-7372 GCA_033551855.1 Deferrisomatales bacterium
TCACTTCTCGAGCGCCCGCCTGGCTCGGTCAACCGCTTCGGCGAGTTCGGTGGAGGGCGAGATCTCCTCCGCCGCTCGCCTGCTGGCCGGCTCGCTTAAGGGGACGTAACTGAACGAAAATCCTCGAGCGAGCGCCGAGAATAGCAGGATTGCAGTTACGTCCCTCCTGCTGGTCCCACTGCACACATGGGCAGCGAGAGTGCCGTCTCCGGCAGGCTTGGGTGAGCGTGAGGGGACGTACGGGCAACAGTGTATTGCCGGGCGCGGTCGAGCGTGGTAGACGATCCGGGCCGCCGTCCGGTTTCGCACACGCTCGGCGACCACACTGACGTTGCCCGCTCCGCTGCCGGTTTCCAAGCGCCGCCTCGCCCCGGCAGCCGTTCTGGCCCAGATCGACCGACTCCTCGATCATTACACCCGCGGCGAGATCGCCGGGATCGTCAACGCCAAGGGCCTGCGCTCCGGGGAAGACAAGCCCTTCCACAAGGCGATCGTCCAGCGCCTCATCCGCGGCTACGGGCTCAAGGACCGCTATACGAGGCTTCGGCAGGCAGGTATGCTGACCCGCGAATAGATCGCGAAGGCATCGGGGATCTGGGAAGCGACCGTGGCAAGCTGGCGACAGGGAGGGGTCCTGCAGGCTGCGGCGTACAGCGATCGCGGCGACCGCCTCTACCCGCAACCGAGCCCACCCCGCCCCGGCAGAGCACAAGCACAAGAGGCTGCGCGAGCGGCTCGCGGCAGGGAGAACGAGATGCCATCGCCGAAGTCACCTCTCATCGCGCGTGCGAGGTGCAGTATGAAGCCCAATCCTTTGGGCCAAGGAATGGGATGAATGATCATCCGGACCGACTATCTCAAGTACCGAGCGGAGTTGAGAGGCTTCGACTTGTCGGAGATAGAGCGGATCGTTCGCTTCGCTGAAGAACGATATGTCGACGCCGTCACCGGTCGCATGATCGCGGTGGGGAAACACGGGGGATTGCTCGTCATGATCCCATACGACATCATGGGTGACGACATAGTACCGGTGACCATACACGCGACCACACGACAGCAGGTGAATTTTCGGATCAAATCCGGGAGGTTCCGTCATGGGTAAGCCTCACATGACCTACTTCGAGAAAGAAGACATCCTCCACGTGTGCATCTCTGAAGACCATGAGGCGTCGAGCGTAGAGCTAGGTCCGAACATAACCGCAGAGCTAAACGAAAAGGGCGAGCTCATCGGCATTGAGATCGTGGATGCCGCCAGCTACGTCAGAGACGCCATACTCGAGTCCGTCCAAGCGAAGGTTCTTCATCTTGCGGAACCCAGCGCCGAATCCGGGTCTTCATAGTCCTCCCAGAGCATGCCCGCGAACCCTGGAGGTGTCAGGCATGCCCGGAACACGCGTCCGCCATCACCGGAATGCGCAGTCAACCGCTTCATCGAGTTCGGTGGAGCGCGAGATCTCCTCCGCCGCTCGCCTGCCGGCCTGTGTCACCCCGGAAAGCCTAACGCCGAACGCTTCTCCAATCTCCCGGAGGCGACGACCGCTCAACCGGTGGCAAAGGTATAATGCCACTCGCCGTGACACTCGCTGACCGACCCCGAGCTCCTTTTCCGCTGCCTGCCGGATGGCCTCAATCGACGGCCGGTCCACAAGAGACCTCAGAGCTGCCAGATCCCTGTCCGCCGGCTTGTCTTTCAGAAACTGCTCCTTCACCCACCCCACAAACCCGGCGCTTCCCAGCAGGGTCGATACCACGACCTCTTCCAAGGGATGGTGAAGTCTGTTCTCCGTCGTAACGCTTCGCGTAACCAGCGCGAGCCGACCACCCTCAAGGAGAAGCAACTACGTCTGTCGAGCGTCTGGTTCACGCGGTGGTTCTGCGCTGCTCTTCTTCATGCATATTGGAGGCGGCGACCCTTCGGTTCCGGGATTGCCCGCCCAAACTCAGCGGCGGTACGTAGCCACAGCTCCATGGCGTCTTTGCAGTTCCCCAGGGCTTCGTCAGGGGTCTTGCCGTGGGCTGCGCATCCCGGAAGTTCAGGAACTTCCGCGATAAAAGCTTGGTCGTCGTTGCTCCAATAGATGATGATTTCGTACCTGTACATTATTCGCCCTCCTCGGCCGCAAGGCCGTGGGTGGTAATTACGTTTCTGACTTGTCGAACCTGATATGGCTTGGCCATTCGACCCTCTCGTTGGAGATTGACCAAGTCTTCGACGCCTGCTCTCACGAATACATGATGGCTGCCCCCAACGCGTTCCACAAACCCCAAATGCGTAAGGAGTCGCCGCAGGTCATCGAAGTCGATGTTGGCATCGGAACGGCCGCTCAGCACTTTCGAAAACAGCTTGCTGTATTTCGTCATGCTTCTATGCCTCAATGCGTCTCCAATTGGGCATAACGGATAGGGTTGTATCCGGAGTGTCGGCAACGGGAATCCAGGGGAACCCGGCCACAGTTCGGAGCCGCCGTCGGGTCTGGGGCAGCGAGGGCCGGCATTCCGGATACAACCTGTTGAACGAAGCCCCGTGGCCGGCGCCGCTCGACGCCGGTCGTTGCTGTGCTATGGGGTTTGGTTTCGAGGGCGGGGGGCCCCAAGGGGGAAGGTGGGGACGCAAAATGGTGTGCGGGACGACGGTGTGCGTCCTGGCTGGACGGGTCGGACTCGAAACCTCGCGGGTGTTGGATCGCACGGGCACCCCCTTGGGGGTGTTTCTACCTCGTTTCTCGCCCGAATGCCAGAGGTTCCCTCGGCGTTCGGCGGGGCGAGCCGTGGGGTAGCCGACACATCAGTGGATCTGCCGGTGTGCGGCAGGGTCAGAGAGCGGAGCAAAGTGGTCCAAGGCGGGCAGGGCGACCCGTGCCAACGTTGGGCTTCCACATGCCGGACAGCGGTGGATGTCCACGCCGGTTAGTACCCCGGTCCGGTGGACTCGAAGGGCTCCGTCGCTACGCGACGCATCCCTTCGGGACGCCATCGTCTGGCAACGCTCGCTCTCTCCCGCTGGGTGCTGGTTCTCGCCAGTCCACGGCACACGCAAAAAAGCCGCCCCGGGGGGCGGCGCTCTTGCGTGTGGTGCCGAAGACTGGACTCGAACCAGCACGGGCGTGAACCCACCAGACCCTGAACCTGGCGCGTCTACCAATTCCGCCACTTCGGCACGGCGCGGACTATATAGCAGCGCCCGGCGCGGGGTCAAGAGAGTCCCGCCTTTGCCGGTCTTCCGGGGGCGGGTATACTGCGCGCCGTTCCGTCGAGACGGCGACTTCGCGGCCTGAGGCCCGCCAGGTGAGAGGAAGAGGAGCCCCATGATCCCGACGCGCGACGCCTTCGTGGCATTTCTCCTGGACAAGGCCGGCCAGCCCCTCACGGCCCGGGAGCTCATCGAGCGCCTGAAGATCCCGATTTCCGAGGAGGAGGCGTTCCTCCGGTTCCTCGACGAGCGGGTGGGCGAAGGGGACGCGGTCGACATCAAGGGCGGCCAGTACGCCCACCCGAGCCGGGTCGGCCTCGTGGTGGGGCGGGTGCAGGTGCACCCGGACGGCTTCGGCTTCGTGATCCCGGACGACCGGGACCAGACCGACCTCTTCGTTCGGCCGGCGTGGCTGCGGGAGGTCATGAACGGCGACCGGGTGGTCGCCCGGGTGGAGCGCCAGGAGCGGCGGCCCGAGGGTCGGGTGATCCGCATCCTCCGCCGGGCCCACGAGACCGTGATCGGCCGGGTCCGTGTCCGGCGCAAGGTGACCTCGGTGGTGCCCCTGGACAACCGCCTCCTCCACGAGGTCAGCGTCGCGCGGGACGAGCTTTTGGGGGCCGCCGACGGGCAGGTCGTGCAGGTGGAGCTCACGGCGTACCCCACCGGAGACACCGGCCCCGAGGGGCGCGTGGTCAACGTGCTCGGCAACCCCGGGGAACCCGACGTGGAGGCTAAGGCGATCGCACTGAAGCACGGGGTTCGGGTGGAGTTTCCCGAGGAGGTCGCGGCCGAGGCCGCCAACGTCCCCCAGCGGGTGCGCAAGGCCGACCTGGAGGGGCGGGAGGACCTGCGGGACCTGACCTTCGTGACGATCGACGGGGAGAAGGCCAAGGACTTCGACGACGCGGTGTGCGTGGAGCGGATGGAGAAGGGGGAGGTGCGCCTCTGGGTGGCCATCGCCGACGTGAGCTACTACGTGGCGCCCGGCTCGGCGCTCGACGCGGAGGCCTTCGCCCGGGGCACCTCGACCTATTTTCCCGACCGGGTCTTCCCGATGCTGCCCGAGCGCCTCTCCAACGGCATCTGCAGCCTCAACCCCGGGGAAGACCGGCTGACCATGGTGGCCGAGCTGGTCTTCAGCCGGGGGGGCCGGCGACGGGGGGCTCGCTTCTACCCCGCGGTGATCCGCAGCCGCCACCGGCTGACCTACACGGTGGTCGGCGAGATCCTCGACGACCCGGACGCGGAGGCCGCCGCCGACCTCTCCGACGTGGTCCCGGGGCTTCTGCGCATGGGGGAGCTGGCCCGGGCGCTCCGGGCGCGCCGCAAGGACCGGGGAAGCATCGACTTCGACCTCCCGGAGGCCGAGATCATTCTCGACCTCCAGGGCCGCCCCGAGGACATCGTCCGGAGCGAGCGCAACTGGGCCCACTACCTCGTCGAGGAGTTCATGATCGCGGCCAACGAGGCCGTGGCGGAGCACCTTTACGGGAAGAAGATCCCCTGCCCCTACCGGGTCCACGGCGACCCGGACCCGCAGAAGGTGGAGGACTTCCGGCGCTTCGTCCACAACTTCGGCTACACCCTGCGGGGCGGCGGCAAGCTCCACCCCCGGGACTTCCAGGACCTGGCGGAGCAGGTGGCGGGCAAGCCCGAAGAGCGCATGATCAACCACGTGATGCTCCGGAGCATGCGCAAGGCCGAGTACAGCCCGGTCAACATCGGCCACTTCGGGCTCGCCTCCGAGTTCTACGCCCACTTCACCTCCCCCATCCGGCGCTACCCCGACCTGATCCTCCACCGCCATCTCCGGGCGTTGTTCCGCAAACGGGCCCCGGCCAAGACCTGGCGAGATCAGGCGGCGGCGTACCTGGCCGAGGCCTGCCCCCAGCTCTCCGCCCGGGAGCGGGCGTCGGAGGGTGCCGAGCGGGAGGCCGTGTCCTGGAAGAAGTGCGAGTTCATGGCCGACAAGGTGGGGAGCGAGCACTGGGGCTTCATCACCGGCGTCGCCAGCTTCGGCATCTTCGTGGAGCTCGAGGGGTTCTTCGTGGAGGGGCTCGTGCGCGTCTCGGGGCTGCACGACGACTTCTACCACTTCTCGGAGCAGACCCAGGCCCTGATCGGCGAGCGCACCCGGCGCACCTACCGGATCGGGGACCGCCTCCGGGTGCGCCTGGACCGGGTCGACGTGGCCCGACGGCAGATCGACTTCACCCTGGTGGGCAGTGGGAAGGAGGAGGCTGCCGCCGAGGGTGCCCGGGGCCCCGCAGGAGGGCCGGAGAGGCCGCGGGGTGCGGCCGGGCGCAAGGGGGACGACGAGCGGAAGCGCAAGGGAACGGCCCGGCGGCCGGAGCCGGCGCCGGCACCCGAACCCGCCGAGCCGCGGGAGGCCCGGAGGCGACGCCGCCGCAAGAAGGGGAAGCCCGCGTCGTGAGCGTCTTCACCCTGACCCGGACCTACCGCTCCATCAGCCGGCTGCGGGAGATCGCCCTGATCCTCTCCAAGCACGGGTTTCACCAGGTGCTGGAGGCCGCGGGCCTGGGACGGCTGCTGCCCCTCTCGCGCAGGTTCCGGGGCCGCACCGGGCGGCCCGGGGACACGCCGGTCGCGGTGCAGGCCCGGATGGCCCTGGAGGATCTCGGCCCGACCTTCGTCAAGCTCGGCCAGATGCTCTCCACCCGGCCGGACCTCGTGCCCCCGGAGTTCGTCGAGGAGTTTCGCAAGCTCCAGGACGAGGTGCCCCCCTTTCTCTTCGCCGAGGTACGGCGGATCGTAGAGGAGGAGGTCGGCGGACCCCTCGAGGAGGCCTTTCTCGAGGTGGACCCCGAGCCTCTGGCGGCGGCCAGCATCGCCCAGGTTCACCGGGCCCGCCTTACCGACGGCTCCCGGGTGGTGCTCAAGGTCCAGCGGCCGGGCATCGAGCGCACCGTCTCCCACGACCTGGCGACCCTGTACCTGCTGGCAACCCTGGTCGAGCGCTACATCCCGGAGTCGCGATACCTGGACGTGCGGGCGATCGTGGACGAGTTCGCGCGGGTGGTACGGCGAGAGCTGGATTTCTTCCTGGAAGCCTCCAACACCGAGCGCTTCCGGCACAACTTCGAGGGGTTCGAGGGGGTGGTGGTACCCGCGGTCCGCTGGGAATTCACCACCAAGCGACTCTTGGTGCTGGAGGCCATCGAGGGGGACCCCCTCGACGACCCGGACGTCCTTCGCGCCCGCGGGTTCGAGCCAGCCTCCCTGGCCCGTGCGGCCGCCGGGGCCTTCCTGAAGCAGGTCTTCCTGGACGGTCTCTTCCACGGGGACCTGCACGGGGGGAACCTCCTGGTCACCCCCGACGGCTCGGTCGCATTCCTCGACTTCGGGGCGGTGGGCTACTTGTCCGAGGACGCCCAGGAGGGCCTGGGGCAACTCTTCATGGCCCTGGCCGGGCGGGATTACGCGTCCCTCGCGGAGGGGTACCTCAGCATGGGGGCGACCAACGACGCCGTGGACCTCCGGGCCTTCCAGCGGGACCTACGGGAGCTCATCGAGCCCTATCACGGTCGCCCGCTGAAGGACCTGCGCATCGGCGAGATCCTCCGGGAGGCCTCCCAGATCGCCCTGCACCACCGCATCCGGGTGCCTCCCGACCTGATCCTGCTCGCCCGCTCGACCCTGGCCCTGGAGGGCCTTACCCGAAACCTCGACCCGGAGTTCCTCATCCTGGAAGAGGCGACCCCCTACGCGCGCAAGCTCCTGCTCGGCCGCCTCGATCCGCGCCGTCAGGCCCGCTTGGCCCTCCGCACGGCCCGGGACCTCCGGGACTTCGTCCGCGCCGTGCCCAGCCAGGTCACCCGGATCCTGCAGCGGATGCTCGAGGGGAAGTTCGCGGTGGACTTCGTGCACCAGGGGTACGAGCCCATGCTCCATGAGCTCGACCGCTCGTCGAACCGCATCAGCTTCAGTGTGATCATCGCGGCGCTGATCATCGGCTCCTCCCTGATCGTCCTCGCCGGTCGCGGCCCCCTGGTGTGGGACTTCCCCGTCTTCGGCATCCTGGGGTTCCTGCTGGCCGGCGTCCTCGGCTTCGGCCTCGCCATCGCGATCCTGCGGTCGGGCAGGTTCTGACCCAGTTCCGGCTCCTCCGGGGGGGAACCGCCCCCGCGAGCGGCCCCGGCATTCCCCGCCCTCCCACCC
>JAWSUI010000103.1:0-7086 GCA_033551855.1 Deferrisomatales bacterium
AGGCGATGTCCGCGACCGGGTTCAGGGGTCTCCCGGCCCTGGCCGGCGTTGCGCTGAGGGCGAGAAGTGCAGCCAAGCCGGTCCAGAGCAGAAGGCTACGGCCTCGATTCGTCCACTGTTGCTTGGGTCTTCGCCACATCGATTTCATTGACCTCCATGGCCGTGCCCGCCTGCCATACGACTGAGGGAACGGCCTCCAGCCGGAGCCGCTGCCGGAGGGGGCTCGTCAGGTAGAAGACAGGGCGCCCCAGTGCGGCGCCCACCTCGGACCAGCTCCCTCCGCAGAGGAGCACTCGGACCCGAGGGTCGCGGGCGAGACTGGACTCCCGAAACCAGGCCACCTGCTCCGGGTCCTCCCCGTCCAGGACGACGAGGACGTTCGGGTAGAAGACGTATTCCAGGGGATTGAAAGCGAACCCCTTCGGGTAGAGGACCCCTCCCTTCCCGTCCGGGAGGTCCACCTCCAGGGTGTAGGTCATGTCCACCAGCCGGGTCCTCTCCTCCACGGCCCGCGGCAGGGGCGCGAGGTCCCTGGGCCGGTAGTCCACCACTAGCGCCCGGCGCTTGGTTTCGGGCAGGACCTCCTCCCAGCGGATCGCCGCGGCCCGCTCCTCGATCTCCTGGAGGGCGTCCGGCTCGGCGATGGGGTAGACCCGGCCCACCTGGCCCAGGTCCTTCGCCGAGGCGGGCACGACGGCCAGGAGCAGCCCCAGGCCCGCCCAGAACCCTGCTCCGAGCGCTGAAGCTCTACAGGCGGTCGAAGAAGGCATCGATCTTTTCCCGCATCTCGCTCTGCACCGCCTCGGGGGGCGGGGTCGAGAGATCGCCGAAGAACTCCGTAAAGTCGATCTGGCTGAAGTCCAGGGCCTGGAACTGCTCGGGCGTGAAGCCTTCGCACCTGGGGTCTCGGGGGGTGCCCCACCCGCCCGTCGAACCAAACACCTGGAGCTGGGGCCGGCCCTGCTCCTGGACGATCCGGCCGAGCTTCGTGGAGAAGACGCAGTAGACCCGGGCCCGCTGGACGCACCCGACGAACCGGATGCGCTTCTTGCAATAGCTCCCGACGTAGACGGCCCGCTCGGCCACCTGGGCGGATACGGTCTCCAGGGCCTCCTCCCCGCACTGCTCCCGCAGGAAGAGGAACCGGTCCCGGTCGGTGTCGCAGCAGTCGAACCAGGTGGTCTGGTACCCGGGGGGCAGGCACTCGGAGGGTTTTCCGTTGAAGATGAGGAAGAGTCCCGAGCAGGTGCCGGTGGCCGGGTCGACGGTCCCGTCATCCCCGTAGGCCGTGCGATCGGCATCCTCGTCCACGGGCGGCTGGGCCGCGAGGTCCACACAGGGGTTCGACGAGCACTGGTTCTTGCCCGCTCCCGAGTCCCCGCACGAGTAGTCCCCCAGGGGGCAGGTGAGGTCCCCCACGTAGCAACCGTCCGCTGCCGGCTCGTAGGTCCCGGCCGCGCATGCGACGGGCGCCTCGCACCGGTCCAACGGAGGGAGCACGTAGTCGTAGCCCGGGGGGCAGACGATCGCCGGCACCCGGGCCAGGGGCTCCACCTGGCAGACGTCCCGCTCCGGGTCGAGGGCGCCGCCCTCGGCGCAGACGGGAGGCTCGTAGGTAGGGGTGCAGTCCACGGCCCCCACGGGGCAGAGGTCGTCCACGCAGGCGGCGAGCTCTCCGGCGGCCTCCTCGATCACCCCGTCGCCGTCCAGGTCCTGGCCGCAGACGACGCCCGTGAGCTGTGCAAAGCCTGGGCTCGTCCCGGCGAAAAGGAGAGACAGGGCAAGGCCCAGGGTGCGGGGCAGGTTCGCTCTTGGTCCCATGGCTCACTTCCTCGTCCCGTCCGAGCAGATCAGGTCCTCCTGGGCCGCCCGCAGCGACAGGAGCACGGTGGCCGCCTCGGCGAACTCGTCGATGCACCGGCAGGGGATCAGGAGCTCCTCGCCGGCCTCCCGGGGGCAGGTGTCGTCCGGCCCGCAGCTCTTGTAGAAGAAGTCGTAGCCTTCGGTGCCGAGGCGCTGGTCGGCGACGTGGCCGGTGCTGCCTACCTGGGTGTTCTCCCGCCGCCGGCGGGTCTTGCAGGCGCGCTCGCACTCGCCCGGGGCCGGGGTGAGGCCGACCTCGATCGCGCCGTCCTCGACCACCCACGCGCCGGAGGCGTCGCGTCTCCGGTCCGTGTAGGTGAGCGTTCCCGCCCCGAAGGCCACGCTGGCGTCGATCGCCCCCAGCCGCTCCTTTGCGTCCGCGAAGTCGAAGGCGGCCGCGTCGGCACAGAGGTAGGACCGTTCCTTCCGCCACCAGGCCGGTGTGACGTCCAGGACGCAGTTCCCCCCGGTGATCGTTCGGGTCTCCCCCAGCGGGACGAGGCCGGTGGGGGTCCCGTTCCGGACGGTGACGACCCCATCCACCGTCTCCCCTCCGAGGGTACAGGCCGGGTCCGCCTCGAAGCCGGCGCAGCCGTTGGCGACGGCCTCCCTCGGCTCGCAGCTCTCCTCGACCTCGATCCGGATCACCGCGTAGCCCTCGCCGTTCCTTCCGACGAAGACCCGGGCGTTCCCCTCCAGGAGGCCCGGGCTCCGAAAGTGAGCCGTGAGGTCGAGGTCCGGGTAGGTGAGGAGGTTTCCGGCCGAGAGGCTGCAGCCCGTGCCGTCGTAGCCGCACATCCAGGGTTGCCCGTAGACCACGGTGCCCCCGAGGACCACCAGCGTCGTGTCGTCGGAGCGGACCTCGGTGAGGACGGCCCTCGTGATGCGCTCGGGCCGGGCGATGTAGACCTCCCGGATCTGGTCTACGATGCTGTTGTTCGGCATCCAGCTGGAGGACGTGTACCGCCCGAGGACCCAGCGGACGTAGGGCTGCCCAGTCACAGGGTCGATCGAGGGGGTGAAGGACCCCTCGGTCCCGCCCCGGTCCTCCAGGATGTCGGCCAGGGTCACCTCCTCCAGGGTGACGCTTCGCTCCACCGTGCACGTCGAGCGGCTCGCCCCGGTGCCCGCGCGGGTCATGGCGCCGAGGGTGAGGGAGTAGAGGCTCCCCGGGTCCCCCCCCTGGGCCAGGAGCTCGGCCCGGGCGTCGGCCTCCAGGCCGAGGGCGTCCCGGTAGTAGCGCTGCTGGGTGACGGCGGTGGCCGGGCCGGGCGCCGCGGCGCCCACCTTCTGGCCGTAGTAGGTGACGGTCGGAGGCTCCACCCGGACCTCGGAGACGGAGAAGTCGGGGCGGGCCGCCTGGGCCGCGCCCACGGCGCCGCCCCCCAGGTCCTGGAGGACCAGGGCGAGGTTCGTCCAGACGAGATTCGAGCCGCAGTCGTCGTTGATGCAGTAGCAGCCCCCGAGATTCGAGACGGACACCTCGCCGAGGCTCACCCGCCCCGAGGCGTCGGCGATCCACTCGTGGAAGCGGCAGTTCGACCAGGTCCCCGGCTCGCAACCGATCACCCCGTTGGCGCAGACCCCGGAGACCCGGAAGGGCACGGTGAAGGCGTAGTCCGGCGTCCCGTCCAGGTCCGTGTCCTGTCCGATCCGGACCACCTGGAGGTCTCCGGTCCCGGCGGGCTGGGCGAGGACCGTGAGGTAGGCGTCGCTCGACGGGGCACGGAGCTGGGCGGGGAACGAGGTCTCGCCATCCAGGGTCTCCATCGGTGTCCCGTCCGAGGTCAGGGGCAGCGTCGCGCTCTCGCGGAAGGCGTCCTTCTGCCCGAAGGCGGAGTGGACCTGGCCGTAGGCGGCACTCGCGGCATCCTCGGCTTCCCCGGCAAGAGCGCTGTCCGGCAAAATCGGAGAGAGGGCCGATATGGTCCCCACAGCGACGAGCAGGGCGAGGGTGAAGGTGAAGGGCCTTTCGTTCCGTTCACGCATCCCGCTGCTCCAGCATGTGGCGGATCGCCTGCGCATAGGTCATCCCCCGGGCCACGGCCCGCTCGATCGCGGCGTTCTCCTTCCCGTTGGAGGTGCAGACCCCGTAGAAGAAGGGGTCCACCACGAGACGCAGGACCCCCACCCCGAAGGGTGTGTCGGCGAAGATCTCCGAGTAGTCCCCCTTCTTCGAGGCGAGGCTCTGGAGGATGCGCATGGTGAAGTCCTCGTAGTCCACGAGGCCCTTCTGCTTCGCCTTGTGGAACCCCGAGGACTGGAGGAAGAGCTTGAAGGAGCTGTTGTTGAGGATCACCTGGCCCACCTTGCCGAACTGGGCCAGGTCCTCGATCGACTGCACGATGATGCCGAAGGACCCCTGGTACTTCCGGGCCCGGCGGTAGCCCTCGTTGATCACCTGGGTGAGCGTGTCGGCCTCGTGCTCCAGGAACTGCCAGGCCTCGTCGAACATCACGAACCGCTCCCGGGAGCGGTCGGAGAGGTAGAGGTCCTGGGTCACGGCGTTGATCACCAGAAGCGTCACGACCCGGAAGAGGGAGGTCTGGCCCTTCAAGTGCTCGAGCTCCAGGACCACGAACTCGTCCGAGCGGATGTCGAAGGTGCTTCGCCCGTTGAAGTAGCGCCCGAAGGTCCCCTGGCTCGTGAACTCCCGCAGGTTGAAGGAGAGCATCCCGGCCTGCTCGACGATCTTCGGGTGCTTGAGCATGGGGGCGTCGTCCAAGCCGGGCACGTCCTTCAGGTGCGCGAGGAAGTGGTAGATCGCGTCGACGTCGGCCTCGTTCTCCTCCTGGGCCCAGGCCCACTGGACCGCGGAGCGGATGAGCGAGCTCTCGGTCTCCGAGGGCCGGGCCCCCGAGCGGCTGTAGATCATCTGGGCCACCACCGCGTCCACCACCTGGAGCTCGTGCTCGGGCTCCACGATGTGGGTGAAGGGGTTGAGGCAGAGGGGCTTCCCGCCGGCTCCTGCTTCGCCGAAGTCGATGTAGCGGCCGCCCGTGATCCGGGCGAGCTTCTTGTAGCTCCCGCCGATGTCGACGACCCGCACCATGGCCTCGTTGGCCCAGTAGTTGTAGGCGACGTAGTTCGTGAGGAAGCTCTTCCCCGAGCCGCTCTCCGCGGCGACGAGGAAGTTGTGGTTGTTGGCCCGGGCGTCGAAGAAGTCCAAGGTCGCGAGCTGGCCCTTCCGGCCGACGAAGAGGAGCGCGGGCTTTCCCCCGCCGGCGAAGTCGGCCTGGACCGGGAGGATGGCGGTGGCGGCCTCGGAGTCCACGATCGCGTCCCGGGCGATGTTCTCCAGGTTCTTCCCCTGGAGGTAGAGCCCGAAGGGGAGCGACAGGAGGAAGAGGACCTTCAGGATCCCTCGGTCCTGCTGCATGACGTAGCCCGAGTTCTCCCAGATCCGCTTCGCGCGGGTCAGCGCCTCGGCCACGAGCTGCTTGTCCCTCCCCCAGACCCAGAGGGTGGGGAGCGCCCGGACGAAGACCGCGCCCCGCTCGAGCGAGTCGACCGCCCGGAGGTACTCCTCCTTCTTTCGCGCCAGGCTCGGCGCGAAGCTCCCCGCCGCGCCCTGGCCGAGGACCAGGTTGCACTTGGCGTGGAGCCGGGGGGCGAGGCTCTCGAAGATGAGGTTTAGAGAAAGGAGGAACGGCGTCTGGATCTGGTCCGCGTCGCTCACGAGGCCCCACACCCCTCCCGCGAGCTGGTTCGTGCTGAAGAGGTCCACCTCCTTGGGGTTCGCCTTGGGGGTGAGGCAGGCCCAGTGGTTCTCCCCGATGGCGAGGTGCCGGCCCTCGTCCCAGACCCCGGTCTCGGCGTAGATCACCTGGTCGCGGATCGCGCGCTCCGCGTCGTAGTGGGCGGCGTTCCCGCCCGCGTCGTCGTTGAAGAGCCGCCGCGCCCAGGCCAGGAGCGCCTCGGGCCCGACGCTCCGGGGCCAGAGGGACGCCCCCTGGAGGATCTCCTCGGTGCTCGCCCGCAGATCCTCCCAGCGAAGCGGCGAGGTCTTGTCCATGGGGACCTTGAGAATCACGAAGAGCCGGAAGTCCCGGACCGGGATGCCGGAGAGCTTGGGGATGCCCGCGGTGCCCTCCCGGAGGAACGCCGTAAACTCCTCCACGCAGGCCGCCACGGTGGGATCATCCCGGGTTTTCAAGCTCTGATACGAAGCCAGGTGCCCTTCCAGGTGCGAGTCGGCGTGGAGCACGAACTGGAGCGCGGCCCCGTCGGGAAGCCCGAGACGGAAGAGCCCGTCGAGGCCGTTGGCGGTCTGGGCCGAGGCGAAAGCGAGCGGGTGGCACTCCCACAGGGCCCCCACCGTGCCGTCCTGGAGGACGTAGGTGTCGGTCTCCCCGTCGTAGGCGAGCCACGGGAGGTAGACCGAGAAGGGGTGGCGGTCGGCGGCCCGGAGGAGGTCCGAGAACCGAAGCCCCTGCTCCGAGGCGTCCCGCACCCGTTGCCCGAAGGAGCGGAGAGCCGACAGCATCACTCCTGCTCCGTGAGGTAGGTGCCGAGCACCCAGCGGGGCTTTTGCACCATCACGTACACGTAGCGCTCCATGAAGAGCTCGCCCCCCTCCCCCTCGTAGGGGAGGAGCCAGACCCGGAGGACCTCGGGGGGAGCGACGAGGGGCGTGCGCGGCTCCTGCACCAGGCCGGCGAGCCGGCGATAGAGCGCCCCCTGGTACTCCTCCGAGGGGGTAGGCGGAGGAGGCGCCGGGGCGCCCTTGCAGGGCGCTGGGGTGCCCCCGGCCGCCTCCTCGCACCAGTCGTTTCCGCAGTCCGGCCAGTTGGGGCACGGCTCGCAGGGGGCCTGGGCCGGAGCCTTTGCCTCCCTGGGGCAGTGTTGGCGGGGAGTCAGGTCGCGCCCGAAGCCGAGGGCCTCCTCGTAGGCCTCCCCGACGCTGATGCACTTCCCGTCGTCCAGGGGCGGGCACTTGAAGTCGCTCCGGTAGGGGTTCACGACGCCGCAGCCGCCCAGGAACAATACGCTGGCAAGGCCGCCGCTCAGGAGCCGCCCGCAGGTCCATCGGATCTGTTTCACGCTCGCATCCTTTCCGTCAGGGGACCGGGCTCACGTCCCGGACCAGGAGATCTACCCCCTCGCTGATCACCACGGTGACCCCCTTGGCCGCCCCGACTTCGATCACTGGAGTGGCCTGCTTGGCAAGCTCCAGGTAGAAGTCCCGAAGGGTGTTCGCCCCGGCGGAGAGCCCCCCGCCCA
>JAWSUI010000104.1:0-6691 GCA_033551855.1 Deferrisomatales bacterium
AGGGGGGAGCCGTTTTATGAGCAGAAGGGGGTCCCTTTCCGCTGAGCGTCAAGGAAAGCCCTGGGCGAAAGGCACCGCTAGTAGCCTATCGGTCCGCAAAAGTATCCAATCGTTCTCCTTGTGCTGTTGCAATATGGGACTAAATTCCCAAGGGCCGCTCGTTCCTGTCTCTGTGTACGCACAGGCACCCCGATGCCCGGGATGTGGGATCCCAAGGGCAAACAGCTCGGGGATCCGTAGCGGCAGGGCACCCCGTTCCAGCCCCTCGGGGCCTGCACGGCCCGGCGCCGGTGTCGAAAGAGGAACCATCATGGGATCGAGCTCCGCCTTGAGGCTTTGCGCACTGCCACTGGCCCTCCTCGCCGTTCTGGGGAGCTGCGGCGGAGGGGGCCGCGGGGGCGGGACGGGAGGCTCGGGAATGACCGTGTCCGGCCCCGTCGCGGGCTTCGGAAGCGTCTTCGTCAACGGCGTGGAGCTCGAGACGCCGGACGCCGTCTTGGTGACGGTGGACGGCAGGCCGGCGGACCTCGGCAGCCTCGACGTGGGGATGCGGGTGCGGGTGGAGGCTTCCCAGGGGGTAGACTCCCCGACAGGCCGCGCGGAGCGCATCGATGCATTCCACGAGATCCGAGGGCCGGTGACCGCTCCGGTGGAGGGCACCCTTCCCGGGGGCACCATCGAGGTCCTGGGTCAGACGGTCCGGCTCAACGACACCACGGTCTTCGCGAACCTGGACGGCGGCCCGGGCACCCTCCAGCCTGGAAGCTTCGTCGAGGTGAGCGGGCTGCGCGACGTCGATGGCTCCTTCCGGGCCACGCGTGTCTGCCTGGCGGCGGAGAACTTCGCGGACCTGCCGGACGCCGAGCGGGAGCTCCACCTCACGGGCGTGGTGACGGATGTGACCGGGAACACCTTCCGCCTCGGAGGCCTCACGGTGGAGTACACGGAGGAGGCGCTGGGGCCCGGCGTGGCAGCGGCCGGGGGTCTTTCCCAGGGCCTGGCCGTCGAGGTGAGGAGCGCCGGGCCTCTCACCGCTTCGGGGTCCCTGTCAGCCTCGCGAGTCGAGACCGAAGCCCGGGGGCTGGAGCCCGGCACCGCGGCCCGCCTCTGGGGGGTGGTCACGGCCTTCACGTCGCCGACGGACTTCGAGGTGCAGGGGCACGCCGGGGCCGGAGGCGCCGACACACGCTACCTCCGGGGGGCAGACGTGCCCGCGAACTGGGCAGTCGGCCGGCTTGTCGAAGTGGAGGGGCACGTGGACGCGGAGGGGGTGCTCGTGGCCCGGGAGGTTTCCTTCGAGCTCGCCCGAAGCGTGAAGCTCCAGGGGGAGGTGGAGGCCGGAACCGAAGGGGGTGTGACCGTGCTGGGGGTCACCGTGATCGTAAACCGCTCCACCTTGCTGCGGGACAAGCGCGCCGGCATCCCTGCCTTCGGGCCGGCCCTCCTCTCCCCGGGCGACCGGGTGGACGTGCGCGCTTTCCTGGACGGCAACGTTCCCGTGGCTGCGCGCCTGGAACGGGAGGAACCCCGGGAGGACGGCCGGGTCGTCCTTCAGGGGCCGGTCGAGATCGACGGCACCGTCATCGTGGTGCTCGGAGCTCGGGTGGACACGGCGGCATTTCCCGGCCTGGAGGTTCGGGACGCCGATGGAAGCCTCTTCCCCACCTTCGAGGACTTCCTCGCAGCGGCGGCCGAACCCGGCCGCTTGGTGAAGCTGCGGGGCACCCGGATCGGGGCGGAGATCGAGTGGGAGAGCGCCGAGCTCGAGGTGGAGCACCGGTTCGCCAACGAGCCCGGCGTGAACGAGCTGCGATTCGACCTTGGGGACGATTGAGCGGCCCGGCACGCGGCCCCTGCCCCATGGGCGGCGCGAGGGTCCCCGTGAAACCGCGCGGGCCAAACGCCTCGAAAGCCTTCCTCGTTCTTGGCTTAGAGGGGTATACGCACAATGGCGATGGGTAAACTCGTAAATTTATCCGAGCGGCCAGCAAAAGTATCCGATCGATCTCTTTACGGACCTCGAATTTGGGATTACGATCCCAATCATGAAGGCTCCAGCGGTGGCCGTGAAAGGCCGGACGGGCGGCAGGAAGCACCGATCAGCCCCTTCCGAGGAGAGGGTGGGGAGGAATTGTCGTCGCGATGAGCGCCTCGCTTCATCACACCCTGGCCGTCGCAATCCACAAGGCTCTGACGCCGTTGGTGCGCCTGCTGCTCCGACACGGTGTCGCCCACGGGGAGCTCTCCGAGTGGGCCAAGCGCGTCTTCGTCGAAGTGGCAGAGGCGGACTTCCGGTTGGCCGGCAGGCCGCAGACCGTTTCCCGGCTGGCGGTGCTCACCGGCCTGTCCCGCAAGGAGGTGGCCCGAATCCGCGCCCTTCCCCCCTTGGGGGAGGACGAGGTGGCCTCGGAATACAACCGCGCCACCCGGGTGGTGAGTGCCTGGGTGCGGGAGGCCTTCTTCCGGGATCCGTCCGGGGAGCCGGCGGTGCTCCCCCTGGAGGGCCCCGGGGCAAGCTTCGCGGAGCTGGTGCGACGGTTCAGCGGCGACGTGCCGGCCCGGGCGGTGCTCGACGAGCTTGAGCGGGTGGGGATGGTGGCCCTCTCGCCGGAGGGCACGGTGCGGCTCCTGGAGCGTTCCTACGTCCCGCGAGAGGGCGAGGTGCAGAAGATCGAGATCTTGGGGGCCGACGTGGCGGAGCTGGCGTCGGTCATCGAGCACAACATCCGCGCGAGGCCCGGCGAAGCGTTCTTCCAGCGCAAGGTGGCCTACGACCACGTGCCCCCGGAGGAGGCGGCCCGTCTGCTCCGCAAGGCCGCGCGCCGCGCCCAGGCGCTGCTGGAGCGGCTGGATCGGCTCTTCGCCCGACACGACCGGGATGCGAACCCGGCCGCCCCGCCGTGCACCCACCGCAGGCGGATCGTGACCGGGGTGTACGTGTACGAAGAGGATTGGGATGCGATGAGGGCAAAGGCCGCCCCGCGGGTGACGGCCCCCGAGGACGAAGACCCTGAAGAAGGGCCCGCCCTCACCCCCGACAGACCCGGAGAAGGAGACGCGCCATGACGAACCACGTACGCAGTCTGAAACGGATCGGAACGCTTGCGTTGGCGTTCTCGCTGACCGCCGGCCTGGGCCTCCTGGCCGGCTGCGGGGGCAGCAGCGGGAGCAGCGGCGGCCCGGGCTCGACGCCGGCCCGTGCCTTCGGCGAGATCGAAAGTCTCGGCAGCATCGTCGTCAACGGCGTGACGTTCGAGGTCGAAGACGGCCTCGTGGTAGGGCCCGACAACCAGACCCCGGCACCGGGCATGGTCGTCGAGGTGGAAGGCGAGATCAACCCTGACGGCGTCACCGGTTTTGCGACGGCGGTGACCTTCGACGACAACGTGAAGGGACCGCTGACCGAGGTGACGGGAGACGCCGGCGTCGCTGTCGGCCAGGTCATGGGCCAGACGGTCATCTTCGAAGACAACGTCACGAAGTTCGACCCGGCCACCGGCGTGCCGCTCGGGGATGACGTGGACAAGGTCTTCCAGGTGAGCGGCTTCCAGGACGAAACCGGGACGATCCACGCGACCTTCGTTCGGGAGATTGCCGACGGGGGCGTGCTGGAAGTCACGGGCATCGTGAGCAACCTGGGTGCCACCACGTTCGAGATGAACGGGCTGACCGTCGATTACAGCGGCGCCACCCTCCGGGACCTTCCGCCCGGCGGCCTGGACAACGGGCTCCTGGTCGAGGTCAAGGGCACCGTCTTCGACCCCGTCGAGGTCAGACTGACCGCGACCGAGATCGAGGGCAAGGTGCGCGGCCTGGGGGACGACATGCCCAAGGTCCACGTGGAGGGCATGATCGCGAACCTCGACACGAGCGCCGAGACCTTCAGCCTCAACGGCCAGACGGTGAGCTACTCCGCCGCCGCCTTCCGCGCCGGCGACAAGACCGATCTGGCCAACGGGATCAAGGTCGAGGCGGAGGGGCCGCTCAGCGACGGGACCCTCCTGGCCACTCGCGTCACCTTCAAGGCGAGCGTGCGGGTCGAGGCCACGGTGGCCTCCGTGGGCGCGGCAACGCTCACGTTCCTGGGGCTGGACGGGATCGAGGTGCTGGTGCACCCCGACATCACCCGGGGCTTCGGCGCGTTCGAAGGCCTCCAGGTGGGCACCGACGTGAAGGTGCGCGCCCGGCAAGGAGCCTCGGACCTCGTGGCCACGCGTCTCGAGGTCGAGGGCGAGGGCACCGACCGGACCATCATCCGGGGTCCGGTGACGGCCGTAGCCGGCGACATCGTGACGATTCTCGGCACTGTGGACGTCGATACGACGAGCATCTCGAACGAGAACTTCAAGGACCACGACACCTCACTCGGGCCGAACGGTCGCGCCGTCTTCTTCTCGAGGCTGCGGGAGGGCGACATCGTCAAGGCCCGCTTCCGCGACGGCGCCTGGGACGAGATCGAGTTCCAGGACTGAGCCGGGTCTCGACCCGATGAAGTAAGGCAGGAGGCCCACCCCGAGGGGTGGGCCCCTCTCTTTGTGCGCCGGTCAGGCGCTGCGCGCCATGCCCGGCGCACAAAGGAAGAAGCACACTCCAAGCAAGCCGGCGCGAAGGGGACTCACCGTTGTCTTCCCCCGTACTCCACCGCTGGGAGGTCGGTCTCGGAAAAGTCACCTCCCTTGAAGAGAAGCGGCTCCGCGGACAGGTGCGCCAGAGCGTACGCGCAGCAGTCTCCGATGTTGAGAGCCGCAGGGTGCCGACCCTTGCCGAACCTTCGCCACGCCGCCCTCGCGACCCCTGCCTGTCGCTCGTCCAGGGCAACGACTTGTGCCCCGATGCGGTGCAAGAGGAGGTCGAGCTCCCTTCCGCCCTGCTCTCCCTTGCGCGCCTCGATGACGATGCCGGTCTCCAGGGCCGAAACCGCGCTGAGCAGGCGCCGGGGGTCTGCTGCAATGGCTTCGGCTAGACCCTCGGCCTCGGGCTCCCCCAGCAGCACGGCCGTCAGCGCCGAGGTGTCGATTACCATCGGCCAGGCACCCCGTCCTCGTCGTAGCCAAGTATTTCGTCGGCACTGCGGGTGTCGAGGTCGGGCAAGGCCGCACAGCGGCGAGCGATGGCGAGGATCTCCTGGACCTCGTTGTCGCTGCGGCCCGTCCCCGCCAGGCGTTCCAATCGCTCTTCGAGGGCGTGGATCACCGCATCGGTCATCGTCTCGCCCGTTCTGGCGGCCACCTCGCGTGCCAGTCTCTCCGCCGTCGGGTTTCGTATGCTCATCGCCATGGGGTTCGCTCCTCCGTGTATATACGTGGCGATCTAAGTATATACCCGACGAGGCGAGAAGGAGCAACGGAACCTCCCGGAGTCCGACGTCGGGGACCTGTTCTATTCCCCGGCGGAGGGTGACGCTGTGGTATGGAACTTCCAGGTTTTCGATGGGTGCGACGAAACATCGCGTTCTCGCGCAGTGACGCAGAGGCGCCGGGAAAGACAATGCTGGTTCTGATTCGATCTGTGTGGGGTTCCATCGGGCCCGCGATCTCGGCGATGGACCCATAGGGTCGGCACCGCCCACCGCAACGACTACCACATGGTCCGGAAGAGAGCCCAAAGAACTCCTCCGCGTCCCCGCGGCTCTGCGCGAGTTCGTTCTTGCCCTTGGTTGACCCACTGAGTTTCCGGAAGGGCCATTCCATGTCCCCGTCCGTGGGTCCGTAATGCCCGCCAGTGCTAGGCCGGCAGAATTGTCGTGACAACGTCTGGCAGCAGACGTAGCATGGTGTCTCTCGCACCTTCAGGGAGATTTCGGCCATGCCCATGTCCGCGCCCCGCACCGAAAAGCTCGACCTCAGGCTGACCCCGGCGGCGAAGCGCACGCTCCAGACCGCGGCGGCAACCGCACGCCGGTCGGTGAGCGAGTTCGTCCTCGAGAGCGCGCTGGCCCGCGCGCAAGAGACTCTGGCCGATCGCCAGCGGTTGGGCCTCGACGCCGAACAATGGGCCGCCTTCCAGTCAGCGCTGGAATCCCCACCCAAACCCTTGCCGCGCCTCTCCAGACTCCTGCAAGAGCCAGGCGTTTTCGAGGGGGGTCCAAGCGAGTGACCCGCCCCCTCCGCGTGGAGAAGCTCCAGCGAAGCCACGCGACCGAGGACTTCGACTGCGGCCACCAGACCCTCAACCGGTTCTTCTCCCGTCACGCGCTGCAAAGCCAACAGGCCGGTGCTTCACAGACCTATGTTGCCTTGTCCGGCGAGGAGATCGTGGGATTCCACACTCTCGTGGTCGGGCAAGTGGAGCACGAGGGCGCGCCCGAGCGGATGGCCAAGGGGCTCGCCCGGCATCCGGTGCCGGTCATGATCTTGGCGCGGCTGGCGGTGGCCATGGCATGGCAGGGACGAGGAGTCGGGGCCGGCCTGCTCAAGGACGCCATGCTCCGCACACTGCAGGCGGCCGACATCGCCGGTATCCGGGCGCTGCTCGTCCACGCCAAGGACGAGCACGCCCGGGCCTTCTACGAGCGCTTCGATTTCGCGCCGTCGCCGACCGATCCCCTGCACCTCTTCGTGCTCCTCAAGGACGTTCGCGCCATGCTCCGGGAATAGCCGGGGAAGACCCCCCCGAAAAACGTCTCGACCCCCGCCTGAGGGACATCCTATAGGCCTCCGGTCAAGAGAAAAGAGAGTGCTGTGATTTCAAT
>JAWSUI010000105.1:0-6560 GCA_033551855.1 Deferrisomatales bacterium
CGTCCCGGGCCAGGGTGGGGGGGGAGCACGAGACGTAGAGCAGGCGATCCGGGGCGAGCGTCCCGAGGCCGGCGATCGCGTCGGCGGCGCCCTCCCGCGGCGGGTCCAGGAGGGCGAAGGAAGGGTGGAACCCCTCGCCGGCGAGGCGGCGAAGCCCCTCAGCAGCGGGCTGCGGCAGGACCCTCACGTTGCGGAGGCCGTTGGCCTCGGCGTTGGCCTGGGCGTCCCGGGCGGCGGGAGGATAGGCTTCCAGTCCCACCACCGAGGCAGCCCGCAGCGCCAGGGGAAGGGTGAAGTTGCCTGCGCCGCAGTAGAGATCCAGGGCAGGGCGGGCTTCGTAGCATTCCGCCAGGGAGGCGACGACGTGCACGAGGGCCTGATTGACCTCCCCGTTGGCCTGGACGAAACCCCCCGGCGACACCCCGAGCGCCAGGTCTCTGCCGTCCGCCTGCACCCGGAAGGGCATCGCCCCGAGGGTCTCGCCCAGGAGGGGCGACAGGGTATGTTTTCGGCCCGTCTGGAGGCACGCCCCCGCGAGCCCCTCGCCCTCGAGGAAGGCCCGCAGGGACCGGATCTCCCGCGCTGTCGGATGCGCCAGGACGTGGAACACGGCCCACAGCCCTTCCAGGCCGTCGATCTGGAGGTCCACTTGGGGAAGCCCCGTCCGGGCCGGGGGGAAACCCCCGAGAAACCGCCCGAGGGGGGGAAGGAAGGCCTCGATCGCGGGATGGGCGATGGGGCACCGGTCCACCGGGACGAGGCGGTGGGACCCGCGGGCGAAGTAGCCGAGCTGCACGGCCCCCTCGACCCTCCGCACCTTCAGGCCCACGCGGTTACGGTAACCCCATTCCCGGGGTGAGGAGAGAGGGGGCAGAAACCGGGCGCTGGGTCCCATCCCTGCGCGCCCCGCGAGAAATCCCTGGAAGCTGCGGACCTTGGCCTGGAGTTGGTCGGGGTAGGGGAGGTGCTGCCACTGGCACCCGCCGCAGACGCCGAAGCGGGGGCAAGGGGGCTCGCGGCGCAGAGGGGAGGGCTCCAACACCCGGACGAGGCGGGTCTCGGCGTAGCGGGCCTTCTCCCGGACGACCTCCACCTCCACCAGGTCTCCCGGGGCGGCGAAAGGGACGAAGGCCACCTTGCCTCCCAGGCGGCCCAGGGCCATGCCCTGGTCGGCCACCGCGTCGATGCGCAGAGTTGCCACCCGATCGAACCCGGCGCTGGTCATGGCCCTCATCCCCTTCCGCCTTGTGGAAGGGCTCCAGGGTAGCAGCCGGGTCGCGACCCGGTCCACGGGCAAGGCGCCCGTCCGGGCCCACCGCGCGGGTGGGAGCGGAGGGGCTCCCCGGCCCCGATCACCGGTAGGGCCGGAGATTCTGGCGGCGCGTTGCGGTTGCATGGTCCCGGGGGTTTCGGTACCCTTTTCCATCGCCCACCCCAACCCCCAGGAGAACCCCCCCATGCATGTCTTTTGGAAGAGCGTAGCGGCCCTCGCCGCAGCGGCCGTGTTCGGCCTCGTCGGGCCGGGTCACGCCCAGGAGAAGGGTGCCCCGCCCCCCACCCAGGCCTCGCAGGCTCCGGCCCCCGAGGCGCCGGTGGTCGTGGTGAACGGCCAGACCGTCACCCGGGGGGAGTACGACCGGGCTTTGCGTGCCTACCTGCGGAACCTCGCCCAGTTCAGCGGCGGCAGGATCGGCGCGGAGGCGGAGCCCACGGCGCAGATGAAGGCCGAGGTGCTGGAGCAGTTGGTGGACCGGGAGCTCCTCTACCAGGAGGGCCGGAAGTCCCCGCCGGAGAACGCCGCCGAGGAGGCCGCGTCAGAGCTCGCGGAGATCCGCGCCCGCTTCCCGGACGATGAGGCCTTCCGACAGGCCCTGGCGGCCGACAACCTCACGGAGGAGGTGCTGGCGGACCTCATCGGCCGCCAGGTCACGGTGCGGCACTACTTGGAGACGGTGGTCGCCCCGACGGTGCAGGTCTCCGCCGACGAGGTGGAGCGGTTTTACGAAGAGAATCAGGACAAATTCGCCACCCCGGAGCAGGTGAGGTGCAGCCACATCCTGATTCGGGTGGACGCGAAGGCCGGTGCGGAGGGAAAGGAGGCGGCCCGCCGCAGGGCCGAGGACCTCCGGTTGCGCTGCGTCCAGGGGGAGGATTTTGCTGCTCTGGCAGCGGAGTTCTCGGAGGATCCCGGCTCCCGGGAGAGCGGCGGGGATTTGGGGTTCTTCACGCGGGAGCAGATGGTGGCGTCGTTCGCCGAGGCCGCCTTCGCCCTGGAGCCGGGGCAAATCAGCCCGGTGGTCGAGACCCCCTTCGGTTACCACGTGATCAAGTTGGCGGAGCGCCGGGAGGGTTCGATCCGGAAGCTCGAGGATGTCCGTGAGCAGCTCACGGCCTACCTGGAGGCCCGGGCGTTGGACCAGGCGGTGATCGACCACGTGTCGCAGCTCAAGGCCAAGGCCTCCATCGAGGTGGTGGCGCCCAGCCTGTGACGACGGCGCCGAGCCGGGACCGGAAACGACGAGAGGGCGGCCCCGGGGCCGCCCTCTCGTCGTCGATCTGTCTGCCGCCTACTTCAAGGCATCCTTGAGGGCCTTGCCCGCGGTGAAGCGGGGGGTCTTGCTGGCGGGGATCTTGATCTCTTTGCCGGTCTGGGGGTTGCGCCCCTTGCGCGCTTTGCGGTGGGACACCGCGAAGGTGCCGAAGCCCGTGATGGCGACCTTGTCCCCCTTGGTCAGGGCGGTTTCGGTGGCCGCGATCATGGCCTCCAGGAGACCTTCCGCCTCCTTGACTTTAACACCCGCCTTGGTCGCGATCTCCTGAATCAGCTCGGCCCTGTTCATGTACGTCCTCCTGAGAAGGTGTAGAGGAATTGGTGCCGCCCGCAGAGTCGGGCGCACTCTACCCCGATTGTGCCCCGTTGACAAGGGACCCGCACGGGAAAAAAGGCCAAAAACCGGGCTTCCCGGTGTGCCCGGTCACTCCCCCTCGAGGAGGGCGGCCGGCACACCCTGGAGGGTGAGTTCCTCCTGCAGCAGCGTCCGGACCGGCTCCACGTCGGGGGCCTCCAGCAGGCGGGGGGCGAGCCCCCGAAGGCGGCCGAGATGGCAGGTCTGCAGGAAACGCCGGACCCGGGGCAGGCTTCCGGGGCTCACGGAGAGCTCCTCGACTCCGAGGGCGAACAGGGCCGCGGCCCCCAGAACCCGGCCGGCCATCTCCCCGCACACCCCCACCGGCCGCCCGAGTCGCCGGCCCGTGTCCACCACCCGGCCGATCACTTCGAGCACGGCGGGGTGCAGGGGCTCGTAGAGGTGCGCAACCCGGCGGTTTGCCCGATCCACGGCCAGGAGGTACTGGGCCAGGTCGTTGGTGCCGACGGAGAAGAAGTCCGCCCACGGGGCCAGCCGGTCCACCGCCAGGGCCGCCGCGGGCACCTCGATCATGGCGCCCACGGGAACGGCGGGGACGGGGATCCCCCGCTCGCCCAGGGCCTCCCGCTCCTGCTCCACGATGGTCCGCGCCCGCCGCAGCTCGCCCACCGTGGAGATCATGGGGAAGACGACCCGGACCGGCCCGAGCAGGCTCGCGCGCAGCAGGGCCCGGACCTGCACGCGGAAGGGCTCCTCCATTTCCAGGCTCACCCGGATGGAGCGCCACCCCAGATGGGGATTCTCCTCCGCCGGGAGGGTGAGGTAGGGCAGGGCCTTGTCGCCGCCCACGTCGAGGGTCCGCAGGGTCGCCGGTCGGCCGCCGAGGGCGCCCAGGATCTTCGCGTAGATCTCGAGCTGCTCTTCCTCGTCCGGGTAGCTCGATCGGATGAGGAAGGGGAACTCGGTGCGGTACAGTCCCACCCCTTCCCCCCCGCCCTCCAGGATCTTCGGGATGTCGGAGAGGAGGGCCGCATTTCCGAGCAGGCGGACCGGGACGCCGTCGGCGCTCACCGCCGGCTCCAGGACGTGGGAGCGCATCTCCGCCTCCAGCCGGGCGGAGTCCTCCCTCAACCGCTCGTACTCCCGCAGCACGGCCGGGGCCGGGGAGAGGTACACCACGCCGGCCGTGCCGTCCAGGATCACTTCCTGTCCGGTCCGGGCCCGGGGGAGCTCGGCGGGAAGCCCCCCCACGGCCGGGATGCCGGCGGAGCGGCACAGGATCGCCGTGTGGGAGTTGATGCCCCCGGAGACGACCGCAACGCCCACGAGATTGGGTTGAAGGAGCCGGACGAGCTCCGAGGGGGTCAGATCCCGGGCGATGACCACGGTGGGGGCCTGGAGCTCCGGCCGGGAGGGTTCGGCCCCCTCCGGCCGGAGGTGCCGCAGCAGCCGGTGCGCCACGTCCCGCACGTCCGCCGCCCGCTCCCGGAGGTAGGGGTCCTCCAGCCGGAGAAAGGCCTCGATGTAGCCCCGGGCCACCTCCGTCACGGCTTCGGCGGCGCTTGCCCCCTCGAGAATGCCACCCCGCACCTTCTCCTGGAGGCCCCGGTCCTCCAGCATCAGGAGGTGGGCGTGGAAAATCGCCCCGTCCTCCGCGGAGAGGGCGCCGGTCACCTGGTCCCGGAGCTGCTCCACGTCCTCGATGCTGCGGGCCAGCGCCTGCTCGAACCGTCCTTCCTCCTCCCGGGGATCCCCGCGGGGGGACGGCGGGGGGGCCTCCAGACCTCTCTCCTCCGTCAGAGGGTAGGCGATGCCCCGGGCCGCCCCCGGGGCCAGGCTGACGCCCCGCAGAAAGGCCCGAGAGGGTGCCTGGGGTGCCGACGGCTCCCGGGCCTGGAGGTCGAGGAGGCGGGCGTGGGCCACCAAGGTCGAGATCTGGCTCGCTGCGGTCACCAGCAGCCGCACCTCGTCCGCGGTGAAGGCCCGGGGCGTCACCGTCTGGACCGTCAGAACCCCGATGGGCTTCCTGCGGTGGACGAGGGGGACCCCGAGGTAGGAGTGGAAGACCTCCTCCCCGATGCCGGGGAAGAACTTGTACCGGGGGTGCTCGGCCGCCCGCTCCACGTTGACCGGCTCGCCGCTCCGGAAGGCGAGCCCGGTCAGGCCCTCGCCGGGCCTCATCCGCACGGCGCCCACGGCCGACGCCCGCAGCCCCTGGGTGGACCGCAGCACCAGCTCGTCCGCCTCGTGCAGATAGAGGGAGCAGACCTCGACCCCCAAGCGGTCGGCCAGCAGGGAGGTGACGTGGTCCAGCGTCTCGTGGAGGCTGTGGGAGTCCACCACGATCCGGGAGATGTCCTCGAGGAGGATGAGCTTCTGGCTCTCCATGGGAAGGGGGCCTCCGGCGTCTCGAGACGGGTTCACGGCGCGGCGCTGCCCCGGAAGGGGTCCAGGAGCCGCCGGAGGCCCGCCAGGGCCTCCGGGATGCGGCACCCGTACCAGGTGAGCCACTCCCCGGGGCACAGGAGGGCCGTCGCCCCCGGCACGGCCTGCTCCACCTCTCGGGCGTCTGCGCCGCCGAAGGGGTAGGGCTCGGACGGCAGCAAGACGACCCGGGGGCGGCAACCGGCCAGGTCGCCCCCGGAGATCTCGGGATACCTCCCGGGCAGTCCGCCGACGGCGTTCTCGGCGCCGGACGCGGCCAACAGGGCCGCGGTCAGGGTGTCGGAGGAGGCCGTGAGGTACGGATCTTTCCACACGAGGCAGGCGGCCCGGACCGGGGGGCCCGGGACCCGCGCCGCCGCTTCCCGGAGGCGGGCAGCGCAGCCGTGGGCGCGCCCCTCCTCCCCGAGCAGGACCCCCAGATCCTCGAGAAAGCGGGCCGCGTCCCCCAGGGTCCGGGGGAACGCCACGTGTACCCGGAGCCCGAGGGCCGCGAGGGCCTCCACTTGGCCGCGATCGTTCTCCTCGGCATTGGCCAGCACGAGATCCGGCGCCAGGGCCGCGGCCGCGGTGGGGTCCACGGTCTTGGGCCCCCCGACAGAGGGAAGCCGCCCCACTTCCTCCGCAGGCGAGATGCAGTAGGCCGTTCGCCCCACCACGCGCGCCCCGGCCCCCAGGTCGAACAGGCACTCGGTGACGCTCGGGACCAGGGAGAGGATCCGCCGGGGTATCGGACCCAGCGGCACGGGCCGCCCCAGGGCGTCCGGGAGGACGCGGTCCCCGAGCCGCTGCGGAAGGCGCTCCCGGACCCCGGAGGACGCCCCGATCCCCAGCCGGGCCAGGGTGGCCGCCGTCGCCGGGGCGCGTCCCGGGTCGGCGGTCAGGGCTTCGGCCAGGGGCGCCAGGTCCTCCACCCGGTCCACGTCGGGCAGGGGCGCGAGCACCCCCACCGCCCGGCCGGCCCCCCGGAGCCGGTCGAGCGTCGCGGCCAGCACCCCGGGGGTAGACCAGGGGATCCCCTCGAACGCCTCGGGAAGGGGGGCCGCCAGGGCGATGGCCGCATATCCGCCGTCCGTCGCAGGGATCAGGGCTGCGTCCGTCGGTGGGGGACCCGCCTGCCGGGCGGTCCGGCGGCCCAGACACCCCCAGAGCGCTTCCACCTCCCGGGGGCCCAGGAGGGGACAGTCGCTCCCGACGGCGGCCACGGGTCCGCCGTGCCGGCGGAAGGCGTCGGCGAAGGCGGCCTGGAGG
>JAWSUI010000106.1:0-6436 GCA_033551855.1 Deferrisomatales bacterium
CACGTCGAGCGGCCGTCCGCCTACGTGGTCGGGCCCACCCGATCGTCCCTGGACAGCGGGGCGCCGGTGGGGGATTCTGGACGGTGGGGGGGCACGCTCCAGGCCCCGACGGTGGTTCCCTCCGTCCAAACCCTTGCCGGGAGGCGGCTCGCCGGCGGGGAGAGAGAGGCATGCCGTGGACGCCCTCATCGTCGAAGACAGCGTCGTGTTTCGCGAGGTGGTTCGCTCGCTCCTGTGTTCGTGGTTCCCGGGGCTCAGGGTCTGCGTGGCGGGGGGGGTGGAGGAGGGGCACGCCCGGTACCGGGAGCACGCGCCCCCCCTGGTGCTGGTGGACATCGGGCTCCCCGACGGGAGCGGTCTCGACCTGGTCCGGCGGATCAAGGGGGAGTCCCCCGGGACGACCGTGGCGGTGTGCACGAGCCACGACGGGCCCGCCTACGAGGAAGCCTCCCGCGCCGCCGGGGCCGACGCCTTCCTGGCCAAGAGCGCTTTGGACGGCAAAGGGCTGGGCGGCCTGGTCCGTCGGGCCCTGGGCTCTCGCCGCGGGGAGGTGGAATTGCTGATCCCGCCCTCGGAGCGGGGAGGGAAGACCGGCGGGAAACCGCAACCCTAGCAGGGTGCGGAACAACCCCCTCCCCAGGTTTTCCCGCTGCAGTTGACTCGCCTCGTCCCGGGGCTCGCCCTCCGGGCGCGCCGACGGCGCGCCCGATTCCCCTGACCTGGGGAGTCGTCTCGGGGACCCCCCCGGTGGCGTCGGGCGACGGGCGAGCCCGTGGGATCGAGCCCGCTCGGAGGCCTCCGATGCCGAGTCACAGGAGCGGGGCCAGCAGGCGGCACCCGGCCGTGGCCAGGCGGTGGGGGAGGGAGGCCGCGGCCACCCGGGCCCGGGTGTAGGCGCTCGAGTGCCGGAGGTCCCCCTCGAAGATCCCCTCGAGGCGGCGGGCGAGGCTGGGGGAGAAGACCAGGAGGTTGAGCTCGAAGTTGAACCGGAAGGAGCGGATGTCCATGTTGGCCGACCCCAGGGTGCCCCACTGGCCGTCGACGGCCACGAGCTTGGAATGGAGCATGCCGGCCTCGTAGCGGAACACCTGAACCCCCGCCTCCAGCAGGCCCGGCAGGAAGCTCTCCCCGGCCCGGTCCACCAGGGGGTGGTCGGTGCGCTCGGGCAGTAGCAGGCGCACGTCGACCCCTCGCATGGCCGAGACCGCAAGCGCCGAGAGGATGGCCCCGTCCGGGATGAAGTAGGGGGTGGCGATCCAGACCCGCTGCCGCGCGGAGGCGACCGCGTGGAAGAGGGTCGCGTGGAGGGCCCGGGCCGGGTCGTCCGGCCCGCTCGCCACGGTGTGGACGATCGCGTCGCCGCGGAGCTCCTGGGGGGGGAAGTACCGGTCGTCGGTGAGCTCCTCGCCGGTGGTGAAGAACCAGTCCTCGGCGAAGACCTCCTGCAATTGCTGCACGGCGGGGCCCCCCACCCGGAGGTGGGTGTCGGTCCACGTGGGTTTGCGGGCCCAGCGGCCCCGGTACTCGTCGCCGATGTTCACCCCGCCGGTGAAGGCCACGGTCCCGTCCACCACGGCCAACTTGCGGTGGTTTCGCAGGTGCAGGGCAAAGCGGGGCGGCAGGGCCCCCAGGGGGAGGAACCACCCGACCGTGGCCCCGGCCGCGGTCAGGGGAGACGTGAACCCCGTGCCCAGGCGGCGGGAGCCCACGGAGTCCAGGAGCAGGCGCACCTGCACCCCCTCCTTCGCCTTGCGGGTCAGGAGCTCGAGGAAACGCCGGCCGGTCTCGTCGGGCTGGAAGATGTAGTACTCGAAGTGGACGTGGTCGGCGGCCGCCTCCACGGCCCGTTCCAGCGCGTCGTAGACCTCGGAGGGGCTGTCGTACACCTCCACCTCGTTGCCTCGGGTGGGGAGGGCGCGCGAGGTCCGGATGGCTACGGCCAGGGTCTCGGCTGCGGTCCGGGTGAGCTCGGGGGGCGGCGTCCGCAAGCCCCCCCCTTGGCCGCGGGCCGAGAGGCGCGCGGCGAACTCCCCGACCAGCCGCCTGCGTCGACGGAACGTGCGCCGGCGGATGGTGGCTGCGCCGACCAGCAGGTAGAAGAGCGCCCCCAGCCCCGGCAGGAGGAAGAGGCCCTGGAGCCACGCCAGGGTGGCCAGGGGCTCCTTGCGGCGGAGAAGCAGGTGGGCGGACAGCACCGTCGCCACGGTCAGGTGAACGAGGAGCAGGGTCCAGGGGCTCGGCATCAGCGCAGGCCTTTCCGCGGCGCGAACGCAGCCGAGGGCGCGGGCGACAGCGTCCCGGCTGCTCCCCCGCCCGCGGCTCCGTCCGCCGTCCCGGGAGTCTCCGGGCGCTCCATCAGGTACTCCCGGCGCACCCGGCCGAGGCTCGAGAGCAGGCTGGCCTTGATCCCGGGGTGTCCCCGCTCCCAGTCGGCCAGCAGGGCCTTGACCTGCTGGCGCTTCGTGTCGCGGGCGCCGCACACGGGGCAGCCGCAGCCCACCAGGGGGAAGCCCCGGGCCGCCGCGTAGGCCAGGATGTCTTCCTCGAACACCTTGCACAGCGGCCGGATGACCACGTTGACCCCGTCCTCGGCCCGCAGGAGCGGGGGCATGCTCTTGATCTCGCCCGTGAAGAACTGGCTCAGAAGCAGCGTCTCGATCAGGTCGTCCGCGTGGTGGCCCAGGGCGATGCGGCTGAACCCCTCCCGCCGGGCGACCCCGTAGAGCACCCCCCGGCGCAGCCGCGAGCAGAAGGAGCAGTAGCTCGACCCAGGGTCCCGGTGGGCCTCGACGATCTCGTAGATCTTCGAGGCCTCGACCCAGTGACGGAAGCCGTGGGCCCGGCAGTAGGCCTCCACGGGTTCCGGATCGAACCACGGGTAGCCGGGGTGGATCGTGACCGCCGCCACCTCGAAGATCACCGGGGCCCGACGGCGCAGGGCTTCCAGGCAGTGCAGCAGCGTCCAGCTGTCCTTGCCCCCGGAGAGGGCCACGAGCACGCGCTCCCCCTCCCGGATCATCCCGAAGTCGTGGACGGCCCGACCCACCTTGCGCAGGAGTCGCTTCTCCAGGAGGTCGGCGGCGGGCAGGGCCATCAGATCACGAGCAGATCGACAAGCGACAGGACCGCGATGACGACCAGGACCGGGTTCAGTTCCCCGAACCGCCCGGTGAGGACCTTGAGCACCACGTAGGAGAGGAACCCGAAGAGGAGCCCCGTCGCGATGGAGTAGGTCAGGGGCATGAGGAGGATGGTCAGGAAGGCCGGCAGCGCCTCGTCGAAGCGCCGGAAGTCGATGCGGTGGATGCCCCGGATCATGAACAGCCCCACGATCACGAGGGCGGGGGCCGTGGCGTAGGCGGGCACCGCGCCGATGAGGGGGCTGAAGAAGAGCGCCAGCAGGAAGAGGGAACCGGTGACCACGGAGGTGAGCCCCGTGCGCCCCCCCTCGGCGATGCCCGCCGCCGACTCGATGTAGGTGGTGGTCGTGGACGTGCCGAGCACGCTGCCCACCACCGTCGCCATGGCGTCGGCCCCGAGCATCCGGCCGATCCCCGGGATGCGGCCATTTTCTTCCACCCGCCCCGCCTCGTAGGAGACGGCCAGAAGGGTGCCGAGGCTGTCGAAGAGGTCCACGAACATGAAGGAGAAGACCGCGGCCCAGAGCGCCGGCCGCAGGGCCGCAACGATGTCGAGCTGGAAGGCCACGGGGGCCATGGACGCTGGGGCGCTGACGAGCTGCGCGGGGGGCTCGGTGAGGCCGAGGACGAACCCCGCCGTGGCCGTGACCAGGATGCCCAGCAGGATCGACCCCCGCACCCCGCGGGTCTCGAGCACCGCCATCAGGACGATGCCCGCGAGACCCAGGAGCACCGGCCCGGTGAGCTCGCCCAGGCCGACGAGCACGACGTCGTCCTTGACCACGAGCCCCAGGTTCTGCAGGCCGATGAAGGTGATGAAGAGGCCGATGCCGACGCTCGCCGCCAGCCGCAGGTTGCGGGGGATGGACTCGACGATGCGTTCGCGAACGCCCAGCCAGGTGAGCACCAGGAAGAGCACGCCGGAGAGGAAGACCACCCCGAGGGCGCTCTGCCAGGGAATCCCCTCGCCCAGGCACAGGCTGAAGGCGAAGTAGGCGTTGAGCCCCATGCCCGGGGCCATCATGAAGGGTACGTTGGCCCAGAGGCCGACGAGCCAGGTGGACAGCCCGGCCACCAGGCACGTCACCGTGATCAGCGCCCCCTTGTCCATCCCGGCGGCCGAGAGGATCGCGGGGTTGACGAACACGATGTAAGCGGCGGTGAGGAAGGTCGTGACGCCCGCGACGACCTCGGTGCGCACGTCGGTGCCGTGGGCGGCAAGGCGGAAGGGGTCGCGCATGTGTCCTCCGGGCAAGGCAGCATCCGACGGCGGGCCGTACCCGCCCTACGATCCTACGACCCGAAACCCCGTAGGGTGGGCATCGCCCACCGGGACGGCGTCGCGGCACCGCCTACGAGGGTGGGCCGTGCCCACCCTACGGCCCCTCCCCCAGCATCTCCACGAAGCTCTCCAGCCGCGTGCGGGTGCGGGCGTCCACGATCATGGGGCGGTCGCCCTCGAGGGTGAGCACCGGCACGTCCAGGGACTTGCGCAGGAGGATGTCCTCCATCTGGCGGAAGCAGAACGACTGCACGTAGTGGATCACCCCCCGGATGCCGCGCCGGGCCACCTCCCGGCGGATGTCCTCCAGCCGGGCGAAGATCCCGTACGGGTAGGTGAACCGGGTGTAGGCTTCCGTGAGGGGGTCGCCGAGGTAGGGCAGGCAGAACTGCCGCTGGGTCTCGTTGTACACCACGCGGGCCCCGAGGGACTCCAGGTAGGGGTAGAAACCCTCCAGGATCGGCGGGACACCCACGTACCCCAGGCGCACGGGCTCGGCTCGGCGCGGCCTCTGCGCCGCCTCGCGGATCAGGGCATCCGCACGGGCGCCGAATCCCTCGGGGTCCCCCTCGAAGTCGCTGGCAGAGACGAGGGTCAGGTGGTTCTCGAACCCCGAGATCCGGTCGTCCTCCCAGGTGAGCCGGTCCACCTCCAGTGCCCGAGCCCGGACCGGGTCGAGGCGGGCCTTTTCCGCCTCCGCCGCCCCCCGGTCGGTGCCCAGCCGCCGGCACAGGCGGTCGATCTCCCCGGAGAGGGCTTCGGTGGAGCGGTCATAGGGGTAGGCGAAGGGGATCGTCTCCAACCCCTCGTACTGCCAGATCTCCAGGAGCGCCTGGGTGTTGGAGCAGTCGCCGGCCATGACGCCCACGACGGCCTCTACGCCGGAGCGGCGTGCGGCGGCGTAGATGCCCTTGATCCAACCGCAGGTGGTGGCGGGGAAGCCCGCGATCTCGGCTTCTTCGACGAAGGCCCGGCGGTCCGGGTGGGAGATGAATGCGTTGTTGAGATCCACGGGCACGGCGCCCGCGGCGTAGATCGCCTCGATCGGGACGGTGGTGGTGATGCCGATCCTCCGCCCCGGGGCCATCAGTCTTCCCGGATGAAGAGGTAGTAGATGACGAAAGCGCCCACCGCCACGCCCCCCGCGGCCAGGAACAGGACGTTGCGGTTGGGGCCGTCCTGTACACCGGATAGGGTGCTCCGGGCGAGGAAGGCCACGGCGAGGGCGGCGGAGATGACGACGAAGGTGACCCGCCACTTGAGGATGAGCGAGAGCAGGAGCACCAAGCCCAGGCCCGCCAGTCCGTACGGGTGGGTGAAGAAGGCGACGAGGCGCTCGTTGGAGACGTTCTCCAGCAGGCCCCTCCAGTCCACGGAAGCAACGGCTTCCCGAAGGTTTTCCCACATGGCAGGTCCCCTCTGGCGCACTGGTTGCCGGAAGCGGGTCGTCGCGGGTCGCCACAGTATCAAAACCGGGCCCGCGGGACCAGTCCTCCCATCCCCCTGCATCGACCACCTGGCAAGTGCTCGGGGCCGGGGAGCCCCTCCGCTTCGCCCCGCAATCCGCGATATCCGGACGAGGCGTCGGTGAGGAAGCGGGTACGACCAGCCTCACCCGTTTCTGCGGGCTTGGCCGGAATCGGTCGGGGCGGTGCGGGGCTGCGCTCCACGGCGCGGCGGTGGATCACGGCGCCGCCGCTTCGTTGACCGGGTTCGAGCGCCGCCCCTATAATCACGCGTCTGCGCGCCCCGGCACGCCCCGCCACGCCGTCCCCCGGGGGACCGATGTCCAAGAGGTCGTCCAAGGCCCTTCGCGAGCTCCGGGCGCTGTACCGCGTCAGCCAGGCGGTGTCGGCCTCCCTGGACCTGGGGGAGGTGGTGGGGGCGACCCTCACCATCCTGGCCGACGAGCTGGGGATGCAGCGGGGGACGCTGGCCCTCGTCGACCCGGAGAGCGGGGAGCTGGCCATCGAGGCGGCCCACGGCCTGAGCGAGGCCGAGAGGCGCCGGGGCC
>JAWSUI010000107.1:0-6389 GCA_033551855.1 Deferrisomatales bacterium
GCCAACGCCTCGTCCGAATATCGCGGATTGCGGGGCGGAGCGGAGGGGCTCCCCGACCCCCCTTCCCTCCGAGACAGGGGATCCAGTGCCCCCAGAATCCCCCGTCAGACCTTCGGGCGGGGTCGGGGAGCCGCGGAGCGCAGCCCCGTACCGCCTCGACCGATCCGCCCAAGCCCGCAGAACCGGGTGAAGGGGGGCGTACCGGCCTCCTCGCCAACGCCTCGTCCGAATATCGCGGATTGCGGGGCGGAGCGGAGGGGCTCCCCGACCCCGCTCCCCTCCGAGACGGGGGATCCAGGGCCCTGCCCCTGCTTGACAGCCTGTTTTCCGCTGTACTAGAAGTCCTGGACGGGCAAGGATCTTGGGGAAGGGGTCACGTTTTCTCTCCGAGGCACTGCCTGGTTCGCTCTTCTTGCCTTGGACAGGGACACGGCGAGCCGGCGTCGGATCCGGCGTTTCCTGGCGTCACCCGTGGGGAGCGCGGCCGATGCAGACCTTCGACGTCCTGGTGCTGGGAAGCGGCATCGCGGGCCTCTCTCTTGCGCTCCAGACGGCGGATCTGGGCACCGTCGCCGTGGTCACGAAGAAGGAGCGGGGGGAATCCAACACCAACCTCGCCCAGGGCGGCATCGCGGCCGTCCTCGACCCCACCGACTCCTTCGCGGAGCACGTGCGCGACACCCTGGTCGCCGGGGCGGGGCTGTGCCACCCCGACGTGGTCGAGCGGGTCGTCTCCGAGGCCCCGGGGGAGATCCGGCGCCTCGTCCGGTGGGGGGTGAGCTTCACCCCGTCCTCGGCGCCGGGCATCCCGTTCGACCTCGGGAGGGAGGGCGGGCACAGCCGCCGGCGCATCGTCCACGCGAAGGACATGACGGGCCGAGAGGTGGAGCGCGCCCTGCTCCAGGACGCCAAGGACCACCCCAACATCCGGTTCTTCGAGAACCACTACGCCGTGGACCTCCTGGTGCGCCCCCACCGCGGATCCACGCCGATCTGCTTCGGCGCCTACGTGCTCGGCCCGACGGGGCGGGTGGAGCCCTTCCCCGCCCGCTTCACGTGTCTGGCCACCGGCGGGGCCGGAAAGGTCTACCTGTACACGTCGAACCCCGACATCGCCTCCGGCGACGGGGTCGCCATGGCCTACCGGGCGGGCGCCCAGGTGGCGAACCTCGAGTTCATGCAGTTCCACCCCACCTGCCTCTACCACCCCCACGCCAAGAACTTCCTGATCAGCGAGGCCGTCCGGGGCGAGGGGGGCGTTCTGCGGCTGCGCACCGGCGAGTCGTTCATGGAGCGCTACCACCCCCTGGAGTCCCTCGCCCCCCGCGACGTGGTAGCCCGCGCCATCGACGCCGAGATGAAGCGGCGGGGGGACGAGCACGTCGTCCTCGACATCACCCACCGCGACGCTTCCTTCGTGCGGGAGCGCTTCCCCGGTATCCACTCCCGCTGCCTGGAGCTCGGCATCGACATCACCGCGGAGCCCATCCCCGTGGTCCCCGCCGCCCACTACCTGTGCGGGGGGGTAGTGGTCGACAGCCGCGCCCGCACCTCCATCCCGGGGCTCTACGCCGTCGGGGAGGTCGCCTGCACCGGCCTCCACGGGGCAAACCGCCTGGCCAGCAACAGCCTCCTCGAGGCGCTGGTCTTCGCCACCGCCGCGGCCGGGGATGCCCGAGAGGCGGCCCGATCCGTGCCCTTCGCCCTTCCCCCGGTGGAACCCTGGGACGAGTCCGGCACCACGGACAGCGACGACGAGGTCGTGGTCACCCAGAACTGGGACGAGATCCGGCGGTTCATGTGGAACTACGTGGGGATCGTGCGGACCGACAAACGCCTGGCCCGGGCCCGGCGGAGGATGGACCTGCTGCTGGAGGAGATCGGCGAGTACTACCGGAACTTCCGCGTGACGCCCAACCTCGTGGAGCTCCGAAACCTCGCCCTGGTCGCGGACCTCATGATCCGCTGCGCCGCGGCCCGCAAGGAAAGCCGGGGGCTCCACTACAACCTGGACCACCCCCAGGTCGATGACGCCCACTGGAGGCGCGACACCGTGGTCGAGCGCCCGTGAGCCTGACCCGCCCTTCGACAGCCGTCCCCCATGCCCCTTCCCCTTCCCGGGGCCCGGGCACCGGCGGTTCCCTCCCCTTCAAGGGGAGGCCAAGAACTCCTCCGCGCCGCCGCGGCTCTGCGCAAGATCGTTCTTGCCCCTGATCGACCCACCGAGTTTCCGGAAGGGCCCGCAACAGCGCCAAGCATCTGCTGCGCGACCGGACGGCTTCGTTGTGCACTCCGGTCTGCTCACCAAGTTTCCTTCACAGACACTCAGCCGGGCCCGGCGCTCCCCAGCCGCTTCTCGAGCCCTTCCAACTGAGACCAGAGGCGGTCGGGCAGCTTGTTCCCGAAGCTCTCGAAGTGGCTCCGGATCCTCTCCACCTCGTCGCGCCAGGCGCCGGGGTCCACGCGGAGCAGCTCTTCCATGTCGGCGTCGGACACCGCCAACCCGGTGCGGTCCACCCCGTCGATCGTCGGGACGTACCCGATGGGCGTCTTCATCGCTTTCCCCTGGCCCTCGGTGCGCTCGAAGACCCAGCGCAGCACCCGGCTGTTCTCGCCGAAGCCCGGCCAGAGCCACCGCCCCTCCGGGGTCTTCCGGAACCAGTTCACGTAGAAGATCTTGGGGAGCTTCTCGGGCGCGGTCCGGCCCGGCATGGATAGCCAGTGTCGGAAGTAGTCGCCCATGTGGTACCCGCAGAAGGGCCGCATGGCCATGGGGTCCCGCCGCAGGGCGCCAACTTTGCCGGTTGCCGCTGCCGTGGTTTCGCTGCTGGCGATGGCCCCGAGGAAGGTGCCTTGCTCCCAGTCGAACGCCTCGTGCACCAGGGGGACCACGCTGGCCCGCCGCCCGCCGAACAGGATGGCCGAGATGGGCACCCCCCGCGGGTCCTCCCACGCGGGGTCGATGGCCGGGCACTGGCCGGCCGGGGCCGTGAACCGCGCATTCGGGTGGGCCGCCAGCCGGCCGCACCCCGGCGTCCAGGGCTCCCCCCGCCAGTCGACGAGCCTCGGCGGCTCGACGTCGGTCATCCGCTCCCACCAGACGTCCCCGTCCGGGGTCTCCGCCACGTTGGTGAAGATGGAGTTGCGCGTCATGCTGAGCATCGCGTTCGCGTTGGACTCCATCGACGTGCCCGGCGCCACGCCGAAGAAGCCGTACTCGGGGTTGATGGCGTAGAGCCTGCCGTCGTCCCCGAGCTTCATCCACGCGATGTCGTCACCGACGCACTCCACCTTCCAGCCCGGCAGGGTGGGGATCAGCATGGCCAGGTTCGTCTTGCCGCAGGCGCTGGGGAAGGCCCCCGCGAAGTATTTCTTCTTCCCTTCCGGGGACGTGACCCCCAGGATCAGCATGTGCTCGGCCAGCCAGCCCTCGTCCCGGGCCATGGCGGAGGCGATCCGGAGGGCGAAGCACTTCTTCCCGAGAAGGGCGTTCCCCCCGTAGCCGCTCCCGTAGGACCAGATCATGCGCTCCTCGGGAAAGTGCACGATGTACTTGCGCTCGCCGTCGCAGGGCCAGGGCACGTCCTTCTGCCCGGGCCCCAGGGGCATGCCCACGCTGTGGAGGCACGGCACGAATTCCCCGTCGGGGCCCAGCACGTCCAGCGCGCCGCGGCCCATGCGGGTCATGATGCGCATGTTCACCACCACGTAGGGCGAGTCCGTGAGCTCGACCCCGATGTGGGCGATCCGCGACCCGAGGGGGCCCATGCTGAAGGGGACCACGTACATCGTCCGGCCCCGCATGGAGCCCCGGAACATCCCCCGGAGCAGCGTCTTCATCTCCTCGGGATCGCGCCAGTTGTTGGTCGGGCCCGCATCCTCCGGGCGCTTCGAGCAGATGTACGTCCGATCCTCCACGCGTGCCACGTCCCCGGGGTCGGAGCGGCACAGGAAGCTCTTGGGCCGCTTGGCCTCGTTCAGCGCGCGAAAGGTGCCGGCGCGGACCATTTGGTCGCACAGGGCGTCGTACTCCTCCTGGGACCCGTCGCACCAGTGGACCGTGTCGGGCCGGCAGAGCTCCGACATTTCCCGCACCCAGGACTCGAGCTTGGCGTTGTTCGTCACGATTCACCTCCCAAAACGGGAATATTCATCGCGACTCTTTCTAGCAGGTCCACGTCGCCCTCGCAACCCGTTTCCCCGTTTTCCTGTTCCGTCGTTTTCCAGGGGTTTCCGGCCGACCCTCGCCGCCCGAGCCCGAAATCCGTGATCACGTTTTTGGGCGGGGCCGCGGAGCCCAGGAGTGCAGCCCGCACCGCCTCCACCGACTCGACCAGCCGGCCGCACGGGACTTCTGGGCCACTTCTTCGATTTGCCGCGGATTGCGGGGCGAAACGCCGGGGCTCCCGGACGCCGCTGGCCGACCAGCCGGGGGATCCAGGGGTCCTCGACACAGGGGGCCTCGACTGTTTGCGAAACGACGCCTCGCCCGGTAACCTTTTCCCTCCCGCGTCGTCCAAGGGGCAACGCACCGCAGCGCGCACCCACAGGGAGGACACGATGATCCAGATCACCGAGAAAGCAAAAGAAAAGCTCCTGGAATCCGTGAAGGAGCACGGCGAGAACCCGGCCGTGCGCATCTACGTCGCCGGGTCCGGGTGAGGGGGGCCCTCCTGGGGCCTGGCTCTGGATGAGCCATCCGAAGCAGACGAGATCCAAACGGAGGAGGGGTTCCGGCTGGTGATGAGCCGCAGCCTCCTCGAGCAGGTCGGCGCCGTCGAGGTCGACTACCTCTCCGGCCCCTTCCGCAGGGGCTTCAACGTCAAGGCGACGTCCCAGGGCGCCGACTGCTCCTCCGGCGGCTGCTCCTGCTGACACAATAGCGAAGGCGGGGCCCCCGGCCCCGCCTTCGCTACGTTTCGGCCTATTCCGACCCCCGCCCGGGGAGCTTCCGACCGAGCAGGACCCGCGCGGGCCCGCCGTAGTCCAGAACGCCCTGCGGCTCGAGCCCGGCGTTCCTCATCCACTGCTCCACCTCTGCGATGCTGTAGGTCCGCCCGCGGGCCGTGGCCACGAGCATGTGCACGCCGAAGAGGGACGCCGTGGGCGGCCGGGTGCGGTCCTCCTCCAGGAAGTGGTCGTGGGCGGCGACGAGCCCTCCCCCGACGAGGGCCTGCGAGATGCGGCCGAGGAGGGCCTGCACCTCCTCCTCCCCCAGCATGTGCAGGATCTGGCTCGCCCACACGAAGTCGTAGCCCTCCCCCAGGGGCGTGGAGAGGAAGTCCCCCTCCAGGAAGGAGATCCGCTCGGCCCCCGGCTTTCCGCCCAAGAACTCCCGGGCGATCTCCGACGTGGGGGCGAGGTCGAAGTGCACCGCCTCGAGCCCCGGCCAGCGCTGCACGAAGGCCAGGGAGTAGTTGCCGGGCCCCCCGCCCAGGTCCAGGAGGCGGGTGCGCCCCTCCAGCGGAAGGCGTTCGGCCAGGCGCGGCGCCAGGTCCCGGGTCAGGTTCTCCATGCCGAGGATGAAGTGGCGCGTTCCCTCCGCCGTGGAAGGGAGCTGCTGGGTCTTGCGCCGCAGGGTCGGGCGCCCGGTCTTCCAGGTCTGGCCCAGCTCGTTCCAGTCCTCCCAGGTGTTGTGCAGGTGGCGCAGGATCTCCCCCCGGTACTCCGGGGAGCCTTTGACCAGGAACAGGCGGGCGGGCTCCGCGTTCCGGTACCTCTCGTCCCCGAGCTCCAGGAGCCCCTGGCCCACGAGGGCGTCCAGCATCAGCCGGGTCGCCCGCGAGTCGAGGCCGAACCGCTGGGCCACCTCGGCAGCGCCCAGGGGGCCTTCCTCCAGGAGGTCGAACACCCCCACGTCCAGCGCCTCCAGCAGGAGCTTCGCGGGCTGGAACCCCGCAGCCATCGAGCGCAGATCTTCGAATGTCATGGGAACCTCCTGGCAGCCGGAGAACCGTGGCGAACGGGCAATCCGTGGTGCATGCTTTCCGGCGCGGCGAACGGGGGATGGGTGGGCTCGCGCCATTCCCATGGCTCGGCGGATGTCGCCTCACGGGAGCAAGAGGTACATCACCCCTCCCGGACCCGTGAAACCTCCAGGACCCAGGAGACTCTGCACCCCATCCCCCTCCCTACCTCCCCCTTGAAGGGGGAGGAGGACGGGGGGCGCGGCAACCGCCCACACGGAGGAAGCTGTTGCAGGAGCAATGTATCCGAGCAGATACCTCCACGCAACGTACGGGCGGCGGACGTACGGGCGGCGGACGGGGCTTACCGACCGAAGCCAAGTGCTGTACCCTCCGTAGCGACCCGGTTGGCGAGGCCGCCCCGGGAAGCGGCGCAGCGGCGCGGGAGGAGGCGATGGGGATGCGGGTTCTCGTCACGGGGGG
>JAWSUI010000108.1:0-6115 GCA_033551855.1 Deferrisomatales bacterium
ACGGGGTGAATACGGTCTGGAGTTGTCGCGTTACATTCACCTAAACCCAGTGCGACACCTCTAGGGTTTTTGCCACCGGATGAGCGGTCGTCGCCTCATCCGGGAGATTGGAGAGGCGTTCGGCGTTGGGCTTTCCGGGGTGACCCAGGCCAGCAGGCGAGCGGCGGAGGAGATCTCGCGCTCCACCGAGCTCGCCGAAGCGGTTGACCGAGCCAGGCGGGCGCTCGAGAAGTGAATTGTGTAGGTCTGACACCTCTAGGGTTACCTCTAGGGTTACAGGTGACGGGGTGGGGTCGAAACGGCGAAGGCGCCTTCGGGCGGGATGCCCCTCTCGGACCGGCCGGCCGACTGGTCGGACGCGTCGCGTGCCCCCGACGGGCCCTTTATCGTCTCAGCAGCTTGCGCAGGTCGGTCCAGGCGCGGGTGTTCAGGACGTCCTCGGCCTCCAGCCAGCCCCGCCGGGCCTGCCACACCCCGAACCGCATGTGGTCCAGGTCGGCCAGGGAGTGGGCGTCGGTCGAGATCGCCACCTTCACCCCCAGCTCCTTGGCCAATTTGCAGTGCACGTCGTCCAGGTCGAGGCGCTCCGGGTGGGCGTTCACCTCGAGGAAGCAGCCCCGCTCGGCGGCGCCCCTCATCACGCGCTCCAGGTCCACCTCGTAGGGGTCCCGTTGGCCCAGGAGGCGACCGGTGGGGTGGGCCAGGATGTGGAAGAGGGGATTGTCCATGGCCCGCAGAATGCGTTCGGTCTGCTGCTCGCGCGAGAGGTTCGTGTCGTAGTGCACCGAGCACACGGTGAGGTCCAGGCGGCCGAGGATGTCGTTGGAAAGGTCCAGGGAGCCGTCCTTCAGGATGTCCACCTCGATGGACTTGAGGACCCGAAAGCCCTCGAGCTTCTCGTTCAGCTCGTCGATCCGGTCGATCTCCTGGGCCAGCCGGTCCGCGTCGTACCCCTTGACCATGGCCACCCGCTTCGAGTGGTTGCTGATGGCGAGGTACCCGTACCCCTTCTCCCGGGCGGCCTCCGCCATCTCCTCCAGGGTGAAGCGCCCGTCGGTCTCCACGGTGTGGGCGTGCAGGTCGCCTCGGATTTCGTCCAGGGTCACGAGCTCCGGAAGCCTCCCCTCCCGGGCCGCCTCGAGCTCGCCCCGGTCCTCCCGGAGCTCGGGCTCGATGTAAGGCAGACCCACCTGCCCGTATACCTCCTCCTCGGTCTTCCCGGCGATGCGGTCGTCGCCCCGGAACACCCCGTACTCATTGACCTTGAGCCCCTTGCTCTGCCCCAGCCTGCGCACGGCGATGTTGTGCGCCTTGGAGCCCGTGAAGTAGTGGAGCGCCGCCCCGTAGCTCGCCTGGCCCACCGCGCGCAGGTCCACTTGCAGGCCGGAGCGCAGGGTCACGGTCGAGCGAGTCTCGCCTCGGGAGACGACCTCGTCCACTTCGTCGTAGCGGACGAAGCGCTCCATGACGTCCTCCGCCCTGCCCCGCCCGCAGGTGACCAGGATGTCGAGGTCGCCGACGGTCTGACAGCGGCGCCGGAAGCTTCCGGCCACGGCGATCTCCTGCACGCCCCGGGCGGTTTCCAGGTACGAGACCAGGTCGCGGGCCGCGCCCTCGGCCCGGTCCAGCCGCGTGCGTTTCTTCCGCTCCTCGACCTTCTCCAGCTCCGAGAGGATCTTCCGCTCGGTCTTTGGGCCGAAGCCGTCGAGCTCGCGGACCCGCTCCGCCTCCGCCGCCTTTCGCAGTCCCTGGCGGTCGGTGACGCCCAGCTCCCGGTACAGGGCGCGGACCCGCTCGGGTCCCAGGCCCTGGACCTCCAGGAGTTCCCCCAGGGCGGGCGGCGTGCGGTCCTTGGCCGCCTCGAGTTGGGGGAACGTCCCGGTCTCCACGATCTCGCGGATCTTGCCCGCCAGGTCCTTGCCGATGCCCGAGAGCTCGGTCAGGGGCTTTCCCTGCTCCAGTAGCTCGAAAACCTCCTGCGAGAGCTCCTCCACGGTCCGGGCGGCGTTCCGGTACGCCCGGACCCGGAACGGGTTCGCCCCCTCGATCTCCAGCAGGTCGGCCGCCTGCTGGAGGGCTTTGACAATCTCGGGGTTGTGCACGGGCATGGGAAGCTCCGCCGGTTAACGTGTCTCCCGCCCGGCGGGAGGGTCGGCTCTCCCCACGGTACTCCGCCGTGCCGGGGATACCAGGGCGGAAACGGTCTGCGACCGGGCGACTCTTCGATCCGAGTGTTCCAAAGCGACGGCGGCCCGCGTCGAGCGAGCCGGAGGGGCCGTCAGGAGCCCCCGGTGCTCCGCCCCAGCTCCGCCACGCGCTCCCGCAGGGCGTCCGTGATCCGATCCTGGGGCGTCTCTACTCCGCCCGCGTCCGCAAGGTTCCGGGGAGCCAGCGCCGACCATGGCGGCAGGCCCATCGGATGCCCCTTCGCGACTTCTGCTGGAGAGCTCTTCGAGGGTGCCGATGCCCGGACGCCGCGAGGGCGTCCCAGGACCAGGGACGCGACCACCGGCAGGTGGTCGGAGGCCACCCGGGACAGCGGGGTACGGTGAGCCCATACGCCCTCCAGGGCGTGGGAGGGTGAGACGCAGATCCGATCCAGGGCCAGCAGGGGGAGGCGAGAGGGAAAGGTCCGGGGCGCCGGGGTCTTCTTCAGAGGCCGGTGCAGGTGGCGCAAGGCCGTACCCAGGGGAAACCACTCGTTGATGTCCGCCAGGAGGACGGTAACCTCGCCCTGGGCGCCGGCCGCCAGGATCCTCGCCACGGCGCGTGCCTGGAACGCGCGCTCCCCTCGGCGGAGCCCGAGGTGGGTGACCAGCACCCGCAGGGGAACTTCTCCGGCCCGAAGTCCTACCTCCAGGATCCCCCGAGGCTCGAGGCCGGGAACGCTGAGGTCGTGGCGCGAGATGCGCTCGACCGGAAGCCTCGTCAGAAGGCCGTTCCCGTACTCCCCCGTTCGCCGCTTCAGGGTGGGGCCGTAGACAGGGGTGAGGCCGGAGGCCCGGGCGAGGTGATGGAGCTGCCCGGCCGGGCTGTCTTTCCCATGCTCGGAAGCCACCTCCTGCAGGCCCACGACGTCGGCATCGAGCTCTCCCAAGACGGCCGCCACCCGTCCCAGATCCCGGACCTCGTCCGTTCCGACGCACTCGTGCACGTTGTAGGAGACCGCCCGCAGAAGGGAACCCGGGCTGGTCACGGGAGAAGCTCCGCGCCGGGGGCGCGCGCCGGAGCCCTTGCGGCCAGGGGCCTCACGGTTCCAGTCGGCGCCGCAGCCAGTGGGCTCCGACGAAGAAGACCGCGGCTACGGCCGCGAGGCCTGCGAAGCTCCAGACCCCGGGGTCCAGGACCGCGTGCTCCAGACGTTCGCCGAACAAGGCAATCAGAAGCGTCCCGGGCACCATGCCGGCCAGGGTCCCCAGGGTGAAGTCCTGGGGGCGGATGTGGCTCGCCCCCGCCACCAGATTGACGACGGTGAACGGCGCCACCGGTACCATCTGGACCACGAAGACGGCCAGGATCCCCCGGTGGGACAGACGCGCGCTCAAACGGTTGAGCCGGGGACCGGCGAGCTTGCGGACGGCGTCCCGACCGAGCCAGCTTCCGAGGCCGTAGGTCGCCAGCGCGCTGATCATCGCGCCGGCCAGCGCGTAGACGAACCCCAGGATCGGCCCGAAGATCAGGACGGTGACGAGGATGAGCAGGATCACGGGGAAGGAAACCAGCCCTCCCGCCAGAAAGAGACCAAGGACCCAGATGGGCGCCAGGGGGCTGTGCGAGATCCCGGTCACCCACTGGGTGAGGGTCTCGCGGTCGACCCACTCCCCGAGGGGGGTCCAGCGCCACGCCGCGGCCAGCCCCGCCAGGGCCAACAGGAACGCGCCCGCAGCGATCAGACGGCGGCCGGACGCGGCGCGCTTCTCCGGTTCGAGCTCCTCGATCAGGCGCTCCAACTCCGCGGGCTCCTTCGGGTCCATGACCTCCGAGTCGGGCAGGACCGGCGCCAGCCGCGGCCGATCCTCGGGCAGTGGCCGGAGCTCCCGTCCCGCGCCGCGCAGGGCCTCGATCGCCCCGATAAGGGACCCGCGGTCGCGAATCGCGCCGGACACGGCCTCGGCAGAGGTGCCCAGGTGTTCGGCCAGGAGCCGGTCCCGCACCGCCGCGATCCGCCTTCGGACGTTCTCCTCGGTTGCCTCGACGGCCAGGTCGCACTCGGTGTCGAACCCCATGGACCGATTGTTCAAGTTCGCCGAACCGACCCGCAGCAGCACGTCGTCCACCACCGCGACCTTGGAATGGACGTTGACGTACCGTTCCCCGAGACCGGGTACGTGGGGGTAGTACACGTGGAGCTTCCCGAAGCGGTCCGCCTGCCGGAGCCTCGCCAGCACCCGGCTGCGCAGGACGCCCATGGTGGACTCCTCCAGCCACCCGGAGCAGTGCCGGGGCACGACCAGGACCACCTCCGGCCCCTCCTGCTCGGCCAGGCGGCGCTCGAGTGCCTGGGCGACCACCCGGGAGGTCAGGTACTGGCTCTCGAAGTAGATCGCGCGCTTCGCCGCGGCAAGGGCTGCCACGTGCAGCGCCTCCACCTCCCGGGCCTCCGGCCGCGCCTCGTACGCCGGCAGGGTGCGGGCGATCCCCACCTCCACGTCCTGGAAGTCGGGCTCGACCCCCTCGGGCCACCGACCGCCCCCGGCTGGCCCCGGCGCCTCGAGCCGCTCCCCGGTGGCCCAGTGCCAGCGGTCCCGCACCAAGTCTCCCAAGGCGGCTGCCGCCTCGCCCTCCACCACCATCTGCACGTCGTGGAACGGGCCGTAAGGGGTGCCGTTCGGTGCGCGGCGGAGGGGATCGTCGGGTTCGTGCGCCGGGGTGTCCCACCGGTTCTTGGTGAGATCGATCCCTCCCACGAACGCCACGGCGTCGTCGACGACCACGATCTTCTGGTGGTGCGACGCCCCCACCGGATGGCGATCGTCCAAGTGGAAATGGACCCGGCGATGGGTCCTCCAGCCGAGGTGGAACACCGGCAACGGTTCCCTCTCCAGGGCGTAGATCATGGCGAAATCCCAGGAGAGCACGTGCACCTGGAGGCTCTTGCGGCGGGAGGCCACCGCGTTGAGGAAGTCGCCTAGGCGTCGCGGCAGGGGGGACTCCCGCTCGTCCCTCCAGAGCTCCACCCGGCTGTCGATGTCCCACCCCACGAGGAGCACCGACCGTCGGGCCTGGCCAACGGCGGAGGCGAAAGCGTCGAAGTACGACCGGCCGTCCACGAGCACCGCGGCCCGGCTGGCCCGGGGAGCCTGCCAGCAAGTTTCTCCGGGTTTGAGAAGTCTCGCCATGTGCCGGTGTCCTCCCCCGCGGGGGACTGCCCAGCTCGGGCAGAAGGAGAATCCTCTCCCACTGCGCGCGTCTCCCGGGTGAATCGGGAGCCTGGCGGGAGGGCCCAAACGATTTCCCGCCTGGGGTGGGCGCGCGTTGCCTTGCCATGACCCCAACCGGGGCATTCCATGCCGATGGCACCGGCCACTCGACCCCCTTTGTCGAGAGGGGTCACGTTCCCGGCGGGGGCCGCCCCCATCCTAGCGCAAAATCGGAAGCGGCCAAGGCGTCTGCCCCGCGGGAACGAGCTCCGGAGTCGGTTGCGTGGTGTCTGAGACGTCCTTCTCGCCACCCGCCCGGGAGTGTCTGCGGGGAGACGCCCGGCTGGTGGTGTTCTTCAACAGGCCCACGTCGGGCGCTTCCTATCGTCAGGAACGCTTGGACCTCCTGCCCCCCGACCGGAGATGGCTCGAGCGCCTCGGGGCCGGCACGTGGCCGGCCCACTGCCTTCCCACCGACCGGGCGCCGTGGGAGGACCTGTTCTCGGCACTCATCGGGGAGTACCTCTTCGTCGCCCTCTTCCGGGCCTTCGCCGCTTCCCTGGCCGCGGAGAATGCGGCGCGCCTGGCCTCGATGGAGCGGGCGGAAAAGAACATCCGGGAGAAGCGAGAGGAGCTCACGGCACGGCACCACTCGTTGCGGCAGCAGACGTCCACCGAGGAGCTCTTCGACGTGATCTCCCGAGAGGCAGAGGTGTCAGACCTACACAATTCACGTTTGGAGGTAGACTGACGAA
>JAWSUI010000109.1:0-6114 GCA_033551855.1 Deferrisomatales bacterium
GGACCGGCGCAGGACCCGCCACCCCCGGACCGCCTCGAGGGGCACCCCGGCACGCAGGGCGGCCCGGCCGGGGACGGCGTCGAGCCCCTCCCGAAGCCCCAGCGTCACCCCCGACACCTGCACGGCGGGCCCGCGGGCCCGCCGGCGGGCCTCAGGCCGTGACATCCCCCCCCTCGAGCTCCGCCAGGTAGGCGCGGATCACCGCGAGCACCTCGGGCTGCAGGCCCTGGAACGCCAGGCCCGCGCGGTACCGGCTGGGCAGGCTCAGCGCACCGAGCTCTGCCACCACGTTGCCCACCACCCGGCCCTGGGCGGCGACCACCGGGTGACGGCCGAGCTCGACCAGCACGTCCCGAAGGACGGTCCCGGTCCGGAGCCGTCCCCGATCGGCCCCGTAGTCGAAGGCCAGCCCGCCTTCGCTCAGGTTCACGACCGGCGCGTCACAGGGGAAAGGGGCCAGGAAGGACAGGGAGGCATCCCCCCGCGTCTCCACCCGGGGACTCTTCCGCCGCTGCTCGGCGTCGATCCGCTCGGGGTAGGAGAGCTTGAAGGCCGGCAGCTCGTCGACGAACTGGACCCGGCCGACCACGGGGGCCTCGAAGGTGTAGGTGACCCCCTGGAGGAGGGTCTCGAAGCTCATCCGGGCGCCCGCCGTCACGCGGCGGTCCCCCTCCGGGGGGGAGAGGGTGTCCACGAAGAAACCGTCACGCCCCAGCCCCACCACCTCGGTGGTGTAGACGTCGGTGCCGGTGAGCTGGACCAGGAGCTGCACCCCGCCCTTTTCCATCCGCTGGAGGATCCCGAGGACCTCGGGCGCGGCAGTCGGCTCGGGCACGGTCTCCGTGCGGTCAGGCGGGTCCGGGGGGGGCTTCTTCCAAGGGAAGCGCACGCGTCACCCTCCTCGCACGGGGTGGTCCGGCCCGCGGCACCTTAGCAGAAGCCGGCGCAGGCCTTCAATCGGGCCCTTCCGGAAACTCAGTGGGGCGATCAAGGGCAAGACCGATCTCGCGCAGCGCCGCTGGGACGCAGTGGAGTTCTTTGTCTTTCCCGGCGCCTCTGCGCCCCTGCGCGAGAACACGCTGGTTCCTCGCACCCACGGAAAACCCGGAAGCTCCTTCAATCGGGCTCTCCCGGGGAATGCCCGGTGGCCGCACCGGGGGGCGGCCGAACGGTTCCGACGGCGCAGCCGGACGGCGCGGGCGGCCCCGGCCGGCCGTTTCCCGGAGGGACCTTCAGCCGGGCGGTTCCTGCGTCAGGTAGGCGTGGATCGCGTCGGCCGCCGTGCGCCCCGCCCCCATGGCGAGGATGACGGTGGCGGCCCCCGTCACCACGTCCCCCCCCGCGTAGACGCCGGGCATGGTCGTGGCCCCCGTGGCCTCGTCCACCACGATGGTGCCCCACTTGGTCACCTGGATCCGGGGGGTCGTGCTCGGGATGAGCGGGTTGGGGGAGTTCCCGATGGCGACCACCACGGTGTCCACCTCCAGGACGACCTCGGAGCCCTCCACCTGCCGCGGGCGGCGGCGGCCCGACTCGTCGGGCTCCCCTAGCTCCATCCGCACGCACTCCACGCCCCGCACCCAGCCGTCCTCGTCGGCGAGGATCCTCACGGGGTTGGTGAGGAGGCGCAGGTCGACCCCCTCCTCCTCGGCGTGGTGGATCTCCTCCGCCCGGGCCGGCATCTCCTCCCGCCCCCGGCGGTAGACCACGATCGACGCCTCGGCCCCGAGGCGCAGCGCCGTTCGCGCGGCGTCCATGGCCACGTTGCCCCCGCCGATCACCGCCACCCGCTTTCCCCGCAGGATGGGCGTGTCGTACTCGGGGAAGAGGTAGGCCTTCATCAGGTTCGACCGCGTCAGGTACTCGTTGGCTGAGTAGACGCCGTTGGCGTTTTCCCCGGGGATGCCCTGGAACCGGGGGAGGCCCGCGCCCGAGCCGACGAAGACCGCGTCGAACCCCTCCTGCTCGAAGAGCTCCTGCACGGTGCGGGTCTTCCCGATCACCTCGTTGGTCACGATCCGCACCCCCAGCCGGATCAGGTAGTCCACCTCGGCCTCCACGATGGCCTTGGGAAGGCGGAACTCGGGGATGCCGTACACCAGCACGCCCCCCGGCTTGTGCAGCGCCTCGAAGACCGTCACGTCGTGGCCCTTCAGGATGAGATCGCCGGCGACCGTGAGCCCGGCGGGCCCCGAGCCGACGACCGCCACGCGCCTGCCTGTCTTGGGAGGCAGTTCCGGCAGGGGCACCTCCCCCTCGCCGCGCTCCCAGTCCGCCGCGAACCGCTCGAGGCGGCCAATCGCCACCGGCTCCCCCTGTTTGCCGACCACGCAGTAGATCTCGCACTGGCTCTCCTGGGGGCACACGCGGCCGCACACGGCCGGAAGGCTGTTCTTCTCCTTGAGGATCCGTGCGGCCCGCTGGAAGTTCCCCTCGCCGATCTCGGCGATGAATTCGGGGATGTACACCTGGACCGGGCACCCCTTCCGGCAGGCGGGCTTCTTGCACTGGAGGCACCGGGACGCTTCCCGCACGGCCAGGTCCGGGGTGTACCCCAGAGGCACCTCCTCGAAGTTGCGGGCGCGCACCCGGGCTTCCTGCTCGGGCATGGGCACCCGGGGGATGCGTTCTCTCTTCGCCATGGGTCGAGACCTCCGGGAAACGTCGCTCAGTGGCAGGTGTGGGCGCAGGTCTCGTGGAACACCTGCATGGCGCGCTTCTCGTCGTCCAGGTAGATGCGCAGCCGCTGGGTGAGCTCGTCGAAGTCGACCTGGTGGCCGTCGAACTCGGGGCCGTCCACGCAGGCGAACTTGGTCTGCCCGCCCACGCTCACCCGACAGGCGCCGCACATGCCGGTGGCGTCCACCATGATGGGGTTCAGGCTCACCTCGGTGCGCACCCCGTAGCCGAGGGTCACCTTGCAGCAGGCCCGCATCATCGGAACGGGCCCGACCGCCATGACGAGGGACACCTTCTCCTTGCCCTCCCGCTCGATGACCTCCCGGAGCACGTCGGTCACGAACCCGTGGTAGCCGGACGAGCCGTCGTCGGTGGCGACGAGCAGCTCGTCGCTCGCCCGGCGCATCTCATCCTCCAGGATGAGGAGCTCCTGGGTGCGGGCCCCGATGATGGAGATCACGCGGTTGCCGGCCTCCCGCAGGGCGCCGGCGATGGGGTGGACCGGGGCGACCCCGATCCCGCCCCCCACGCAGACCGTCACCCCCGGGAACCTCTCGATGTGGGTCGGCCGCCCCAGCGGGCCGGCGAGGTCCAGGAGCCCGTCCCCCGGGCGGAGCTCCCCGAGCTCTGCCGTCGTCTTGCCCACGGCCTGGAACACCAGGGTGATGGTGCCCGCTGCGGCGTCCTTGTCTGCCACCGTCAGGGGAATCCTCTCTCCCCTCTCGTGGATCCGGAGCATCACGAAGTTGCCCGCCCGGTGCTTCCGGGCGATCTCCGGGGCCCGCACGACGAGCCGGTGGACGGTGGGCGCAAGGGTGCTGCTCTCGACGATCTCGAACACGATGCTCTCCTCCCGCGCGACGGTTCGCCCTTCCGCGGCGAGCTAGGGCGACCGGGCCCGCACGACCCGTGGGTTGCCCCGCCCCGCGGGGCCGCCCGGGTCACCGAAAAAGGAAGCGTAGAACTCCCCCTTGAACTCCTGGAAACGGTCGGCCAGGATCGCCTCCCGGGCCCGGGCCGTGAGGTCCATGTAGAAGTGGATGTTGTGGACGGAGGCGAGGGTCTTGCCCAGGGGCTCGTCCACGGTGAACAGGTGGTGGAGGTAGGCCCGGGAGAAGCGCCGGCAGGTGGGGCAAGTGCAGGTCGTGTCCACCGGGTAGCGGTCCTTGCGGTACTCCTTCCGATGGATGCGCAGCTTGCCGGTGGCCGTGAACAGGGTGCCGCCGCGGCCGAGCCTGGTGGGGATGATGCAGTCGAAGAGGTCCATCCCCCGCTCGATCGCCTCCAGCACGTCCTCGGGCCTCCCCACTCCCATCAGGTACCTCGGCTTGTCCTGCGGGAGGTGCGGCTCGGAGCACTCCACCGCCCGCTTCATGAGCTCGTGCCCCTCCCCCACGCTCACCCCCCCGACAGCGTACCCCGGCAGGTCGAGCTCTACCAGGGCCCGGGCGCAACGTTCCCGGAGGTCCGCGAAGACCGAGCCCTGGACGATCCCGAACAGGGCCTGCTCGGCGGGGCGGCCGTGGGACGCCACGCACCGGCGGGCCCAGCGCAGCGTCCGCTCCACGGACTGGGCGGCGTACGCGTGCTCTGCGGGGTAGGGGATGCACTCGTCGAAGGCCATGATGATGTCGGCCCCCAGGTCGTTCTGGGCCCGCGTCGCCTCCTCCGGCCCCAGGAAGGTGGGTGCCCCCCCCTTCTCGAAGGCGAAGGTCACGCCCTCCTCGGCGATCACCCGTCCGGGGAGGCTGAAGACCTGGAACCCGCCCGAGTCGGTGAGGATCGGCCCCGGCCAACCCATGAACCCGTGCAGCCCCCCGCAGCGCTTCACCACGGCGGTGCCCGGCTGGAGGAAGAGGTGGTAGGTGTTGGCCAGGACGATCCTCGCCCCCGCCTGTTCCGCCAGGTCCGGGTGCAGGGTCTTGAGGGCGGCCTGGGTCCCCACGGGCATGAAGAGCGGCGTCTCCACCCCACCGCGGGGCGTCGAGAGGACCCCGGCCCGGGCCCGCGAGCGGGCGTCGGTGTGGAGCAGACGATAGGACACGGGGGGCGGGGCGGCGGTCACGGCTCGTCGGGCCTCTCCAGCTTCGCATACAGGGTGTTGCGGTTGATCCCCAGGAGGCGGGCCGCCTGGAGCCGGACCCCTCCGGACCGCGCGAGCGCGTGGTCCAGGAGCACCCGTTCCACCCGCCCCACCACGGCCCGGTACACCCCTTCGGGGGGCGGCTCTTCGAAGAGGTCGGCGGCAACCCGGGCCACCGCGTCCTCCAGCCTTGGCCCCTCCCCGCGGGCCGGAGCGCTCTCCGCCAGGAACCCGGGAAGGTCCTGGGGGAGGATCAGGGGGCCCCTTGCCAGCACGACGGCGCGCTCCACGGTGTTCTCCAGCTCCCGCACGTTGCCCGGCCAGTCGTGCCGGACCAGGAGCTCCAGGGCCTCGGGGGAGATCCCCTCGAAGGGTTTCCGGTTCTCCTCGCTAAAGCGCCGGAGGAAGTGGTGGGCGAGGAGCGGCACGTCCTCCCGGCGTTCCCGCAGGGGGGGCAGGTGGAGGGGGACGACGTTGAGCCGGTAGTAGAGGTCCTCCCGGAAGCGGCCCTCCCGGACCTCACGGGCCAGCTCCCGGTTGGTCGCCGCGACCACCCGCACGTCCACCCGCAGGGTCTCCCGGCCGCCCAGACGCTCCAGCTCCCGTTCCTGGAGCACCCGCAACAGCTTGACCTGGAGCTCCAGGGGGATCTCCCCCACCTCGTCGAGGAAGATCGTCCCGCCGTCCGCGAGCTCGAAGCGGCCCGGCTTGCGGGCCACTGCGCCCGTGAAGGCCCCCCTCTCGTGCCCGAAGAGCTCGCTCTCCAGGAGCGTCGGGGGAAGGCTCGCGCACGACAGGCGCACGTAGGGCTTCTGGGCCCGGTCCGAGTTGAAGTGGATGGCCTTGGCCACCAGCTCCTTGCCGGTGCCGCTCTCCCCGGTGATCAGCACCGTCGCCCGGCTCTTGGCCACCAGGTGCACCTGTTCGTACACCGCGAGCATGAGGGGGCTGGTGCCGACCATGTTGTCGAGCCGATAGGCCCCGTCCAGGGCCCGGCGCAGGCGGCGGTTCTCGTCGGCGAGCTCGGCCTTCTCCCGCCGCACCATCTGCTGGACGCGCACCGCCTGGGCGACCACCCCGGCGACGATGGACAGCAGCCGCAGGTCCTCCTCCAGGTCCTGCTCCCCGGCGGAGAGCCGGTCGGCGCTCAGCACCCCGACGGTGCGCGTCCCGACCTTGACCGGGACGCACAGGAAGGCGACCCGGGAGCGGTCCAGATCCGCCCGGGCCCCGGTGCGGTCGAGGAAGAGCGGCTCGGCGCCGATGCTGGGGATCACCATGGGCTGGCCGGTCTCCAGGACCCGCCCCATGACCCCCTCCCCCACCCGGTAGCGGCCCCGGCGCCTCTCGGC
>JAWSUI010000110.1:0-5997 GCA_033551855.1 Deferrisomatales bacterium
CTACGCTCAAGAGGCCCCAGTTTCCGCCGTTTCAGCCGTGCCCGGGAATTGCTGGGCTTATAGGGACGGTGAATTCTAATCCGACTACTCTCGTAATGGCGTGGGTCTGATCTGTTTTTCTGCAACGCTACTGGGCACGGCTCGCGAATACGTCGATATATCAAAGAGTCAGAGCGAGCCAACCTTGGTGTTGAAGTCAGCTGCTCAAAGGAGCCGTGCTGCAGTGTTCGTGGTATTGACCTCAGAAAACGGGGAACTCCTGCCGCTCGCCCGGCCGAGGGGCATGTTGTGGGCGTCCTCCCAACAGATTCTCGACGATGTAATCGTTCGGGTTGCACCCGGCCAGGCGGAATTTTGAGGTCCCAGAGTTCGCGTCCGGGGCGTAGTACACCGCGCGCACAGGTTCTGGCGGGGTCGGGGTCGCGCCGTCCATGGGGACCAATGCGAACATCGGGACTACGACCAGAGCCCAGAGACGGGACCTCCTCGATCTCCCGGGCGGGGGAAGGGGGATTTCGGGGCGGAGGGGCACCACGTTCTCTCCGGTGGCACTCCTTACGATCTGTCGGACTCTCCTTGCCGTGAGGTGGCGTACTCTCTCGTCCATGGTCTCCCCCTTTGTCCTCCGACGGTCTCAGGTTGCCAGTCTGATCATCTTCGCGATGTGGGCCCGGCCCGGCTGGGTTCCTTCCTCGTGTCCCACCATGTCGTAGAGCAACACCACCAGCTCGGCCTTCTTCCTCGGCTCCAGGGTCACCCCCAGCTCGCGGAGTTCCGTCTCCACGCCCTCGATCACGCCCGCCAGAACGGACTCGTCCGGTGCCGCGCGCTCTCCGGCCTGTCCATAGCGGGTCTCCCGCCCCAGCACGAGCCAGTCGCATGAGACCCGCGCCACACCGCTGAGAGTCCCCAAGAACTCGGCGTCGGGCAGCTGACCCCGCTCGATGCGTCCCAACGTGTCCCGGGAGACGCCTGTGCGCTCAGCCAGTTCGGCCTGGCTCCAGCCCATTCTCTCGCGCGTCTCGCGCACTCTTCGGCAGACCTCCGGCAGCGTTTCCATGTGCGTATTATACACTGGCGTTCACCCCTGTCAACAGCCAACCCAAGAAACTCACCGGAATTCGCCTCTCGACCGTCATTTCATCCCTGTGCGCATTGGGCTCAAGAATTAGCTTGACCTGCGCGATATTCGCCTTTAAGCTGAGCGCATATCACACCGTTAAAGGGGCCAGGCAGAAGTGAGACGGCAGATCGAAGCAGCAGGGAGGAACCGGCATGCGGGCAGGCGAGGACTTCGGAGCGCGAATTCAAGCGGATGAACGGCAGGTTGGCGGCGACGCGTCGGGATCGCCGAGACGACACAGGATTCCCTGCGAACCGAACGACCGGGACGGAAACGCAGCGAATTTCGCACAGCCCGTGCCGACAGGGCACTCGGACGATGCCGCGACGCCGAGTCCACCGGCTGACACGAAGGGACACGGAAGCCCCGCAGGGTCGGAGGTCGTACCCCAGGCATCGCCGGCCCCGGCTGGATCATCCCCGCCCCCCGCCGACGCCTGGGCGCACGCGGTCCGCTGGGTGGACGAGAACCGCGGTCTGGTCGTGCGAAACGCCGAGAAGAGGTACGCCGGCTTCGCTCCCTACGATCGCGACGATTACGTCCAGCAGGCCTACGTCGCGGCCTTCCATGCGTGGACGGACTGCGTCCGGGCCGGGAAACCCGAGCGGTTCGTCGCCCATCTGTTCCTCCGCTTCCGCCGGGAGTGCAAAGAGGAGTTGGGGATCCGCAGGGAGGCGCCGAGCAGCCTGCAACCCGGGGACCGGGAGCTCTCCGCGGATCGGTCCTCCTTTGCCCATCGCCTCCGCTCCCCGGTGACGCCCGAGGAGCGCGCGAAAGCCGAGAGGCGCCAGGATCTCCTCTGGAAGGCGTTGAGGTGGATGACTCCGAAGCAGCAGGTGGCCTGGCTCCTGGCCCTCGGCCACCTGGGACACGGCGAGGCGGACGCCCGCGAGATCGCGCGGGCCCTGAAGATCAGCCGGCGGGCGGCCTACGGTCTCCTCACGAGGGGGCAGGAGCAGGCGGAGGCCGCCGCTCGGAGAGAAAAGGAGCGGATTCAACAAGAAAACCCGCCCTGACCCTCCTCCCGTGTTCCACGCGCCGCGTTTTATCCGGTGAAGGGACGGAACGTGGGAGGGACAAGAGGACGGGGAACCATGAAGATCCGGATCGGCGCCGCGTTGCTTTGCCTCCTCTCCGCCGGGGCCGCCGTCGCGGCCGGCCTCGTCCAGGAGCGCTTCCGGTACGAAGCAGCCCTGGTGCGGTTCCTGCCGGGAGAAGCGACCTGGGTCCTCCGCACGGACCCAGCTACGGCGACGGCGTCGGCCTCGACGGCTCCCCTTCCCCGACTGTCCGTCCGCGTTTCGGCTCCAACCGATCCGGCCGACTCCCGGGCCGAGAACGCCGACGCTCCGGGTACCGTGCCGAAAGGCCCTCACCCCTCTGCCCTGTCCCGGGAGGGCTCCTGCCCCGGAGGTGTGCTGCCATGAAGAGTTTCGCAGCGACGCTCGCCCTGTCGCTCCTCGCGGGCGCCCACGCGGCCGAACTCCTGCCCGACAGTTCCGCCGAATCGGCCTTCCAAACGACCTTCCCCAAGGTCCGAGTCGACGCCGTCCACCCGACCCCGGTGGAAGGTCTCTTCGAGGTGGTGGCCGGCGACAACGTCGTCTACTTCGCCCCGGCCACCGGGCACCTCCTCTTCGGGGAGCTCTGGTCCAAGGAGGGGGTGAGCCTCACCGCGGCGCGGAGGGAGCGGCTCCTCGCCGAGAAGGTCGCCCGTCTCCCCCTGGACCGGGCCGTCCGGATCGGCGACGGCCCCACTGTGGTGATCGAGGTCACCGACCCCGACTGCCCCTTCTGCCGGATGGGGAGCGACTACCTCAAGACCCGAAGCGACGTCACCCGCTACGTGTTCTTCCACCCCCTGCCGAGCCATCCTCGGGCCCGAGCCAAGGCCCGGTACATCCTGGCCGCCCCCGACCCGGCCGCAGCCTACGCCGAGGTCTTCTCCGGCCGCTACGACGAGGACCCACTGCCCGAGTCCTCACCCACGGACCGGCTGGAGGAGCACCTCCGGCTGGTGGAAGGGCTCGGCATCCGGGGAACACCGCACTACTGGATCGGCGGCGAGCACGTGGCTGGGGCCGATCTCGACGCCATCCGCAACCTGCTGCGTTAGCGGCCCGTTTCCAGGGAGTCATGGCATTCGAGTCCCGTTGCATCCGCGCCCGCTGCGTTGCGCTCCCTCGGCGTACTACCCGGTACGCCTCGGTCGCGCGCCTTGCGGTTCGCGGCGCAGCGGTCCTCTCGGTGCCGCACGACTCCCCGGAAGCGGACCGCTCGCGGCACCCACCTCAGGGGAGAAGAGCATGCGAAAGACCTTCCGAAAGCTCCGCGGCAAGACCGGCCTCGTCCTTTTGGCCGCGACTGCGGCCGTCGCGGCGGCCGGTACGGCCCTGGCCCTGCCGGTCCCAGCGGCCGGCGACCTCGGCTACGACGTCTACAGCCTCTTCATGGACATCAAGGACGGCCCGGTGGGCTACGCGGGCGCCGGCATCGGCATCGCCGGCGCGGCCTTCCTCGGCTACAAGTCGCAGTGGATCCCGGCCGTCGGCGCCCTTCTCGGCACCGGCGCCATCGTCAAGGCCGACACCATCGTCCAGAGTCTCGGCGCCCTCATCGGCTGAGCGGACCGTCTGAACTGGCGCACGGGCCTTCCCGGCCCTCGGGAGGGGCGCGGCGCCCCAGGCGCGTCCCTCCCCTTTTTCCTCTGTCTTCGAGGATGCCATGAAGCGCGTGCCCTTCCCCCAGTACCTCTCCCGGCCCATGCAGTTCCTCTGGTGGGAGAGCGACGAGCTCGCCGTGATCCTCCTCTTCGTGGGGTTGGCCATGATGTTCGAGGGGGTCTTCTGGTTCCTGCCCTTCCTCGGGAGCTACGCCTTCGTGCGACTCAAGCGCGAGTACCCGAAGGACTTCCTCCGCCACGTCTTCTACTTCCTCGGGCTCACCCGCTTGAAGGGCTACCCGGAGTACTGGGAGCGGGAGTTCTCGGAATGAGGGCCGCGAAGTTCCTCGACGAGAAGAGCAACCTCACCTCCCAGAACCGGCTCCTCAAGTTCGCGGTGGCGGCCCTGGTCCTGGCCGAGGCGGTGCAGGGGGTGGCCACGGTCCGGGCCCTTCGCTACCAGCGGACGATCCTCGTCCCCGCGTCCCTCAATCGCCAGGTCGAGTTCGTGGGAGACCGGGCGAGCCCCGAGTACGTGCGGGAGTTCGCCCGCTACGCCGTGGGCCTCGCCCTCAACGTCACCCCGGCCACCGCGAGCGGGAACTTCGAGGAGCTTCTGACCCTCTACTCCCCGCGGGCCTATGCCTCCGGCCGGAAGGCGTTCTACGCCATGGCCCGGGACATCGAGGGGGCCAAGGTCTCCGGGGTCTTCTATCCGCTCAAGATCCGGCCCGAGGAGGCCCAGGGCCGGATCGAGATCGAGGGGCACCGCAAGCTCTACACCGACGACCTCCTGGTGGAGAGCGTCCGGAAGACCTACGTGCTCCGCTACGAGATCGTGGACGGCCGCTTCCAGGTCCTGGGCCTCGTGGAGAAGGCCGACGAGGCGAAGCTCGAGGCGGCCATCCAGGCACCGGAGCCGGGCCGGGAAGAGGAGACATCGGAATGAAGCCAGCCAATCCGCGGAATCGGTCACTTCTCCATGCTCTCGGCTTCGGTTTGGTTGCGTGCGCCCTCGGGGTCGCCCTTGCGGTGACAGCCGGCGCCGAGGAGCCAAAACTACCTTCCGACCCCGACGATCCCTTCCGCAACGTGGTCGTCCATCCCGAAACGCCGACGGTGGTGGAGATGAGCTCCACGGACGTGAACCGGGTCACCTGCTCCGAGCCGATACAGGACGTCGTCTACTCGGCGGAGAAGGGCGTGAGCGTGCGCTTCCTCGACCGGGAGGCCTTCGTGAAGTTCCTGGTCCGGAAGAAGGGGACCGAGACCCTCCACGCCACCGACCCCACCGAGCTCTACGTGGTCTGCGGCGGCGCAGTCTACACCCTGATCGCCCAGCCCCGGCGGATCCCGCCGCCCCCGATCCGGCTCGCCGCTCCCAAGGGGGACGCCGTGCGGGAGAACCGCGAGCACCTGGGTGGTCTCCCCCGGGAGGTGAAGCTCGTGACCCTCATCCGGGAGGCCTACACCGGGGAGCTCCCGGAGAGCTACCTGGTCCGGCCGCTGAACCGGCCTATCGCTCTGGCTCCTGACCTCACCGTGGTGGTCCGCCGCCTCGTGCTCGTCGAGGGAGAGGGGCTTCAGGTCAAGGAGCTCCACGTCACCGCGGGGCCCCAGGGGGGCGAGCGCCGCCTGGCCGAGCACCTCTTCACCGACCCGGCCCTGGGTCCGGAGCGAAAGGTCGCCGTGGCCATCGAGAAGACGAACCTCCACCCCGGCGAGACCACGCGCGTCCTCGTGGTCGAGCGGACCCAGGGGAGCTGACCCATGAACCGCCTCGCCAAGTGGTTCTCCGGCCTCCCGCCCAAGCGCAAGCGCCGGCTCGTCCTCCTGGGCATCTTCGCCCTCGTGTCCGGCCTCTTCATGCTCGGCTACCGCCCGGACGAGGCGCCTCGGCGCCGGGAGGCCCCGCTGGTGCGGGAGCTGACACTCGACGGCCAGAGCCTGGAGCGGGCCAAGTACCTGGACCTCCAGCGTCAGCTCGAAGCGCTGGCCCAGGAGAGAGCCAAGCGGGAGAAAGGCGGCCGGGATCCCGGGGCTTCGGTGCCGGTCGACCCGTCCAGGCGCGAAGCGCCGGCTCGGGAGGTCCCGGCCGACCCGAAGGCCGGCTCCCTGCGCCTGCCCACGGCGGCCGAGCTCGCCCCTTTGCCGACGCCCGCGCCGGCCCCGGCGCCGGTAGCGCAGCCGACGCCGCCCCCGCCCGCCCCGC
>JAWSUI010000111.1:0-5775 GCA_033551855.1 Deferrisomatales bacterium
ACGCTCAAGAGGCCCCAGTTTCCGCCGTTTCAGCCGTGCCCGGGAATTGCTGCTCTCAGGCCTTGTGAGACTCCGCATTTTTGACGGTAGTGGGTGGCCGGAAACTCAATCAGAAAAGGACGTGTCCCGGTCTCTGCAAGAGCTCCCAGCAAACCTGGGAGCTCTTGGTGGTGGAGGGAACAGCTCACGACCGCAATCCAGTCTCCAACCCAAAACCACCCCGTAACACATTTTTCTCCGCACATCCGGTTCGATTTCGATAACGGGAATCGAATTGCCCTACCTACCCGGCAGTTCCGTGCCACGACTCATGACCTCGATATAGGCCGCGTAACTGAACAGGCGGTTGCGTTTTCGGGCGGTCAGCTCCTTGACGATTCCGAGCTGTTCCAGGTGGCCGAGCGCCTTGTTTACCGTGGCCGGGGTGATGCCGGTCTTCTCCACCAGCGATCCCGAGGTGGCGATGGGGTGTTCCATGAGTGCCCGGTGGACCTGCAGGGCGGAGGCCGCCGCCCGGCCGAGGCCACTGATCTTGTCGCGGTCCTGGTTCGACAGGTCGAGAAGCTGCTGCGCTGCCTCGACCGCCTGGGTGGCGGTTACGATGACCGCCTCGGCGAAGAAATCGAGCCAGGCTTCCCAGTCGCCGGTGATACGCACATTGTTGAGCAGCTCGTAGTAATACTGGCGGTGCGTCTTGAAGAAGAGGCTGAGGTAGAGCATCGGCTCTCGCAGCACCTTTTGCTGGTGTAACAGCAGCGCGATCAGCAGACGCCCCAAACGGCCATTACCGTCCAGAAACGGGTGGATCGTCTCGAACTGCACATGGGCCAACGCCGCCTTGAGCAGCACCGGGGTCGGCTCCGGTCGGTCGTGGAGAAAGAGCTCCAGCTTGCTCATGCACTCCAGCACCTCTTCAGCCGGTGGCGGAACGAAGGCCGCGTTGCCCGGCCGGGTACCGCCGATCCAGTTCTGGCTGCGGCGGAACTCCCCCGGGGTCTGACTGCTGCCCCGGCCCTTGGTCAGCAACACGCCGTGGACCTCCCGGAACAACCGCAGCGACAACGGCAGCCCTCCTTCCAACAGACGCAGGCCATGGTCGAGGGCGGCGACATAGTTGCTGACCTCCCGCACATCATCGAGCGGCACACCCGGTTCCTGATCCAACTCGAACAGCAGCAGGTCGGACAGCGACGACTGGGTGCCCTCAATCATGGAGGAGAGCACGGCTTCCTTGCGGACATACATGTAGAGGAACAGCGAGGTGTCCGGCAGCAGAGTCGAAACGCCGTCCAGTCGCCCGAGCGCCAGCAGCGCCTGATCGAACTTGCTGCGCAGCTCCGGCGTCCAGTCGATGGGCGGGTGTGGCGGCAGCGGCGCGGGCACGAAGGCCAGGGCCTTCTCACCCACCGTCGATATGGTCACGTATCTGCCTTGGAGTTCTCGCTTCATCCTGCCCGCCTCGAACCTAAAATAAGATTTGCCTTTATTTGACATTGACTGCGTATCCTAAAATAAAGGGCCGAGAAGGAAGAATCAAGCGGATTTCCCGATTGGCCGTTTCGATTTCCTCAGACGAGCGTTCCCCTGACCCCGACACGGTCTAGGGTGACTCCTTACGCTGACCCTCGACACCCGTCCCGGAGCACTGTCGCTTCGACGTCAGGAAAAATCCGAGGCGGGCTCCGAACGGCCTTCAACCCCCACCGCCGCCTCGACGCCAGGGCCGCCTCGCGATCCGACCGTGTACGGGTGCGGCGATCGACTCGTTGTGGGGTCTTCCGAGTGCCGAAGCGCGGCCGGAAACTCAATTAGAAAAGGACGTCCCTGCCTCCCCCGCGGCTGGCTGGTGCCCCGGGGCGTGGCCATGAGGTGAACTGCGGGCCTCGCTACAGGACGTCACTGCAGGAATCGCTCGACAAATGCGACGAATACCGTTATCTTTCTCGCTTGATTCCTGCTGGAGCGCGAACCATGTCGGCAGCGGACCTCATCGACAACCTGGCGTCCCGGGGACGGCACCACTTCACGACCGGCGAGATGGCCGCAGGCCTCGGGGCGTCGGTCGCCGCGGCCCGGGCCGCCCTGCGGCGGCTCCAGCGCAAGGGCCTCGTCGCCACGCCCCACCGCGGCTTCCACGTGGTCGTCCCGCCCGAGTATCGGCGGCTCGGTTGCCTGCCTGCCGATCAGTTCGTGCCGCAGCTCATGGACCACCTCGGCCTCTCCTACTACGCCGCGCTCCTCACGGCCGGCCGCTATCACGGGGCTGCGCACCAGCAGCCCCAGGTGTTCCAGGTCATGGTGGCGAAGAACCGGCCCCCGATCGCCTGCGGAGACGCCCGGGTCGCCTTCGTCGCTCGGCGCAACGTCGCCGAGGTGCCGACGGTGCGCGTCAACACCCCGCGCGGACAGCTCGCGGTCTCGACGCCCGAGGCCACGGCCTTCGACCTCGTGGGCTACCCGCAGCACGCGGGCGGGATCGACAACGTCGCCACCGTCCTCGCGGAGCTCGCCGAGAAGCTGGATGGGGAGATGCTGGCCTCGCTTGCACCCCTGTCGCCCGTGCCGTGGGCGCAGCGGCTCGGCCATCTCCTCGAGCAGGTGGGCGCCGGCGACAAGACCGAACCCCTCGCCCAGTATATCGCCGGCGTGGTGAACGAGACGACGGCGCTGGTGCCGAGCGCACCCGCAGATCAAGCGCCGCACGACGCGCGGTGGCGCCTCCTCGTCAACGTCTCGGTGGAGCCCGATCTGTGATCCCCTTCGACTTCATCACCGAGTGGCGCGCGACGGCGCCCTGGGTCCAGGACTCACAGGCCGAGCCATGACCAGGTCAGGGAAGATCATATGGAGCGGCGTCCTCACGTCGGTGCAGCCGCGCATCCGGCTCACGCGATCGTTCAACCAGCGCAGCCACACCTACCAGGGCTACGTGCTCCACGTCTGCGGGACGATCGGCGACGAGGCGCGCGAGCTCTCGGTGACGATCGGCGAAGCCGCCCATGCCGAGCACGGGCTCAGGGTAGGCGACACGGTGAGCGGAGAGGGCGAGTCCGTCGCTGGCCCGCTGCTCGAGACCGCGGAGCTCTGCAAGGTGAGCAAGCTGCGCGTGGTCGCGCGGGCGCTGGACGAACCGAGGGAGCCGCCGCCGTGGCACGGAGCGCCTCCCGCGCTCTCCGTCTACCACGAGCGCGGCCACCGGCGGCTCGCGGCGCGCACGTACGACACGTCGTGCGCGAGCTGCATCTGGGGCGCGCTCATGGCGGTGGAGATGATCGTCGACCACTGGAACCCGAGCCAGAAACGCTACCGCACGGAGACCTTCTGCTACGGCCCGCTCTCCTGCCGTCTCTATAAGGCCGGCCCGACGCGCAAGGTGCCGGGGCGTCGCGGCATGAGCTGGGAGGAGGAAGACTGGGTCGACGAGGACGCCGTCGCCCACCGAGATCACGATGACCGACCGATGAAGCTCGAAACCGATCTGACGCGAATCCAGCGGCTGGCAAAGGAGAGGGAGCGGGCCAACTGGGCCTTCCGGTCGTTCCACAAGGCCTCGGACCTCTCGGCGGCGAGGATCGATCGGGCGGTTCGCGAGGCCTTTCGGTCGGCGGCGGCCCACATCGACTGCACTCGGTGCGCCAACTGCTGCAAGGTCGTCGGGCCGGTCCTGGGCCCGGCCGACGTGGAGCGGCTGGCCGCCGCCCTGGGGATTCCGGTGCGAAAGTTCCGGGCCAGATACCTGGAGCCCGCCGGCGAGGAGCGCGGCGAGAAGTTTCGCGCGAAGCCCTGCCCGCTCCTCAAGGACAACCGCTGCACCGTCTACGAGCACCGACCCGGTGACTGGAGGTCCTTCCCCCACCTCCGCAAGAAAGGCTTCGTCTTCCGCCTCGCCCAGGCCGTCTCGAACTGCTCCCTATGCCCCATCGTGTTCCACGTGTACGAAGAGCCCAAGGCGGAGTCTTGGAAGAGGTAGGCGGGGAAGGTCGTCGCCTTCGCCCGTGATGTCCTTCACCCAGAGCCAGACGAAGCGGCGGGGCTCGAGGTTGTGGTGGATGGTGACGGTCGGGCTCATTTCGTCCCTCGCGGTCGGGAAGAGGGTCGCTCTCGGCCTCTCCCGCACGGGCCGCCCTTAGACTGGACTCCTCTGCTGCAGCGGAAGGGCAGCCGGGAGCTTGGCCATCCGCTCGTCCAGCGTGAGGGTGAACCGGTCCGCACGGCGGTAGTCGTCGGCGATGAGGCGGTCTAGGAGGCCGCAGCCCCCCTCGGCCTCGAGGGAGGCCAGGACGGAGGCGCCGTTGAGAGGCGAGACGATCCCGCTCTTCAGCACGTCCGTGAGGGCCGTCCGCGCCTCCCCCTTGGACACGCCGTAGTGGTGCTGCACGGCCGCGTACGCTTCGCCCACGACCTGGTTCGAGGCGAACACCTCTGCCCCGCCCTGCACCAGCGCGGTCAGGGCGGCGACGCACTGACGGAAACCCTCCTCGGGATCCCCGGTCAGAAGGCGGACGAGGATGGAGGTGTCAATCCCGAAGCGCCGAGTCATGGTCCTGGCCGCGGAAGGCTTCGAGGTTGAACGTTCCCGCGCCGCGTCGGAGCTTGCCTCGCAGCGGCGCCAGTCTGGACGGGTCCACCTGCTGTGGCCGAAGCAGGAAACCATCCACGCTCTCCACGAGTTCCAGCCGGTCCCCGGGCTTCACCCCAAGGGCCTCCAGAACCTGGGCCGGAAACGTGACCTGCCTTTTGGCGGTGACTTTGACGAGCATCGCGGGCCTCCTTTTCTCCTTACCATGTAAGATATCTTGGTAAGGCGAGCGGGTCAAGCCACGCCCTCCAGATGTCGGGAGCAAATAAACTGTCCGGGGTTGTAGCACATGATCTGTCCGGTTCATGAAGGCTCGCAGGAGGAGCCGACATGAGACGGACGGAATGGCCACAGGAGTGCCCTTATGGCCTTCCCAAGGAACAAGACGGCTCGAGGCCCGCACAACCTCCGACGTCAGCGCCCTTTGCCCGCCTTGACCCGCCCCGCGGCGAGACGGTACAAGGGGAGAAACCGACCAGAAGGGGAGGCGATGGGCGGAGCGTGGGGGCACACAGGCGAGACGGCAGGGCGGCAGGGAACCGCCCCCGGCATTGCCTCCCCTCCCGCCCGCCAACCCCCGACCCCTGATCCCCGCTCTTCTGGCCCTCAGCCCCCGACCCCTGTTCCCCAGCCCCTGGCCCCGGCTCCTCCGCTCCTGGCCCCTGCTCTGCTGCCCCCCAGTCCCCGACCCCTGATCCCTGTTCCTCAGCCCCCGATCCCCGCTTTACAGGCGACCAGTCGCGAGGGGGTCAGGTAATGGTGGAGAAAGTTGTCAGGAGCTATCGGGACTTGGTGGTCTGGCGCCGATCCATGGACCTCGCCATCGAGTGCTATCGAGCGACCGACGGCTTCCCCGCACACGAGACCTACGGCCTGGCGAGCCAGATCCGCCGAGCGGCGGTCTCCATCCCGGCCAACGTCGCCGAGGGGCACGCGCGGGTGCACCGCAAGGAGTTCGAGCACCACCTCTCGATCGCGAGGGGATCCCTGGCCGAATTCGAGACCCACCTGGAGATCGCCGCGAGCCTCGGCTACCTGAGCGCGGAGCAGACGCGATCCCTGAAGGAAGGCGCGGGCCAGACCGGCCGGATGCTCAACGCCCTCCTGACCTCGCTGCGCAAGAAGCGGGACAGCGCCAAAGTGAAGAAGCCATGAGCCGCTCTCCCCCCAACCCCCAACCCCCGACCCCTGATGCC
>JAWSUI010000112.1:0-5693 GCA_033551855.1 Deferrisomatales bacterium
CCGCCCGAAGGTCTGACGGGGGATTCTGGGGGCACTGGATCCCCTGTCTCGGAGGAGAGCGGAGCCGGGGAGCCCTTCCGCTCCGCCCCGCAATCCGCGGCCGTGCGAGGGGATGCCTCCGGGAAGCGGTGCGGCCGGGTTTGTCGGCGCGGAACCATGTTTCGTGGAAGGCCCTGAGATTTCGGGAAGTTGCGGGAGGCCGGCGTTTGACACGCGCGCGTGCCTGTAATAGCATGCCGATCATTTCCCTGCAGGCGCGGCCGGTCGAAGGGGCGGGCGGGCCCTGTCGCGAGGAACCCATGGACAAGACCACCGACGCGATCGTGGGGGTGCTGCTCAAGGAGAGTGAGGAGTTTCGCCGAGAGCAGGACGCCCACCGGCGCTATGAGAAGATCCTCGAGGGGATGGCGGCCCGGCCCCACCTGACCCCCGACGAGGAGATGGAGCGCAAGAAGATCCAGAAGCTCAAGCTGGCCGGGAAGGACCGGATGGAGCGCATGATCCAGGCCTATCGAAGGCGCGAGCGGGAGGGAGGCAAGGGGGAGACGCCATGAGGAGCACGCGGATCACGGAAGGGCTGGAGCGCACCCCCCACCGCGCCCTCCTCTCGGGGTCGGGCATGCCCCGGGGGGAGCTCGGCAAGCCCATGATCGGGATCGCCTCGAGCTTCACGGACCTGATCGCCGGCCACGTGGGCATGCGGGACCTGGAGCGCTACTCGGAGAAGGGGGTCCACGCGGCGGGCGGCTACCCGTTCCTCTTCGGGGTCCCGGGCATCTGCGACGGCATCGCGATGGGGCACCGGGGCATGCACTACAGCCTGCCCAGCCGGGAGCTGATCGCGGACATGGTGGAGAGCGTGGCCGAGGCGCACGCCCTGGACGGCCTCGTCCTCCTGACCAACTGCGACAAGATCACCCCGGGCATGCTCATGGCCGCCGCCCGGCTGGACATCCCGTGCATCGTGGTGACCGCGGGGCCGATGCTCTCCGGGAGGCTGGGCCGCCGCCGGCTCGACTTCGTGCACGACACCTTCGAGGCGGTGGGGCGCTTCGAGCGGGGCGAGATCGACCGGGAAGAGCTCGCCGCCTGCGAGGCGGAAGCGTGCCCCGGGTGCGGGTCCTGCCAGGGGCTGTTCACGGCGAACACCATGGCGTGCCTGACCGAGGCGCTGGGCATGAGCCTGACCGACTGCGGCACGACCCTGGCGGTGATGGCCAAGAAGAGGCACCTGGCGTTCCAGAGCGGGCAGCGCATCGTCGGGCTGGTCCGAGAGGGGCTGACGCCGCGGCGGATCCTCACCCCGGGGGCCTTCGACAACGCCATCCGCCTGGACCTGGCCCTGGGGGGCTCGACCAACACGGTGCTGCACCTCCTGGCCATTGCCCGGGAGGCCGGGGTCGAGCTGCGGCAGGGGCGGTTCGACGAGCTGTCGCGGGAGACCCCCCAGCTCTGCCACCTGCGCCCCTCGGGCGAGCACTTCATGGAGGACCTGGATGGGGCAGGCGGGGTCAAGGCCGTGCTCCACCGGCTCGCGTCGCGACTGGCGGAGGCCCCCTCCGTTGCGGGGTCGAGCGTGGCCGAGGTCGCCCGGGGCGTCCGGTGGGTGGACGACGAGGTGGTGCGGCCCCTGGCGTCGCCGGTGAGGCCGGAGGGCGGCATCGCGATCCTCGGGGGCAGCCTGGCCCCGGACGGGGCCGTGGTGAAGCAGTCCGGCGTGAGCGAGAAGATGATGTCGTTTCGTGGGGTCGCCCTCTGTTTCGATTCCGAGGAGGCGGCCATGGCGGCCATCCTGGAGGGCCAGGTGCGGCCGGGCTGCGCCGTGGTCATCCGGTACGAGGGGCCGAGGGGCGGCCCGGGCATGCGGGAGATGCTCGCCCCCACGGCCGCCATCGTGGGGATGGGGCTCGGGGAGAGCGTGGTGCTGATCACCGACGGGCGGTTCAGCGGCGGCACCCGTGGCCCCTGCGTGGGCCACGTGAGCCCGGAAGCGGCGGCGGGGGGGCCGATCGCCCTCGTCCGGGACGGCGACCCGGTGCTGCTGGACATCCCGGGCCGCCGGCTGGACTTGGACGTGCCGGCGGCCGAGCTCGAGGCCCGGCGCGGGTCGTGGGAGCCGCCGGCGCCCAAGATTCGCGGGGGATGGCTGGCGCGGTACGCGCGGATGGTGACTTCGGCCAACACGGGGGCCGTCCTGGAGGAATGATCGCCGTCGCCCGGCGAGAGCCTGCGGCCGGCCTCTGGGGCCGGCCGTTCTCGCTGCGGTGCCGGCTTTCCGGGCGACCCAGGCTGTAGGAGGGACACGTGGAACGGACCGGTGCGGAGATCCTGGTGGAGAGTCTGAAGAAGGAGGGGGTCCACACCCTCTTCGGGTATCCCGGAGGGGTGGTGCTCAACGTGTACGACGTGCTCTTCCACGCCGACATCCGTCACATCCTGGTGCGTCACGAGCAGGGGGCCGTGCACGCCGCGGACGGGTATGCGCGGGCGTCGGGGGAAGTGGGCGTGGCCCTGGTGACCTCCGGCCCCGGCGCCACGAACACGGTGACCGGCCTGGCAACCGCGTACATGGACTCGATCCCGGTGGTGGTCTTCTCGGGTCAGGTGCCCACCAACCTGATCGGAAACGACGCCTTTCAGGAGGCCGACATCGTCGGGATCACGCGCCCCTGCACGAAACACAACTTCCTGGTCAAGGACGTGCGCGACCTCGCTCGGATCATCAAGGAGGCCTTCTATCTGGCGCGGTCCGGCCGGCCCGGTCCGGTGTTGGTGGACCTGCCGAAGGACGTGCTCGTGGGGCGCGCGGAGTTCGCCTACCCGGAGGCGGCCAAGCTGCGGGGGTACAGCCCCACCTACGAGGGCCACATCGGGCAGGTCAAGAAGGCCCTCAAGGCCCTGCACGAGGCTCGCCGCCCCGTGATCTACGCGGGTGGGGGGGTCATCCTGTCGAACGCCGCCCGGGAGCTCACAGAGCTGGCCCGGCAGCTTTCTCTGCCGGTGACCGCCACGCTCATGGGGCTCGGGTGTTTTCCAGGCTCGGACCCCCTCTTCCTCGGCATGCTGGGGATGCACGGCACCTACCGGGCGAACATGGCCGTGACCCACTGCGATCTGCTCGTGGCCGTAGGGGCCCGCTTCGACGACCGCGTCACCGGGAAGCTCGACGAGTTCGCCCCCCACGCGTCGATCATCCACGTGGACATCGACCCGACGTCGATCTCGAAGAACATCCCCGTGGACATCCCGATCGTGGGCGACGTAAAGAACGTGCTCAAGAAGATGCTCGGCCTCGTCCAGTCGGAGGAGTGGAACGAATGGGGGAGCAACCTCTCGGACTGGAACGGGCAGATCCGGGAGTGGCGCGAGGCGCACAAGATGGCCTACAAGCACGGCCCCGACGTCATCAAGCCCCAGTTCGTGGTGGAGAAGCTCTGGGAGGTGACCCAAGGGGACTGCATCGTCGCCACCGAGGTGGGACAGAACCAGATGTGGGCCGCCCAGTATTTCACCCTGGACGAGCCCCGGTGCTGGCTCACGTCCGGAGGGCTGGGGACGATGGGGTTTGGCTTCCCGGCGGCCCTCGGTGCCCAGGCCGCCTTCCCGGAAAGGGTTGTCATCGACATCGCCGGGGACGGCTCCATCCAGATGAACATCCAGGAGCTCGCGACGGCGGTCCAGTACGACCTGCCGGTGAAGATCGCCGTGCTCAACAACGGGTTCCTGGGGATGGTGCGCCAGTGGCAGGAGCTCTTCTACGGCAAGCGCTACGCCCACACCCGCATGGAGTTCGCCCCGGATTTCGTGAAGCTGGCAGAGGCCTACGGGGCGCTGGGCCTGCGGGCCGAGCGCCCGGACGAGGTCGTTCCGGTCATCCGGGAGGCCCTGGCGCATCCCGGGCCGGTGATCATGGACTTCCGCGTGGACCCGGAGGAGGGCGTGTACCCCATGGTTCCCGCCGGGGCGCCCCTGAGCAAGATGCTCCTGGTGTAGGCACGGTCGTTCCGCCGCGGGCGCGGCCCATCCCGTCCCGAGGCGGGGAGGCCGGCCGAAGGGTTTGGGTCAGGAGGAGGGCATGAAGCACACGATTGCGGTGCTGGTGGAGAACGAGTTCGGGGTGCTGGCCCGCGTGGTGGGGCTCTTCAGCGGCCGGGGGTTCAACATCGAGAGCCTCTCGGTGGCGGAGACCCAGGACCCGACGGTCAGCCTCATCACCCTGGTCACCCGGGGGGACGACCAGATCATCGAACAGATCACCAAGCAGCTCAACAAGCTCGTCAACGTGCTGCGGGTGACGGATATGGAGGAGGGGGAATACCTGGACCGGGAGCTCCTCCTGGTGCGGGTGAACGCCACCGAACAGACCAAGCCGGAGCTCCTGCGCCTGGTCGACATCTTCCGGGGCCGGGTGGTGGACGTCTCCCCCAAGACGTACACCCTCGAGATGACGGGGGGCGAGGAGAAGATCCGGGCGGTGATGGAGCTCCTCCAGCCCCTAGGCGTGAAAGAGATCGTGCGCACCGGCAAGGTGGCGATGCCCCGGGGCCGGCGGAGCGCCTCGTCGTAAGCCGTCACTTTTCTTGCACTCCCAACGGAGAGAGCCATGAAGATCTACTACGAGAAGGATGCCGACCTGAACTTGCTCCGGGAAAAGACGATCGCCGTCATCGGGTACGGCAGCCAGGGGCACGCCCACGCCCACAACCTCCGGGATTCGGGGTTCGAGGTGGTGGTGGGGCTGCGCTCCGACGGCCCCTCCGCTGCCAAGGCCAAGGCGGCGGGGTTCACCGTGCTCCCCACGGCGGAGGCGGCGGCCAAGGCCCAGGTGGTGATGGTCCTGCTCCCGGACGAGCTCCAGGCCGACGTCTACCGAAGCGAGATCGCCCCCCACATGAAGGAGGGCGACTACCTCGCCTTCGCCCACGGGTTCAACATCCACTTCGGGCAGATCGTCCCCGCCAAGGGGGTGAACGTGTTCATGGTGGCCCCGAAGGGTCCCGGCCACCTGGTGCGGGCCGAGTACCAGCGGGGCAAGGGGGTGCCGTGCCTCGCGGCCGTGGCGGCCGACCCCTCGGGCAACACCCGGGAGGTGGCGCTGGCGTATGCCTGCGGGGTCGGCGGCGGGCGCGCCGGCATCATCGAGACCTCCTTCCGGGAAGAGACCGAGACGGACCTCTTCGGCGAGCAGGCCGTTCTGTGCGGCGGCATCACGGCCCTCATCCAGGCGGGGTACGAGACGCTGGTGGAGGCGGGCTACGCCCCCGAGATGGCCTATTTCGAGTGCCTGCACGAGGTCAAGCTCATCGTCGACCTGATCTACGAGGGGGGCATCGCCAACATGCGCTACTCGATCTCCAACACGGCGGAGTACGGGGACCTCACCCGCGGGCCCCGCGTGGTCACCCCCGCCGTCAAGGAGGAGATGCGCCAGATCCTCTCGGAGATCCAGACCGGGGCCTTCGCCCGGGAGTGGATCCTGGAGAACCGCGCGAATCGCCCGGTCTTCAACGCCCTGGCCCGGCAGGGCCGGGAGCACCCGATCGAGGCCGTGGGGGAGAGGCTCCGGGGCATGATGCCCTGGCTCAAGGAGGGGCGGCTCGTCGACAAGGCAAAGAACTGAAAGGCGGGGGCCAGGGATCGGGGATCAGGGATCGGGCCTGACCCCCGGCCCCTGACCCCCAGCCCCCAGCCCC
>JAWSUI010000113.1:0-5484 GCA_033551855.1 Deferrisomatales bacterium
GGCCCGGTGTTCTGCCGAGGAGGAGGGGGACCCCCATGCCGTCGAGCCAGCTCATCCGCCAGTGGACGCTCCTCCAGGAGCTCGCGGTCTCCTACCGGGGCAAGACCATGGAGGAGCTCGCGCGGCTCCTCGAGGTGGGGAAGCGCACCGCCCGGCGGGACCTCGAAGCCCTGGAGGCCGCCGGGTTCCCCACCGAGAAGGTCCCCGACGGCCGGCACGTCCGCTACCGGCTCCTGCGGGGCTATTCCCCGCCCCAGATCCCCTTCGACCTCGCCGAGGCCCTGGGGCTCTTCCACGCGGCGCTCCTGTCCCCGCTCTTCGCGAACAGCGCCTACCACGAGCTCCTGGAGTCGGCGCTCGTGAAGCTCCAGCACGCCTTCCCCCCCTCCATCCGCGACTACGTGGGCCGCTCCAAAGTGGCGCTGAGCCACCGTTCCCCCGTGGCCCACTCCCCCCGGCTCCTGGGGGTCGTGCGCATCCTCCAGGAGCAGGCGGCCGACGCCTGCCGGGTGCGGCTGACCTACGAAAACCTCAAAGGGGAGATAGCCGAGCGCCTCGTGGACCCCTACTGCCTGCGCCTCTACCAGGGCGACATCTACCTTCTGGGGCACTGCCACCTCCGGGGCACCGAGCGGGTCTTCCTCGCGGACCGGATCCGGGACGTGACGCCCCTGGACGAGGAGTTCCGCAAACCCCCCGGTTTCGAGCCCGAGGACCTCCTCGACACGAGCCTCGGGATCTACCTGGGGGAGCCCTACACCGCCGTCCTGCGGTTCTGGGACGAGGCCGCCCGCTACGTCCTCCAGCGCCCGCTGCACCCGGACCAGCGGGTGCTCGAGCGGGGGGACGGGCACGTCCTCCTTGAGGTCCCGGTCCGGGGCGAGCGCGAGGTCCTCCACGGGGTTCTTCGCTTCGGGGCCAAGGCCGAGGTGGTCGGGCCGCCCCCGCTGCGGGAGGCGGCGCGGCAGGAGCTCTCGCGGATGGCCGCCCTCTATCATCCCCAGGAGGAGGCCGGGGCCTGAGGAGCCTTACGACGGGCCCGCCTCCCCGCCTCCCAGCTTCAAGCCTCCCAGCCTCAAGCATCGCGCCAGGGGCCTCCTTCGACTGACACGATCTGTCACAGGTGCCCTGTATCCTGTAGGCATACGGAGCCGGCAGCCGGCCCCGGGGAAAACCTCCCCGGGGCGGCCCCCCCACGGAGGGATCGCCGGCCCCCGAGCCGGCGTCCGGCGCCACAGGAGGAAGACCATGCACCCCATTGCCGAGACCATTGCCGAAACCCTCGGCGCCCTCTCCCTGGGCGCCCCCCAGACCTTCCGCGGCCTCACCGTCGTGCCCCTGGTGTCCGGGAACGGCCGCGCCCCCGACTACGTCACCCTCGACGAGGCCCTCGCGGGGCGCCTCGCCCGGGTGACCGAGGTCTCCGAGGGCGGCAGCGTCCCGGAGCTCCGGTTCGTCAACGACAGCCCCGAGAAGGTCCTCCTCGTCGACGGGGAGGAGCTCGTGGGCGCCAAGCAGAACCGCGTCCTCAACGTCACCATTCTCGTCGGCGCCAAGCAGACCGTCACCATCCCCGTCTCCTGCGTGGAGCAGGGGCGCTGGCGCCACACCTCGGCGGAATTCGCCTCGGCCAATCGCGCCCACTTCGCCCGGGGCCGGGCGGCGAAGGCCGCCCAGGTCTCGGCGTCCCTTCGCACCTCGGGCAGCCGCCGCTCCGACCAGTCCCAGGTCTGGGAGGCCATCCGCTCCAAGGCCGACCACTTCTCGGCGGCCTCCCCGACCGGGGCCATGGGGGCGGTCTTCGAGACCCAGGCCGAGGACCTGGGCGCCTACGAGCGGGCGCTCCCGCCCGGGGAGGGGCAGGCCGGGGCGGTCTTCGCCATCGGCGGGAAGGTCGCTGGCCTGGACCTCTTCGACGCCCCGGCCACCCTGGGGAAGCTCTGGGCCAAGCTCCTCGGGAGCTACGCCCTCGACGCCCTGGAGGAGGCCCCGGAGGCAGGCAAGGGAGGGGAGGCGGCCGCCGAAGCCATCCGGGGCGAGGCCGCCGCGTTCCTGGCCCGGGTGGGAGCGGCCCGGGCCGAGCGCTTCCCCGGGGTGGGCCTCGGGGAGGACCTGCGCCTCGAGGGGCGGGGCCTGTGCGGCAGGGCGCTCGCGGAGGGCGGGCGCGTCGTGCATCTCAACGCTTTCCGGCTCGAGGGCGAGGGGCAGCCGCGGGACGCCGGGCGCCGGCCGGCGATGGCGCGGGCCTCCCAGCGCCGGGGCCACAGGCGCTGAGATAGCGGATCGGGGGGGCAGGGGGGCGGCCCGCGGCCGAGCCGGGGCCGCCCCCCTCACGGGTGCGGGAAGACAGGAGAATGGCAAGGAACGAAGACGAAGGGAGAGGAGACACCGTGATCGGAGCCATCGCAGGAGACATCATCGGGAGCGCCTACGAGTTCCAGCCTTGCAAGAGCGAGGACTTCCCCCTGTTCGGGAAGGCCTCGTCCTTCACGGACGACACCGTGCTCACCGTGGCCACGGCCGACGCGATCCTCGGCGGCCGGGACTATGCCGAGACCTACCGGGCCTGGGGGCGCCGCTACCCGGATCAGAGCTACGGGAGCCTCTTTCGGCAGTGGCTCCGGGCCGACGAGCCCCGGCCCTACGGGAGCTACGGAAACGGCGCGGCCATGCGGGTGAGCCCCCTCGGGTGGGCCTTCGACACCCTGGAGGAGGTCCTGGCCGAGGCCCGGCGGAGCGCCGCGGCCACCCACGACCACCCCGAGGGCATTCGGGGGGCCCGGGCCGCGGCGGGGTGCGTCTTCCTGGCCCGCACCGGGGCGTCGAAGGACGAGATCCGCCGCTTCGTCGAGGGGACCGTCGGCTACCGCCTCGACCGCACCCTGGCCGAGATCCGCCCGGCCTACCGGTTCGACGAGACCTGCCAGGGCTCGGTCCCAGAGGCGATTACGGCCTTCCTCGAGTCCGAGTCCTACGAGGACGCGGTGCGAAAGGCCGTCTCCCTGGGGGGCGACGCCGACACCCAGGCCGCGATCGCCGGCGGCATCGCCGAGGCCTTCTACGGCGGGGTCCCCCGCGAGATCCTCAAGGAGGTCCTGCCCCGGCTCACCCTGGACCTGGGGGCGGTGGTGGGCCGGTTCGCCCGCCGCTACGGGTCGCTGTGCCTGCGGGTCCGGCCGGAGCCGTCCTGGGCGGCGGGGTGAGGCCGGGTGCGGCAGGAAGCCGGCTCCGCGGCGGGGCGCGCCCCGGAACCGGGCGACAGTCTCTGGACCGCGGACTCGTCCCTGCCGTCCTTCGAGCCGTGCGAAAGTGGGCCGAGGAGCAGGTCGGGTGAGAGATCCGCCTCCCTCCTTCTGCGTCTCTGCCCCTTGCTATGCCAATCCCTGCCCCCCAATCCCTAGTCCCTGCTCTTCAAACCTGGCGGCCGGATCTGGAGGCGGTGCGGTGGCATCGGGAGAGGGTGTTTCGGAGGCGGTGAGCTGGGCTAATGCTCGCGCGTACCAGCGTACCCGGGGCCATTTTCCGCCGTGCCCAGTCCTGCGGCCCGAGCCGGGGCAAGGGGTTTCACGATTTCACTTACGTCCGGCCCCACCACGCAGCCATGGCAATGCAGATGCATTGACATAGCAAGGCTATCACATTACCATGTGACGCATTCACCCCGTTGACCGGAGAGCGTCATGCCCGCCACCCTCGAAGTCGAATCTACGCTGACCGACCGTTACCAGACCACGGTGCCGGAAACCGTGCGCCGGGTCCTCCGGCTGGGCAAGCGCGACAAGATTCACTACACGATCCGCCCCAACGGCGAAGTCGTGCTAACCCGCGCCGAGGACTCCGAGGGACACGACCCGGTGCTTGGTCAGTTCCTGGGCTTCTTAGCCCATGACATCGCCCACCGGCCAGAGCGCTTGCAGGCGATCGACAGCAGCCTCGTGCAGCGCCTCCGGTCCCTGACCAGCGACATCGAGGTGGATCTCGATGCCAGGCTTTCGGCGGACGATGAATGAGTTCCGACAAGCCGGCGCCCTTGCTCATTCACGGCTGGACAGTCTTCGCTCACCCGCTGTTCTTGGCCCAGATTGAAGCGTTGGCGCACCAGGTCGAGGCGCTCAAGCAGAAGGACCCCGTGGGGTACGCGAAGAAGAACGCCACCAAGCGGCTGGCGGCGATCACAAAGCTGGCGTTCGATATCATCCCGCAAGACCCAAGACGGTCGGAATACCGGCAAGGAAATACCCTCGGCGACGAACACAAGCACTGGTTCCGAGCCAAGTTCTTCCAGCAATACCGGTTGTTCTTCCGGTATCACGCGCCAAGCAAGGTGATCGTGTTCGCGTGGGTCAATGACGAGGAAACCAAGCGCGCCTACGACAGTGGCGGCGACGCCTACCGGGTGTTCCGCAAGATGCTGGAAAGCGGCCATCCTCCGGCCGACTGGAGCCGGTTGCTGGCCGAGGCTCGCGCCGAGGGGAAGCGGCTCCAGAGATTTGCTGCCGGCATGGCGCGGTGAGGCTTGGCGTGGTCACCACCAATCGGCCGGAGTGACGCTTGGCGGAGCGGGACCACTGTTCGACGGACAGGATCTGGAAGGGGCAGCCCGACTTCCGACGCCGGCGCCCGCACCTGCCTTGACCCGGGTCCAGGCCGGACGGTAAAAGTAGCAAACCCACCCAAGAGGGGAGGCGATGGGAGAAACCCGGGGGCACGCAGGCAGGAACGGGGTCCGGCAAACGGCGGCCGGCCGCTCCCCCGCCGGGCCCGGCGCCCAACCCCCGACCCCTGATCCCTGTTCCTCAGCCCCTGGCCCCCGCCTTCCCTGTCCTTTCTGCGACCCGGCGGGCCGCGAGCTGGTCGCCGAAAATGAACTGGCCGTCGCCTTCCGCGACGCCTACCCGGTGAACCCCGGCCACACGCTCATCGTCCCCCGGCGACACGTGGCGACTTGGTTCGACGCGACCCGCGAGGAGCAGCTCGCGATCCTGGAGCTGGCCGACCGGGTCAAGGCCCAGCTCGACGCCGAAGGGGTGAGAAGTTCAGGGACTGGGGGTCAGGGGCTGGGGATCGGCGAGCCGACCACGGCCCCTGCAATGCCAGCCCCCAGCCCCCGACCCCCGACCCCTGGCCCCCGTGTTCCCGACGGCTACAACCTGGGCCTCAACTGCGGCGAGGCGGCCGGCCAGACGGTGATGCACCTCCACCTGCACGTCATCCCCCGCTACCGCGGCGACCACCCGAGCCCCAAGGGCGGCGTGCGGTGGATCTTCCCCAAGAAGGCGAAGTACTGGGATGAGTGAGGCGAAGTCGCGCGGCGAGGTGGTGCTGTACCAAGCGGCCGATGGTGGGCCGGCGCTGGAAGTTCGCCTGGATCGGGACACAGTGTGGCTCGACGCTCATCAGATGGCGACCCTCTTCGAGCGCGACCGCACAGTGATCGTCCGTCACGTCAGGAACATCTACGCGACCGGCGAGTTGGATCGCGCC
>JAWSUI010000114.1:0-5233 GCA_033551855.1 Deferrisomatales bacterium
AGGTCCGCAGGTCGTCCACCCCACGGTGGTCATGTTAAAGTGAACAGTATTGCCTCTAGGAGGCACCCCGCGATGTCGTGCCGGAACACCTCGCTCTCCGTTTCCCACTCTCTCGAGCTCTGGGTCCAGGCCTTCCTCGGGTCGGTCCTGGGGGGTGCCGCCGGAGCGCTTCCGTTCCTCTGGCTCTCCCGGGGGGAGCCGGCCCTTCCTCCCTCCAGTGCGCGCCTGGCTCTCTTCCTGCTCGCCGTGTTCGTCGGGGCTGCCGCGGCCCTGCTCGCGGTGACCGTCGTGTCCTCCCACAGGGTCGCAGGGGTGCTGTTTCGTCTCGAGCGGCTGGCGGCCCTGTTGGAGCGGCGGGTCCTCTTGGACCGCGTCCACCTGCGGCCCCGGGACGAGGTGCGGCCCCTGGTGAGTGCCCTCAACGCCTGGGTGGCGGGTCTCCGGGGGCGCGTGGAAGAGCGGCGGGCTCGTGAGGCGGCGTTCGAGGCGGCCCTGGCACGGTGCGAGGGCCTCTCGGCGGCGGGGGCGAAGGAGGAGCTGACTCGCGGCCTGGCTGAAATCCACCGCCTCCACGCAGAGATCCTGAGCGAAGGACTCGGGAGTAACTATGACGTGACTGAAAGAACCCCCTCGATGGCGAATCGGCCGCAACATATAGTGTTCAAGCGGCAGGTTTGACCCCTATATCTAGTGGTCGCGCCGCACGCAAAGGGGTTCTTTCAGGTTCATCAACTATAACGCAGCGCTCTTGACAGATTCCTCCGTTTGAACTATTCATTCGACCCAATTGGCCGAGATCGACTTGGCGTTGTGCTGTGGGGGAAGGAGCGACGATGAAGGAGGGTTACACGGAAAGGATTATGGGCCGTCTGCGGGAGGAGGGCCTGAAGGTGACTCCCCAGCGGATTGCGGTACTGCGATACATGGATGGCAACCGCTCTCATCCTTCGGTGGAGGAGATTCATCGCGAGGTGTCCACAGTCTTTCCTACGATCTCTCTCGCCACGGTCTACAACACGCTGGATACCCTGGAGAAAATCGGCGAGGTGCAGGCCGTGACGATCGACCCCAGCCGAAAGCACTACGACCCCGACACCCGGCCGCACCACCATCTGATGTGCACCGATTGCCACAAGATCGCAGATGTGTTTGCCGACTACGTTTCGCTCCTTCGCGTTCCTGAGGGGCTCGCTTCCCAATTCCGGGTGGCCGGCGCCACCGTGCACTTCCTCGGCGTCTGCCGAGACTGTTCCGAGAAATAGCGGCTCGACGGGACGACAGGGCTCGGGAAGGTGGGCGGCGCCCACCCCGGAGCGGGAGGAATCATGGGCACGAGAGCGGGGGCGCTACTGCTGGGGCTGGCCCTCTATGCCCTCGGGTTGCCCGGCGCGACGTCGGCGGCGGAAGACCCCGCGGCTCGTCTCGACGAGGTGCGCAGGCGCCTGCGGGCCGAGGCGGGGGTGGCGAAGGTTCCGGCCCAGGATGCGGATCTCCCGCTGGTCGCCCTCACCGTCTTGCCCGGAGACACCCATGCGCGCCTTGCCCGGGAGCTCACAGGGAATCCGGACGCCGAGGCCGTGCTGCGGAAGGTGGAGCCGGTTTTGCGGCCCGGCGCCAAGATCTACGTGCCCCGCGCCCTGCTCCTGCCCGGACTTGCCGATCCCCGGCTCGAGCCCGTCGCCCTCGGGGGGCCGTACCCGACCCTGTGGAGGCTTGTCCAGGACGGCACCGATCATCGCCTCCCCGGGGTTCCGGGGGCCGTGCGCAATCTGCAGCGCCTCAACGCGGTGACCGATCCCACGAGAATCCACCGGGGTGCGCGCATCCTCGTCCCCCGCAGCCTCCTGACGGCCGCCCCGGTCCCTGCCGCGCCTGCCCTGCGGCTGCGCTCGGAGTTTCGGGCCACCGACCTGTCGGGCCTCGAACGACGCTTCTCTCCCAACGATCTTCCGGAATCCCTGCGGCGGAAGCTCCGTCGCGAGGGGCGATGGGCCCGCCAGTTGGAGCGCCGGGAGACGGACCTGGTGGTGATCCACACCACGGAGCACCAGGGGGCGCCCTTCGAGAACGTGGCGCGGTTCATCCAGCGCAACCGCCTGGCCAACTACCTCATCGGGCCGGACGGGACGGTGTACGAGATCGTTCCGGAGGCCTACCGATCCTTCGGCTGCGGGCAGAGCCTCTGGGAGGGGCGCTACGTCGTCGACCACGAAGCCATCAATGTGGAGATCTTCGCCAACACGGCGCCGGGACGCACGGGTGGTGGGATCCGAGACCAGCAGTATCGAGGGCTGCAGGCCCTGCTTGCCCAGATCCGCGCCCGCCGGCCCGTGATCCACGAGGGGCGGATCGTCACCCACCGGATGGTCGCGGTGAGCTACCGGTACGGCACCCGCTCCCGGAAGGGGGACCCCTACGAGTTCAACTGGGCCCGGGCGGGCCTGCCCGACAACAGCCAATCCTTGGACCAGGACGTGCTCCTCGGCCGCGCCAAGCTCACCACCGACGAGCGCTACACCCACCGGGTGACCCCCGGCCAGACCGCCGCCGCCCGCCTCCTGCACAACCTCTGAGGCTCAGCGGCACCCTCTTCCTTGGAGCTTCCGGGTTTTCTGTGGGTGCGAGGACCATCGTGTTCTCGCGCAGTGGCGCAGAGGCGCAGGGAAAGACAAAGAGCTCCTCCGCGCCCCTGCGGCTCTGCGCGAGATCGTTCCTGCCCTTGATTGACCCACTGAGTTTCCGGAAGGGCCTCTTCCTTCCCTCGTCACTCATCACAGGCACCGCCGCGCCGCGGGGCCGATGCACGACCCGTCTGCGGCGGCAACCGACCGGCAGGGAACCGGCCCCGTTGAGCTCCCGAAGGTAACCTCTCGGAACCGGCAGGAACCCACATGGAATCGCACAAGCTGGAGCTTCGTCACCTGCGCCTGTCCGACTATCGGGACGTCAAGGAGATCATGGACCGGGTCTACCCCGTGCTGGGGGGGGCGTGGAGCCGAGACCAATTCGCGTCCCAGATCGCCCGTTTTCCCCAGGGGCAGGTCTGCGTGGAGGACCACGGGAAGGTCGTCGCCGCGGCGATCAGCCTCGTGGTGGACTATGCCAAGCTCGGAGACGCTCACACCTATGCGGACGTGGTGGGCAAAGGGCACCTGGAGAACCACGACCCGTCCGGGGACTACCTGTACGGCATCGACGTCTTCGTCCATCCCGATTACCGAGGGATGCGGCTGGGGAGGCGCCTCTACGACGCTCGAAAAGAGTTGTGCGAGAGCATGAATCTGAAGGGCATCCTCCTCGGCGGACGGATACCGGGCTACCGGCCGCACGCCGATGCGATGTCGCCCCGGGCCTATCTCGAGATGGTCAAACGCAAAGAGCTGTTCGACCCGGTTCTCACCTTCCAATTGTCCAACGATTTCCACATCCGCAAGCTTCTGAAGAACTACCTCGTCGAGGACGAGCGTTCCCTCGGCTGGGCCGTGCTGCTGGAGTGGAACAACCCGTACTACGAGGCCAAGGCTCCCAAGATGGGAGTCAAAAAGGCCTTCGTGCGGCTTGGGGTGGTGCAGTGGCAGATGCGCCTGTTCGGTTCCCTGGAGGATTTCCTGCAGCAGGTGGAGTTCTTCGTGGATACCGTGTCGGGGTACAACTCCGACCTGGTTCTCTTCCCCGAGTTCTTCAACGCTCCCCTGATGGCGCCCTACGGTGCGGAGGGGCCGGCCGAAGCGATGCGCTCCCTGGCCGAGCACACCGAGCCGATCCGTGAGGAGCTGGTGCGCATGGCGCTGTCCTACAACATCAACATCGTAGCGGGCAGCCTTCCGGAGTACCGGGACCAGAAGCTCTACAACGTCTCGTTTCTCTGCCGTCGCGACGGTACCTGGGAGTCCCAGTACAAGCTCCACATCACGCCGGACGAAGCACAGTACTGGGGCCTCCAGGGCGGTGCCGGGCTCAAGGTCTTCGACACCGACATCGGGAAGGTCGGCGTCCTCATCTGCTACGACGTGGAGTTTCCCGAGCTGGCGCGTTATCTGGCGGACCAGGGCATGAACATCCTGCTCGTCCCCTACTGGACCGACACCAAGAACGGCTATCTCCGGGTGCGGCGGTGTGCCCAGGCCCGAGCCGTCGAGAACGAGTGCTATGTGGCCATCTCGGGGAGTGTCGGAAACATCCCGCGTATCGAGAACATGGACATCCAGTACTCCCAGTCCGCCATCTTCACACCATCGGATTTTGCCTTTCCCCACGACGCGGTCGCCGCGGAGGCCACCCCCAACACCGAGATGACCCTGATGGCGGATCTCGACCTGGAGCTCCTGAAGGAGCTCCGCCAGCAGGGGAGCGTCCGCAACCTCAAGAGCCGGCGGCTCGACCTGTACAACCTCGTCTGGCTGAAGGAAGGCGGCGGTTGAGCGGCGCCCCCCCCCGGGTCGGGGGGGGCGCCGTCTCGTTCCTGGACGGCTGCGCCCGGGCCCCCGGTGAGAGCGATCGGTTTCCTGTTCCGGCTCCCCGTCACCGGAAGTCCCGGCTCCCGGCGGAGGCCGGCCGGGTCCGGAGGCGCGGTTCCCAGAGGCTCTCGGCCACCAGGTGGGTGACGCCGTCCTGGACCTGGAGCTTGCCGGTGACCCCGAGGAGGGCCGCCGTCTTGGCCAGGACCGGGTGGTGCTCGAAGACCCGCCTCCAGAGCACCACGTTGACGAACCCGGTCTCGTCCTCCAGGGTGAGGAAGGTCACCCCCCCGGCGGTGCCGGGGCGCTGGCGGCAGATGACGAGCCCGGCGTAGCGCACCCTCCGGCCGTGGGGAAGCGCAGCCACGCTCCGGGCGTCGGGGAAGCCTTGCGCCCGGAGCTCCCCCCGCAGGGGCCCCAGGGGGTGGCCCCGGGGGCTCAGGTCGCCGGAGCGGTAGTCCCAGACGATGGTCTCGGTGGCCGAGAGGGGGGCAAAGGCCGGCGGCGGTTCGCTGGGGGAGAGGGGGAGCTCGCCCGCCCCCGCGGTACCCCGGGCCTCCCAGAGGGCCCCCCGGCGTCCGGACCGGAGCCCCTCCAGGGCGCCGGCCGCGGCCAGGCGGTCGAGGGCCCCTTTCCCGAGACCGGCGCGGCGGCGCAGGTCCGCCAGGGAGGCGAAGGGCGCCTCGGCCCGGGCCGCCAGGAGGGGAGCCCCGTCCCGGGCCTCGGAGAGGCCCTTCACGTACCGCAGCCCCAGGCGCACCGCAAAGCCCTTGCGC
>JAWSUI010000115.1:0-5184 GCA_033551855.1 Deferrisomatales bacterium
GATCTTGGGGGAGCCCCCCTCTTGGGGCTGCAGGATCCCGCGATTCGGGGGTGCACCGCGGCGTCGGCGGCGTGCTATGCTCTTGCTCCCCCCACCACTCAAGTCGAGACCTCGAGACGCGTGCAGAGCCTCTCCTCCATCTTCCTCGGCTCCTTCGTAATCGGCTTCTCCGGGGCCATCATGCCCGGGCCCATGCTCACCGTGACGATCCGGGAGGCCGCCCGACGGGGGTTCTGGGCCGGACCCCTCGTCGTTCTCGGTCACGGCGTGCTGGAAGCCGCCCTGGTGGTCGGGCTGGTGCTCGGCCTCGGGGCGTTCGTCTCGCGGCCGCTCTTCCTGGGCACCGTCGGGGTCCTGGGGGGCACGATCCTGCTCTGGATGGCCTGGACCATGCTGCGGGGCGTGAGGACCCTGAGCCTGGCATTGGAGGGCTCGCGCTCGGCCTCGGGCTCGGGCCGCCGGGGCGGGCCCGTGGTGGGGGGGATCGCCACGAGCCTCTCCAACCCCTACTGGACCCTCTGGTGGGCCACGGTGGGGCTCTCCTACGTGTCGCTCACGGCGGGCACCGGCTGGCAGGGGCCGACGGTCTTCTTCGCCGGGCACATCCTCTCGGACCTCGTCTGGTTCTCCGGCGTCGCGGCAGTCCTCCACTTCGGCCGGCGGTTCCTCACCGACCGCGTCTACCGCTGGCTCGTGGGGTCCTGCGCCGTCCTGCTCTTCTACTTCGGGGCCGTCTTCCTCCGCTCCGGCCTGGCCCATCTGGGGGTCGCCCCCTGAAGCGCGCAGTCTCGGCGCAGGACGCCTGGGCCGCGCTGGACGTCTCCCCCGGGGACGTCGCGGGGCTCCGCCGCCGTGTCCCCGCCCTCCACCGCTGGTACCGGGCCCACGCGCGCGACCTGCCCTGGCGGCGCACCTCGGACCCCTACGCCGTCTGGGTCTCGGAGGCCATGCTCCAGCAGACGCGGGTGGCCGCCGTCGTCCCCTACTACGAGCGCTGGATGGCGCGGTTCCCGACGGTACGGGCCCTGGGGGCCGCCCGGGAAGACGAGGTGCTGGGCGCCTGGGAGGGGCTGGGCTACTACGCCCGGGCCCGGAACCTCCACCGGGCCGCCCGGGCCGTGGTCGATCGGTTCGGCGGGAGCATCCCCGACCATTTCGAGGAGCTGCGGGAGCTCCCGGGGATCGGGCCCTACACGGCGGCGGCGGTGTGCAGCATCGCCTTCGGCCGGGACTTCGCCGTGGTGGACGGCAACGTGCGGCGGGTGCTCGCCCGGCTGACGGCCCTCGCGTCCGACCCCCGGCGGAGCCCCCAGGCGGGGGCCCTGGAGGCCCTGGCCCATGCGCTCCTCCCCCCCGGGACCGCCTCCCTCCACAACCAGGCCATGATGGAGTTGGGGGCGGACCTGTGCACCCCCCGAGCCCCGTGCTGCGCCGCGTGCGCCTTTCAGGCGGTCTGCCGGGCGGCGGCCTCGAGGCGCCCGGAAGCCTACCCCGTCCGGGCGTCGAGGAAGGCGCTCCCCCACTACGACGTCGCCCTCGGAGTGGTCTTCGACGAGGGGCGGGTGCTGATCGACCGGAGGCCCTACAACGGGCTGCTGGGGGGCCTGTGGGAGTTTCCGGGCGGGAAGGTCGAGGCGGGCGAGACGCCGGAGGAGGCCCTCCACAGGGAGCTCCGGGAGGAGCTCGGCCTCCGGGTGGAGCCCTTCGGCACGCTGCCGCCGGTCCGTCACGCCTACAGCCACTTCCGGGTCACCCTGCACCCCTACCTCTGCCGGTTCCTCTCCATGGAGCCGAGGGCCTGCTCCGGGCAGGCGCGGGAGTGGCGCTGGACGGAGGTCGGTGGGCTGGACGAGTACCCCATGCCCCGGGCCAACCGGAAGGTGCTGGAGATGATTGCGGTGGGAGGTGCCCTGGGGGAGGGGCTGTAGGGTGGGCACGGCCCACCGGTTTCCGGTCGTGGCGATGATTGCGGTGGGCGGTGCCCACCCTACGGGGCTACGGGGCCGAAGGAGAGACGCGTGACGAGCACCTATCCCGACCTCATCCGTGACCTGCCGGAGGCCGACCTCCGCCTGCCCGGGGTGCGCGGGTGGCTTCTCCAGGGGGCGACCCGCCAGGCGGTCTTCTTCGAGCTCCCGCCCGGGGCCGCGGTGCCCGAGCACGCCCACGGGGCCCAGTGGGGCATCGTGATCTCCGGGGAGCTCGAGCTCACGATCGGGGGAGCGCTCCGCACCTACCGCAAGGGCGACACCTACGAGATCCCCGCCGGGACGCCCCACTCCGCCGCGTGCCCCGGCGGCGCGCTGGTGCTGGACCTCTTCGCGGACCCTTCGCGGTACGGACCCCGCACCCCATCCCCCTCCCAGCCTCCCCCTTGAAGGGGGAGGAGAATGTGGCGGCCGGGAGCCCGCTCCCACAGGAGTATAGTCCGGGGGGTTGTTGTGGGAGCCCCCTCCTGGGGCGACGCCCAGCCCTTGTCGGGGGCTACCGGATCCGGGACTCCCGGATCATCCGCGTGGATCCGCGCACGTAGCGCTCTTCGTCCAACCCGGCCCGGAACCGGTCCGTGTCGAGCCCCCAGGAGAGGGTAAGCCGGCGGACCAGGGTCGCTCCGGCGTGGGCCAGCACCAGGGGCGAGACCTCGAGGCTGACCGGGCCGATGGCGAAGCCGTTCCGAAGGCCCGGCGCGAGGGCCGCCGCGGACGTCAGGCTCACCGAGGCCGCTCCCAGCTCCTCCTCGATCACCGGGGCGATCTCCCCCACCCGCTCCAACTCCCCCTCGTCCCCGGCGAAGAAGACGACGGCGTCCTGCCGCCCCGTGATCAGGTACCGGGTGTGGCAGAACTCTTCGATGTCCGAGAACCCGGCCGGCACCGTGAGCTCGAGGAGCTTGTAGGCGCAGAAGCGGGCCGTGGAACGGTTGAGCCCGGTGCCGCAGAACGTGACGCGGCACCCGGGCCGGACCCGACCGAGGAGGCTCTCGGCGGCGGCCTCGCCCGCCCGGACTGCCGCCTCGGCCAGGGCCGGGAGGCGGGCGAGATCCCCCTCCAGCGTCCCCTCGGGGGACCCCCTGGCCGACGGTGCCCCCAGGCCCCTCGAGCCCAGGCACATCAGCTCCAGCGCAAGCTGCACGGCGCCGAAAGTCTTGGTCTGAGGGACGGGGCGGTGGTAGCCGGTGTAGCGGGCGGCCTCCGGGTCCCGGTAGTCGGTCCGGCCCAGGGCTTCTGGGGGTGCCGTGCCGAGGACGAAGCAGTGGGGGACGCTCGCGGCCAAGGGGCTCGAGGGGTCGTCGGTGACGCCGAGGACCGATGCCCCCTGGCGGAGGCCCACCCCCACGGCCTCCAGGACCCGGGGGGTGCGCCCGGAGACGCTCAACGCCGCCAGCAGGGTGCCGGGCCCCAGCAGGTGGGGGCGGGCGCGGCTGAGCTCCATGGCGGGGAGCGCGCGCACCGGCACCCGCGAGCGGAGGTCGAACAGGGACTCTCCGAGCTCGGCGGCCGCATGGCAGTCCCCGCACCCCGCGAGGACCAGGAGCCGGGGGGGCGCGGGGCACGCCCGGGCGACCGCGTCCGCCACCTCCTGCCTGCGCTGCCAGAGCTGTTCCCAGACCCCAGGCTGCTCGCGCAGCTCCTGGCCCATGCCGTCCATCGGTGGCTCCTTTCCGCTGATGTCGCGGGCCGGGAGGCCGGCTCCCACAGGGGATGCGAGCCGACAGCAGTGGGTTCTGTTTCGGATCGTGTGGGGCCCGTCTCCCGCGCCCTCGTACACCGCTCGAACGAGATCCAACTTCCCTCCCCTTCAAGGAGAGGGCGAGGGTGGGGATGGGTTGTCGTCCGGCCAGCGCCGGGGCTGCACCCCATCCCCCTCCCAACCTCCCCCTTGAAGGGGGAGGAGCACGAGGGGGCGGATGCCGCTTACTCCTGTCAGCCCACACAGATCGGAACAGAGCCCAGCAGCGGGTCAGAAGAGGTCCAGTTGGTCCTTGCGCTTCTTGGTCCGGGGCGGCCGGGGGGTGCGGGTGGGCGCGGGGGCCTCCGGGGCGCCGCCCGTCTCCGGTTCCGTCCCAGGTTCCGCCCCCGGCGCCTCCCTCCCCTCCTCCGGGACCGGAGGGCTGCCCCCTGCCCCGAGCTGCCGAAGGCCCTCCTCCAAGGAGACCAGGAGTCCGTCGAGGGACCCATCCCGGGCCCGGAGCTCCTCCACCCGGCGCACCGCCATGTGGACGGTGGTGTAATCGACGCCGAAGAGCTCCCCGATCTCCCGCAGGGTGGCCCCGGTGAGCTTCCGCGCCAGGTAGATGGCCGCCTTGCGGGCGAGGACCCGCTGGAACTTGCCGGAGGTGAGCTGGGCCACGGGGACGCCGGTCTGCTCGGCGACCCAGTCCACCACCTGCGCCGGGGAGAGCCCCTCGGGCCTCGAGCCGAAGCCGGAGATCTCCCGCAGGTCCCGGTCCCCGACCGCCTCCAGCACCCGCCGGCGGAGCTCCTCCCCCCCGAGAACGGTCTGGCGCCACACCTGCGGCCATGGCGGCGGCGGTGGGTCGCGAAGCGCCGCCTCGACCCTCTGCACGTACGCCGGGCGGCCGCCGGCCAGGGCCAGGACCCGGCCGGTGACAAGCCCGGGCACCGGCTCGCACCCCGGGCCGTACGCCCGGGCGCTGGACTCGGGGTAGCTCCAGGGATCCGCCGTCAGCCGGCCGCGCACCGGGTTGAGGTGGACGTGGACCGAGAGGGGCACGAGCCACTCGTCGCCCACGACGAGGGAGCGGTACCGGGATCGGAGGAGGGGGCCCTTCCGCCTCCGCCGGGCGTTCACCCGGGAGGTGTACCCGGCGTTCAGCCGGTGGAGGGCCCGGGAGAGGTTCGCCTGCGGGGTCTCCAGGAGGATGTGGTAATGGCTCGGGAGGAGGCAGAAGCCGTGGCAGACCACCCCGAAGGCCTCGGCCAGGTCCGGCAGCCGGGACAGGAAGTCCCCCACTTCTTCGCCGTCGCGGAACAGGCGCTGGCGCGGGAGGCTGCGGGCCGTCACGAGGTACAGCCCCCCCGGGAGCTCGACCCGCAAGGGTCTGGCCATGGATTCTCCTCGTCCCCCCCGTTCCCGTGGATGGACAACTCTTATGGGGCCGGTGCCCCCCACCCAAAGCGACCCTCCGGAGGCCTCCCTCGGATGCCCTCTCCCCTCTCCCCT
>JAWSUI010000116.1:0-4762 GCA_033551855.1 Deferrisomatales bacterium
GGACCGAGGACGGGGGGCGGGAGGGGGCGATGGGGGAACGGGTCACGAGCTTTCGCGGTCTTCGCGTGTACGCGAGGGCGTTAGCCCTGCAGCACCAAGTGTTCGAGCTGACGAAGGGGTTTCCGCGCGAGGAGATCTTTTCCCTCACCGATCAGCTTCGCCGTTCGTCTCTTTCCATCGGGGCGAACATCGCCGAAGCCTGGCACAAACGAAGATACCCGGCCCACTTCGTCAGCAAGCTGACCGACGCCGATGGGGCGCAGGCGGAAACAGAGCACTGGATCGACACGGCTTACGCCTGTCAGTACGTCTCGGCAGAAGACCGCGACCGGCTGCTAGAGCTCACGCGGGCGATCGGCGGCATGTTGGGGAAAATGATCTCCGACCCCGAGGCCTTCTGTCGGAAAACGGAGCAATGAAACGGGACAAGGCGCGAGGGACGACAGGAGAAAAGATGCTGCGGTCCTCTGTCTTCCGTCCTCTGTCCTCTGTCATCGGCTCGAGCGAGGCATGGCCCATGTCGACTGAGAAACACGTGATCCCGCGAGAGGCGTGCATTTATATCGCCGGCCACCAGGGGCTCGTGGGGTCCGCCATTGTGAGGCGGCTCCGGGCCGGGGGGTTCGAGCGGCTGCTCACCCGGACCCGGGCCGAGCTGGACCTGACCGACCAGGGGGCCGTGAACCGGTTCTTCGAGGCGGAGCGGCCGGAGTACGTGTTCCTGGCCGCGGCGCGGGTGGGCGGGATCCTCGCCAACAGCACCTACCCCGCGGACTTTCTGAGGGACAACCTCGCGATCCAGACCCACGTGATCGACGCCGCGTACCGCAGCGGGGTGAAGAAGCTCCTCTTCCTGGGCTCGTCGTGCATCTACCCCAAGCTCGCGCCCCAGCCCATGCGCGAGGAGCACCTGCTCACCGGGCCCCTGGAGCCCACCAACGAGTGGTACGCCGTGGCGAAGATCGCCGGGATCAAGATGTGCCAGGCCTACCGGCGCCAGTACGGATTCCGGGCCATCAGCCTGATGCCCACGAACCTCTACGGTCCCGGGGACAACTTCGACCTCGAGACCTCCCACGTGCTCCCGGCGATGATCCGCAAGTTCCACCTCGCGAAGCTCGCCTCAGCCGGCGACTGGGAGGGTGTGGAGGCCGATGAGAGGCGTTGGGGGGCGATTCCGGACGGGGAAAGGACCCGTTTGATTGGTTCGATTGGGTCGATTGGTTCCATTGGTTCAGAAGCCGGGTCGCTCGGCTCGGCCGCTTCGCAGCCCCAGACCAATGCACCCAATCCAACCAATGAACCCCGTCAGCCCACCGTAACCCTCTGGGGCACGGGCACCCCGCGGCGGGAGCTCCTGCACGTGGACGATCTGGCCGATGCGAGCCTGTTCCTGATGGAGCGCTACGATTCGGAGGAGATCATCAACGTGGGGACGGGGCAGGACGTCTCGATCCGGGAGCTCGCGGAGACGGTGGGGGAGGTGGTGGGCTTTCGCGGCCCCGTGACGTTCGACACGTCCAAGCCCGACGGCACCCCGCGGAAGCTCCTGGACGTGTCGCGCCTGACGGCGCTCGGCTGGCGCGCCCGCACCGGCCTGCGCGAGGGCATCGAGCAGACCCACCGCTGGTACGCGGCCCGGTAGGACCGAGGACGGAGGACAGAGGACGGGGGACGGAGGACGGAAGACCGAGGACAGAGGACGGAAGACAGCTTAATTGGGTTGATTGGGTTGATTGGGTGAATTGGTTGAGCTGGCTCTTAGGCACAAGTTGCGGCGGTCGGCCCCGCTGTTGAATTTGGTTTATTTGGCTCATTGGTTCATGAGGCGGCTCTGCCCATGCGCGATGTTCCAGCTAGCCGATGAGCGCAACCAATCAACCCAATCCAACAAATCAACCGAATCAACCTAATCGACCTAATTAACCAAATCAACCCAATCGACCCAATCAACCCGCCAAACCAATAGAACCCATGCCGCCGGGGCTACCCGTCGAGCTCGACGAGGGCTTGGACGATCCGCTCCCCTGCCCGGCCGTCCCAGAGCTCGGGGACCCTGCCCCGCTTGCCGCCGCCGTCGAGGACGGCCCTCGCTTCGGTGACGATCCGCACGGGATCGATCCCGACCAAGACGTTGGTCCCCTCGGAGATCGTGACCGGCCGCTCGGTGTTCTCGCGGAGGGTGAGACAGGGAACGCCCAGGGCGGTGGTTTCCTCCTGGAGGCCCCCCGAGTCGGTGAGCACCAGGGCCGCTTCCTTCCAGAGCTGCAGGAAGGCGTGGTAGCCCAGGGGGTCGGTGGCGTGGACCCCCGGGGCCAGGCCCCCGTCCGGGGGGCCGAGCTCGCGGAACGCACCGTCCAGGCCGAACCGCTCCGCCATCTTCCGGGTCCGCGGGTGCATGGGGAAGACCAGGGGCAGGTCGGCCCCGATCTCCCCCAGGGCCGAGAGGATGCCGGCCAGGGTCTCGGGCCGGTCGACGTTGCTCGGGCGATGAAGGGTGACGACCCCGAAGCGGACGCCGGGTGAGACCAGCTCGGGTGGGCGGACCTCGGGCAGGCGGCGCAGCTGCCGGTGGAGGGTGTCGATCATGACGTTGCCCACGAAGCGCACCCGCTCCGGGGGCACCCCCTCGGCCGCGAGGTTGCGGTCCGCGTCGCGGCTGGTGGTGAAGAGCAGGTCCGCCACGGCGTCGGTGACGAGGCGGTTGATCTCCTCGGGCATGGTGCGGTCCCGACTGCGCAGGCCCGCCTCCACGTGGCACACCCGGATGCCGAGCTTCGCGGCCACCAGGGTCGCGGCCAGGGTCGAGTTGACGTCGCCCACCACCAGCACCCAGTCGGGCGTCTCGGCCTCGCACACCTGCTCGAACCGGATCATCACCTCGGCGGTCTGGACCGCGTGGGACCCGGACCCGACCCCCAGGTCCACGTGGGGCGGCGGGATCTCCAGGTCCCGGAAGAAGGCCGCGGACATCTTCTCGTCGTAGTGCTGCCCGGTGTGGACGAGGCGGTAGGTGATCGGCGGGCCCCCGCCCGCGGCGCCGAACCCGCGGTTGTGCGCCTCGACCGCCGCGACGATTGGGGCGATCTTCATGAAATTGGGCCGTGCGCCCACCACCAGTACGAGCTTCATCGAGGTCCCTTTCCGCCCTTCGCAGCGCCGTTCTAGGGCAGAGGCCGCCGCGGCGCCCCATTGTGCCACCGGCGGGCGCCCCGGCGCACGCCCCCGTTTCATCCCTCTCCACCTCCCCGGCGCGTGCTCGGAGCGGGGGAGCCCTTGCGGCCCGGCGGCTCCCTGGAGCTTCCGGGTTTTCTGTGGGTGCGAGGAACAATCGTGTTCTCGCGCAATGACGCGGAGGCGCCGGGAAAGACCACGAATTTCTCGGCGTCCCAGCGGCTCCGCGCGAGATCGTTCTTGCCCTCGATTGACCCACTGAGTTTCCGGAAGGGCCGGTTCCCTCCCCTTCAAGGGGAGGGCAGGGGCGGGGATGGGTTGTCGCCCGGCCGCCGCATGACCTGCACCCTATCCCCCTCCCGACCTCCCCCTTGAAGGGGGAGGAGTACCGGAGGCAAGAGCCGCCCACACCCGTCCGCCCACCCGGACCGCAGCAGAGCCGTTCTTTCTCTTCGGCCGGTGCCGCCCCGGAATTGAACCCCTGTGGCGGGTTTCCTCTGGTTTATTGGGTTTATTGGGTTTATTGGGTTAATTGGGTTAATTGGTTTGATTGGTTTGATTGGTTGTATTCGTTTGACAGGTCGGGTTGGTTCGTTTCGGCGTACCGACAGAGACAAGCGACTCAACTCTCGGCAAAAGAGACCAGCCTACAAACCAATCGACCAAATCAACCCAATCGACCCAATCAAACCAATCAACCCTCCCCCGTCCTCCGTCCTCGGTCCTCCGTCCTCGGTCGTCGGCCGTCGGTCCCCGATCCGGGGCACCCCTGTTGAGCGGCGGGGGGAGTGTGCTATTCTCACGCTTTTCGCCGGGCCGGGGAGAGCGCGCATGGCCGGGAGAGAGATCGCCGGGGCGGAGGACCCCTGGGTGGAGGGGTTCCTCAACCACCTGACCTACGAGCGCAACGCCTCCGCCCACACGGTGCGCAGTTACCGCCGAGACGTGACGGCGCTGGCGGGCTGGGCGTCGGAGCGCCTGGGCGCGGCCGCCGGGGAGCCGCTCTGGGGCGCGGTGGACGCGGGGCTGCTGCGCGCCTTCCTGGCGTCGCTCTACGCCCGCCACGCCCGGACCTCCATCGGGCGGACGCTGTCGGGGATCCGGGTGTTCTTCCGGTACCTCGTGCGGGAGGGGCTCCTGCCCGGTAACCCCGCCGACGGGATCGCGGCGCCCAAGGCCCGCCGGGTGCTCCCCACATTCCTGCCGGTGGACGAGGCCTTCCACCTGCTGGACGCGGTGAAGGGGGACGGGCTCCTGGCGCAGAGGGACCGCGCCCTCCTGGAGGTGCTCTACGGCACGGGGGTCCGGGTGGGGGAGCTCGTGGGGCTCACGGGCCGGGACCTTCGGCTGCCGGCGCGCACCGCCCGCATCCGGGGCAAGGGGCGGGTGGAGCGGGAGGCCCCCCTCACCGAGGCGGCGGCCCGCGCCCTGGAGTCCTACCTGGAGCGGCGCCGGGAGGCCGGCCGCCCCCTCGAGGCCGGTGGGCCGGTCTTCCTGAACGCGCGGGGGGGTCGGCTCACGGATCGGAGCGTGCGCCGGGTGCTGGACCGCTGGCTCCGCAAGGCGGCCCTCGCCCGCCGGGTGAGCC
>JAWSUI010000117.1:0-4568 GCA_033551855.1 Deferrisomatales bacterium
CACGAACCCGGCCGATACCCGACTGCTGCAATAACCTAACCGGACAATGCTGGGTCTTTCTGATTGTATGGACCATTTCCACGCCGATTGGCAAGGGCGTGGATCCGGCGCGAGGGTCCGTCGAGTTAGTGCACGAAGGGTGCGAGAAGGGGGAGGAGCCGCAAAGTAGAGATTGCGACCCCTCCCGTGCAATGAGCTCACGGTGGGCAGGGCTTTGCCTGGGGAGGGATCGGCGCCTGCCCGTCGGGGAAGGGGAGCGAGAGTTGCCGTGCATTCGGGCGCCGCGAAGCCGGTCGGGGCGTGGACCGGGACCGGCGTCGTGGCGCAGGTGGCGGCAGGACCACGATGACCAGGCGAAGGGTCATGGCTGCCCCGGGGGTCGGCTCTGCACGTCGATGCGCGCGTCGGTGAAGTCCCGGAAGTTCTCGGTTTCCCGGCAGGCCTTGCGAAGGCCGGCCAGCAGCAGTTCCAGCACCAGATGGCCCAGCCGATCGGAGAGCTCTTCGAGCTTGGGCTCGAGGGTTTCGTCCTCATAGAGATTCATGGTTGGTTCTCCCATCGTAACCGTCAAAAGAGCTCGGTGGCGGCGACCCGTACATGCTCGGCGGTGACGAGCGGGGCCTTGTGGTGGGCGGCGGCGATGAGGGCGCCGCGGGCGAGGTGGTTGGCCTTTCGGTAGAGGCCCCCGGAGCCCTGGTGGATGGCGGTTGTGGCCGCGTCGTCGAAGAGCCTCTGGGAGACCCCCGCGAGGGCGAGGTGGTGGCCCAGATACTCCTGCATGGTCTTCTGGTCGATGCCTTTGAGGTGGCTTCGGGCCACGACCCGGCTGGCGAGCGGCAGTCCGTTTCGGTAGCGCAGGTGATCGAGGAGATTGACCTGCCCGGCGAGCACGATGGGCAGGTAGGGTTTGGAGTCGTGCTCGAACTGGGTGAGCGTGTGCAGCTCGGCGAAGACCTCCAGGCGAAGAAGCGAGGCCTCGTCGATGACGAGCACGGTTTTGATCTTCTTGGCGTGGATGAGATCGAGCACTTCCCGCCGGATCGTGCGGGTCAAAAGGGCCCGGGACGAGGTACCGCAGTCCTCGTGGCCGAGCTCGGCGAGAATCTGGCGGTAGAGCTCGAGGATCGAGCCCGAGGAGGCGGTCACCGAAAGCACCCGGTACTCGGAGGGATGCAGGGTGCCGATCGCGTAGCGAAGCGCGGTGGATTTGCCGCTGCCGACCTCGCCGGTGACGAGCGCCACCGCGCCGAGGCGGATGGTGTAGTGGATGCGGTCCTGGACCGCGCTCACCGCGGGGGTGACGAGGATGTCCTTCTGGGCGAGCTCGCAGGCAAAGGGCTCTCGTTGGAGCGCGAAGAACGCCCGGTAGGTGGGTTCCATCAGTCGGCCTCCCAGAGCTTGCCCCCGTCACAGGGCGCGGGCGGGTCACAGCAGACGGAGAGGGTCCCGTTTCGGGTGCGGGCGACCCGGCTGTTGACGGCGAGGTCGATCGCGCGGTGAAACCCCCAGGACTCCGTCCCCCTTCGGATCTCCACCAGCTCCGGGCTCTCCGGGTGGTAGAGGATCTCCACCTGCTTGCCGACGAGCTCCACCGGGGCCTCGAACAGCCGCTTGTGGACGACGACGGAACGGTCCTTGTTGACCCGTCGCCGCACGCTCTGGCGGAAGTAGTCGCGCAGGTCCGGGGGTGCCGCCCGCAGGCACTCCATGCGGGAGGTGAAGCGCTCGAACGGGCTCTGGCCGGTCGAGGAGTGGATGCGCGGGTGATAGGTATCGTGGAGCCAGCGCTCGAAGGCGCCGTTGAGCGCGTCGAGGGATTCGCCGGCGACGCTCGGCAACCACTGGGTCTGGACGGTGCGGAAGAACCTCTCGATCTTCCCCTTCCCCTGGGGCCGGTAGGGCCGGGCATGCACCAGGGCGATGCCCAGGGCCGCCGACGTGTATTCGAGCTGGCGGGAGCGGAAGGCCGAGCCGTTGTCCACGTAGAGCTTGCGGGGCAGCCCTCGCTTCAGGAGCGCTTGGGAAAACGCCTCCAGGAACGACGAGAGCCCCTCGGAGGGGTAGAAGGCCCCGTGGGGGATGAGCCGGGAGTGATCGTCGAGAAAGGCGATGAGATAGCTCTTGCGCCGCTTCTCCCCTATCCGGACCAGGGGCCCGTGCATGACGTCGCTCTGCCACAGGTCGTTGGGGAGCTCGGCCTCGAACTTGCGGCGATCCTCCTGGGCCGCGGCCGGCGCCATCAGGTCGTGCTGATGGAGGAAGCGGTACACCGTGGACAGGCTCGGCAGCCGGTCCAGGCCGGCCGCGGCCTGGCGCGCGTCGAGGAGCTCGACGAGCGCGCTGACCGGCAGCTTCGGCTTCTCCCGGCGAAGCGCCAGAAGCGCCAGCCCCGTCTCCTCGTCGACGGCCCGGAGCCGGCCGGCATCGTTTCGTCCCCGGGGGTAGAGGGATTCGAGCTTCCCGCCGCTGGCCAGGTAGGTGCTCACCCAGCGCACGATCGTGCTGCGGCTGATCCGCGTGCGGGTCGAAAACGGGATCTCCCACTTGCGGACGCACTTCTCCCGCAAGAGCGCCTCCGTCTCCCCCCGGTCGAGCCGGGTCGAGCCGGTGAACTCGTGGATCACCCCGAACCGGAAGACGGCCACCTGCTGTTTTTGCTCTTCGGTCACGACATCCCTCCTCGATGGTGTGGGTTGACCAGCCCTTTTTTCCAGCTGGCCGACCGTAAACCGAACAGGAGGCCCTGTCGTGAGCCGAGTTCACTGGGGTGGGTGGCGCCGATCCCGTTTGCCACGCTGGATGGCACGTCCCACCGGGACGAGGTCCATCCCGCCCAAGCGGTCGAACGCCGCGAGGAGCTCGGTACTTCGTGTCCAGCCGAACCACGCCAGCGCCTGCCGTCGCAGGTTCCTGAGCCAGTGGCGCAGCCGGCTGGTGTTCTGCGCGCTCGAAGCCGGCCACCGCCCCGTGCCCAGGCGCTGCGCCAGGTGGCAGCGGATGCAAGCTGCCGCACTGCGCACCCGACGGAAGAAGCCCTCGGGCCTCGGCGTCACCACGCAACGGCAGCCCGGACACCGGTAGCACCGCAGCAGCACCGGGCCATCGACCTCATCAAAGTACCGCTCCACGAACCCGTGCCCCCACACCTTGAACCGTCCGCACCCAAGGCACGGCTCCGGCCGCGGCCATGCGTACGCGCGCCCAAGCGCAGCAATCTCGTTGAGTTCCACCGCCACGTGCCATATCATGCTGTCACCTTGGTTTGTGGGCCCAAGGCCCAACGGAATAAGGGCGGAGAGTTCTTGCACAACTCTCCGCCCGCTTCGTTTCTGCCGACCGGAATCGGCCCCGTCCGGATTGCGCCGAATAATCCGAAAATCACGCCGATCCGGTCAACCCATTCTGAAAATCCTCACACCCTCCCAGCCCGATTATTCTGGCGATCAACAGGCTTCCTTGCGTCGCGACTGCATGAAGTGGATGCGGGCGAAGGTCAGGTAACCCAGGACGACAACGTCGAGGATGCTCACTTTCGGGATCAGGGCAAAATGGTCGGAAAGTAGTTGCTCCGCCTCCCCCAACCGGTCCATCTCGAAAAGCACGTCGGCTAGGAAGATGGCCGCTACGGAGCCAGGAATAGAAGCTCTGGGGATGACCTCACGAGCGTGCGCCATCGCTGTCCGGTACTGGGCCAGGCCGGCCGTCAGGTGCCCCTGGCTCAACTCTCCCCACCCCAGGGAACAAAGGGCAAACACTGTCCCGTACATGCTCCCGGTTTGGCTGTGACTCTTCAGTCCGCGCTTCAAGACTGCATCTGCTTCGTCGAACCGGCCAGCCGTTGTGAGGCAAAAGCCCAAGGCGTTGCTTGCCACCCCGTGGGCGAACGACCCGGTGCGGGACAGTTTCGGCAAGTTCACCTCGACCTCGCGGTGACACTCCTCGATCCGTCCCTCCAGCAGAGGGATGGTCGATTCCAGCGTGTACATCTCGTCTCGGTCGAGAGGATCCAGCCGCTGCTGCCTGTCGCCGCTGCTAAGGACCTTCAGGCTGGTCACGGCTTGGTCGTATCTTCCTTGGGCGCACTGGGTCCAGCAGTGAGCTACCTCCAGAGTCGGATGCCGTTCCAGAGTATCTCTGGGAAGTCGCTCCACCCATGCGGCAACCGTCCGCGCCTGCCCAGCCGCATAGATCTCTCGCCAACAACCGGCCATGAGACCTGCGGCTCGGTCCGAGCATCCGGTGGCCAACATGTGCTCCACCGCCTCCGCCGGCCTCCCGTTCTCCGAGAACCATTCGGCGGCCGCGCGGTGCAGGCCGCCGATCTGATCTGTGAACCCGCGCTCCAGGCGGCTTCGCAGGAACTGGCCGAAGAGGTTGTGATAGCGATACCAATCGCGTTCGTCGTCAAGCGGGATCAAGAAAAGGTGTGAACGTTCAAGGTACTCGAGCGTTTCGTACCCGTCCGACCGCCCCGTCAACGCGTCACATAGGGGTCCTGCCATCCGCTCCAGGATGCTAGTGTACTGATCCATTAGTTCGTGATATATTATGGCCCTCATTCCCAGCGA
>JAWSUI010000118.1:0-4173 GCA_033551855.1 Deferrisomatales bacterium
CCTGCCAGATGCGCGTGTTTGAGCCATTTCCGAGGGGTCCGGGAATTGCTGACGTCCGAGGTTCGACGCAGTATCTGCTGGTCGGTATCGACGTTGCCAAGGACAAGCACCACGCGTTTTTTGGCACGGCCACGGGACACACCGTCCCGGTTTGCCCCTCCCTCGTGCACCAGCGTCCCGGTCTGCCCCCCCAGGAAGAAAGAGATCAGGGGGGCTAGGATTCGGGGGCCGGAGGGACAAGCGGCTCCAGCCGCCGGACCAGGTCGGGCAGGTGCTCCGTGACCAGGAGCCAGAGCCGTTCTTGCTGGATGTCTCCGTAGTCGTGCGCGAGAACGTGCCTCTGGGCAACGATCTTTCGCCAGGGGATATCCGCGTGCTGCTCCCGAAACGGCTCAGACACGTGCCGAGCGGCCTCGCCGATGATCTCGACCAAGCGCTCGACGGCCAGTTGCAGTTTGCGGTCGCGGTCGTAGTTGTGGAACGTCGTGCCTCGAGTGAACTCCAGGGCCGTGCGCGCGGCGTCGAGCATGTCCCAGAGGTAGGCGAGGTCCCGTTCCTCAGGCCGCATGGATCACCTTTCGCGAAGATAGGATCTCCTTGCGGCGAAAGGGATTGCGCAGCCCAGCCGCCTCCACGAGGTCTACCTTGCGGCCGAAGAGAGCCTCCAGCTCCTCCTCCATGGCCACGAGATCGAACAAACTTCGATGGGCGTCGGGGGCAAACGACACGAGCACGTCCACGTCGCTGTCCGGCCCGAATTCGTCGCGGAGCACCGATCCGAAGAGGGAGAGCTCCGTCACCTTCCAGCGCGAGCAGAACTGCCGGATCGCTTGCTCATCGGGTCGGATGCGGATGGCCATGGGTAGCTCGTCAGAAGGGAGAAACGGTGGTGCCCGGCTGGGCAGACTCTATCACAGTCAGGGGGCGCGGTCAGTACGCAGGCGGCAAGCTCTCCCGCCTGCGCCGTTCCAGCCGTCCAGCTTCCCGGCTTCCCAGCCACCCAGCGCGCCCGTCACTCGTCACGAGTCACCCGTGAAAGGTCACGGCCCACCGAAAGATCCGACAAGTCGTGTACTCGGGAGGCAAGGACCGGTAGCGCTCCGGCAACTCGGACTCCGCCGGGATGGGGAGCACGAGGCCGTTCTCGATCGTGAAGCGCCAGTCCTCGAAGGCGAATTCGGAGATCTGTCCGGGCACCGGAACACACGGTCACCTCCCGCCTCCTTGTTTCCCCCTTGTCTTCGCAGGGTTGTCCCGCCAGGGGCCGAAGCGCCGCCGCAACTCAATGAGAAAGGAACGGTCTCCCGGGAGACGTGGGCGTAGAGGTGATCGGCGACGAGCTTGCCGAGGGACGTGGAACGGCAGGGGTCAGGGGCTGGGGGGAGGGGCCGGATTCTCATGAGGCCCGTCCGGGCAGCCCCGCTTGAAGACGAGACAGGTGCTCGTCCGGCAGTGCATCGACGGGCGGAGGGGAGAAGTACCGCAAGAGATCCACGTGCCAGGTCTCCCCGACGGGGAGCGCAACGCCGTGGAAACGGCACAAGCGCTTCAGGATGTTCTCCACGCCGCCATAGAACTGGGCCAGAAAGGCCGCCGCCGCTGTCCGTTCTCGGACGGTCGCCTCGCCGAGGCCCACATCTCTCATCAAGGCGACCGCCTCTGAGACCGTTGCTTCGAGGAGGGCCAGCTCGACGGCGACTTCCTCTTGGAGCTCGGCGACCTTCACAGCAGTGCCTTGCCCCTTTGCTCCACGATCCGAGTGAAAGGCGTCGGTGGGTCCAGCGGGATGAGATCGACGACTGCGTGCAACTCTTCCTCCAATCGGCCGCCCAATTCGTAGAGCTTCCAGCCCGGCACGCCGTCGCAAGCGAGGTCGAGGTCCTGCGCCTCCTCCGGGTTGTCGGCCGCGCTGCCGAACAGGATGAGCCTGGTCGCGCCGTAGGACTTCGCGAGGTCCCGTGCCCGCTCGATCTGCTGCATACTGATGGCCAAGGCTTCGATCCCTTCCGGAGACAGCCCGTGACAGGTTCGTCCGTCCCGGCGTCCCCCACTAGGGGGAATCTATCATACCCTGGAGCTGTGAAAGTAGTCGGCGCGAGATTCGCCACCTCGCCCGTCGGACTTCACTTCAAGCCTCCCAGCTTCCTAGCCTCCTGGCTTCCCAGCTGCCCAACTGACCGCCCACCGAAAGATCCGACACGTCGTCCGGGGGCAAGGACCGGTACCGCTCGGGCAACCCGGCCTCAGACAGGATGGGGACGACGAGGCCGTTCTCGATCGTGAAGCGCCAGTCCTCGAAGGCGAATTCGGAGATCTGTCCGGGCACCGGAACACACGATCACCTCCCGCCTCCTTGTTTCCCCCTTGTCTTCCCAGGGATGTCCCGCCAGGGGCCGAAGCGCCGCCGCAACTCAATTAGAAAGGAACGTCCCCGTCTCCCGGTCTACTTGCCTTCCGGCCGTCCGAGGAGAGAGAGGAGCTCTTCGGCCGTGACGATGGGGCACACGAACCGGCCTGCCAGGCTCGGAGGGTCCCGGTCGCCGGTGACGAGGTAGTCGGCCTTTCCCGCCGCTGCCAGCTCGAGGAACGGCCGGTCGAACGGGTCTCGGCAGGCCGGGGTCTTCGGTGGGGGCTGTGGGATGCGAACCGCGGTGCAATGCGGAAGGTAGTCGGCCAGGAGTTCCTCGCGGTCCTCGGCCGATAGCCTGAACTTCGGGTACGCGAGCACCCCGATCAGCTCGGCGACGGTGACCTTGGACACAAGCGGCACGACGCGCCCCCTCTGCCAAGCCTCACGCAGAGCGGCGAGCCTGCCCGCCCGAAAGACGAGGGCCGAGAGAACCAGATTCGTATCGAGAACCGTCCGCGGAGGGCGCTTCACGCCTTCTTCCTGGCCCAGGCCACGGCGTCGGCGATGTCCTGATCGGACAGTTCGAGCTCGGCGAGCTTCGCCCGCACGGCGTCGGCCCGCTGGAGGCGCACGGGCGTGAGGATGATCTGACCGCCCTTGGTCTCCACCTCGAAATACTCGGCAGGCCCCACCGCCGCGGTGACGGCCTTGGGCAAGGTCAGCTGGTTCTTGGCGGTGAGCTTCGCGAGCATGGCGCGCCTCCTGTCTCGGGCGAAGTAAGGATTCCTTGCTTTACCTCTGAAGTCGACTCCCTTCAAGCGGCGGGCTGCCAACAGCGGCGGGCTGCCGCGCTGACTGCAGGGAGCAAACGCGACCCCTTGGGCCCAACGCCGGACCGTTCCTCCCCCACCCCTCTTGCACGCTCTCCCTCCCGCCCCTCCAGGGGAAGTACACGATTGCACTTACGTCCCCCCCGACAACAGCGCAGCTTCATCCCTTGGCCCCGAACGCGGCATTCAGCTCGGCGTCCAGGTCCTCGTCCGCCGTCACCCGCCCGGCTCGCGAATCGGCGAGCCCCTCCTCCACAGCCGAGGCAAAGCGCTCCCGCGCGTTGAGCCGGTCGAACTCCTCGGGGCTCACCAGCACGGCGGCGGGCCGACCATTCTGAGTGATGACGATGGGCCGGTGCTCAGCCTTGACCCTTCGAATGAGCTGAGAGGCGTGGGCCTTGAACGCGCCCACCGGAACGATACCGTCGGTGATCCGCAGGGGCTTCATGGGTTTCTCCTTTGGCCTGCATTGGGACCTGAATACAGAGCCGAATATAGCCCCATCTGCCCTCGTGCGACGGCCACACGAAGACCCCGACCGGCCGCCAAAGGTGCGACCTCTTCGCCTGTCCCGCTCGCCTTCCCATCGAGGGCCGACTCCCACCCGGCCTGGGTCCTGTGGGCGCCCCTTCCGTCTCCCCCAAACCTCTTGAAACTTTGCAACGTCCCGGTCGATTTTCTCGAAAGACTATTCTTGGGGCCAGCCCCCCGTGTTGCCCCGCCCCGTGCCGCAGCCTGGCCGGGAACTCAATCAGAAAAGGACGTCCCGGTCTCTCGTCCCTCAACGCTTTCACGCCCTCGCCAGCGATCTCGCGAAGATCAACGACTTCGAACCTGGCGTCCGGCAAGAACCGACCCCGAGGAGCCCATGGCTGGTCGCGGCATGCCCCCCCACCGCACCCGGCCGTTGCCGGGCTGGCAGCGCTCTTGTGCACCAGCGTTATATAAGAAGTCAGCTGACACAGAAAGAAGGTTAGGGGAATACATCGTAAG
>JAWSUI010000119.1:0-4135 GCA_033551855.1 Deferrisomatales bacterium
TAGGGCCGCTCGAAACCGTCTCGCGAGCTTGCACTGCCCGCCGGAGGGGGGTTTCGCGCCGAACGCACGCGGAGACCCGAACGCTCGTTGTTGTACTACTAGCCGGGCGGGAGGAGCTCGAACCGGATCGGGACCCGGACGACCCCCTCCACCGGCGTGTCCCCCAACCGCGCCGGCAGGAACCGCCACCGAAGCACGGCCTCGAGGGCCGCCTTGTCCAGGATCTCGTGGGAGGACGACCTCTCCACCTCCGCCTCCAGCACGCTGCCCATGGGCGACACCCGCACCCGCAGCCAGACCTCCCCTTCCAGCCCCCGGCGCCGGGCGATCCGGGGGTAGACGGGCGGGGGGTTCTCGTCGTACGAGGCCGACGCCTCGACGTTCCGTGGGCCCGTCGTCGCCCCCCCGTAGCCCGCCGGCTTTCCTGGGGCGGCGGCGAGAGCGGTGTCTCGCGCCTCCTTCTCCCCCAACCCCCCCCGCATCGCCACCGGTTCCACTTCCGCCGGCGGATCCCGGTGCTCGGGAGGGGCCTGGAACCGGGCGTCCGCCGGCACGGAACGCCCCGGCAACGTCGCCGGAGGCTCTGGCGCGGGCGTTCGGGGGTCGGCCCGGGCCGGAACGGGTGTCCGGTCCGGGGCGGGAACCGGCGGAGTGGGGCGCCGAACGGGTGGAGTCTTTGGAGGAGGGGGCGGAGCCGAGTTCCCGGCAACAGGCGCCTCCCGCTCTCCCGGGGGGCCGGGTTCTGCCGCGGTTGGGGTTGGACCCGGGCCGGCTTCGAGCACCAGCAGGCCGACCTCCAGGGGCGCGGGATCGCTGCGCTCCGGGAGGGCCGGTCCCGGCAGCGCGGCGAACCCGCCCAGGTGGAGCCCCGCCGAGAGGATCGCCCAACCCCAGGGGAACGGCCGGGGCGTCATGGCACGGGCCCCCGCAGGGTGTCCGACGACAGGTCCTCCAAGACCTCTTGGACGTCCGCCACGGTCCGGGCTCCCCGGTCCCGCAGGGCCTGCAGGTCCGACCAGGCCCTTCCCCCCGTGAAGTCCCGTTCGGCCCGGGGGTCGATCAGATAGACCCGGGCCGCCGCTGCCATCGAAGCCCGGACGAGCTCCAGACAGCCGACGTTCCCCGGTCCCCAGGCCGTGGGTGCCACCACCAGCGCCTGCGCCTGGCGGCACAGGGCGTCGGCCTCCGCGAGGGCGCGGGGAGAGATGGGGCAAAACGGTTCCTCCCCCACGACCTCCACCCCGAGGGCCCTGGCCAGGGCCTCGTCCGAGTCCCCCCGGTTGAGCGGGCCCACCGTGACCCGGCAGCCCGCGGTGTGCAGCTTTCGCAGGAGCTCCCCACCGCTCCCCCCCCCGCAGATCACGTGGACCCGGGGTGCCGGTCCCCGCCAGCGGCGGGGCCGCCGCACCGGGAGCACCCGGGGTGCGCCCGTGTATGGGTTGGCCTCGATGCGCACCTCCACCCGAAACACCTGGCGGAGGATCGACGGGATGAGCACCCGGGCGGGCGGGCCCAAGGCGACGACCGTTCCGCGTTCCGAGAGCACCAGCAGCCGGTGCGAGGTTTCGGCGGCCAGGTCGAGGTCGTGGGAGACCTGGACCACGGTCGTCCCTTGCTCCCGGTTTCGGCGCACGACGAGGTCCGCGATCTCCCACCGGTGATCGAGGTCCAAGTGGCTGGTCGCCTCGTCCAGGAACAGCGCGGGGGTGGACTGGGCCAAGGCCCGTGCGGTGAACACCCGCTGCAACTCTCCCCCGCTGAGGGCCGTCACCGGCCGGTCGGCGAGATGGAGGATGTCGGTGAGGGCCAGCACCCGGTCCACGGCCACGGCCGCCCCTCGGGCGTAGCCCCCCATGGCCACGACCTCTCGGACGCGGTAGGCGAAGGGGGCCGGCGCCGCCTGCGCTACCACGGCGACCCGCCGGGCGATCTCCCGCCGGGAGATGCGATGGGCCTCCCGGCCGCCCCAGCGCACGCTCCCGGCGTTGGGGCGGAGCAGTCCCCGGAGCAGTCGCAGAAGCGTCGACTTGCCGCACCCGTTGGGGCCGATGACGCCGAGGATCTCCCCCTCCCGGACCTCGAGATCGATCCCCCCCAGAACGGGTTCGGCACCGTACCCGAACGCGAGTCCCTCGACCCGGATCAAGCGTCTCCCTCCCCGCGGCGCAGCAGGTACAGGAAGAACGGGGCGCCGACGAGTGCGGTGACGACGCCCACGGGGATCTCGGCGGGAGACAGGACGGTCCGGGCCGCCGCGTCCGCACCGACCAGGAAGGCCGCCCCCAGCAGGGCGCAGGCCGGCAGGAGCCTGCGGTGCACGGGGCCCCACAGGATGCGCACCGCGTGGGGTACGACCAGCCCGACGAAGCCGACAAGACCGGCACAGGCCACCGCCCCGGCGGTGAGCGCCCCCGCCGCCGCGAAGATCCCCAGCCGCCGGCGCCCGACGTCGAGCCCGAGATCCGATGCGGCCTCCTCCCCCTGGGTGAAGAGGTCTAGCGCCGGTGCCTGGACCCACAGGAAGAGGAAGGCGACTCCCGTCCAGGCCCCGACCCACGGCAGCAGCTCCGGATCCGCGGAAGAGAGGTCTCCGGCCAGCCAGAAGAGGGCGGTCTTCGTGGAATCGGCGGGAGAGAGCCACAGAAGGAACAGCAGGAGGGCAGCGCTGAAGCTCCCGACCATGACCCCGGAGAGGATGAGGGTGTGGGGCGAAGCCCGGTGGGCCTGGGCCACTGCGTAGACGACCGCCAGCGCCCCCAGCGCCCCCGCCAGCGCCGCCAGGGGAACCCCCCAGGAGGCCACGACCCCGAAGGAGAGGGCCGCCACGGCCCCCAGGGCCGCCCCACCGGAGACCCCGAGCACATACGGGTCGGCGAGGGGGTTGCGCAGGACGGCCTGGAAGGCCCCTCCCGCCGCGCCCAGTGCAGCGCCTACCAGTGCGGTCAGCAAGGCCCGGGGGAGGCGAAGCCGGAGCACCACCGCCTGGTGGGCCGGGGAGGCGTCGGCGCCCCGGTCGAGCCCGAAGACGATCGCCAGGACCTCCCCCAGGGGAATGGGGAAGGACCCCGCCCAGAGGGAGAAGAGCAGGGCAGCCGCCAGCGCCGCCGCGAGACAGGGCAGCCAAGGCAGCGTCTGCCGACGGGCCACGGGTTTCACGGCAGAACCTCGGCGCCGTGGATCGCCCGCGCCAGGGCCTCCAAACCCAGGGAGAGCCGGGGGCCGGGCCGGTGGACCCAGTCGGTCTCCACCGCCACGACCCTTCGCTGGGCCACGGCCCGCAGCTCGGGCCACTTCCGGAAGAGCGCGCCGGGATCGGGCTGGCCGGGGTGAGGGCTGACCACGATGACGTCAGGGTCCGCGGCCAGGACCGCTTCGGGACCCCACGTTGGATACCCCGCGGGCCCGGGGGGCACGCAGTTGCGCCCCCCTGCCGTGGTGATCAGGTCGTCGGCCAGGGTGCCCGGACCGGTGACCACGAGGGGCTGCACCATCACGCAGAGCAACACCCCCGGGCGCTCCCGGCCCGAAACCGCGGCCTTGACCCTTTCCACCGTGGACTCGAGCTCCTGCGCCAGGCCCTGCCCGGCACGGGGCGCTCCCGCCACGGCCCCCACGTCGCGCAGCATCTGGACCGTCCCGGCCAGACTGCGGGGATAGACGACGTAGACCGGGATTCCCAGACTCTCCAGGCGAGCCACCGCGGCCGGACGGGTCATGTCGGCGGAGGCGAAGACCAGCTCCGGAGTGAGAGCGGCTACGGCCTCGAGGCTCGGGGCGGCGTAGCTCCCGACCCGGGGCTTCGCGAGCGCTCCCGGGGGAAAGGTGCAGAACTCCGTGACGCCCACCACCTGCTCCCCCAATCCCAGTGCGAACAGCGTCTCCGTCACGCTCGGCACCAAGGACACGATCCGTGCCGGGGCGTCCGGCACGTCTACCCGTCGCCCCACGGCGTCCACCCAGGAAGCCGCCTCGGCGCAGGGGAGCCCGAGGCCCAGGAATGCCAGGGCTCCCCACGCTGCAACCAATACCGCAAAGAGCGATCGGTTCTCCGCGTGCGTTCGGCGCGAAACCACCCCTCCGGCGGGCAGAATCCCGGCGCGCCGTGCAGCTCGCGAGGCGGTTTCGAGCTGCACGG
>JAWSUI010000120.1:0-4088 GCA_033551855.1 Deferrisomatales bacterium
TATTGAAATCACAGCACTCTCTTTTCTCTTGACCGGAGGCCTATAGGATGTCCCCTAAGCCCTGGCCCCCCGTCTTCCGTCTTCCGTCCTCCCGGCTTGCGCCCTCGGGACCCGCGTGCCAGACTTCCCGCCGCGAGGTGCCGATGCGCGTGCGGGTGAACGAGCGGGACCTGGAGCTCCCGGAGGGCGCTGCCGTGGAGGCGGCCCGGCGGGCGGTCAAGCCCGACGCGGACGTCTGGATCCGCAACGGCTTCCCCACGCCCCTGGAAGCCGCCCTGTCGGAGGGGGACGAGGTCGTGCTGATCCGGCGCGGCGAGGTGCCGCGGCCCGAGGAGCTCGAAGCCCTCCTGGCCTCCCGGCACACCCCCGGGGTCCACCGCCGGGTCAAGGCCGCCACGGTGGGGGTGGCCGGGCTCGGCGGTCTCGGCAGCCAGGTGGCCATCGCCCTGGCCCGCACCGGCATCGGCACCCTGGTGCTCGCGGACTTCGACGTGGTCGAGCCGAGCAACCTCAACCGCCAGCAGTATTTCGTGGACCAGCTCGGCCAGCCCAAGACTCGGGCCCTCGCCGACACCCTGCGCCGCATCAACCCCTACGTCCGGGTGACCTGCCACACCGTCCGCCTGACCCCGGACAACCTTCCCCGCCTCTTCGCCGGCTGCCGCGTCCTCGTGGAGGCCTTCGACCGGGCGGACCAGAAGGCCATGCTGGTGGAGACGGCGCTCCGGCACCTGCCCGAGACCTGGGTCGTCGCGGCCTCCGGCCTCGCGGGCTACGGCGAGGCCGACGCCATCCGCACCCACCGCCTGGCGCCCCGCCTCTTCGTGGTGGGGGACCTGGAGGCCGAGGCCCGCCCCGGCACCGGCCTGATGGCCCCCCGGGTGGGGGTGGCGGCCCACTCCCAGGCCAACCTCGCCCTGCGGCTCGTCCTGGGCGAGGAGACGTGAAGGGCGTGCAGGTCTTCGCCCACCGCGGCTCCTCCCGGGACCACCCGGAGAACACCCTCGAGGCCTTCGCTGCGGCCCTGGCCGAGGGGGCCCACGGTCTCGAGACCGATCTGCGGCTCACCCGGGACGGCGTCCTGGTCTGCGCCCACGACGCGGACCTCCGCCGGACGGCCGGGAGCCGGCGGCGCGTGGCCGAGCTCACCGCCGCGGAGTTGGCCGCCGTGCGGGTCCCCGTCCCCACCCTGGCCGACCTCTGGGACCTCGCCGCCGGGCGGGCCCGGCTCAACCTCGAGCTCAAGGCGCCGGGGACGGGCGAGGCCCTCGCCTGGTTCCTCGCCGGCCGAAAGGCCGACGTGCTGGTCACCTCCTTCCACCCCCCGGAGCTCGCCGCCTTTCGGGCCGGCAGGCCCGGGGTGCCCGTGGGCCCCGTCCTGAAGGGCCTCGGGGGCCGGGCGCGGCGCCTCCTCGAGGAAGGGGAATGGGCCGCCGTCAGCCTGGCAGTGGGCGGTTTCCGACCGGGAGACCCGGAGCTCTGCCGCGCCCACGGGGCCGAGCTGCTCCTGTGGGTGGTCAACGACCCGGAGCAGGTGCTACACTTCGCCCGGGCCGGCGTCGACGGGGTCTTCACCGACTGCCCCGGCCGGATCGTGGCGGCGCTCTCTGCCCTCGCCCCACCCCGAGGTGGCCTTGTCCTTTGAACCCACCGCCGCGAGCTTCGACCTGGCCGTCATCGGCGGCGGCATCACCGGGGCCGGGGTCGCCCGCGACGCCGCCCTGCGCGGCCTTTCCTGCCTGCTCCTCGAGAAGGGCGACTTCAGCGCCGGCACCTCCGCCAAGACCACGCGCCTGATCCACGGCGGGCTCCGCTACCTGGAGAGCGGCGACCTCGCCCTCGTGGCCGAGTCCCTGCGGGAGCGCGAGACCCTGCTGCGGATGGCTCCCCACCTGATCCGCCCCATGCCGATCCTGCTCCCGGTCTACCTTCGGGACCACCGGGCCCTCTGGAAGATCCGCGCCGGGCTGTGGCTCTACGACCTCCTGAGCCTGGGCAAGGGCACGCCCCACTACCGGATGCTCGGGCGGCGGGAGGTGCTCCGCAGGGCCCCGACCCTCAACCCCGAGGGCCTCAACGGCGCCGGCCTCTTCTACGACTACCAGATCCTCCTGCCCGAGCGCCTCGTCCTGGAGAACATCTTCTCGGCCCGGGAGCATGGGGCCTACTGCCTCAACTACCACGAGGTCACCGGCATCTCGGAGGAGGGCGACCGCTTCCGGCTGGACGTTCGCGACAGCCTGGACAACTCGGAGCACCGGTTCACGGCCCGGGTGGTGGTCAACGCCGGGGGGCCCTGGGCCGACGAAGTGGGGGCCCGCTACCGGAGCGATCTCGCCCCCAAGGTCCGGCCCACCAAGGGGGTCCATGTGGTGGTCGACGCCGACCTCGACCACGCGGTGTTCACCTCCTCCCCCCGCGACGAGCGCCTCTTCTTCTCCCTCCCCCTCCAGGGGACGACCCTGGTGGGGACCACCGACACCTTCTGGAAGGGGTCCCCCGAGGGGGCGGTGCCGGACCCGGAGGACGTGGCCTACCTGCTGGACGGCCTGCGCAAGCTCCTGCCCGGGCGCAACTTCCAGCCCTCGGACGTGCTGTGGGGCTACGCGGGGCTACGCCCCCTGGCCCTGACCCACAAGAAGGGCAGCCCCTCCTCCCTCAGTCGCCGCCACGTGCTCCACCGGGAGGGCCCGGAGGGGCGCTTCCTCACCCTGGTGGGGGGCAAGTACACCACCTTCCGCAAGATGGCCGAAGACGCGGTGGACGCCGCGTGCCGGGTCCTCCACTTCCCGGTGCCGAGCTGCACCGAGCAGGTACCGCTGTTCGGCGGGGGGCTTACCGACGCCGTGATCTTCCGCGAGAACGTCTGCGAGTGCACACAGAAGATCCCCAACCTCCCGCGCGAGGTGGTGGAACACCTGGTCACCCTGTACGGCCGCCGCTGCTGCGACGTGATCGACGTGGGTCTGGAACGGCCCGAGTGGCGCGAGCCGCTCGCCCGCGGCTACCGGGACTACCGGGCCCAGGTGGCCTACGCCGTGCGCCGGGAGGACGCCCACCACCTGGACGACGTCCTCCTCCGACGGCTGCGCACGGCGGTGAGCCTGGACCTGGGGCTCTCCGCCGCCCCCGAGGCGGCCCGGATCATGGGGGAGGAGCTCGGCTGGGACGAGGGCACCCGGAAGCAGGAGCTCGAGCGGTTCCGCGAGATCCTGAAACGCGAGATGGCCCTGGGCTCCGCCGGCCTGGGGCAACGCCGGGCGGCCCATGCCGTGTGAGAGCGGGGCGAGTTCCCGGTCCTGTTGCGAGCTGTGGGGGGCGGCGCTCCCCCTCGCTGCTCCCCCTTGAAGGGCACAGGCGCGAACCTTGAGGAACAGCTCAGCCCCGAATGCCCCCTCTCCCTCAGGGAGAGGGTTGGGGTGAGGGTGGGGTTGGGTTGTTAACGATGTGGATTCGCAAGCGAGTTTCACAACCCATCCCCATCCTTGCCCTCCCCTTGAAGGGGAGGGAAGCAACCGCAGGGCAGGCGATTCCGGCGCCGCGGGGTTTTCACACCGGCTCCGGTCACGGGTACGGGACAGCGCCGAGGCAAGGGGCTTTGTACCCGGCCGGGCGCAGCAGAGGCGGGAACGCCGTTCCCGCGGAACAGGAGGAGAGAAGATGAAGAAGGTCTGGGTGGACGACGAGTGCATCGCATGCGGAACCTGCGTGGACCTCTGCCCCGAGGTCTTCGAGCTCGAGGGGGACGTGGCCACCCTCGTGGAGGGGGCCGATCTCTCCCTGGACGACAAGATCATCGAGTCCGCCGAAGCGTGCCCGGTGGAGGCCATCCACTACGAGGAGTAGCCGGTAACCGGTTCGTTCCCAGGGGACCGCGACGCTCCCGCCGTCGCGGTCCCCAATCCCCCGCCCCCAGTCTTCTGTCCTCGGTCCTTCGCCCGCTTTCGATCCTCGCACATCGCACATCGCACATCGAACCTCGAACAGCCCTTCACCCGCCCTCGGCCTGGGAGCGCCCGGGAGGAAACGCACGGTTTCACTTACGTTATATAAGAAGTCAGCTGACACAGAAAGAAGGTTAGGGGAAT
>JAWSUI010000121.1:0-3768 GCA_033551855.1 Deferrisomatales bacterium
CGCGGCGTCCGTGAAGGCGCGGCTGCTCTCCTGCGCCCGGGAACGGGGCGAGGACTTCCAGCTCCTCCTGACGCGCTACGGCCTGGAGCGATTCCTGTTCCGTCTCAGAGCCTGTGAGAGAATCGTCGCGAGCAGACCGGAGTGCAAGGCGCCCAGCGTTCCCGAGCGGTCGTCTCGTCGGGGTCAACCTTCCCCCGGCGTTTGTGTATTGACAACGTACGCACACAATGGAAGACTCACCGATGGATGTGCATTTCACGCTGCACGGAATCCCGTTTGTCTGGGACAGCGCCAAGGCCAGGGCCAACCTCGGCAAGCACGGGGTGAGCTTCGAGACCGCGTGCGAGGCGTTCTTCGACCCCTTCCTGCGCCTGACCGGCGCCGGGGACCACGACGAAGACCGTTTGGCCTTTCTGGGAACGACTGACCGCGGACGCCTGCTGTTCGTGGTCTACGTGGAGCGACGGCACGACGTGTTTCGGATCATATCCGCGAGACCGGCCACCCCTGGGGAACGGAGAGAGTATGAAGACCTCTGAAATCGCCAAGCGGCTCACTCGGCACCGCCCCATGACGGCCGTCACCCTCCGGATGCCGGAAGACGTGGTGGACGACCTGAAGCGGATCGCCCCCCTGCTGGGGTTTTCCGGCTACCAGCCCCTCATCCGCCACTACATCGGCATGGGGCTGCGGGCCGACCTCGCACGGCTGGAGGACCCACCCCTCCTCGGGCGCCTGGTCGAGAGCCTGAAGCGCCACGGCGTGGACGAGGCCGTCATCGCCGACGCGGTAGCCGAAACGATGCCGGACGCAGAGCACGGCTGAGGCGCCCCCCCATCCCAAAGGCCCAAAGAGCAGCTACGTCCCCGTCTCTTCAGCCCGAGCACACCCTGTGGAATGCACCATTTCACGCCTGTCCCCACCCCCCGCTCACCGCGCTGTCCTCCGTCCTCCGTCCTCCGTCCCCCGCTCACTCGTCACGCGTCACGCGTCACGGCTTCTCGTCCCCCCGCTCACTGTTCACTCGTCACGCCTCACGCGCCACCGGGGTCAAGGGGGCTGTCGCTTCCCCGTCTCCTCTCCGGAAAGGTGATCCAAATCGAGCGGATCGCTCTCCACGTAGTCCCTCGCCGTCAGATCATCCAGCGTGACAACGAGCCCTTCGATCGCCACGAAACGGCCCCCTGGTTCCACCAGCGAGAGCCAGGAGCTCAAGAGATCGCTCCAGTTCCGCCCCTGGAAGGTCGCGTCGTTCTCGTCCCGGATGAACCACAACGTGAGCTCGATCGCCTCCGCGTCCCAGGCGGGCGCGGCACGGACCCGGATCTCTCGAAGCGCGCGCAAGGCTCGGCCTTCGTCGCTCTACTTGTCATGCTTTTCCGTCAGCCGGCGCTGGAGCTTGGTCGCCTTGTCGCCACTCGGCGAGGGTTGTATCCACCTGCCGCTTTTTCCGGTCCTGGCCCATGACAGCTATCTGCCGGCCCTCGCCGCCCGAACGGGTCTCGACTTTCCGGTGTCTCGGTGAACTCGATCCTGAAGCGCGCCCACCGACTCCTCCGGCCGTGGGGGTCGGCGGGAAGCTTGGGCTTCAGCCGAGAGCGGGGGAACGCGCGGCCGCTTCCGGGGCGAAGTCTCGCCGGCCCAGCGGACGACGTCCTCGAGCCTCCCCTCCGCCAAGAGGTCGAGGACCCGGCGCCCCTCGGCGGTCGTGCTGCGGAGAAGGGCCCTGTTTTCTGAGGCGCTTCCGCGGTCGATCCGACGAGCGGCCGCCAGAACGGCCTGCAAGCTCGCCTCGTTTTGCGCCGCGAGTGGCTTGCCGCTCGCCCAGAAGTGCAGACTTCGCCGGGAAACGCGGAAGATCCGAGCCAGCTCTTCCCAGGTAAGGCCGGTCAAACGCCTGAGCTGAAAGACCGCCGCCCCCGACGTTTCTGCCCGCTGCTGCTCGTTTTCGGCGCTGACGGCCCCACCGGGCACCCATTCTCTCCAGACGCCGCAAGCACTCGTGGCCTGGGACAGGTTCTCCAACGCGACATCCCCCTCGAGCGCACTTGCCGCACCGGACGTGGCACGGAAACCGAACGCGCCGCCGAGGATGAGGGCAGGCGGTCTCCTCCCCGCGACCTGGTTCACTCCGCCACCCGAAGTGCCGCCCTCCCAACCGACACGCGCATTCAGCCCAAACTGCTTCGCGTCGGCCTTCTTGGGCCCTTCCACGATCTGAAGGTTCATACTTCTCCTCCGTAGCGCCTCAGGAACTCCTCGGTCACCGCCCAGCGGAAAAACGCATAGATCCGCTCGGCGAACCTCTGCGCCCGTTTGCTCAGCGCGTCGGGCTCGAAGGGAAGCCCTCCTGAGACGAAGGCATCCAGATCGAGAATCCAGCTCGGTACGTCCAGCGGATCGATTACCGCGGGGTCCACGGTCGCCTGCTCTGGCACCCGCCCCCAACGCGCGAGGAGACTCCCCAAGCCGTCGGGCAACGTGAAGAGGTTCTCGCTCAGCGCATGGCGAACGTGTGCCCCGAGCTCCGTCGACAGAATTCCCGCAAGCTCCGAACGGACCAAGGTGCGGAAATCCTCGACATCGGGCCCAATGATGCGATCGACGTAGCGTATCCCGAGCCGATCGGCCACTTGAGGATCGATGTGTTTCCTGACGGCCTCGAGGACGGTCCGAAGCCGGCTGAGGAAATCGCTCCGGCTGACGTAGACCTTGGTTTCCAGTGCGACGAACTCCGGAGCCAGCGACACACGCCAGATCCCCTCGGCGTCGTGAAAGCGCCACACGGGCTTCGACGGCCCACCCGACACGCCCGCCTGGCCGAAAACGATTCCCACCTCGTGTTCCTGCCGAAGCACGGGATAGTTCCTCCGAATTCCCTCCTGGAAGGGGGCAATGAAGCTCTCCCTCTCGATGGAGGCGATCAGCGGAAATCGCACCTGTGCAATCACCCGTACGAGGGGCGCGTTCGCCAGCGGGATCTCTTTCGGCGGCGCCGATGTCAGCGGATTCAGGTTCATGGTCACTCGCCACGCCTCGTTCAGAGAAGGCTTCGTATGCGCAGGGGCTACCGGCACTATATCGGCAACCGCGAACAATGTGAAGAGGAGTGTGAAGCGAAAAGGTCTACTGCCGCCCGAACCGCAGCCGCGCCGCGTCACGAAGCGTGAAGCGGGAAGCTGGAAGCCGGGCTCAGGCCCCAGCTCCCGCCTCCGTCGTCGGGGTTTCACCCCCCGAACATCGAACCTCGAACATCGAACAGTTGTTCTGCCCTCCGTCTCCGCCCTTCGCCCTCCGTCGTCCGCCCTCTGTCCTCGGGGTCTGCTCCCCCCCTTGGCGTCCTTGGCGCCTTGGCGGTTCAAGAACGGGTAGCCCTCCCCCCCCAAGCTCTGCTACCCTGCGGACGATCCTGACGCGACGCGAACCCGTCACGGACGATCCGCCCTCCCCCACCCCGGGCACCTCACGGATCGAGACCCTGCAGAAAGACCATGGCGTCCTTGGCGCCTTGGCGGTTCAAAACACAACTTCCGGTCGCGCCGGCAACCGAGGGGGGCCTACCGTTTGCCACATCCACTCCGAAAGCAAGTGATCGCGCCTGGCCCCGCCGAGTTCCATCGACCGGGTCTCGGCGTCCGGCCCGCCAGCCCTTTCTGTGAGTGCGGACCCAGCCGAGAGAGCAGCCACAAGCCCCACAGCCGGGGAAACGCGCAGTTTCACTTACGTTATATAAGAAGTCAGCTGACACAGAAAGAAGGTTAGGGGAAT
>JAWSUI010000122.1:0-593 GCA_033551855.1 Deferrisomatales bacterium
CCCGCGTCGGCGCCCCGGTCCGGCCCGAGGCCCCCAAGGGGGGGCCGGCGGTCGTCGCGCTCCTCGACACCGCCCAGCAGCGTAGCCGGGACGGGCGCCCGGAGGAGGCGGCCGCCGCGCTGGAGCGGGCGCTGCGCATCGAGCCCGCCAACCCCGAGCTCTGGGCCCGCCTGGCCGAGGTGCGCCTCGAGCAGGGCCAGCCCCGGCAGGCCGAGCCCCTGGCCCTCAAGGCCCTGGAGCTCGCCGAACCGTCGGACCGCGAGCTGCGCGTGCGCTGCCACCGCCTCGTCGCCCGGGCCCGCCGCGCCCTCGGCGACGAGCCCGGCGCCCGGGATGCCGAGTCCCGGGCCCTGGCGGCCGAAGGGGGCTGAGCCCCCGTCCCTCGGCGCACCGCCAACGGGGCGCCCCTACTCTATTCAATGCTTGTTTGTCAGGTATAGTTGCATTTGATGTTTGTTTTTGGGTTGTGAAACCAAAAGACAAACTGTATCGATTTCTTGCCAACAAAATTCAGATTCCCGCCACCCATACCGTGGGCCCGGGAGAGTAGGGTGGGCACCGCCCACCAATTCCCTGGAGCCCCCGCTCACCAC
>JAWSUI010000122.1:693-3653 GCA_033551855.1 Deferrisomatales bacterium
CGAGGCCGCTCAAGGAATGTGTCAATTTCACTTACGTCCCCCTATCTGCGGTCCGGGAGAGTAGGGTGGGCACCGCCCACCAATTCCCTGGAGCCCCCGCTCACCACCTTGATGCCGGCCGAGGCCGCTCAAGGAATGTGTCAATTTCACTTACGTCCCCCTATCTGCGGTCCGAGGGAAGAAACCGGGGGCGGGGTTCTTTACAAAGGTGGTTCCCGGGGATAATCTGGACGTCGCGGCCGATTCGGGCCGCCGCGCGACCCTGCGGCAGGGGCGTCTCCTCCGGGAAGGGGCCGGACTCCCCTGTCGTCTATCGGAACAGCCACGAAGGAGGAGCCCATGGTGCCCATCGCGGACGTGCCCAGGATCCCCCCTGAAGAGGCGCATGCCAAGGTTTCGTCCGGGCAGGCGCTGCTCGTGTGCGGGTACGAGGAGCCGGAGAAGTTCGCCGCCATGCACCTCGAGGGCGGCATCCCGATCCAGGAGCTCCGGAAGCTGCGCCCCACGCTCCCCAAGGACAGGGAGATCATCTTCTACTGCGCCTGACCGCAGGAGGCCACGGCCGCCGGTCAGGCGGCGAAGAACATCGAGCTCGGGTTCGTCAACAGCAAGGCGCTGCGCAACGGGATCCACGGGTGGAAGGCCGCGGGGTTCCGGTTCGTGTAGGGTGGGCACCGCCCACCGATTGCCTCACGGCCGATCCCGGTGGAGCAGGCGGAAGGTCTCTTCGTAGATCGTCTCCCGGGGGCCTACGGCCACCACCTCGAGACCACTGTCCTCTGCCTCCCGGTACACGATCCGAAAGCGCGAGACCCGATAGCTGCGGAGGCCCGCCAACTCGTCTCGAAGGGGCTTCCCGCTGGCGGGCTCGTCGCGGACGTGCTGGAGGGCGGCCTCGACCCTGCGCCGAAGATCGGGGTGCAGGCTGCGAAGCAGACGCGCGACCCTCTCGGGGACGCGCAGGGTTCGATTCGTGGACGTTCGCGCCACGGCCCGCGCTACTCGCCCTCGAACAGCTCTTCCAGCGTGTAGATCTTGGCCCTGCCCTCGCGAAGCTCCGCGAGCCCGGCACGGATCTCGTCCATCAGCCCGGGGTCGAACCGAACGGCGATGGTCTCCCGCCAGCTCTCGAACTCGTCGGGGCTCACGAGCACCGCGGCGGGCACACCGTTCTTGGTGATGACCACCTCCTGGTCCGTATCTCTCACCGAATCCACGAGGGCGCTCAACTTCATCTTGGCTTCCGACAACGACAGGGTCTTCATCGCAGACCTCGATCCAAGGCGACCACAATCCTGGTCAGGTTAGCTGCGCCCAGCCCAGGCGTCAAGGGGAGAGAGCGGTAGGCGGTAGGGTGGGCACCGCCCACCAAATCCCTCTCCCGGCGGATGACCCCCGGCGGCGTCGCCGTGCGACCCGGTCGGGCGGGCACCGCCCACCAAATCCCTTGATCCTTCGCGGGACGAGGTCTATGGTAGCCACCAACCGCAAATGGTAGCTACCCATCGAAGGGGAGCGGAGACCGGTCGGTAGGGTGGGCACCGCCCACCAACCCCCTCGAAGGGGAGCGGAGACGGGCATGCAGGTCGTGGGAGTCAAGGAGCTCAAGAACAAGCTCAGCCAGATGCTCCTCGCGGTCAAGGCCGGGCAGGACCTGGTGATCACCGAGCGGGGGCGGCCCATTGCGCGGATCGTTCCCGAGGGGGCCGCGCGGCCGGACGAGCTGCGGTCGTTGGCAGACCTGGCCGCACGGGGGCTCGTGCGGCTGCCGGAAGAGGCGCCGGGGGAAGAGCCGGAGCTCGTCGAGATGCGGGGGCAACCCCTCTCGGAAACCGTGCGCGCAGGCCGACGGTGATCCTGTACTGCGACACCAGCGCCTTCGTGAAGCGCTACGTGCGCGAAGAGGGCGCGGGCGAGGTTCGAAGGGCCTGGCGGGAGGCGAGGCGAATCGCCACCTCGGAGGTGGCCTTTGCCGAGGCGATGGCCGCCGTCGCGCGACGGTGGAGGCTCGGCGACCTGAGCGACGAGGCGCACGGGAAGCTCCGGGACCGCATCTCGCGAGACGTTCGCGCCCTGGTCCGGGTTCCCGTCACCGACGAGCTCAACCGCCGGATCGCCGATCTCGTGCTGCGGCACCCCCTGCGGGGCTTCGACGCGATCCACCTGGCCTCGGCCCTCCTCATCCAGGAAGAGACCCGGGGCCCCGTCCTCTTCGCCTGTTTCGACGGTGACCTATCCTCTGCCGCCGAGGCGGCGGGCCTGGCGTTGCTCCCGTACGGAGGGCACCGCCCACCCAAACCTTGAACCCCCAGGACGACCGCCCGTGCCGAACTACCGTCGGTCCCGGGAAGGCTCCACGTACTTCCTCACGGTGGGGACCTATCGCCGCCGGCCGATTCTGTGCGGGGAGGCCTCGCGCGCGGCGTTGCGGGAGGCGATCCGCGAAGCCCGCCTTCGGCACCCCTTCGTGATCGACGCGTGGGTGCTCTTGCCGGATCACCTGCACTGCATCTGGACCCTGCCCGAAGGCGACGGCGACTACTCGACCCGGTGGGGGCTCATCAAGGCGGGCTTCACGCGGCGTGTTGCGGGGGCGCTTCTCGAAGGACCCCCGGCCTCCGCGTCCCGACGGGAGCACCGGGAGAAGGCCGTCTGGCAGCGCCGGTTCTGGGAGCACACGATCCGCGACGACCGCGACCATGCGGCCCACCGCGATTACATCCACTACAACCCGGTCAAGCACGGGTGGGCCGCGGCACCCCGGAGCTGGCCGTGGTCGACCTTCCACCGGTACGCCGCGCAGGGGGTGTACGCCCCCGATTGGGGCTCCACCGACCCGGCCCCGCCGGCCGTGCGGTGGCCCCCGCCCACCCATTGCCCAAACCCCGCCGTCCACAAACGCGCGTCCGCAAACCGAACGCACCGGAAGCCGTAGGGTGGGCACCGCCCACCAATTCCCC
>JAWSUI010000123.1:0-3229 GCA_033551855.1 Deferrisomatales bacterium
GAAACGCCCGGGCGTCCGCCTCCTCCGGGAACACGACCCCCCGGAGCCGCCACTCCCGGGTCGCCTCCCGGTAGAGCCGCTCCACCACGGCCTCGTCGGCCTCGACGCTCCGGAGGCGGTGCTCCGCCAAGTGCTCCCGCAGGGTCCTGCGGCCGAAGGCTTCCACGTACTCGCGCACCTCCGGCAGCTCGTGCAGCCCGATCTCGTGGGCCTCCCGGACGACCAGGCGGATGTCTATCAAACGCTCGAGCAGCTTCATGGGCTCCCGGGCCCGGGCGGCGGCCCCCACCAGGTCGTCCCGTTCCCCCCCTGCCTCCGGCGCGGGCCGCAGCGTCCGCCACAGCTCGTCCAGGGTGATCGGCTCCCCCCCGACTTCCGCGAGGGGCAGGTCCGCCCACTTCTCCGAGGCCACGGGCACGACGAGCCGCACCACGCCCCCCGCCGCCTTGGCCCCGGCGTCGCCCTTGGGGATTTCCTCCACGTAGGGAGAGGAGCGCGGCAGCTCCACCGTGACGGTCAGGGCATCGAGGGCCCGCAGCAGCGCCTCCCGGGCCCCGGGCGCGGCCGCCGCCGCTCCGCCCTCCGTTGCCCGATCGGCATGGCCCCAAGCCTGGGAGAACGCCAGAAACACCAGAATGACCAGATAGAGGGGAACGCGACGTGTCATGGAAGCTCCTGGAAGAAAAGTTCGAGGTTCGGGGTTCGGGGGTTGGGGGTCCACGGAATCCCTCTGGGCGCTCGATCATACACTCCGGGCTTCGCGCGTGTCAGCGGATTCCGGCGTGGCCCTTCGGTCTTCCGCGCCAACCTCTCTTCCCTATTGCACAACCCGTGCCCGATGCTCCATTCTCCGGCTACTCCCCGCCCCCGCGCAACTGCCGCACCACGTGAGCCACCATGCGGGAGGCCAGGTCGTGGGCGGTGCTCACGGTCCCGGCCCCGAAGAAGAACACGCCCTCGTCGCCGCGGTTGGTGCTGTGGGAGGCCCACACCACCTCGTTGCTCTGCCTCTCGAGCACCTGCACGAAGAAGGTCACCCGGGGGGGGGCCCCGAGGCCGCGGCCCTCCTGGTAGTCGCGGATCTTCGCCGTGACCAGCAGGTCCACGTCGAGCTCGCCGAAGAGCAGGTCCGCCGTGTCCAGGGAGGCGCCCTCGGGGGACACGATCCGGTATCGGAGGAGCTTCTCCCGCACCGCGCCGGGGTCGAGCACCTCGAAGCCCCCGGCCCGGACGAGCTGCTCCAGGAACCGCAGCGTGAGGATTTCCCCGCCGAACTTCCGGTCCCCCTGGTTCACCACCGGCAGCACCGCGACCCGATAGACCCGGCCCTCGTCCAGAACCGGCGAGCGGTAGGACCCCTGGGGACGGAAGCGTGCCCCGCGCGCCCCGCGGGTCCCCGGCCCGCCCGCGGCCGCCAGGTGTCCGGCCAGGGACCGCGCCACCCGGTCCAGGACCCGGTCCACCGCCTCCTGGGGGCTCTTTACCAGTCCCAGGTCCAGGAGCCCGGGCGCCTGGTCCCCGGCGAGGGCCGCTCCCCCGGCCCAGCCGACCAGGGGCGGTTCCCCGGTCCCCACGATCCGCGCGGTGAGGGCGACCCGGGGGGATCCCTGGTCCACGTAGGTTTCCAGCGACGTCACCACCACCGCGCCCGCGCCGGTCTCCCGGCGGAGGGCTTCCGCATCCCGGGCGCCGAGGCCGCCGGTGTACCGGATGCGGTGGCGGGCCATCGCCTCCCGGAGGCGGTCCTCCTCGAGCACCGTCACGCCCAACCCCCGCAGGCGCTCCACCAGGGCAACTCGCATCTCCTCCAGGGGGGCGGACACGGCACTCAGGTTCTCGAAGGGCAGTACGGCCACGAGGGGGGTTCCCACCGCGTACGCCGGGCTCCACGGGCTCATCGCGGCGTTGCCCAGGCTGTCCTCCACCCGCACCCGGACCTCGTAGCGGCCGGCCCGCGGAGGGAGCCACTCCCAGAGGGGCTCGGAGCCCACCTGCTCGACCTGCTCCCTCGGCTCGCCCGAGCGCCGGCTCCGGAACTCGTACCGCAGCGGCCCCACCCCGCCCTCGGCTGCGGCCTCCCAAAGGATCCTCGAGAGCGCGCCCTGGGGGGGCGGCAGATCCGGGGCGAGGGCCGTCACGGCGAGAACGGGCTCGATCCGGTACTCGGGGTGGCTTTCGGCCACCACGGCGTTGCCCAGGCCATCGGCCACGCGGACCCGGACCCGGTAGACCCCCCCCTCTGCCGGCCTCCAGATCCAGCGCGCCTCCGGCCCGCTCTGGGCCTCGACCTCCGCCCCCTCGTCCTTCGAGACCGTGAAGGTGTAGGTTCGGGGCCCCACGCCCCCGGCGGCCTCCACCTGCCAGCGCACCGGCGTGGTGGCCATCTGGGGCCCGCCCCGGTCCGCCGCCATCGAGGCGGCGAGGGGCGGGGCGATCCCGTAGGGCTCCGACCACGGTCCCTCGACCCGGTTGCCCAGGGCGTCGGTCACCTCGGCCCGCACCCGGTAGACTCCCGCCTCCGGCGGAGCCCAGGCCCAGACCGGTTCCGCCCCCTCCTGTCCCGGCTCCGCCTCGCCGCCGTCCCGTTGCACCCAGAAGCGGTAGGTGCGCTCCCCCACCCCCCCGGTCGCCTCCGCACTCCAGCGGGTCGCCGTGGTGGCCATCTGGGGCGCCGGGCGGTCTGGCTTCAGGCTCCGAAGCTCGAGCTTCGGGGCGACTTCGTAGGGCTCGGCCCAGGGGCCCTCGGCGCGGTTGCCCAGGGCGTCGGTCACCTCGGCCCGCACCCGGTAGACTCCCGCCTCCGGCGGAGCCCAGGCCCAGACCGGTTCCGCCCCCTCCTGTCCCGGCTCCGCCTCGCCGCCGTCCCGTTGCACCCAGAAGCGGTAGGTGCGCTCCCCCACCCCCCCGGTGGCGTCCGCACTCCACCGGAGGGGCGTGGCGGCCGTCTGCGGCGCCGGGCGGTCCGGCGCCGGGGCCGCGACCCGGAGCGGCGGGAGGACCCGGTACGGCCCGCTCCACGGCCCGGAGGCTTCGTTTCCCAGGGCGTCGCGGGCGCTCGCCCGCACCTGATAGAGGCCCGCCTCGGCGGGCACCCAGGCCCAGGCTGGCTCCGGACCCTCCCGTGCCCGAATCTCCCGGCCGTCGGCGTCTCGCAGATGAAAAGTGTGGACCCGCGCTCCCACGCCCCCGGTGACCTCCGCCTCCCACCGGATGGTCGTGGTCACCGCCG
>JAWSUI010000124.1:0-3172 GCA_033551855.1 Deferrisomatales bacterium
CTCGGGGTTGCCCGGGTAGAACTGGCCGGCCACGGCGGGTCTTCGGATCACGGCGACCTCCCTCTCGGCGCCCCGTTGCCCCCGGTCTTCTTCAGTTTACCACCAGTTCCGAGGCGGCGGGGGGCGCTGGGTCCTGCGGGTCAGCGGTCCTCCGTCGCCAGGGCCTCGAAGAACCGCGCCACGTCCGCGGCGTCGTTGTAGAAGTGGGGCGAGACCCGGACCCCCTCGCCGCGGGCCGCGGCGAAGACGCCGGAGGCGGCCAGCCCGGTCACGACCTCCTGGGGGGGGTGCCGGGGCGCGAAGGCCACGATCCCGCTCCGCTCCCCGGGCTCGCGGCTCGAGAGCACCCGGTAGCCCCGGGCGGCGAGCCCTTCGGCGAGGACGTCCGCCGTCTCGAGCACCGCGCCGGCGACGCCCTCCATCCCCGCCTCCAGGAGCAGGTCCAGGGCGGCCCCCAGGCCGTGGACGAGGATCGTCTCGTGGCTGCCGCACTCGAACTTCCGGGCGTCGGTCCGGAGCTCGAAGCGGATGCGGGAAAATTCCTGGGGGTGCCGGACGGAGTTCCACCCCACCTCCGCCGGGGCGATCCGGTCCCACGCCTCGCGGGCCAGGTAGAAGACCCCGATCCCCTCGGGCCCCAGGAGCCACTTGTGCCCGTCGGCAGCCAGGGCGTGGATGCCCAGGGCTCGCGGCTCGAGGGGCAGGCAGCCGAGGCTCTGGATGGCGTCGACGAAGAAGAAGACCCCCCGATCCCGGCAGAGCTGCCCCAGGGCGGCGAGGTCGTGGCGGAACCCCGTCTCGAAGGCCACGGAGGAGACCGTCAGCACCCGCACGCGGGGCTCCCCCAGGGCCGCCCGGAAGTCCTCCAAGCGGAAGCGCCCCTCCCGGGCGGGCACCCGGAGCACGCGCACGCCGCGGCGCTCCAGGTTGAGCCAGGGGTAGACGTTGGCCGGGAACTCCCCTTCGGGCACGACCACCCCGTCGCCGGCCTCCCAGGGGTAGCCCAGGGCCGCGTGGGAGATCCCCTCCGAGGTGTTCTTCACGAAGGCCACCTCGCCGGGGGCCGCTCCGAGGAGCCGGGCGGCGCTGCGCCGGGCCGCCTCCACCCCCGCGAAGAGGCGCTCGTACCGGAAGGCGCCCCAGCGCAGGCACTCCTCGGTGGCCAGGCCCATGGCTTCGGCCACCCGCGTCGAGATCGGCGCCACGCCCGCGTGGTTCAGGTAGCACAGGTGCTCGGTCACGGGGAAGAGGCGGCGGAAGTTCTCGGTTCTGTGCACGGCGGTGCTCCGGGCCGGTGTGTGGCGTTTGCGGCGTGCGCTCGCTGGCGGGCTTCCCCGAAGGGTGATACGTTTCGCAAGACGCGCACCCGAGCCCCGAGCCGCCCTTTGGGTTCTCGGGCGCACTCGGTCGTCGGTGGTATCCTACCACCCCTCGGGCGGATACGCCCGCTGCCCCGGTGCCCCGCGGGTACGAGGCCCGGCCATCGCACCTTCTGATGCGTTGCCCATGACCTTCGGTCACCCCGAGGGATGAAAGGCCGATCGGTGGCGAGCCGGGGGCCCTCACCCCAGGCCCCTCTCCCGGGGGGAGAGGGGATTCAAGGAAGGTGAGTTTCTTAATAGGAGGAGACCCATGCTCGTACGAAAGTGGATGAGCCCCGACCCCCTCACGGTCCAGGCCGACACCCCCGTCGCGAAGGCGGCGAGCCTCATGAGGGAGCACGCCATCCGGCACCTCCCGGTCCTGGACGGCGACCGGCTCGTGGGCGTCGTGACGGACCGGGACCTGAAGGAGTTCAGCCCCAGCAAGGCCACCTCCCTCGAGGTGCACGAGCTCCACCACCTGCTCCTCCAGGCCAAGGCCTCCGAGGCCATGACCAAGGAGCCCCTTCACGTCGCCCCGGGGGACAGCATCGAGCACGCCGCCCGCCTCATGCACGACCACAAGGTGGGGTGCCTGCCCGTGGTGGGCGAGGACGGCCGCGTCGTGGGCATCCTCACCCAGGAGGACGTCTTCGAGGCCTTGGTGGTCGTCACCGGCGCCCGCAGCGACACCGTGCGCCTGCAGATGACCATCTCCGACGAGCCGGGCTCCATCAAGGTGGTGACCGACAAGGTCCGCGCCCAGGGCCTCAAGCTCCGCTCGATCCTCACCACCTACCAGGGCGTCCCCGAGGGGCAGCGCGAGCTGATCCTCCGGGTGGAAGGGGACACCTCGGCCCTGGAGGGAGAGCTCCAAGGGGGCTACCCCGACCTCCTCGTCCACCGGGGCTGCTGAGCCCGGATGCCGGGGCCGGCCTCCCTCCCTCCTTGCCTCCCGCTAACCTCCCCCCGGTGGGGGAGGGAGTCCGAGGAGAACCGCCGCTTCCCGTTTTTCCTCCCCCCACCGGGGGCAGGTAGGAGGGGGGCCTGCAAGCCACGTGAGGCTCAGAACCCATGCCTCCCAAGCCTCCCACGCCCCAGGACATCCTCTCCCACGCCCGCGGCCTGAGACGAGATGCCACCGATGCCGAGCGGAGGCTGTGGCGCTCTTTGCGGCAGAAAGCCTTGGACGGTTTTCGGTTTCGCCGGCAGCACCCGGTGGGCCGTTTCATCCTGGACTTCTACTGCCACGAGGCCAAGCTCGCGATCGAGCTCGACGGCGGGGGCCACGCGGAGGAGAGCGAGGCCTCCCGGGACGTCCGGCGGGCCGCAGCGCTGGAAGAGGCGGGCGTGCAGGTGTTGAGGTTCTGGAACAACGAAGTGTTGGGGAACACGGAGGGCGTGTTGGAGGAGATCCGCCGGCACCTGCGGAGGAGGTAGGAAGGGCCCGGGGTTTCCCTCCCCCCACCGGGGGGAGGCAGGAGGGGGGCCTGTAGTGAACCCGTCTTCCTCTTCCCTCCCCCCACCGGGGGGAGGTTAGGAGGGGGGCGTCAGCAGCAAGGCAAATCCTGGGGAACACCCGCGCTTCCCCCAAGGGCCCCCACCCCAGCCCTCCCCCGGAGGGGGAGGGGGCCTGGGACGAACTGCCGGCCCCGCTCCCTCAGGCCTCTCCGGACTCCGAGTCCGTGGCGGCCTTCGGCTTTCGGGTCCGCTTGCGGGGCGCGGGCCGCTTCGGGGGGGAGGGCGCGTCCGCGTCCGGGGGGGCGACCGGCTCCGGGGCGCCCTGGAGGGGTGCCTCGGGAGCCGGCGCT
>JAWSUI010000125.1:0-2777 GCA_033551855.1 Deferrisomatales bacterium
GCCAGCCTGCATGACCCGTGTCCACAAGAAGACCGGCAAAACCACCTACTACCAAAAAAGTCAGAGGTGTCAGACCTACACAATTCACTGTTTGTACTACGATCGCCAGGAGAGGGCCCAGAAGGCCGCTGAGGGCATGGAGCCAGGGCGACTAGGGCCCCCACAGGCCCGTGGTGCCCGACGAGGCGCTCCTGGAGCTGATCCGGCGGGACCTGGCGGCCTCTCCCTTCCGGGGCGAGGGGGCCTTGGATTGAGTTTCGAAAGGCTGGGTGAACGGCGGATGCCCCGATCCGAACGAGACCCTGTATTAAAGTCGCCGTCAGCGCGGGCGCTCGTAGCGTGGCAAGGGTATCGCCCACCCTGAGCCAGGAGAGCGCCCATGGAAACGGGAGTCGCCGCCCCTCCCCCGCGAAGCCGGTCAGCAAACCAGCAACGTCGAACGTTACTCCGGGCAACCGCCGACGACGGGTTCCAACACGCCGCCGGGTGAAGACGGCGGGACGTAGTTGCTTTTCTCGCGTTGTTACAAGAACCCAAACGGGTTCGCCACGTTCCGCTCGTTCTGCCCTGGCTCTCGGCGCCCGAGAGCAGCGGGCCGGCGCAGACGTCGGCCCGGGCAGCCGGCGCGGACCGGGAGAGGGCGCCTCCCTCCCCGTCGTCCCGAGGTTGCCGGGCCATCTGCCTCCCGGGAAAGGTCGATCCCTTGATCTCCTCCCGGCGCGATCTGCTCGAAGTGCTCGAAGCCGACTTACCCGGGCGCTCTGGGGACGCCGGCTTCACGGCGGAGAGCGCATCCAGGCTCGGGTCGGGGAGGACCGTCACCGAGTAACCGGTGTGCTCTCGCACGAGCGCCGTCAGTCGGTCCACGCCGGGGTGATTCATCGCGTTCCACGCTGGATTGTGCGGCGTGGGGCAGAACCCGCCGCATTATAGGGTCTCGGCGCGGGGCGGTGCAGCCGGTGTCGGCCGAGCAACGGCCTCTCCCGCTCTCTGCCGGCCGGGACGCGAGGCCCTCCGCGGGGGTTCAGCGGGTTGCGCTCGAACGCGGCTCCGCCCTCGTGGGCCCGGCAGGCGAGGGGGGGAGGCCCCCCCTCGCGCGCGAAGCTCGTCACGCGGCGCCGCGGGCCCCGGCCAGGGGGGCGACGGCCTCCCAGGGGAACCCGGCCTCGACCCGCCCGAAGTGCCCGTAGGCCGCGGTCGGCAGGTAGAGCGGCGCCCGCAGCCCCAGGGCCTCGATCATGCCCGTGGGGGTGAGGGCGAAGGCCCCCCGGACCAAGTCCACCAACTCCTCCTCCGGAATCCCGGACGTGCCAAAGGTCCGCACCAGCACCGACACCGGCTCGGCGACGCCGATGGCGTAGGCCTGGCTTGGCTCCATTGGGGCGATCCGTGACAACGGTCAGCGGACAGTGCTCGTGCCCGGTGAGGGCATCGGGGGAGAGGCAGTTGGGCAGGGTTCTGCCCCCGGCGAGCAGGTGGCTTCCCACCCGGTGGTGGGTAGGGCGGCGCCCGGCGCGCCACGCTGAAGATCTTCTCCCGTCGCCCAACGACACTACGTGAAACCATCGCCGCCTGAAGCCCCCGCCGGTCCCGGAGTTGCACACTGGCGCCCCACCGCTGCGGGCCTCCCGGTCGGAGGCCAGTAGTGGGGTGTCCAGGCCCGAGGCCGTCACCGCCTGCGGTGCGTACGGAGGCCCCGCTGACCTGGGATGAGGAGACAGGGACTCCCACACAGTCGCCCGCGCCCAGCGCGACTCATTCACGGACGAAGAACAGTGAAGACGACCCTATCGTGGAATGACCCCTTCCATTTTCTCAAGAAGCGACAAGAAAGCCCAAGCTGCCGGTGATAGGGAGTTCTTATTCCGATAGCTGATGCCGTATTCCAGTTTTGGCAACCCCTCGAGAACATCTATGGTCTTGATGCGTCGGTCTTCGAGTTCAGATCGCACAGCGGATCGAACGATGAAACTGACCCCCATGTTCTGAGCAACCGCCATCTTGGTGATTTCTAAGCTCGCCGATTCCAAGACTACATTAGGAACCACCTCGAATCGCTGGAAGTAGTCCAGAATGACCTCCCTCGCTGCGGAACCCTCCTGAGGGAGGATCACGGGCACCGCCGCAAGTTGGGTGACCGAGACGCGGTCGGCCGGCGGGGTGCGGGTGTTGGAGGCAGCGATCAGGAGCAGCTCTTCCGCACCGAACGTCTTTACCTTCAGCCTCTTCTCTTCGGATCTCGACTTCTGGGTGATGGCAAGCTCATTTCGCTGGTTCAGTATGCTGTGAATCATGTCGGTGGACGTGCCTTGATCGAGAACGATCCGTATCCCAGGATAAGCCTTCTTAAACTCTTGAATCAGTCGGGGCATGACGTACTTGGCTGGTGTCTCTGGGCACCCAAGCCGTAGTACTCCGGACCGAGCTCTCGAGATTTCTTGGATGTAGTCTTCCAGTGCCTCCACTTGGCTGAAGATTGATTCACAACGGACACATAGACTGCGGCCGACCTCCGTCAACCGCAGCGAGTTACCGTCGCGAAACAAGAGACGCAGCGACAGGCTTTCCTCTAGCTGCTTCACCTGCATGCTCACCGCGGGAGGGGTCACCATCAATTCTTCTGCAGCCCGAGTGATGCTCAGGTTCCGAGCGGCGAGATAGAACGCCCGCAGTTGATGAAGATTCACAAACACGGCTCTCTCCGGCGGTCGCGGTCCGTCCTGGGCCAGCAATTCCCGGGTAGGCCACCAAATGGCCGTGTGAAGGTTGCGGTGAGG
>JAWSUI010000126.1:0-2722 GCA_033551855.1 Deferrisomatales bacterium
CCGTAGTGCCTCGTGTTTTCGGTGATGTGTTCGTAGCGCCTGTCAAACTCGGGTGCCGGTGAGCCGGAGCAATCCGTCGTGGACTGCACCGGTGGGGACGGGCGCTCTGGTGTCGAGGGCCACCGCGATCTGGCTCGCCAGCGCCAGCAACTCGGCATGCTGGGCCCTCGCGGAATCAATTGCCGACATGTTGTGACATCCTCCGGTCCCTGGGTTTGGTGGGAACGATCATCGGCCGCCGGCCCGGCGGCCTCGGTGTGTTTGGGGACCGGCGTGCCGCCGGGGTGACGGCCTGGACGCCATCCTAGACGCCCGGCGACAGCAGGGACGGAGTGACGAAGCCCCCCCCGGGAGACGGTTCAGTCCCCGTGGGGCGGCGCGGTCAGGTTCTCGATCTGGTCGCGGAAGCGGTCGAGGGTCGCCGGCACAATCTCGATGGGCGTCTGGGTGTACTCGAAAAACTCCAATACCTGGAGGTCGTCGATCGGCTCGAGGCCGAAATCAAGCAGCACGATGGAGTCGTAGAAGCCGAAGTTCTGGCGGGCGTCCACCTCATCCCAGTGCAGGCCTTCCTGGAAGATCTCCCGCCAGTGCCGGAGCCAGCCCGGCGTGATGACGAAGGCCTTGCGGGCTTCGAGCGCCCGGCGTTCCTCCTCGCTCAGAAATGCCGCGACGCAATCCTTGCCTGGAAGGTACTCGCCTCCCCGGGATGCGGCCAGGCTCGGAAGGTCCGGGTGGCACGCCGCTCCAAACAGGAACGCCGAGCCGGGGTCTCCCTCTGCCTCCGCGCGCAGCTCCTCCCCCAGACGATCCAAGTCGGTGTGGAGCCCCGGAGACACCCACCGCACCTCGTGAGGCAGGTTCGGTTGAAGATGCTCCAGCTCCTCTCGAAAGATACCGCACCCGGTGATGGTCATGGCGTGTCTCCTTTGGTGTGGACGGTCTTCCATGCACAGTAGCCTACCCGCGCAAAAGGTCCGTGTCGGTAGCGACCGCTACAGAAACCGTGTCGCCACTCCAGTACGCTGCTTCCATCGTCCCACGGCCCAGCAGAAGTGATCGGGCGGTTGTCCGCCCAAGGAGACACCCCATGCCCAGCATTCTCGAGATCGTCCGCTTCGCGAAGGCGGAGCACCGGTGGCAGAAACACCACGATGCCCAGGCGCCCAAGGTGGGCGACGCGGCGCCGGACTTCGAACTCCGCGACACCACGGGGCAGCGGTCGGTGCGGCTCTCGGAGCTGCGGGGAGACCGGCCGGTCGCCTTGGTGTTCGGTAGCTTCACCTGACCCCCCTACGTCAAGGGGACCGTGCGTCTCCGCGATCTCTACGCCACCTACCGGGACCGGGTGCACTTCGTGCCGATCTACATCCGCGAGGCCCACCCCGTGGACGGCTGGGCGCTCACCGGCGGCGTGTGGGGGCTCATGATCAAGCTCATGCGGTCCAAAGCACTGACGGACCTATCCGACCCCCGCACCCTGGACGAGCGAAGAGCCATCGCCGGGCGCTGCGAGCAGACCCTGGCCTACGGCATCCCGACCTATGTGGACGAGATGGACGACCGGGTGAACCGGGCGTACGCGGCCCGGCCGACGCGGCTCTACCTGATCGGCACCGACGGACGGGTGGCCTACGCCGGTGGCCTGGGCCCCTTCGGCTTCAAACCGGCGGAGTTGGCTTCCGCCATCCAACGCTACCTTGACCTCGGCGCGGTGCGCCGCGAGCCGGGTGCGCCGTGAGCCCCCTCGACGAAGGCAGACGACCTCCGCGGGCACCGCGTCCGCGGAGAAGCAACCCAGCCCCCGAAAGGAGCCTCCCATGTCCCAAGACCTCGTGACTTTCTTCAACAAGCAGCCCCGTCTCGGCACCCTGAGCACGGCGAGCCGCGACGGCAGGGTGAACGCCGCAGTCTTCGGCTCGATGCGGATGCTCGACGAGCAGACGGTGACCGTGGGCCTGGGAAAGAACCAGAGCCTCGAGAACCTCCGGGAGAACCCCCACGCCGTCTTCCTGGTCATGGAGCCTGGGCCGACGGCACCGGAGTGGAAAGGGGTGCGCGTCTACCTGAAGCTGACCGAGTGCCACACCGAGGGGCCGAAGCTCGAGGAGAAGCGGGCCGAGATCGGCCAGGCCATCGGCATGGACGCGGCGAAGAAGATGATCCAGGCGGCAGCCTTCTTCCAGGTCGAGGCGATTCGCCCCTTGATGGACGTGGGGCAGGGGTGGGAGCGCGCGATCGGAGGCTGAACCGGCGCAGCACTCCGCCTCCTCTCGGCCAGGGGCCGGCACGAGGCGGCAACCCTGAGCAACGGAGGCGACGACCCATGAAAGAAGAGCTGTGCCAGGAGATCGCGCGCTTCGTGCGCGAGAGCCCGTCGAACCGCCACCCGGACGATTCGGGGCCGTACTTCGGCGAGCCCCTGGTGGGGTTCGCCTCGGCGTCGGACGGGCTCTTCGAGGAGTACCGCACGATCGTTGGGGCCTTCCACTGGACCCCCCGGGAGGTCTTCGAAGACGCCTTCGGTGCGGGGAGCCCGTGGCAGGGGACCATCATCGTATGGGTGCTGCCGGTGACCGAGGAGACCCGCCGGTCGAACCGGACCCAGGACCGGCTGCCCTCGCTGCGCTGGGCCCATACGCGCGCCTACGGCGAGCGGTTCAACGCCGAGCTGCGCCGGCACGTGGTCGCCTTTTTGGCGGGGCGGGGCCACCGGGTGGTA
>JAWSUI010000127.1:0-2633 GCA_033551855.1 Deferrisomatales bacterium
CAGCGTAAAAACTTGACTCGTCTTTCAAGATCTTCACCCCCCAAGGACTTCTAGCTTCCCCGGAACCGGGGCGCCGCCCCCTTCGGTCTCGAACCCACAGGACACTATGTCACCCACGCCAGCCCCCGTCGGTGCCGATCTCTTCGAGCAGGCGGTCAGCCCCCAGGTCCTGGACCTCAAGCCCTACGTCCCCGGAAAGCCCATCGAGGAGCTCCGGCGGGAGCGCGGGCTGGCGACGATCGTCAAGCTGGCGAGCAACGAGAACCCGCTGGGGCCGTCCCCCGCGGCCGTGGCCGCCCTCGAAGGCGAGCTGGCCCGGCTTCACCGGTATCCCGACGGATACGGGTTCGCCTTGAAGCACGCCTTGGCCCGGCGCTGGGGGGTGGGCCCCGAGAACCTGGTGCTGGGCAACGGGTCCTCGGAGATCCTGGAGATGGTGGTCCGGCTACTGGTCCGCCCGGGCAGGGGTGTCGTTCTGGCGAGCCCGTCGTTCAGCATCTATGAGCTCACGGCCCGAGCCCAGGGGGGCGGTGTGCGGCGGGTCCCGCTGAGGGGTTTCGCGGTGGACCTGGAGGCGGTGGCGGAGGCTGTGGACGAGACCACGGCCCTGGTCATCCTGGGCAACCCGAACAACCCCACGGGGACCATCTTCCGGCGGCGGGAATGGGAGCGCTTCCTGGGTCGGGTCAGCCCCCGGGTGGGGATCCTGCTGGACGAGGCCTACGCCGAGTACGCCGAGGACCCGGAGTTCCCCGTGGGGCGGGAATACCTGGACGAGGGCCGCCTCCTCATCGCCGTGCGCACCTTCTCCAAGGCCCACGGGCTGGCCTCTCTGCGGATCGGGTACGGGATCGCGCCGCGGCGCCTGGTGGATTACATGAACCGCCTCCGGCTCCCGTTCAACGCCAATGGGCCGGCCCAGGCGGCGGCCGCCGCAGCGGTGGACGACGACGCCCACGTGGGCCGCTCCCGGGAGGTGAACCGCCAGGGGGTGCTGCGCCTGGCGCGCTTCTTCGAGGGACGGGGGGTGTCCACGGTGCCGAGCCAGGCCAACTTCGTCCTGGCCCGGGTGGGGGACGGGGACGGCTGCTTCGAGGCGCTCCTGGGGGAGGGGGTCATCGTCCGTTCCGCCCGGAGCTTTGGTCTGCCGGATTGGATCCGTGTGACCGCGGGGACCCCCGAGGAGCTGGCGGTGTTCGAGACCGCCTTCGACCGAGCGGTCGCGGCGGTGGGAGGAATGCCGTGATCATTGTGCTGCGCCCGGATCACCGGCCGGAGGACCGGCGTCAGGTGATCGAGACCCTCAAGGCGCTGGGGCTGGCGGTCCACGAGTCCGCGGGGGAGAAGCGCACCATCCTCGGTGCCATCGGGGAGGAGGACGCCCTCCGGGAGCTTCCCCTGGAGTCCATGCCCGGGGTGGAGCGGGTGATCCCCATCCTCAAGCCCTACAAGCTGGTGAGCCGGGAGTTCCAGGCCGAGGACAGCGTCATCGACGTGGGCGGCGTGCCCGTGGGGGGGCGTCGGGTGCAGCTGATCGCCGGCCCGTGTTCCATCGAGGACCGTGGGCTCCTGCTGGAGACGGCCCAGGCGATCAAGGAAGCCGGCGCGACCCTCCTCCGGGGCGGTGCCTACAAGCCCCGGACCAGCCCCTATGCCTTCCAGGGGTTGGGGGAGAAGGGGCTCGAGCTCCTCGCGGATGCCCGCGAACACTCGGGCCTCCCCGTGGTCACCGAGCTCATGGACCCCCGCGACACCCTCCTCGTGGCGCGCTACGCCGACGTGGTGCAGATCGGGGCGCGCAACATGCAGAATTTCCGACTCCTCAAGGAGGTCGGCAACCTCACCAAGCCCGTGCTCATCAAGCGCGGGATGTCTGCGACCCTTTCCGAGTGCCTCATGAGCGCCGAGTACGTCGCAGCCCAAGGCAATCCCCGGGTGATCCTGTGCGAGCGAGGGATCCGAACCTTCGAGACCGCGACCCGCAGCACCCTCGACCTCTCGGCCGTTCCGGTGCTCAAGGCCCAGAGCCACCTCCCGGTCATCGTGGACCCGAGCCACGCCGCGGGGCGCTTCGAGTTGGTGGCGCCCCTCGCCAAAGCGGCGCTCGCAGCCGGTGCCGACGGCCTGATGATCGAGGTCCATGCCCGGCCCGAGAGGGCCCTGTGCGACGGGAACCAGAGCTTGAAGCCGGAGCGGTTCGCGCGCCTCGTCGCAGAGCTTGCCGCCGTGGCCCGGGCGGTCGGCCGCGAGCTTGGGAGGGCACCGGAGGCGCAGACGTGAGCCGCCCCCTGCGCGGCACCGCCTCCTTCGGTGCCCGCTGCGACCGGGTGCATGCCGGCGCCAGCCGCCTCTTGGATGCGTGCTCTTCACGGTTCGTGGCGCTGCGGGAGCCCTTCCTCCGACACCTCCCCGGAACCGGAGAGCCGTCGTGGACACGGTGACCGTTCGCCCCATCCCGCCCTTGCGCCGGGACCTGCGGGTCCCGGGGGACAAGTCCATCTCCCACCGGGCACTCCTGCTTTCCGCCCTGGCCGAGGGGGGGTCTCGCATCACCGGGCTCCAGGCCGGTCTCGACGTGGCCGCGACCCGCCGGGGCCTGGAGGCCCTGGGGGTGGGAGTCCGGGAGGCAGGGG
>JAWSUI010000128.1:0-2620 GCA_033551855.1 Deferrisomatales bacterium
AACCTTCAGCTATTCAAGGAGGTTAGACGATTTCTGCACCAGAACTTCCGTCTATCGGACAGAGTCGACACACCTCCCTGGGATGGTCCCTCGAGGAGCAAGCGTGGGGCCTCCCATATTTGCTAGGTTTCCAAGGAGTTGGAGAGGGATGAAGGTTTGAATCCACTTGCGGAATAATTTTTGCTTGTTTCCCGCTCTTGAACAAACGCCTCCGATGCTCCGCGGCCGCGGTCGGGGCGTGGGCCCAGGGGGCCGGAGGACTAGCAGCGCCGGCGGTTTTGTCCAACTCAGGGAGGCACACGGGAGGGACTGACTTGTGAGGCCGCTTACCGCAAGAATCCTAAGATCTCGGACCTTTCGCCGGGCACCATCCCAGGCCTTGTGATCCCATGGATGACCCGCCCGGAAGGGTCCGGACGGCGCCGGTGACCGCTCGAACCGGGGGTGACCTTCGCTGCACGGTAGCGGCCGGCGTGTCCGGCGGCCTCGCCGGGGGGCCGGGGCCACAGGAGGATCGGCCAGTTTCTCCTGCCGAGAATCTGGGGACGCCCGGGCACGAACTCGAGCAGCTACGCCATTTCGAGGGCCTGCTCTCCGACCTGTGTTGCCCGGCCACCCCGGACCCGGAAGCGGCCGAAGGGGAGATCGCGGGCCTCCTCCAACGGATCTGCGTCTTCTTCGAGGCCGATCACTGCGGCCTCTTCGAATCCTTCCCGGGCGCTCCGGAAATCCAAGCGGTGACCCTGCACCATGGAAGGGGCCTGAAACGGCAGCCACTGGAGGTGCTCGCGACCCGTCACCCGTGGGCCTATCGCCTGCTCGTGGAGCAGGGGGACCCCGTCGCCTTCCCCCGCCTCGACGCCCTTCCACCGGAAGCCGCCGTGGACCGCGCCAGTTGGGAGCAGCGGGGCGTCCGCGCCGCGCTCATCCTCCCCCTGGCGGTGGGCGGCCGGGCCACGCACGCGATCGGCCTGTGGTGCACCCGGGGGGAGCGGGAGTGGCCCTCGGACTGCGTGCGCCGCTTCCGGGTTCTCGGCGAGATCCTGGGTACCCGTCTTCTGCACCGGCACCAGCACGGGGCCCTGCTCCGGAGCCGGCACGAGCTCACCGAGGCGCAGCGCCTCGCCCACCTGGGCAGCTGGGAGTGGGACCTGGTCGGCGGGCGCCTTCGGGGGTCGGAGGAATTCTGGCGCATCTTCGGGATTCCGCCCCAGGACTCCGGCGCCTTCCGCGAGGATCTTCTCGACCGGGTGCACCCCGACGACCGCCAGGCCGTGGAGCGGGCCACGAACGAGTCGATGTCCCGTCCCGGCCTGCCGTACTCCCTGGAGCACCGCATCTCGCGGCCCGACGGCACCGAGCGCGTCGTGGACGCGCGGGGGATGGTCACCTTCGACGAGAACCAGAGGGCGGTGCGCATGATCGGCACCATCCAGGACGTGACCGAACGCAAGCGCGCGGAGGAACAGCGCGAAGAGGCCCTGGACGAGCTCAGGCGGCTGAAGGAACGCCTGGAGGCCGAGAACGTCTACCTGCGGCAGGAAGTCGCTTCGGCCAGCGGGTTCTCGGGCATCGTCGGCCGCAGCGACGCGATCCGGTACGTGATGTACCGCATCCGGCAGGTCGCGGGCACCGAGGCGACGGTGCTCCTGACCGGGGAGACGGGCACCGGGAAGGGCATATTTGCGCGGGCCCTGCACCAGGCGAGCGGCCGCCGCGACAAGCCGTTCATCAACGTGAACTGCGCCGGGTTGCCGTCCAACCTGATCGAGAGCGAGCTCTTCGGAAGGGAGAAGGGCGCCTTCACCGGGGCCTCGGCCCGGCAGATCGGCCGCTTCGAGCTCGCCGACGGGGGCACGATCTTCCTGGACGAGATCGGAGAGCTCCCTCTCGAGCTCCAGGCCAAGCTTCTCAAGGCCATCGAGGACGGGGAGTTCGAGCGCCTGGGCAGCCCCCACCCCGTGCGGGTGGACGTCCGGGTCATCGCCTCGAGCAATCGCGACCTGGAGGAAGAGACCCGGAAGGGCCGCTTCCGCAAGGATCTCTTCTACCGGCTGAAGGTCTTTCCGATCACGATCCCGCCCCTCCGGCAGCGCAGGGAAGACATCCCCCTCCTCGTGGCCTTCTACGTCGACAAGTTCTGCAAGAAGCACGGCAAGCGCATCGACCGAATCTCCGCGGACACCATGGAGGATCTCCAGGGCTACGCCTGGCCCGGAAACGTGCGGGAGCTGGTCAACATGGTGGAGAGGGCCGTCATCGTGGCCGACGCCCCCGTGCTCCGGTTTCCCGAGAGGCTCGACGCGGTGGCTTCCGACGAGGGCGGGGGGCCGGGGGGTCTCGAGGAACGGCAGGAGCTCCGCGATCTCTCCCGGATGAACCGGGAGCACATCCTGAAGGCGCTCGCCGACACCGGCTGGAGGGTCGAAGGTCGCCACGGAGCGGCCCGCCTGCTCGGGGTGCACCCGAGCACCCTGCGGGCCCGCATGAGGAGGCTCGCGATCCGAAGGCCGCAAATCGCCTAGACTTCGGGCGGTCGGCCGCGCCCGAGGCCCGCTCGCCGCCGGGGAAGCGCCGGCATCTCCCGCATGCGTCCCCCCCCGGGCGGTTCGCCTCGGCC
>JAWSUI010000129.1:0-2551 GCA_033551855.1 Deferrisomatales bacterium
CTTCGACGTGGCCTCCACCCGCCCCCTCGTCGACTGGGGGCCGGCGAAGTAGGCACGGCCGCCACGTGTTTGCGATCCGCCGGGTCTACGACTGCTCCATCCCCTCGGACCGGGACGCCGTGGCCCAGGTCCAGGAAATCCTTCGCGCCCAGTTTCCCCTCCTGGGCGAGGAGGATATCGGGAAGATCCCCGACCAACTCAGGGACCCCCTGAGCCACCGGTTCCGGGCCATTTTGTTCGTCGCGGAGGACGGGCGCAGGGTCAAGGGCTTTGCCCTCGTGCTCCACGCCCCCGACCTCCGGTTCCTCTATCTCGACTTCCTCAGCGCGGCCCAGAAGCGCACCGGCGGGGGCCTCGGCAGCGTCCTCTACGAGCGTGCGCGCGAGGAGGCCCTACACCTCGACTGCCTCGGCATTTTCTTCGAGTCCCTCCCGGACGACCCGGCCCTGTGCCGCGACCCCCAGGTGCTCCGCCAGAATGTCCGGCGCCTTCGCTTCTACGAGCGCTACGGGGCCCGCCCCATCGCCAACACCCGGTACGAGACCCCCCTCCGACCCGGAGACGACTGCCCACCCTACCTGGTTTTTGACGGTCTGGGCCGCGGCGCCCCTCTTCCGCGCCACCGTGCGGTGGACATCGTCCGGGCGATCCTGGAGCGAAAGTACAAGGGCGTATGCCCGCCCGAGTACAACCGGGTGGTCTTGGACTCCTTCCGGGACGACCCGGTGGTGCTGCGGCCGCCCCGCTACGTGACCTCGGAGCCCTCGATCCCCGTGCGGAGGGTCCGCTCCCTGGAGCAGCGCATCGCCCTCGTGGTGAACGACCGCCACGAGATCCACCACGTCCGGGAGCGGGGGTACGTGGAGGCCCCTGTCCGGATCTCCTCCATCCGCCGCGAGATCGACAAGACCGGCCTGTTCGATCTCCGGGAGCCGGCCCGTTTCTCGGAGCGGCACATCAAGGCCGTCCACGACCCCGATTTCGTCGAGTACCTGCGCAGGGTCTGCACTCACGTGGAGCCGGGCGAGTCCGTGTACCCCTATGTCTTCCCGCTGCGCAACGCGGCCCGCCGCCCCAGGGAGCTCCCCATTCGGGCCGGGTATTACTGCATCGACACCTTCACTCCGCTCAACCGCAACGCCTACCTCGCAGCCCGACGGGCAGTGGAGTGCGCCCTCACCGCCGCGGAGGCGGTCCTGCGCGGCCACCGGCTGGCGTACGCCCTGGTGAGACCGCCGGGCCACCACGCGGAGCGCCGGGTGTTCGGGGGGTTCTGCTATTTCAACTCCGGCGCCGTGGCGGCCCACTACCTGAGCCGCCACGGCCGGGTGGCGGCGCTCGACGTGGACTACCACCACGGCAACGGCACCCAGACCATCTTCTACGAGCGACCGGATGTGCTGACCGCCTCCCTCCACGGCCATCCCCGCTTCGCCTATCCCTATTTCAGCGGGTTCGCCGACGAGAAGGGGTCCGGTCCCGGCGCGGGGTACAACCTAAACGTGCCGCTGCCCGAGCACCTCCCCTCCGAAGACTACCGGGAAGCCCTGGGTGACGTCCTCAAGCGGATTCGCCGCTTCGCCCCGCGCTTTCTCGTGCTGGCCCTGGGACTGGACCCGGCCAAGGGCGACCCCACCGGAACCTGGGAGTTCACCGCCCGGGACTTTGGGGCCCATGGGCGGATGATCGGCTCCCTCGGTCTGCCGACCCTCGTGGTCCAGGAGGGCGGCTACCGGACCCGCTCCCTGGGGACCAACGCCCGAGCCTTCTTCGAGGGGCTCTGGGAGGGGACCTTTCCGAAGGTGCCGCGCTAGCCGCAAGGGGGCGGCAGCCTCCAGCGTCCCCTGCCGGGGAGGACCGGCCTACGCGGCCCGGCGCCGAGTCCGTCCACCTCCAACCGGCGTATTGCAGCAATCCGCTTCCGGCCCGCGCGGGATCGAGCGCAATCTTCCTTTTCCGACATGGGAAAACTGTACATCGCTCCCCTCGTCCGCTAGAATGGGAGGTGCCGCCGGGCGGAAAGGAGCTGTCGATGGGATTTTTCGATAAACTGTTTGGTGGCCGGCAGGAGTATCCGGAGCTCGACGCCGACAACCCGGCCACGCGGCGTCTCACGAAGTTGCAGCCGGCCCTGGAGTCCCTCGCCCAGGGGGTCAACGACCCCCTCGAGGTCATCCCCACCCCGGAGAAGGCCTACGTCTTCATCGGGAAGCCGCCCAAGCAGTTCGGGCTGGCATGGGTGGAGGGCAGCCAGGTCCGCAGCCTCAAGGACCTCCTGACCGAGCACAAGGTCGATCCGATGAAGCAGGGGCGGTTGGTGGAGGAGCTCCGGCAGGTGTACCGTGAGAGCGAATCCGAGCAGCGCTTCCGCGCGGAAGTCGCAGGGCGGGAGATGGTCGTCACCCCCTCCGAACGGCTCGGCCAAGGTGTGGAGGGCGTCCTGAGCCAAGTAACCCACTAGACGGGAGGTGCGTCCACCTCGCCCGGCACCGGCGCACCCGACCGCATCGGCCTCCCTGCCGAAAGGGGGCCCCCAGGGCCCGGCTCCCCC
>JAWSUI010000130.1:0-2104 GCA_033551855.1 Deferrisomatales bacterium
GGGTCGGGGGCTGGGGGGTGGGAGGGGAGGAAGGGTCGGGAGGGGCGGTCTGCCGCCCTGCTGCCTCGCCTCCGTGCCCCGGCGTTCGCCCCATCGCGTTGCCTCCCCGTAGGTCTGACCCTTGTACAGGCTGGCCGCGGCGCCGGTCAAGTCAGAGAGCCTCGGGCCGGGAACGCATCCGAACCATTCCTTCTCTGCGCCGTGGAGCCCTGGTATCCTGGGTTCTCATCCATAAGCCCGGTGGTTGCCCCACTCACCCGAAGTCGCATCGGGAGCACCCAATGAACGCAGAGACAATGGGAACTAAGATCCCTCCTGACTTCGAACACGCGCTGCACCTGACCAAGGACGAGCTGGAGGATCATCTTCTCCTCATGGCGGCACTAAAGATGTTCGAGTTGGGCAAGATATCCTTGGGCAAAGCTGCCGAGCTCGCACAGATGTCAAGAGTCGAATTCATGGAAACGTGCTCCAAGTATCGCATCAGCCTCTTCAACTACTCCGAGGAAGAGCTGGAACGCGAGCTCCGCTCCGACATCGTAGCCGCGGACTCGAAATGACCCTCGTGTCCGACACCGGCCCGCTCATCGCCTTGGCGAAGATCGGGCGGTTGCCTCTTCTCGGCAGGCTCGGGTTTGCCGACGTGTGCATACCCGCCCGCGTCCGGCGGGAGCTGCTCGGGAAGATCGGTCCCGAGTCGGACGTCATCGATAGCGCCCTTTCCGCGTTCCTGCGTACCGTCAAGGCGCCCAGTGCCACAGAAGCTGTTCGGTCTGCCGTCGAAGGCCTCGACCGGGGTGAACAAGAGGTACTGCGCCTTGCCGTCTCCCTGGGCGCACCCACCCTCGTCTTGATGGATGACCACGCCGGCCGTGCGACAGCTCGCCAACTGGGCCTCCGGGTCACGGGCACCGTCGGCATCTTGCTGGTGGCCAAGAGACGGGGTCTTGTGGGCGAGGTCGTACCTCTCCTGCACGCAGCCAGAGCGAACGGCTACTGGCTCTCCGACGCGGTGATTGCCCAGGCCAAGCGCCTCGCGGGCGAGTGATCCGGCAAGCGCCGCGGCCGATTGTTCGCCATCCCTTGCCCCCAAGCGGCGCTGGGCGGGACACTGGTACCCAAGAGCTTGCGCATCTCGCCTCCTCCGAAACACCCCCTTCACCGCATCGAGTGCCGAGTGCCGGGTGCCGCGTTCCGCGTTGGGAGGCAGGAGCGCCGACGCCGTCGCGCTCGCGGCCAGTTGCCGCTTCGTTCCCTTCCTTGGGCACGGTGGCATCGCGTGCTGCCTGCCCGAGAAGGTCGCGGTGCGGTCAAGTCTCCGGCCCCTTGCGCCTGCCGTTCACTGGTTTTTCCGGTTGATCAGATTCACCACCACCCGCGTCAGCACGTCCTTCTCATCGGGCCGACTCTCGGCGATGAGAAGCGTCATGGCCACAAGCGCGTTGTCGGCGATCCGCTTGTTGCCGTCGACGAAGTGATGGTTCTTCGTCAAGAAGTAGAGGAGGTGGCCGCCTTCTGCTCGAGGCTCGGGTAGAGCTCGGCCCCGCCGAAGGTCTGGACGATAGCGGCCAGAGAGCCCTCGAGGCCGGCGTCCTTCTCGCGGCCGAAGAGGGACGAGCCGCCGAAGCGCTCCCGAAGCCGCTCCACAAGGCGGCGCGCCTCTGCCACGGAGAGGGCCGCCGTGGGTCCCGCGGTCACATCGCGGAGCTCGACCCGCCGGTGGTCGTAGTCGTCGAGGACGTCGAGGGCGTAGGCGTAGTCGGAGACGACCCGGAGCACGGCCTTCGCCTCGTCGCCCGAGAGGTCGCGCCGCTCGGCCACGTCGGCCACCAGCCGCACCGCCTGCCGGAGCTCCCTGAGCCGGTGCGCGTTGACGGTGTAGCCCCGGACCACGTGCTCGCGCAGCACGCGCGTCGCCCAGATGCGGAACTGGGTGCCTCGCTTCGAGTTGACTCGATAGCCAACGGAGATCGCCATATCGAGGTTGTACAGGTCCATCTGACGCACCTTGCCGTCGGCCGCAACCTGTGCGTTTTTTGCACAGGTTGCGGCGCGATCCAACTCGCCGGTCGCGTAGATGTTCCTGACGTGACGGACGATCACT
>JAWSUI010000131.1:0-2071 GCA_033551855.1 Deferrisomatales bacterium
CCCCCCAACCCCGTGACGCCGACAAAGAACGACGCCCCCGGAGGTTTTCCCCCGGGGGCGTCGCGGGTTCGGGCTTGGTTTCGGTGGGCGGTGCCCACCCTACATGGTTGCGGTGGGCTACATGGCTATTCCGGGACCGTATACACGAAATACGTCGCCCAATTGCTACCCGGGAAGGACATTCCTCCTTCTTCCGCTGCACCCCACGCCGTCTCGCTGCGCGCATAGTAGTCGATGCTCGCCTTGAAGATCAGCCCGGCGGGGTTGTAGCAAGGATACTCGCCGGGACTGGCTCCGGGAGTGGGGTCGTTTGTGATCGCCCCCGTATAAGCCTTGGCCGTGTTGTTCCAGCCGAATTGCCTGTCATCGGACATCATGTACTCGTTCGCCGCGACGACCGTAAGGGTGTTCTCGCCGCTGACGATGCCGCCGAGCGGAAACGACTCGACCTTTTGCCAGCCCTGGGAGGCAACTCCCCAGTCATCGCCCGCCTGGGGCGTCCCGTTCTCTTGCTCCTGCAAGGAGTCGTCGAAGCCCGGGCCGATGCTGACGCTCTGCCCCACGAACGAATCGTTGAGCGACGCCACGAAGGCGTTGTCGGCGGTGATGAGGAGGCTCGCGCCGAATGGCAGGCCGGGGACGTCGAACGTTTCCTCGAACGTGACCACGTCGCCGTCACGCGGGTTGTCCGGGTGGTCTGCGTTCCAGATCCAGCGGGCCCCTGCAGCTTGAAAGCTGGCAAAGTTGGTTGACCCAATTTGCGTGTCCCATACCGTTACTGTGCTGTCGGAGCTGTAGGATTCGCAGTTCGGGTAACCGAGGGGCTTCAGCGCCAAGGCAGCGTCCGCGTCTCCTGTGACGCCGTTTACCTCCACGACCCGCGTGCTCGTGTCGCTGGCCACGGTCACGGTAGCGTTGCTGCTCTCGTCCCAAACGACCGCATGGGCCGCGATGTAGAAGGGTCCGTCGCCGAGATCCGCCAGCGGAATCGCAAAGGCGTCCCCGTCCGTACACGGGTCGTAGGTCTCCCCGTACGCGAATTTCCCCACTGTGGGATTGCCGGCCCGGTTTTGGGGAATGTCGCCCGGGTCGTCTGCTACGTGCAGGTGGGACTTCGTCATGCACCAGCCGTCGAGGTCGTATTCTACTTTCAGATTGGCACCGTCCACAGAGACGCACACCTTTCCGGCCACGTCGCTGCCGTTGCCGGCTACGAGGTCATAACAGGTCGGATCGTCGGCAAAGGCCTGGCCCCCGCCGAGCAACAGGACGCAACAAAGAACCCCAAGAGATCCGATCAGCTTCCTCATCTCTTCTCTCTCCTTTGATGAACGAACGACGCAGTGTTTCAAGCCCTTCCCCGAGTTCCCTTCGGTGCTGCTTTCCGTGAGCGCGCCCTTGCCCTTCGCCCCCTTTCCGGGAGGCCCATCCAACTGTCTGCTGCAATCCAGCGGGTACCGCCCGCAGTTGGCGGCGCGGCCGCAGACGCGGAGCGAGCCCACCGGCCCCCGGCAGTCAGCCGGGCGGACAACTCTGCCGCGCCGGGAGGCTCGGCGCCCCGGCGTCAGCCCCCTTCGTCGGGACCCCGCCCCCACCGGAGGTCGGCTTCCACGCACAGGGCCTTCAGCGCGCCCTGGAGGACGCGGAAGTTCTCGCTCTCGCGGTGCCTCTCCAGGTGTGCTTGGGTCTCCCACTCCTCCACGAGGCGAAAGCGGGTCCGGTCGCCGTCCTCGTACACTCCCGCCTCCCGTGCGCCCGGTTCCCGCACCCTGTCGCGCTGCAGGGACCGCACCGCTTGCAGGAACTCCTCCTTCTTTTCCTCCCTCACGGTCGCGATGACCGTCATCCTCACCATCCGACCCTCGTCGCGCGGGCGTTGCTCAAAGAGCCCACGTCCGGAAGGAGGTAGCATCGTTCGTGCCGCCCGGCCCGCCGAGGAGTGGGTTTTCGCAACTATCCGGTATGGCGCGTGTTTCCGGACGGGCGCGGTCGGGTGGGCGGTGGGCGCGGCCGGAGTCGCCCACCACGGGCGGCGGCTTCCGCCACAGGGTGCGGGCAGGACGGGTGCGGG
>JAWSUI010000132.1:0-1969 GCA_033551855.1 Deferrisomatales bacterium
GATGCCTCACCGCAACCTTCACACGGCCATTTGGTGGCCTACCCGGGAATTGCTGATTCCGGACTGCATCGTGCTTGTGGACGACGGCCGGGGCCCGGACGACTTGCTCCGCCTGGTCATCGAGGTCAAGGGTTACCGCCGCGAGGACGCGAAGGACAAGAAGCTCACCATGGAGACCTACTGGGTCCCGGGCGTGAACCACCTCAAGACCCACGGCCGCTGGGCCTTCGCCGAATTCACCGAGGTCTTCCAGATGGAGGCCGACTTCAAGGCGAAGGTCGAGAGTGAGTTCAACAAGCTGATCGGCGAAACCGTGAAGGGTGACGATTCCGCAGGACAGTGGAATCGCACGGTCCCCAAGGACCGCCCGCAGGGCGAGCCCCAGGAGGGGGCGAGTGAAGGGTGAACAATGACGAAGGAGAGGATCTTCGTCAGCAGCGTGCAGAAGGAGCTGGCGGAGGAGCGTCGGGCGGTGAAGGCGTTCGTCGAGAACGACCCGCTCCTGAGGCGCTTCTTCAGCGTCGTTCTGTTCGAGGACCTACCGGCCGCAGATCGCCGGGCCGATGCGGTGTACCTCGCCGAGGTGGACCGCTGCGCGGTCTACGTGGGCCTGTTTGGCAAGGAATACGGCTACGAGGACGCGGAGGGCGTCTCGCCCACCGAGCGGGAGTTCGACCGCGCCACCGCCGCCGGCAAACCTCGACTGATCTTCGTCAAGGGCGCGGACGACCGGACCCGGCACCCGAAGATGCGGGCTCTCGTCGGAAGGGCGGGCGGAGAGCTCATCCGCCGGCGCTTCGGCGCCATCCCTGAGCTGACCGCGGCGCTCTACGCGAGCCTAGTGGACCATCTCGAGGCGGTTGGCGCCATCCAGGACCGCCCCTTCGAAGACCGGCCGTGCCTCGGCGCGACCCTCGAGGACATCAACGCCGAGGCCGTTTCGGCCTTCGTTCGGCGGGCCCGGGCGGCACGGCAGTTTCCCCTTCCGGCCGAGGCTCCTGCGGCCGCGGTGCTGACCCACCTCCACCTGCTCCACGGCCAGCAGCCAACTCAGGCGGCGATCTTGCTCTTTGGCTGGGATCCCCAGCGTTTCCTGCCTTCGGCCGAGGTGCGCTGCATGCACTTCCACGGCACCGAGGTACAGCGCCCCGTGCCGTTCTACCGCATCTTCAAGGGAGCGCTCTTCGACCAAGTGGACCAGGCCACGGACTTCGTCCTCTCCAAGCTGAACCTCAGCGTCGGCACCCGGGCAGAGAGCACTCAGGCACCCGTCCGCTACGAAGTTCCGCCCGACGTCATCCGCGAAGCCATCGTCAATGCCATCGCCCATCGCGACTACACCTCGGCGGGCGCCGTGCAGGTGTCTGTATTCTCCGACCGCGTAGAGGTCTGGAACCCCGGCACGCTGCTGCCGCCCCTCACTCTGGAAGGCCTGCGGCGGCCCCACGGTTCGGTCGCGCGCAACCCCCGCGTCTGCGAGGCGCTTTTTCTCGCCCGCTACATCGAGAAGTACGGCACCGGCACCCTCATGATGATCCGCGAGAGCCTCGAACACGCACTGCCCGAGCCCGACTTCGCGCAGCGCGGAGGCGAGTTCACCATCGCGGTCTGGCGGGACTGGCTGACGAGTGAAGTGTTGGCCGGGTACAACCTAAGTGACCGTAAGAGCAAGGCCATCGAGTTCTTGAAGATTCACGGGAGAATCACAAATTCGCAATATCAGGAGGAGTTCTCCGTCGCAAAGAGGACGGCCTCCCTTGATTTGGCTGAATTGACGTCTGCTGGTCTCATCGAGAAAGAGGGAACCACAGGCAAGGGGGTTTCCTACCGGTTAGCGAAAGGGGCACCAAAGGGGCAATAGGGGCAAAGACTCGAATCCTGAAGGGGCTGCAATGGGGCAGATGGGGCAAGGGTCAGCAATTCCCGCTGCCTCCGCGAAACGTCCTGTTCAGGTTTGAGACAGGGGGAC